>CP135238.1:600000-1200000 GCA_032834875.1 Sulfuracidifex metallicus DSM 6482 = JCM 9184
AAGAGCTAGTGAAAGAAGTGGATGAAGGTAAGTTCGACGAAGTGTTAAATAAGTATGAAGAAAAGTGGAATGGTGGTTTAGAATGATAGTAGGAAAGGACAAGCTAGCTGAAGCTGTAGCTAAGGCTTTACAGGAAGAAAATAAAACTAAAAGGGAATTCAAACAAAGTGTCGATATAATAGTAACCTTTAGAGACGTCGACATGAAGAGGGGAGATATAAAGCTTAGGGAAATAGTAAATCTGCCAAAAACCCCACCCAAAGAAAAGAAAGTACTAGTGGTGCCAACTTTTGAGCAAACTGAATATGCGAAGAAGGCTGAACCTAATGTTCTACTTAGCAAAGAGGAACTACAGAAGCTACAGGGAAACAAAAGAACAGTAAAGAAACTTGCTACGCAAAACGACTGGTTCCTAATAGCTCCTGACTCAATGGCCCTAGCTGGTCGTATTTTGGGTCCGGCTCTAGGCCCTAGAGGTAAATTCCCCACTCCACTCCCTGGAGCAGCGGACGTAACAGAGTACATAAATAGATACAAGAGATCTACACTGGTCAAAACTAAGGATCAACCTCATACTCAAGCTTTTATTGGAACAGAGGATCAATCTGCAGAAGATTTGGCTGAGAACGCTCTAGCAGTTCTAAATGTAATAGAAGGAAAGGTAACGAATGCACTATCAAAAATAGGTAACATATATATAAAGACTACTATGGGTAAACCAGTTAAAGTAAGTACGAGGTGATAAAGATGGCAGTAGAAATACAGCAAAAGAAAATTGCAAAATGGAAAATAGATGAAGTAGAGGAACTCACGGAAGAGCTGAAGAAAAATAAGACTGTAATAATAGGAAGCTTGGAGGGATTTCCCGCAGATAAGCTACACGAGATTAGAAAGCAACTCAGAGGAAAAGCAATAGTTAGAGTTACTAAAAACTCACTATTTCAAATAGCTGCTAAAAATGCTGGAATAGATGTTTCGAAATTAGAAAAATACCTTATAGGACCCAATATTTTCATCTTAACTAATGATAATCCGTTTACTTTCTCAATATTCTTCGAAAAGTTCAAGTTAAAGAGATATGCCAAAGCTGGAGATATCGCAGAGGAAGAGGTAGTAATCCCAGCAGGAGATACAGGGTTTTCAGCAGGTCCAGTACTAAGCACCTTCGGGAAACTAAAGATAAAGACAAGAGTCCAAGAAGGAAAGATCTTCGTAGCAGAGGATACAGTAATAGCTAAGCCTGGATCTAAGATACCAGATGATGCTATACCAATTTTGCAAAAATTAGGAATAATGCCAGTTTATATAAAGCTAGGCTTAAAGGGCGCTTATTACGAGGGGCTACTAATACCTTCTAATGAACTAAAGATAGATTTAGGTCAGTACGCTTCAAACATAGCAAAGGCGTACCAGGAATCGATGGCAGTTGCAGTGGAGATTGCATATCCTGTACCAGAAGTGCTTAAGGTCACAATAGGAAAGGCTTATAGAAATGCAATGGCTTTAGCTGGAGAATCAGGATACTTAACACCAGAAACTGCAGAGAATGTATTATCTAGAGCTATGGCTAAAGCCTATGCATTGGCTTCTGCTTTAGAGGGCAAGGTTGACTTAGGCATAAATATACCGAAAGCACAAGCACCAGCTGCAGCAGAAGAGAAGAAGGAAGAGAAGAAGGAGGAAGAGAATAAGGGACCAAGCGAAGAGGAAATAGGAGGAGGTATCTCCTCTCTCTTCGGGTAAGTTTAAATATAACACGGAATAATCTGATAAGAGTGATATAGAATGGAGTACATATACGCTAGTCTCCTTTTACATTCGGCTAAAAAGGAGATCTCAGAAGATAACCTAAAGGCAGTGCTAAACGCTGCAGGAATACAAGTAGATGACGTAAGAGTAAAAGCAGTAGCTGCAGCCTTAAAGGAGATAAACATAGAGGAAGTATTGAAGAACGCTTCTGCTATGCAAGTAGCTGCAGTAGCTGCACCAGCACAAGCACCAGCTGCAGCAGAAGAGAAGAAGGAAGAGAAGAAGGAGGAAGAGAATAAGGGACCAAGCGAAGAGGAAATAGCAGGCGGTCTAGCCTCCCTCTTCGGATAAAAGCCAAAAATTCTTTAAACATCTTGTTCTTTTCTTTTACTAATGCAAATCAATGAACGTGAATATTCTCTCAATTTTTTCAAAGAAAGAGATTATCTAAGAAGAACTTGCACTTCATGCAAAACTCCATTTTGGAGTAAAGACAAAACAAGGCAAGTATGCTCTGATATACCATGTACAGATTATTATTTCTTTGATATATCAATTAAGAGCAAACCCCTATCAGTGAAGGAAGCAAGAGAAAAATTCATCTCATTTTTTAAAAGAAACGGACATACACCAATAAAGCCAAAGCCAGTTCTTGCAAGATGGAGAGAGGACCTATATTTAACAATAGCTAGTATAGTTGACTTCCAGCCTCATGTGACGAGTGGACTAGTTCCACCCCCAGCAAATCCTTTAGTAATAAGTCAGCCGGCCATTAGACTTGAGGATATAGATAACGTTGGTATAACGTTTGGAAGACATTTAACTACGTTTGAAATGGCAGCCCACCATGCATTCAACTATCCAGATAAAGAAGTGTATTGGAAAGAAAAGACCGTTGAATTAGCTACAAGGTTCTTCACTGAAGAATTAGGAATACCAGAAGAACAGCTAAACTTTAAGGAGTCTTGGTGGGAAGGAGGGGGAAACGCAGGACCGTGTTTAGAAGTTACAGTAGGAGGGCTGGAGCTAGCTACGTTAGTATTCATGCAATACAAGAAGGAAGACAACGGAGAATATTCGCCATTACCGCTTAGGATAGTGGATACAGGATATGGAGTTGAAAGATTAGCTTGGGTTACCCAGAAAACCCCAACCGCGTTTCACGCCATCTACGGAGAACTGGTCTATAAGTTCTTCAAGAAAGTCGGAGTTGACTACGTAGATGAAACTATGCTTAAACATGCGTCTCGTTTAGCTGGCAGAATAGACCCAGATAACCCTGAGACTGTAAAAAAACACAGGGAGGCTGTAGCAAAAGAGATTGGAGAAGATGTGAAAATAGTTGACTCTGAATTAACCCGTGCAGCTAGGGTGTTTCAGTTATTGGATCATTCCAAGACTGTAGCTCTCATGTTAGCAGATGGTTTGGTGCCCTCCAATTCAGGAGAAGGATACCTAGGAAGGTTAGTTATGAGAAGAGCCATGAGGGTGGCCAAGCTTTTAGGCTCCGATGTAAGACTTTATGAATTAGTACTGGAACAAATTAATTTCTGGGGAGAGGATTTTCCACAGTTATCGAAGAACAAGGAGTATATATTAGACGTAGTTGAAAACGAACAAAACAAGTTTGAGGATTTGTATTCTAAGGTACCCTCAATAGCTTCCTCCCTTTCTAAGAAGGGAGTTTCGACTGAAGATTTAATCCAGGTCTATGATTCCAACGGAATCCCGCCAGACATGCTGTACGAAGAGTTAAAAAAGAGAGGAATTGAAATCTCCGTTCCAGATAACTTCTACGCACTTGTGGCTAAAAGGCATCAATCAGTATCCATAAAAGGAAAGGAAAAAGCCAAGCTACCTTTGGATGTAATTAAGCAAGTTAGAAACCTCCCTGCTACAGAGAAACTGTACTATGAAGACCAGTACCAAAGAGAATTCGAGGCAAGGATAGTCAAAAACATAAATGGTAAATACATGATACTTGATAGGACGACCTTCTACCCTGAAGGCGGAGGACAGATAGGAGATAGAGGACTCCTTCATCTCCCAGAGGGAGACATCAGGGTAATTGATACACAGAAGGTCGAAAATGTAATCGTTCATGTTTTGGAAAAGGAAATTAATGTGCCTGAAGGAACCGCAGTAAAGGGTTCGATAGACTGGGAATCTAGATTCAGAACTATGAGA
The DNA here is from genome assembly GCA_032834875.1 of Sulfuracidifex metallicus DSM 6482 = JCM 9184. Taxonomy (NCBI): domain Archaea; kingdom Thermoproteati; phylum Thermoproteota; class Thermoprotei; order Sulfolobales; family Sulfolobaceae; genus Sulfuracidifex; species Sulfuracidifex metallicus. The sequence goes on from CP135238.1 coordinate 603,937, forward strand.
CATCATACGGTAACCCACGTGATCTTGGCTTCCGCAAAGAAATTGTTAGGAGATCATGTATGGCAAGCTGGCGCTGAAAAGACGCCTGAAAAAGGAAGGCTAGACATCACCCATCATAAAATGCTCACTGAAGAACAAGTCAGGGAAATCGAAAGAATGTCCAATCATGTAATAAACGACCACAGAGAAGTTAAGGCAATTCATCTTAGCAGGATAGAGGCTGAGACTAAATATGGAGATTCAATATACGAGGGTGGAGTTCCAAATACGTCGACAGTGAGGCTACTAGAGATTAAAGGATGGGACGTGGAGGGATGTGGAGGAACACACGTTAGTAATACGTCCGAAATAGGAGGAGTAAAAATATTGAAGGCTGAAAAGATTCAAGATGGCGTCATAAGGCTTGAATACGTAGCAGGAGATAGAGTATCGGAGTACGCCACTCAGCTTGAAGACTCAATAGGTAAGGTGGCTAACATGATAGGAGCTAGCCCTGAACAATTAGAGGGAAGAATGTCGCGTCTAATAGAGGAAAAGGCTAAACTTGAAAGAACGTTGCAAGATTACAGGAAAATGTACATGAAGGAAATAATGAAGAAAACTGAGCCAGAAAAGGTTGGAAATGACATACTCCTTTACGTGTTCTCTACAATAGATCAAGAAATAAATAAAGATCTCATGAAATACTTCACTACAGGCAACAAAAGGATAGCAGTTTCTGTAAGTGGAGATAAAATAGAGATAGCAAGCTCTTCAGACGTAAACCTTCAGAATGTCATAGACGCTTTAAGAAAGGCTGGGGGAAAAGGCGGGGGAAAAGGAACGTTCGCTAGCTTCTCCTTTAAAGAGAGCGGAAACGCAATTGACGTCATTAGAAAATCGCTTAAGTGACGCGGCATACGATTACAAATTCCTGCTGAATCGTGGTTATAGCCGAGATCTAGCACTTCAAGCTGTAACTTCAAGATATCTTCTCTCGGAAAAAGAGAGATTACTTCTTTACAGATGCATACATAGTGACATTGAAATAGAGACTATAAAGAAAAAAGAATCACAAGATTATAGAGAGATCTTAATTGATGGATTTAACTTAGCTATCTCAATAATTTCAGCCTCCCTAGGAGAGGCATACATGTGTGATGACGGATACATAAGGGATTTAGGTATGGGCAGATTCAAAAAGGAAAAAGAAATGATTGTGGCATCATTAAAACTGATTAATGAAATATGTATTTCAATGGGGAAGCTATGTACATTCGTTTTAGACGCTCAAATAAGCAAAAGTGGAGACATGGCGAAAACTGTAAAGTTGTTTGGCGGTAGCACAATATTATCAAAGACCGTTGATTCCTTCTTAATAAATGCAGAATCAGCGGTAGCCTCTAATGACTTCGTGATCCTAATGAAAGCTAAAAGAATAGTCAATATTCTACAGAATAGAATCAAAGTTAATTCTCCATTCTTTAGTTGCTAAAGATATGCACGTAATTTCTCTATGTTTTTATTCCTTTTAACATAAGGAAGGGATATTAGACAAAGAAGTATATGAACCTTAGAACAAGGGTGAGCTTAAGGTGGCGGACCCGGGGGGATTTGAACCCCCGACCACCGACTTGCTCCGCTAGCCACACGGCCTAGGAGGCCGGCGCTCTGTCCTAGCTGAGCTACGGGTCCATGCTAGGACACTGTAAGATTCTACTTGCTTAACTTTTATTTCTTTCGTCCCAAGCATCTACATATATCATTGTGGATTGAACTCCTAAAGTATTATTTATTTAAAAAATTACTTCAATTACATACCAATACAAACTTTTTAAAAAAAAATAGAAAGATAGAATTTACCATGAGTCAAAACAAAGCTAATCCTGGACCTTTAGGTTTGTCTGGATTTGCCTTAACTACCCTAATTTTAAGTTTTTATAACGCAGGAATATTAAGCGGAAGTGTGTCAAGTGTCTTCGGTTTAGCTATATTTTACGGTGGTCTAGCGCAGATAGTAGCAGGCATACTTGAGTATAAGGAAGGAAATACGTTCGGTTACATAGCTTTCTTCACATACGGAGCCTTCTGGGAGTGGTTCTTCTTTACGGCATCAGGACTTGCAGGTGCAGTTCCAGCTAGTGGAATAGGTGCAGTACTAATAGGATTCGGAATATTTACGTTAGTAATGTGGATTGGCACATTCAGGGCTAATTTGTCTCTCTTTATGACATTCCTCCTTTTATGGATAACGTTCTTCCTCCTTGGTGCTGGAGCCATTGAAAATTCTATAACACTAACACATGCAGGTGGAATAGTAGGAATATTGACAGCTCTTGTAGCATGGTACACTGGACTGGTTCAAGTAGTCGCATCATCTTTAGGAATTAATCCGCCCCTAGGAAAGGCACCTCTTAGCTAAATTATGAAATTATTTTACTCATCTTTACATGGTCCCAGCCTTTCGCATAGGTTCAAGGCATCATCTACCACTTTTAAGAAGCCTTCAACTAGCTCTTTATCTATAGGATCTACAATATCATACTTAAGATATACCTTCATGAAATTTATTTGCTTAATTTTCTCCCCATTACTAGATAGAAATTTATCTATGCTGTCCTTGTACTCAGGCTTTCTGCTCATAAAGTTTAACATTGATGATATATCTTTAGTATAAATGTAAGAATCTGTTTTTTCCTTTACTATGCCCTTAATAAGATAGGGTAGTCCATAAAATATCATTGCCATAGCTTGCTCATAGTATTCATTATCAAACAATATTTTAGCAGACTTAAGATAGTCAACTCCTTTCTTTATCAAGGGATCCATGAAGTTAGATTACTTAAAAAAGTGAACTTAAATTTTAGTGTTTAGAAGGTTATTGGAGTATAACCCTCTGCAACTTTCTTTACAGTCTCAACTCCTCCCATTACTCCCTTTATGCCATCTATGTACAGCATCTGATCAGTGAGACCTAGGTTCTTAACAGAGACAGTACAATAAGATAGCTCAACCCCTGCTGTCTTTAGTCCTTCTATCTGCTTTGACATTTGCTGGAAATACATAGCGTCCTTCATTAGTATTTCTACTCCACGTCCGAGGAACATTAAAGAAACGTCTGCACCAGCATTTTTTCTAGCACCTATGGCGAAATTAATTCCCATGTTTACTCTATTCATGTCGTCTTTTCCTGCAGTTAGGATAACGAAGAGTTTTGTCATAGATTAAGAAATTTTTTAACGTTTAAAACGTTTTCTTTGTAGAAAGAGGTTTAACAATAAAAAGGAGAGAAGCCTTTTTATATAGTAGAAATCTAATTCTTTTTAGGATAGCGGGAGTGCCCGAGCGGTTAAGGGGGCGGACTCAAGACCCATTGAGAGATCCGCTGGCGAAGGCCATCCGGGGTCCGAATCCCCGCTCCCGCATCTTAGATTTTAGTTATAATTTTCACATTCTCTTAAGAACTAGAGAGGTCAATGTGGATTTAACTCCTTTTACAGATCTTATATTTTCAATTATTTGATTTAGTTCGACAGTATCATTTGCCTCTACCTTGAGAAGGATGTCATAATCGCCTGAAATTTCCATTACTTCCTTCACACCTTGGAGCACCGAAAGTCTTCTGGTTACTGCCGTAGTATACACATTAGATTCACATAAAACCCACACCAATGATTCTATCTTCTCTGGGGGTCTGGGCTTCAAAACTCTTCCCGTTACCTCCTCAGCTATTTCTAACAAATCTACGTCCCTGAAGAACTTGGCACTTTGATTAGCCTTTATTTTGGCTAGAACTTGATCTATTTCTTCGTCAGATAAGTTAACTCCAAGCTTCTCAAATCTGTCTCTTAAAGCATGCTTTCCTGTATATTTATCAATCACATAGTCTCTTGATCTACCGAAGGTTTCAGGCGGCATGAACTCGTAAGTTCTAGGGTCATTTAGGATTCCTGCTACATGTATTCCTGCCTTATGCATGAAAGCGTAATCTCCAGTAACTGGATAGTTAGGAGACATTGGTATTCCACTGTATTTCTCTATAATAGTTGAAACTTGTTGTAATTTATCTAATTTAATTACATCAATTCCAAAGTGATACTTTATCGCAGCAGCAACTTGTTGCAATGGAGTTATACCTACTCTTTCACCTAAGCCATTAACGGTAGCGTGAATTATTGTGGCACCACCTTCAACTGCGGCTAGGGAGTTGGCAACTGCTAGACCGACGTCATTATGTGCATGTATATCAAACTCTACATTAGGAACTTGAGACACCAAATTGCTGAAGAGTTCCCTAGTCTTTGATGGATACAAGATACCTACAGTGTCTGCTATACCTATTCTGTCAGCTCCAGCGTCTCTAGCAGTTCTTGCTACTTGAACTAAATAGTCGAAGTCAGTCCTTGTAGCATCTTCAGCTGTGAACCTCACCTTAACTCCGTGACCTTTTGCGTAGCTAATTACATCAGCTATTGTGGAAAGAGCTTCCTCCTTTGTAGCATGATGCTTCGCCTTAAGATGGATCTCGCTCACTCCGTAAAAGATAGCTATTCTATCTACTTCTAGTTCAGCTGCTACTTCAACGTCCCTTTTTACTGCCCTACTATGGCCTACTATTTCTGAGCTTATTTCGCCGTTTCTCTTAAGCCTCATAATTCTCTTTATTCCTTCGTAAATATCAGGAGAAACTGCAGGATGTCCCGCCTCTATCATTGCTACTCCTAAATCAGACATAGTTCTGGCAATCTCTACTCTTTGATCTACAGTAAACACAACACCTGGTGTCTGCTCTCCCTCTCTAAGAGTGGAGTCCAATATCCCTACTTTCATGACGAGTATCTGTCAACAACGGGGATTTTAAACGATAACGTAAATATTGGTTTAAAAATCGAACTATGAAATGGAACTTTTTATCAATTCTACCACATTATCAAAACCAAGTTTTGGGCTAAATTTCTCTAATGTCTTAAGAATAATTTCATAAAGCTCTTTGTTTGATTTAATTTCTTCCACATTGTTAGCGAACACATATATAGCAGCAGTCTTCAGTTTATCCGTTTTTTTCATTTCTTCTTCTATTAAATCTATTATTCTTTCTACGTTCTCAACCTTAACTTTGCCCTTATACTTTCTTAGCATCACGAACTCTTCCTCATCGAGAACTGACATCATATCACTCTGGAATTACAGTTGAGCCTATGTTTTTATTATCTTTGATTAAATCAGATAGACTCGATATATATCTGTAGTTCATCACTATTACCTTGATTCTAGATCTCTGAATTATCTTCATTGCCATAGGATCAAGAAGTTCATAAGTTCCTGCTTTAACTGATTGGCTGTTTTCCAAAATTTCCTTTAACTTGTTAATTGTAAGTTCTTTCAGCATTACTGCGTCCTTATATACCTTAGGATCCTTGTCGTAAACTCCATCTACGTTAGTAGCAACTATCAAGGTGCTAGAGTTAGTTGCTTCTGCAACCAAAGCTGCAACAGCAGCTGTAGATTGACCAGGCTGAAATCCTCCAGTTACAACTACTTTTCCAGAACTCCACTTCTCTATAAAGTCCTCCAGACTATCGGGAACCACTGGATATGCTATATCTCCTAATGCAAAAGCTATTAGATTAGCGTTAAGTCTTGATGCCCATATTCCCAATAAATCTAAATAAGACTCGCTGAGGTTAAGATCTCTGCCCATGCTTATATATTTTCTAGCATTAGATCCGCCTCCACTTACTATGGCGACTCTGAAAGAACTAGAAAGATTCTTCACTACATCCCTAAGGGAAGAAATGTTTCTACTGCCGTCCTCATCGAAAAATTTTCCACTTATTTTTATAACGATAGAAGGATTAAAGTGCATCATTAGAATCAAAAATAGCTTATATTAAAGTTTAAACTGGATAGTCGTCTGGTATCTTACGCCTGAAATATCTGCCAGATTCTGGATCCTTGAATAGCCCCATTTTAACTCCCTTTCTTCCTCTTGGAGCCAGCGTCCATGTCTTCTCAGGTATAAGTTCAGCTTCCTTTCCTGCAGGCGTTCTAACCTTCACTTTCTTACTAGATGTCATCTATAAATCACTGATAATGATTCTTCAGACGCTTTTATAAACATTTCTATAATTTACGTAAAGCTAGATCCCTTTAGATCTTCAAGGGTAATATTGAAGGACTCCTATAGCACGTAGGGCGAAGAGCCACCATCTATGAGAATTGAGGAGCCGGTGACATATCCCCCGAAATCGGTTGACAGAAAAACCAGCAAGCTTCCTAGATCCTTTTCCTGATCGCCTATTCTACCAACCGCTATAGGAGAAATAACTTCCCTCTCCCATAAGGACTCATAAGGCTCTCCATTCCTTTCTGCAATTTTCTTCAGGCTTCTCTCAGCACCAGGAGTACGAAAGCTTCCCATAAGAATTGTATTGACGGTTATTCCGTTCCTTCCTTCTTCTTTCGAAAGAATCTTAGTCAGTTGTATTAAAGGAGATCTTGATACGTCTGCTAAAGTGAAATGAGGTTGAGGACTTTTTACTGTCCATGATGAAAGGAAGAAAATTCGACCATAATGATTTTCTCTCATTTTAGGAATGAACTTTTTTACTAAAAAAATGGGAGCAAATAGAAACATCTCTACAGAATATCTCCAATCGTTCATTTCAGTTTCATTGAAAAAAGAAGGTTCAGTAGGTGGATTTCCAGAATTAATCACTAATATGTCAATTCCCCCCATCAACTCATAAGCTCCGTCCACGGCTTTAGCAAGTGAGCCCTGATCTGATAGATCCATTTCTAAGCCCCATACTGAAGGTGAAATTGACTCCCTTAGTTTCTTAACAACCTCGTTAACCTTATCCTTGTTTCTTGCTGATATTATCACCTTACAGCCTTCCTTGAGAAAAGCCCTAGCTACACCTTTACCTATACCGCTACTTGACGCCGTTACTAGAACCCTTTTACCTGACAGATCAAGTTTCATTGAAATAAAATGATATTAGCTAGATAAAAAAGTATGCAAGAATTTACTCCTTTTTCTTAGAGAATTTATTAAAGACTTCATATACTGAGCAGAAATCTTCCTCTGAAAGTCCAAGAGATTCAGCCATCCTATAGAACTGTAATGCTAATGATGACATAGGGACTATTGAACCATTATAAATGGATTCTCCCTGAATTATCTCTAAATCCTTCCTCATGTGTTTCGTTGCAAATTGTGTAGAATAGTCTCCTGAGACAAGCTTTGGAACCTTTAACTCAGTAGTAGGTGATCTTGCGCTACTCAATTTAGTAAGAACCAGCTCTACTTGTGATTTATCTAATCCTGACTTTACGCCGAAATTGAAGGCTTCTCCCATAGCTACAACATAAGCCCCAAGTAACAAATTATTCACTAGTTTTGCATAAAGACCAGCACCGTTCTTTCCCATGTAAATCACGCTAGACGAGGTAGACTCTAATATGCTCCTTACTTCGTTGAAACTTTCCTCCTTTCCCCCAACCATAATTATGAGTTTTTTCTGTTCTACCATTATTGAAGTTCCAATCACTGGAGCGTCTAGCATAGAGCCCCCATTTTCCTCCATTAACTTCGCTAAGGATATGCTTAGTCTGGGCGATATTGTTGACATGTCTACTATTATTTTCCCCTTTGAATATGGTATTATTTCACTTATGACTGCTCTGGCAGCATTATCGTCGCTGAGCATCGTCAATACTATGTCACTGTCCTTAATTATATCCTCAAGTTTGTTGGCTTTTTTCACTCCAAATTCTTTTGAAAATTTCTCACTCTTATCTTGGCTTCTGTTATATACGACGTCAAGTTTACCTTCCTTAGCTAAGTTGGCACCTATTCTATATCCCATTATACCTAATCCTATGAGACCTACTCGCATATCTATAACTATTCTCCTTTCATGTATAAATCAGCTACTTTACTCAATCTACCGTGATATGCTACTAGATCTATGAAGAGAATTTGGGCTTTACTAACTTTTAGCTTCTCCATAACTTCAGAAGGCGAGTTAGCATCTATAAACACGTCGTAAATGTCTCCATAGACTTTCTCCCAACCTTCTTCAGGATCTGTAGAGAACACAGTAACCTTATACTTTTTCTTGGGCTTCATTGCAGCAATAACAGACAGATCCCTTCTTGTAATCTGCGACGATTTCTTTATGTAATATCCATCAATTTTTATGTTATCAATTTCGTCTGTAACTAAAGGATAATCAGTGAGAATTCTTACATCTGGTTGCTCTGAAACTGAATAAAAGATCTTCTTACCCATTTTATCAAATTCTGATGAAAGAGAATTCGGATAAGGCGAGTTCCAACTTGAAATCGGAACTCCTCTAGAAAGCCTATTAAAGAAATTCAATTGTTTCTTAGTGGTCTTAACTTTAAAGACCGACCTAGTAGAAACGTCATAAATAACTTCCCAATCAGGATCCTCCATGTTGGGTACGAGACCTCTCTCAGCCAGTACTTTACCTACTTCCCTCTTTATTTCATGTTTCATGCTTTCGTAATACTCCAGAGATTCCTTTACGACTAGATCGTCCTCCAGCATTCTTATGCTATCGGAAAGTTTAACACCTAAAACGTAGCTACCTATTTGTCCTGACCTAAGAATTTCTTCAGCCTTCTTAAGAAAGTCTTTCTTCATGTCGTCTATTTCATTATTGCATATATAGCACGCTCTGTATTGAAATTCCTCTTTAGGAAAATATAGCCTAAACCAGCCCTCAGCTATATGTCCCATGTTAAACATTATTTCCTTTAATGATAATAATTCCTCCAGCTTATGACTTTTCACCATGAAATCTAATTCAAGCATTATAGATGTCTTGAGACCCTTGCCACGTTCCTCATTCCTCAAACCATAAGAGAGCTTACCGAAACACCTACCTAAACACGAGTCACACAGAGGGTATTTTCGCAAAAGATCTATAACCTTACTTTCTATTTCATTCGATGTTTCCGAACATCTTTTCAAGGTCCTTCTTCCTCTTCTTCAGTGTTTTCAGCATTTTATTAGTAGCCTCATATTGTCTCATAAGCTCTCTTACATCCTCAGCCGTTAAGCCTGAACCTTCGGCTATTCTTCTGATTCTAGAGCGGTCTATTATCGATGGATTATCCAGTTCCTTATACGTCATTGAATTCATGGCTGCCATGAACTTCTTTATCTTATCTTCGCCAAGTTTAACCTGATCCTCGCTGGGAGAAGGAAGGTTAACTCCCATACCAGGTATATGCTGTAAAATTTTAGATAGAGGACCCATCTTTCTTAACGCTACGAATTGTCTATAAATGTCCCTGAGCGTCAACTTGCCCTTACCTTCTATTACGTCCTCCATTTTCTTTTGTAGATCTTCATAGTCTTCCACTTCCTTCATTTTCTCTATAATAGTATTGATGTCTCCCATTCCTAAAAGTCTCGAAACAAACCTTCTAGGATCAAATACCTCAAGCTCATTTACCTTTTCTCCTGTTCCGATAAACTTTATTTGGGCCCCAGTAGCTGCTACGGCGGATAGTGCTCCTCCTCCCTTTGCAGTTCCATCCATTTTCGTTATAACGATTGAGCCTATTGGAGCTACCTTATGAAATTTCGACGCTAGGTCATAGGCTTTTTGCCCTATGGAAGCGTCTATAACAAGAATAACATCATCTGGCTTCACTGCGTCGTATATAGACTGCATCTCCTCTAATAGACTGGTTTCCTCTCCATAACCATGTCTACCGGCTGTATCTATAATAATGACTTCAAATTTTTGTGAAAGAAATTCTTCCTTACCCCTTAACGATATACCTACTGCGTCCTTAGAAGAAGGATCTCCGAATACGGGAACTTGAATTTGCTTCCCTAATTGAACTAATTGATCATACGCAGCAGGCCTATAGGTATCAGCTGCGACAAGACCTACCTTATAGCCTTTCTTTTTATAGAAATAAGCCATTTTAGCCGTGGTAGTAGTTTTACCGCTACCTTGAACTCCTACCATCATTATGACATATGGTAACTTGGAGGGCAAAACATTGGGTGCCCTATCTCCCCCAAAGAACTTACTTAGTTCTTCGTAAACTATGGAGATAAACCATTCTTTTCTTTCCATAACTGAAGGGGACTTTTCCTTAGCTAACCTTTGCTTTATGTTATTAGATAAAGACAGGACTAAGCTAACTTTAACGTCGGAAGTTATAAGGGCTTTTTGAAGATCTTTTATAAATTCTTCAACTGCTTTATCGTAAGAAGAATTTCCTAGAAACTTCTTTACTGCGTCCTTTATATTATCTAGCATTACTTTACCCTAACTATTTTTCTCCTGCCCATTATTAACCAATACTCAACTTCTACTCCGGATTTAATTTTACTAACTATTTCCTCCTCTGTTGGTTTCTCTATATCGAAGGTCTCAAAGCTCTCCATGTCCATAAGTTGAAGCTTATCTCCCATATCCGCTATTACCTGACCTACTCTCTTATCTATCATGGGAACCTCGACTTGCTGATCTACAGGAGCCATCAGGGTCTTCTTGGCTCCTGAAAAAATTGATACTGCTACGACGTTGGCTTTTGCACTTCCATGCTTTCCAGTTTTAGCTTTAGTTATATCAACCACTCTGCAAGGCTCGTTATCTATTACAACGTAGCTACCTACTTTTAATTCTCCTACAGTAGTGTAAGTTATGCTCATCTAAATCCCAATCTGTTAAATAATCTGTTTATTTTAAATTCTTTCGCTCCGAGCTTTGGCCCCTCATCATTTTTTCAGGTTTTAAGATGACTTCATAGCAAGATTTAATATGAGTCTAAGGTTTTTTAGTGTATGCCATGGAAAGTGAAATGTCAGTCCTGTGGAAACGAGAGAACACTCAACATTTCTTTCGATATAGGAGGACAGAAAGTAATATATCAGTACTGCCCATATTGTATGAAAAACACTTTTAATGATATTTTAGGCTATTTAGATACAAGTGAAGAGAAAAAAGAAGCTTGATCGATGAAATAACCTGTCTCGGCTGATTAAGTTAGTTTTTAAGCTATGTAGTCCTGCTTTTGTATTTTGTCAGGCAAATAGGTGAAAGCGAGGAACTTCAAACCCTTGCTTGCCATAGCCTCTATTTCTAGCTTAGCTTGTCTCTTCATGAATATGTCTATCTCCTCTTTCCATCCTTTAGTTTGGAACCAAGGATAGTTCTTTATTTCCTCTGCTCTTTTTTTATCATAGTCCTTAGCCTTTATTATGAAACTTCTTCTATCGCTCTCAGACAAGTAAGCCTTCTTTTTGTCGGTTCCAAATATGTCCGCCATGGAAACCCCTAAGAAACGAGCGTTAGGGGTCGCAAGCCTCTCACTCTCATAGGATAACGCTATGGAGCCTATTCTAAATACGCTATAAATATACCAACCGTAGGGGTCCGCATCGGTAAGGATATACACTGGCAGCTTATATTCCTCATTAAGTCTTCTTACGAACCTTCTGGTGGCTCTGTCTGGTTGTCCTGCGCTTGTGACTAAAATAGATCTATACTGTTTCCAAAAACCTGCCCTATGGAGTTGTTGAAATACTGCGTCCTTCTCAACTACCAATACGAAGTCTGCGTTGATATCAACGAAGTCTATAAGATCTGGCGTAGGTTCTATCGAATAGGCTCCATGTCCCATCTTACTGAGGTCAATAACATCGTTGCCGCTCCTTATCCTCATGTCCCCTACTACCTTACCCTTTTCCTTGCTAAGGATGAGCATCTCCTCCCTTAAGAGTGAGGTGAAAACTTCGATGTCCACTATAACACTATCAGATTCCTTTTGCTCGTCCCAAGTGTTCTCTTCAACTGTTCTATTATCAGGCCCTCTAAGAACTAGAGTGTGCTTTCCTCTGTAATATAGATCACGTATAGTTGGATATTCATCATTAACCAGTGCCTCGTAAATTATACTCCCCATGAGGGAAGTCTGCATGAACCTCTTTGCTTCATTTAGGTCCAAAAAGCTTCTCCTTAGTTTCTTGTCTCCCAACAACAACAGCTTCCTAACTTCGTCATAATGCGTATTATTAATGTTCCTCTGGGGAATTTCCATAACTGGAGGCTCTCCTTTCCTTATTTCATCAATTAACTGCAGGAATCTATTTCTTAATACTGTAGCGGCCCTCTGCCTAGCTTCTTTATCAACCTTAGAGGAAATTTCGCTCATAACTCTTCAACCTTATATAATTTTCTATATTCCTCAATTCCCCTTAAGTCTATCTTCTTTGCCACAAGCGAAAATAGCTGATCCTCTATTTCCCTCTGGTACTCCTTAGCGTCGCTGCTAGCCACAAATTTAGAGAGGGATCTAGCTACCTCAGGTATGTACTTTATATACATCAAAAACTTCTTCTTGGCCTCTTCCTCTTTTTTTCTTCTCTGAAAGATAGGTTTTTAGCTGTCTCGAAACCTCCATTATACCGTTCTTTATTTCACGTTCAATTTCTTCAACTTCCGCAATGCTTTCCTTACCAGCGCTCTTATAAGGAACTTTAGTGCTACAAAGATGAACCATTACAACTAGTTGAACTTTATCTCCTTCAAGTCCATATCTCTTCCATTCAGTTTCGCTTACTACTTTCCATATTACGTCGCTCTTCTCATCATAAATTAGCGGTATTTTATTTGCATATCTAAGAACAGTAGGTTCCTCGCCTTCAGGTATACTACCGCCGTAGGCTATGCCGACCTCTACTATGAAAGGATGTCCTTGATATGCTTTAGGTCTTCTTGTGACTGCGGAGACGAATTCCGGATTGAATATTTGCTTTAGACCTAACTGTATCAGATCCTCGCCTATAACTGATAGCGGGTCTGAGGATGGAGCCCTAAACCCGTCGAACTTCTTCATGGATTCTACTAATCTTGAGATGTCCTCGTCCTTGAGTTTGGATATCTTAGTCTTAGGATCTATTTTAGCCATTTCAAGTAACTTTGAAGCTGTAGTATCTCCTATACTTTGGAAATTCTTCATTAAGAAATCTCTTATTTCTTGATCTTGTTTCTTGGAAGCTATCATGTTCTTTATTAGCTCTATATCTACACCGTAAGGGTGAGGCTTTACTTCTTGAGGTGGCTTAGGTATCTTAGTTGTTAACCTATGATAGTAAAACACATTACCCTCTGGATCCTTAAGTATGAACTCCGCGTAAGGTGTAATTATATAGGTCTTCTTAACGTAGTCATAAACCCTAGTTTTAGACCTCATCCAATCGCCGAGAAGATAAATTGAAACTGAGGTGCCATGCCATCCTTTCAAGTTGTCTGATGAAGTGCGTTCTAATATAATCGGCTCATTTCTATTTACATCTATTTTTAATTTAAATGAATAAATTCTTTTAGAGTTAACCGGTGAAGTAGTTATCTCAACTGGCCTCTCCTGATACATCTGACTGTAAAGAACAGCTGCCTTTACGCCAAGTCCGTACATACCTCTAGTCTGCCTTATCACGTACTTTGAGCTATAAAGAACCCTACCGAATGCATCTGGAACAACGTGAGGTGGTATACCTATTCCATTGTCTTCTATGTTTATCTTGTAGATTGACTTCTCTGCGTCAACTGTATCGATGGCTAACTTTATAGAAGGTAAAATCTCATGTACGTCGGTGGCATCTAGTGAGTTCTCCACCAATTCCCTTACAGTTTGGTAGATTGCCCTTGCAGGGTTGGAAAAACCAGCCAGCTCTGGATTTCTCTTAAAGAATTCTGCAGGCGAAATGCTGGTAAACTTCTCTTTAGCGGACAACTATTTTCACCTTTATTATTATATTTTCACTTTATTAAGGATGAGGCAAGTAACGGAAGAATCACGGTGGCATCGCCGTAAATAACAACTTGGCTTGCCTCTGGCTTTATCTTATTCCAAGATACAGCCTCTCTAGGTTTGGCACCACTTAAGCTGCCATCATATTCTTGTGCTGTGGTAAGATATATTGCGTAATCTAGACCGTCCTTAAATTGATTCCACCATATAGTATGATGTTTGCTTATTCCTCCGCCTATCATAAGGGCTCCGCTTTTTCTGCAGGAGAAAATCCTATCCTTAATTTCCCTTTCATCTTCAAATAGATTCAGTTTAAGACCTTGTAGCTGAGACTGAATGAAAATATTAGTTCCAAAGCTTCCGTCCAATATTCCAGGTACTATAACTGGGACTCTCCTTTCATATGCTGCTCTTAGAATCGAATTATCATCGTTTATCCTCTTACCGAACTCCCAAAGTAATTCGTATCCACTCCATTCCTTTTTGTCTTTAAGTATTTCTGGAGTGAATTTCCTCACTGTATCTTCCACGACTTTACCGTAGGACTCGAAAGGTACTAGGATGTTTCCTAGTCTATGTATACTCATCTCTCTAAGTTCCTCATCATTGAAATCGAATGAACCCTTGTAATATTTACCTCCCATGCCTCTAGCTATATCATGGTCTATTGTTCCACCAGTAGTTATTACTACATCAAAGAATCCCTTTTTTACCATATCTGCGAAGAGTCCCCTTAAACCAGTTGATACTAAATTTGCAGTAAATGAAATGAACCTTAGATCAGCTTCCTTTGTCATTTCTTGTAAAATTTGAGAACCTTTATAAACAGCCTCTGCTGAGAAGCCATATATTTTATTATATAAGTCTAGAGCCCCCTTAAGGTTTTTCAGTTCGTCTAAAGTGACATCCTCGACCGCTTCTCTTAATAAGTTGTTTCTATTATCGTTCATCCCTTCGTCACCCCTATTGGTCTTAGCCTAGCTACTAGCCTTGCTATTTTAGCTTCATTAGCTACCTTAGCTACTCTGTCCACGTCTTTATATGCACCAGGAGCTTCTTCGGCGACGACTCTCTTAGTTGCTGCCCTAATAACTATGCCTTTCTCCTCCAACATACCAGTTACCGAGTTTGTAGGATATGTTCTAACTGCTGCCTCTCTAGACATCCATCTACCTGCACCATGGGGTGCTGTAAACCAGGTCCTCCTGCCTTCGGGTATTCCTGCCATTACGTAACTGGCAGTTCCCATACTACCTGGAATTAGGACTATTTGTCCAATTGAGCTATGATCCTGAGGTATCCCCTGGCTACCAGGTGGGAAAGCTCTAGTTGCACCCTTCCTATGAACTACCACTTTCTTCCTTTTGCCTGCAACGTCATATTCTTCTATTTTTGCTATGTTATGTGCTACATCATATATTATGTTAAGATCTAGCTTTTCTGGGTCTATTCCATATACGTTCCCGAAGCTCTCCCTTACCCAATGGGTTATAAGCTGTCTATTGGACCATGCAAAATTCGCCGCTGCTACCATAGCCTTAAAATAGTCTTGGGCTTCCTTACTGTTAAATGGGACTGCTGCAAGTTCTCTATCTGGCAAATTTATACCGTATTTCTTAACAGCTCTCTCCATTATTTGGAGATAATCACTGGCTACTTGGTGACCTAAACCTCTAGAACCAGTATGTATCATTACTGTTACTTGACCTTCATGAAGTCCTATTGCCTTGGCTATTCTCTCATCGTAAACTTTGTCTACAACTTGTATTTCTAAGAAATGATTTCCTGCACCTAAAGTTCCCAGTTGAGAATGACCTCTCTTCCTTGCTACACTGCTCACCTTAGACGAGTCTGCCAGATCCCAGCTTCCATGTTGCTCTATATGATCCATATCAACGACCCAACCAAATCCATTATCAACTGCCCAACGTACACCTTCGTCTAGAACGTTGTTAAGTTTCTGTTCAGTTAAGTTAACCTTTCCTTCGCTTCCTACTCCACTGGGAACGTTCTTGTAAATTTCTTCTACCAAATTAGTGATTTTACCTTTTACGTCCTTATATTCTAGATTTGTTCTCAGAAGTCTAACGCCACAATTTATGTCATAACCTATTCCTCCTGGACTTATAACGCCTTCCTCGTCTATTGAAGTTGCAGCTATTCCACCTATAGGGAAACCATAACCTTGATGACCATCCGGCAAAACGAATACAGATTCCTGAACTCCTGGAAGGCAGGCCACGTTAGCAGCTTGCTTCAAAGTCAAGTCTTGCTTCATTTTATCTATTAGAACGTCGTCTGCGAAAACTGTGACCGGAACGTTCATGCACTTCTGAAACGATTTATCAATCGTCCATTCGTAAGCACTCACTCTAGATACGTTAACCTGCATCGGAATCCATAGTTTATTAAAGTCGTTTGACTAATAAAGGTATAGTAGATGAGGACTGTGGCGGACAATGAGCTGTGATTTGAAAAGACCTACTAACTGATACATTAACTTAAGATTCTCACTTTATTTCATGTAAAACAAAGTCACTTATTAAAAATGTAATGACACAAAAGTTATAGATATAACGTAGTTTCCGTCCGTTCTAGATCTTTTTTTCGGCTTTCTTCTTTTTTAGCTCGATTATCTTCTGATACTTATCATAAACCTCCTTTACGTCTTTACCAAGGTATTCTGAATCCGCGTTTTCCATTATCTCCTTGAAGAACTTGAAAGCACAAGCCTTGCTGTGAAAAAACAATTTAATCCCTGCTACAGTTAGTATGATTCCCTGCCCTTCCTTGAATGGTCTTCCGCAAGTATTGCACTCAAAATAATTCCCCATAACCTGCATCGTTGATTTTATATTTTTAAAAATAACGGTAAATGTTGCTATTAATTTCACGTGATTACTGATGCATCAGAATTTAGACAGCAGGATACAGACTCTGTTAAAGCAAAAGAACTGGCCAACATTGACTAAGATACAAGAAATGTCTTTTCCTAGCATTTCAAATGGAAACAATACTCTAATAATAGCACCTACTGGATACGGAAAAACCGAGGCAGCTGTTCTGCCCCTGTTCAACCAAATGATAAATGAAGACGTTAAACCGGTAGCTGTGCTTTACATAACTCCGCTTAAAGCGTTAATTAACGACTTGTCGCTGAGGATAGATTGGTGGGCTTCAAAGCTAGGGCTCATAGTTAACAGAAAACATGGTGAGGTTCCGCAGAAAGAGAAAAACCTTAGGTTAAAACATGCTCCGCACATACTGGTTACTACCCCGGAGGGGTTAGAAATAGACTTAGATTGGGCATCGAAATTCAGGGACTTTTACAAGAACGTTAGATGGGTGATTATAGATGAAGTTCATGAACTGATAAATTCTAAGAGAGGATCTCAGCTTGCGATATTACTCGAAAGGCTAAAATATTTCACCGGGCGCGACTTCCAGAGGATAGGACTTTCAGCGACGGTGAGTAACGAAAATTTAGTAGCAGACTTCCTTTTTGGATCTTCTGATAGAAAACGATCGATAATCAAGCTAGAAGGTAAAAGAGACTTTCAGATTAAGGTGAAAAAAATTGACAATGGATCCTGGGAGGACGCTGCCTCATCTCTTATTAGCTCAATTGAACCTCCTTCATTGATATTTACAAATTCTAGATTTTCTACTGAAAGATTACACGAAGAGCTAGAAAAGTTAGGACAGAAAGACGTTTTCGTACATCATTCATCGATTTCAAGAGATCTTAAGGACATGGTAGAAGAGAAATTAAGGAAGAACCAAAGCAACGCGGTAATATGTACAAAGACACTAGAGTTGGGTATCCACATAGGTGAAATAAAGAAGGTTATTATGTTTAGACCTCCTCCATCAGTTTCCTCTTTTCTGCAGAGGTTAGGAAGGAGCGGGCACTCCGTTTCAGGAACACCAAATGGCGAAATAATATCCATGTTCGACTTTGACGTTTTAGAATCTCTGGCATTATGCGAGATGGCAAAGAAAGGCAAGGTTGAGAAGCCAATAGTCGACAATTCTCTAGATGTAGTAGCAAGGGAATTACTTGGACATTTACTGCAGAACCAAGAGACTAAGCTAGAAGATTTCTACAAAATAGTTACCGGAGCTAGGGCATTCTCAAACCTTGGGATAAAAACTTTCATGAGAATGATAGACTGTCTAGAGGCGAACGGTTTGCTTAAAAAGGAGGGTGACGTGTTGAAGTTAGGTCCAAACTTCTTCAGAGTCTGGCGTTTCAATCGCGAATATAAGACGATATGGTGCAAAGACTTTTCAGAGTTCTTTTCTTTGATAAATAACAACGACACGTTTTCCCTTAGATTCGAGGGAAAAGTGATAGGAGAAATTGATGCAGTTTATGTTTATAAACACATAAGGGTAAACGATGTCATTAGAATAAGCGGGAAACTTTGGAAGGTAACTAGAATAAATGTAAATAAGATGAGCCTCGACGTAGTGCCCGAGAATAGCAGAAAGGGGGAGATACCAATATGGCGCGGGGAAAATATTTCTAAGTCCTACATGATAGCTAAGGGAGAATCCATAATACTAAAGGAGGGGAAAATAGACAAGAAAATACTCGACGATAAAGCGTATTCTTCAATCAAGGAACTTACTGATTTCTATAAGGAAAAGGAAATTCCGTTCCCTTCAAACTCCACTATTGTTCTGGAAAAGAGAGATGAAGAATGGGTGTACTCTGCAATAATAGATGAAAGAATTTCCAATACAATAGCACATATAATGCTATATTTAACGAGCAAGAGATATACATTAAGCACTTACGCAAGGGCTTCAATATATGGCTTCTCCATAAAAGGTTCGCCCATAGATCTCTTGCAGGAGCTTAAAGATTACGATGAAGAGAAAATGAAGGCTGTTATTAAAAAAGCTATACTGAGATCTTCCCTATTCATAGCAACTCTAAAGGAGATTCAGCCTTCTTTTGGCAGATTGGGCAGGAAGATTGATCCTGAAAGAGACAAATTCATAGTAAATGAGGCACTTAGACAAACCTTAAGGAAATATTTCTCGGTAAAGGGTACAATTTCCTTCTTGAAATCTATAAGGGAAGAAAAAATTTCGATTGTAACCTACGGAGGAGAAACACCCATAGGGGATGCTGTAGTCTCACATGTACCCATAAGACCTTGGCTTATAGATATAGTTGAAAGTATCTACGAGGCATTAAAGGGAGGAGCTTATACCTCCTCCGAACTGGCAGAGGTATTAGGAATTCCATTAAAAAGTTTGGAGAACAAGCTGAAACAATTGAAAAAGATGAGCGACAAATATAAGATCTCGTCCTTCATAGATGTTGATAGCAAAGAAGTTAGATGGGTTCTTGTAGATGACTTCCAAAACATAGTAAATTCTGACGATTACTTCACGTCGTTTACTCCCTCTAACCTCGAAGAGACGTTCATAGCGTTATTAAAGTCAGCCGATAGAGAGTCTCAAATAGAATTAATATTCAAGCCTAAAGACATAATACAGAACCCAGAAGACATAAAACGTAGAATACCATTCGAGGACATAGGAGAACTAAGGGTGATAGATATGAACGAAATGTCTTACTCAACTCCCCTAAAGTTTTACGGAGTAAGTAGACAAGTGATAGCCTATATACTTTTAAACGCAACAACGTATATACAAAGCGTAAAGTTCTCGTAAAGTGATGAATGCGCTTATTGTTGATGGATGAAATGGGCTCGTGTTTCTGAGTAAGATTTTTAAATCATGTAAGAATGTCATTCTAGAACCATAATGGACAAGAAGCCAAACGAAGTTTTAGTAAGTATGAAAAACGTAGAAGATTATGTCTTAGAAATAATTACGATGCTAAATCAAGGTGCGGAAGAGGTTGAAATAAAGGGTGTAGGAAGGGACATAGGCAAAGCAGTAGACGTCTATAACATGATATTAGATAAACTTGGAAACGGAATAAAGTTGGACTCAGTTTCAATTGGAAGTGAAAGTAGAGACAAAAAAAGATTATCTTTCATTTTACTAAGAGTTAAGAAGGTTTACTGAAGTTTTAATCTCCTTGAATATGTCTAGGACAACCGACGAAGGATCTAGCTGTCCGGTTGATATTAGATCTATTCTTGTAAGTAAGTCCGAAGTTCTCTTCTCTGATACTAAGTCCTTGAACTTTGAATCTAAGAAGTCGAAGACATTTATACCCTTCTTCGTTGCAACTAAAAGGTATCTCTTCTTGCTTGATATAACGTAACCATGCCTTAATATGGATTCAAGAGTCTTAGAATAGGTGCTAGGTCTTCCTATACCCTTCTCTTTCATCATTAAAATAATGTCTGCCTGCGATAGAAGTCTGGAATAAGATCCACGCCTTATTTCGTATTCAGGAGTTATTTCTCCCTCCCTTAAATCCACTACTCTTACATCATAGATCTTGCTGAACCCACCGTCTACGTATGTGGTGAAGGTCACTTTCTCTTCGCCTTCACTATGGGCAATTTTGAATTCTGCCTTTTTCCCTGTTGCGTTCCTCATTTGGCTTGCCATGAAACGTCTAAATATAAGGTCATAGACTAGATAGTGGAATTTCGTAAACCTAATGAAATAGGCAAATGGATTATCCTCTACTTCCTGCTTCAATTCCTCTATCGAAATAGGACGGGTTGGCCTTATAGCCTCATGAGCGCCTTCCTCTCCCCAAGATCTACCGGAAAACTCTTCCTCCAAACCAACTTTCTTCAAATAGGTCTTAGCTACGTCAATGCCAATGGGAGATACATGGATGCTTTCAGTCCTATGATAAGTTATCAGACCTGCTTCAAAGAGATCCTGAGCTATCTTCATTAAGGCTGATGCAGGTAGCTTAAACCTCTGGTTGGCTTCGACTAGAAGTGTTTCAGTGGTAAATGGTGGATAAGGGGATAGTACGATCATCTCTTCCTTCTCTTTTGTCACTTTGACCTTAGGATTCCTCTCCACGAAGTCTCTTGCCTTGTTTTTATCTTTGTAAAAACGTCTCATCATATATTTATTATCCAAATTAGCATAAACTAAATATCCCATGTTAGCCTTGTAGTCCTTTGTGGAGTTCACGATCCATCCTAGGACGGGAGTTTGAACTCGCCCAGCACCGTAATTGAAACCACTGAATTTTGCCTTCAGAACCGAGCTCAACTCAAAACCTATCCACCTATCCTCTATCCTTCTGGCAACTTGAGCCTTCACGGTGTTTACGTCTAGTGTTCCCGGGTTTCTCAATGCGTTCATTATTCCATTTTTAGTAACTTCATGATACTTTATTCGCAGTATTGAGGAATTATAAGGGGAAACAAATGAAGCTACATCAAAGGCAATCTTCTCTCCCTCTATATCTGGATCCGTCGCTATCAGTACGTGATCAACCTCCATAGCTATTTTTCTCATAGCGTCAATTGTATTTTCTGTAGTATAGAAATCTGAGGAACCGCAGTATGGACACGCGTCAGAGTCGCTTGAGAATGTACGTTTACAATTATAGCACCTTTTTATCTTGGAGAAATGAGCTTCACTATCACCGTTATCCTTAACCTCTACGCCATAATATCCTATGTTGTCTAAAGTTAAGTCAGTTATGTGACCTCTTGTTGCCATGATATCTAATAGATTTACTTTATTGCCATCTACTATTATGGTTTCGTAAATTGGAACTCCGCCTATTATCCTCATGGATGGTCTACCGAACATTCTAGCTATAGTTTTAGCTTTGGTAGGAGATTCAACGATCATCAAGCTAGTTGTTACCTCCAACTTTCGTGTCTCTCCATTCGGTCTTCTACAGGAGTCCAAATCATCCTTTACCTTATCTAATTCTAGCAACGAAACGTCCTTGAAGTTGAAGTCGCCCATCATGCTTCTAAGCCTCCTTTCCAGAATTTCTAGAAGCATATCATCATCACTGAGGATAATTGATAAGCCTAAGGTTAATCCTCCGTTGTATAGCCTGCTAGACCTACCAGAGCCTTGGAGATACGTTATCACGTCAGGAAACTCCATAAAGAAACCTTTCTTTCCTTCATTTACTATTAGGAATGCAGAGGTCGAAAATCTAGCTGAATTCGTCTTCTTTAGAGTTTCTATTACACTTTCCCTATATTTAAGTAAGGGGTCAACTAGACCCCTTAATTTATCGCCCTGAATTTCCTGTTTTTTAAGTAGAGAAATCCTTATTGCTTGTGCTTCTGAAGGTGACAGAGACATTACCTTCTTCTCAAATTCATGATCTTCCATCTCTAAGGATTTCATTATTCTCAGTAATGTAAACGGATTTAGCAGAGCATTATCTAAGGATATTTTCATTTTAGGAACTCCGTAAAATAAAACGTACTTTATCCTAGTTGGCTCATCAATTCCCCTTACTGCTACTCCGTAATATGAGGCTGATCCTATTATAACGTCTGTCTCTCCCTTGCTTAGCTTTTCCATGAATTTCCTTCCGCTTATGGCTAGATCAGCTCTAAGCCCAAACTCCTCTACTTTTTCCCTAATACTCTTTATCATATCCCTTCCATAGTCCCTTGATACTAAAATTAGGCCTCCTGGACCTAATTTCTGAATTAAACTTAAATTTAAACTAGATTTGGAATCTATAATATTTCTGGAATACATTTGTACGCTTGATGGTTCGAAACCCGTGAGGAACTTTATCGCCTGCTGCTTCAAGCCTTTCGGCCTTAGCGTAGCACTAGAAACCACCAGCTGAGAGGAAATTCCCTTATAAGAGATTAGGTTAGTTTCTAGATCCCTTATCTTCTTTTTAATTACGTCTTCCTCTGGAGTCCCCATGACGTTTACGACAAACCTTCTCAGCCTAACTAGCTTCATGGCGTTCTCGTAAGCCTCTTCTGGTATACCCAATAAGGATACTAGGAGATCCGTCGTCTTTCCGCTCTTTATTATAGCATCCGCATCATCAACTGCAATTAAATCCATTTTGTAATTGGATAACTCTTCTTTATGTTTAGATAGGAAACTAGTAGTTACCACGCTTATTTTGGTTTCATCTATTGAACCGCATTTTACTTTCCCTCCAAATTCAGTTATCTTTTTACAAACTTGCTCAACTAGGGATTTGGTGGGAACTATATAAACTACTTTCTCACCTAAATAAGTTGAATAAAGTGATATAGTAGTTGATTTCCCTAGACCGGTAGGTGCGGACATAGTGAAGTTCTCTCCATCAACTAAACGTCTAAGCCATAGCTTTTGAAGAGACCAAGGTTCCGATCTTACTACCTTTCTAAAGTAACTGATTATATTCTCAAAGTTCTCTAGTTTATAGTATATATTCCAATAATTCTTTAAAGAATTATTAGATACTAAAAGATTGTAGATTGCCTTAACTTTATCGTGATGGTGAAGGTTCATCATCCTGATTCCTTCCTCGCCCAGACAATAGGAACAAGGCATAGAAGCCAGAGCCCTATCGGCCTCAAGGTTACCATTGCAGTTTGGACAAGCGGCAGTATACACTATTTTCAGCATTTCAAAATTATTGCTGTCAATATATACCCTTTTAAGGCATCACACTGAGTGTTACGGGAACCAAGATAACTTTTTTAATTAGACCTAACCTCTTTCTAAAGGCGAATAGGTGAAATACAAATGAGCAGTGCAGGTCCAACTCCAAGTAATGTAGTATTAATAGGCAAAAAACCCGTAATGAACTACGTCTTGGCAGCTCTGACTCTTTTAAATCAGGGCGTCAGCGAGATAGTCATAAAAGCTAGAGGCAGGGCTATAAGTAAAGCTGTAGATACTGTAGAAATAGTAAGGAACAGATTCCTTCCTGACAAGATAGAGGTAAGAGAGATCAAAATAGGCAGCCAAGTAGTAACTAGCCAAGACGGAAGACAGTCTAGAGTATCTACAATAGAAATTGGAATTAGGAAAAAGGCATAAATAGTTCTGAGTTTTTTAGCGGAGTTTTCTTTAAGAGACCACTACACTTAATATGGTTGTAACTATGATATTTTTAGATTAATCATGAGTCAGCCTACTTTTAAGGTAGAATTTGAAGGAAAAGCCAAAGTAGGGCAAGTAATGGGTAACCTTCAGGCACTTTCCCTAAAACCAGAGGATTTCGCTAGCCCACTTGCGCTTCAAATGGCTTTATCAAAGCTTTACAACGATCTCATGAAGAGCCTAACTGAAAAACCACAACCTCACTATGTAGCAGATGTAAGATTTAACGACTCTATGGGAAATCCTGTAAATCTAGCAGTGGACTTCGGCAATAACTTACCACCAATGAGTAAACAAGACGTAAAAGTAAAGATCACTGTAGAGTTTTACGACGACGAGTAGATCTCTTCTTAAGGTAAGTGTAACCTAAATCCGTCAAGAGATATTCATTTAGATCTACAAGCCTATACAAATTGCCCTTACTATTAACTATGAGTCCAGCCTTAATCAAGTACCTGAAAGATCCTTTACTAACTTTTTTAGAGAAATATGGTAATAAAACTGAAATTGCGTCTAAAAAGGTGAACTCTCTATATTTAAATTTAGAGAAAAGTAATGAATAAATTATTATCTCCCTTTTCTTAAACCATCTCATGGATTCATCAGCCTGGTTTCACATCACTTTATCAGACCTTACAAGCTTCAAACATTTAATGAATAAAATGACCTATAATATAAATGCCTTACGTAGACGAGACCTACTCTGTGTGCAGACCGGGAACATACTACTCCGTAAATGAAGGCGACATAATAGTTACACTACCCTCAATAGTTAAAAGTAAAGGTATTAGCATCACCATGCCTCCGCTTTCAATTATTAATCACAAATGTGAAACGAAGATAGACACATTGTCATGGATAGACGGAATTGAAGTTTCAAACAAGCACAAGGTAAATTTACATGCTGAGGATCAGGTGAATATATTATTAGCTAACATAATCGTGGAATCTCCAAATATTCACTCAGCTTATACATTAAAATGGTTACTCGATGGAAAAATGGTAAATGTAAGCAGAAAAGAGACGAAAAATAAAAAATTAGTAAGCATTCTACGTAACGACGAAAACATGCTAGTTGGAATAGATAAGGAAAGGAAAAGCGTTGAATTGTTTGTAGACAACGTGTTATTTAAAGCGTTCGCGTACTCGCTTTTCTATTACGTACCCTTAGTCATCATCTAATGCTTCCATTATATCGAAACTTCTTCTTTTCTTTGATTGATATTCTTCTGAAGTACCTTTAACTATTATTTCATAAAGCGTGGCTTTCTTCCCTTTACTAGACCTAAGTAGCCTTCCTAAACGCTGTATGAACTGTCTCCTTGAGCTTGTGCCAGCTACTATTATTCCAACGTTAGCATCAGGTATATCTAAACCTTCATCTCCAACGGTAGTTAGAACTAGAATGCCAGATGGAGATGACTTGAAAGACTTAACTATTTCCTCCCTTTCGCGTTGAGGGGTCTTCCCTGTCAGAAGCATTGCCCCGCAAACTTCAGCTATTTTCTCGGCTTGCTCCACGTATTGAGTGAAAATCAGTATCTTGTTACCTTTCTCGTTATCTACTATTTCCTTAACTTTCCTTATCTTGTTTTCAGATAAGTTAATTATTCTCTTTATTTCTGCATAAACTTTCATTGCGTTCATAGCACCTACGTCACCCCTCTTTATGGCTTTAACCAATTCCATAACAGATCTACCCTTGGAAAGGGATCTAAATTTCTTTATAAGTTCAAAATACTTCTTTTTTTCAAGAGGAGTAAGTTCTACCTTTACCTGAATCATGTCGTATGGAGCCAAATATCCCTTAGCTATCAACTCGGATGCATCCTTATAGTAAACCACTCCTCCCATTAATGAAAACAAATATTCATGCCTACCGTCTTCCCTGTAAGGGGTTGCTGAAAGACCTAGCTTATATCTCGCAATACAGTTCTCAGCTATTGTTCTAAACTTATCAGCAGGAAGATGATGTACTTCATCTATGATTATGAGATTGAACTTATCCCAAAGCTCGCCTATGTGACGAAATGCAGTTTGATATGTGGTTACTGTAATATCACGAATTGTCTTTTCCTTGGAGTAAAATAGGCCTACTTCCTTAGCTGTAGAAAAGTTTAGTATTGCCTCCTTCCACTGCAATAGCTGCTCCTTAGTGAATGCAACTATTAAAGTTGGGACTTTCGACTCTGCTAACGCAGCTACTCCAATTACAGTCTTTCCGCTTCCTGTAGGTAAAGCTATGACGCCCCTCATACCTTTCTCTTTCCACGTATTAACGGCCTCCATCTGATATTGCCTAAGTTCACCTGTGAACTCTATATCAAATCTTTCGTTGAAGTCGGGCTCCTTAATAGACAAACCATTTTCTTCTAATATCTTTTTCAAAGCATAGTACGCAAAGGGTTTAACCACGAAAACTTTAGATGCTCTATCATAAGAAAGGAAAGAAGAAGGAACACGTCCCTTCAATATATCGGCTATGTAAACGTGAGGTTTCAACAGCAATTTGCCTCCTTCTATTACAAACTCCACGTCATATAATGGAACACTTTTCAATATTTTATCCTTCTCTTGAGGGGTTAAGTTCACTCCGATCTCATCAAGCGTGGAAATTATCTCCTCAGGCTTAACCCTGTTCTGAGCTGCCCTATTACTATCTAAGGCAAATTGATAGCAAGAGCTCACTTTACCTAGAAATCGAGAAAATCTAACCAAACGACTGAAAGTCTCCTTATCCATCTTCTGCTCTATACAGAAAGTCTTCAAGATCACCGCTTATCACTTCTACGTAAACTATTGAAATATTAGTCAGAAGTGAATTAAGGAATTCCTCATAATTATTGATTTCGTAAATAAAATAGGTAGTATCCTCTGTATTTTTAAATAGAGCTATGAACTTCAGGTTTTCCCTCTTTTCCTTGGTCATTAGAAACATGGAAAGTAAAATATCCTCGTATGGATTTACTTTCAATATTATACCATCTCCGTTACTCAAGGTTATTCCTAAAAATTCCTTACCCAACTCTTGAGCTTCTGCCACACCAAGGAAGACCGATTCCCTGAATCCTAGTAAACTAACCTTTTCTATAAGTTCCTTTAGGAGCACTGAGACTATTAACCCTAGCACTTTATATAACCTTATGAAAGGAGTAATGATCCTTTCAACGGTATCAAGCTTGGAGGACGCTGAGCGTATAGCTAAACATTTAGTAGAAAAGAAATTAGCTGCTTGCGTGAACATTGTCCCAGGTGTAACGTCTTTCTACTTCTGGAAGGGAGAGCTACAGAAGGACTCTGAGCTCATCTTAGTTATAAAGACTACTAAGGAAGCAGAAGAGCAGGCTATTAACGAAATAAGGAAAGTTCATCCATACGAAGTTCCAGAGATTTTATCGCTTAGTATAGAAAACGGATTAGAAGAATATATTAATTGGATGAAAGGAAGTGTCATCCATGAAAGTCGAGGTAAATGACGAACTAATTAACAAGTTAGAGAGACTTTCTCTTATAACGTTAACAGACAAGGAAAGGGAAAGGATTAAAAATGATGTAAAACAGATTCTGGATTTCTTCAACAAGTTAAACGATGCTAACTTGGATAATATCGAGCCGCTTTTCCATCCTTTACCAGCAGGAAAACTAAGGGAAGATAAGCCCTCCCCTGGGTTGACAAGAGACGAGGCTTTGAGCAACGTCAAGAGAAAGGAGAACGGTTACATAGTCGGTCCTAGAACTTATGGTGATTAGACTTGAGTCTAACGACGAAGTTTATTAGTGGAGAACTGGATGCGGAGGATTACGTTGCTAAAACCTTTGAACAAATAAAGAGAAGAGAGGACCAAGTTCACGCCTTCATCACATTAAGGGAGCAGGAGAAAGTTGCAAAGGAAGTTAAGGACAAAGCTAAAAGGAGTGGAAAACTAGCTGGAATATTAATAGCTATAAAGGATAATATTTCTACAACAGGAATAAGAACCACATGCGGGTCTAGAATGCTTGAGAATTACATTCCACCTTATAATGCAACGGTTATAGAAAAATTACTAAAAGAAGGTGCAGTGATAATTGGAAAGACGAACATGGACGAATTTGCAATGGGATCTACAACGGAAACGAGCTACTTTGGGCTAACCAGAAACCCTTGGAATACTGAAAGGACTCCGGGTGGATCTTCAGGAGGTAGTGCTGCATCAATATCGGCTGGATATGTGAGTCTAGCGTTAGGGAGCGACACTGGAGGGTCAATTAGGGCTCCAGCTTCGTTCAATGGAGTGTATGGTCTAAAGCCTTCTTATGGTACCGTCAGCAGATTTGGATTGATAGCTTATGCAAACAGCTTAGAGCAAATTGGACCATTAGCTAGCAACGTTGAGAGATTATCGCTTCTGTTCTCAATAATAGCTGGAGATGACTCAAGAGACTCGACGACAATAAACTATTACGCTGGCGAAGTCAAGGAGATACCAATTAAAGGGGTTAGAATAGGCCTCCTTAAGAACATAATGGATTCCTCAGAACCAGAGGTGTCGTCTATTACGAGGAAAGTAGTAGATAAGCTAGCTAGCGAAGGCGCAATAGTGGAAGAGACAAATCTAGGTGATGTAGAGTTGGCTCTACCAGCCTATTATATCATAGCAATGTCTGAAGCCAGTTCAAACTTGGCTAGGTTCGATGGCGTTAGATATGGCTACTCCGAACATGGAGACGGAAATTGGAAAGAGACGTTCTCTAAAAATAGAGGAGAAGGATTCGGATTGGAGGTCAAAAGAAGGATAATGTTAGGTAGCTTCATACTTAGTGCTGGATATTATGATCAATATTACGTAAAGGCTTTGAGAGCGAGGAACCTTATAAAGAAAAATATGGACTCTCTATTTTCAAAATATGATATACTCGTCTCTCCGACTATGCCAGTACTTCCGCCCAAAATAGGCGAAGTAATAGATGACCCAATTAAGATGTACGCCATGGATTTGAACACCGTTCTAGCTAACTTATCTGCCATACCCGCTATTTCATTGCCCGCAGGTTTCTCTAATGGCTTGCCAGTGGGAATGCAAATCATGGGAAGATATTTGAGCGACACGTTCCTCATAGGCATTTCAAGTTTCATTGAGAAGTTAACCGGACTTCGTGATCTGGTAGCATAATCAGGTTTTTTAGTACAAAAGAAGAAGTTTAAATGATACACTTGGAGAACGGTCAGCTAAGAATCGACACGATGAGTAGGATCTTTAAAGAGTTAGAAAAAGAAAGATATCATATCATAGGAGGTCATAGTGCATACAAGAAGTGTCATTGGACTCATGAGTATCTTGTAACAGGTAGATCGTGCTACAAGGGCAAATTTTACGGAATAGAAAGCCATAGATGCGTCCAGATGACTCCCGTTGCGGCTTGGTGCTGGTTTAGATGTGTCCATTGTTGGAGATTAGAGCCAGAAGACATAGGAATAGACTGGGATGACACTAAAATGGATTCTTTTGACGATCCAGAATACATAGTTAATGGAAGCATAGAGGAACATAAGAGGGCAGTTTCAGGTTACTTTGGAAGGGAAGGTGTGAAGCCAGATAGAGTGAAAGAGGCATCTCAACCTAAGCACGTAGCAATAAGCCTAACTGGAGAACCTACACTCTACGAGAAATTAGGCGAGCTAATTAAGGAATACCATAGGAGAGGAATGACTACGTTTCTAGTTACCAGCGGAGTTAGACCAGATGTTCTAGCCTCTTTAGAGGAAGAACCCACTCAACTTTTCATGTCACTGCAAGCTCCGAATGAAACTAAACATAAAATAATAAACAGAGCTGTTGTGCCTAACTCGTGGAACTTGGTAATGAGAACACTCAAGATGTTACCTAGCTTTAGCAGTCCTACGGTCCTTAGGCTTACCTTAATAAGAGGCATGAATATGTCAGACAAGGACATTGAGGAATTTGCCAAGTTAATTAAAATATCTAAACCTACCTACATAGAAGCAAAGGCTTATATGCATGTAGGACCTTCTACGTATAGGCTCTCACGTGATGCCATGCCAAGGCACAGCGAAGTAAGGGAATTTTCAAAGAAGCTAGAGAAAATAACTGGATACCACATACTTTCTGAGCACGTTCCAAGCAGAATTGTAATGCTTAGTGAGTTGGACAAACCTATTCAAATAGGAAACGCGTGGAACAATAAATGGGACTGGTCCACAAGGGACATGGAAGACGATATTAATGGTGAATATAAAGAAGCAGAGAAAGGTTGTACTGAGGAATGAACTCCAAGGAAATAGAAGCTGCTTGTATCCTAGCTAAGATAATTTCGTTTTCAAAAGACAAAGGATGTATAACACAACTGGAATTATCAAAGTTATTAGAAATTTCACAACAATCAGTGTCAAGGAAACTAAACGAGCTTGAAGAGATTGGACTGATAACTAAGAGTGAAACTAAGAACGGAACTACAGTAAGGCTAACCAACAAAGGAGAAGAACTTCTACTAAATTGCATGGAAATGATAAAGGAGTCTATAGAGACTAGGAGGGAACTTAAGTTTAAAGGTAAAGTGGTGTCTGGACTCGGTGAAGGAAAGATATTTCTCTCTATAAAGTATTATGAGGAACAGATCTCACAAAAAATGGGTTTCCTTCCGTATCCTGGTACGTTAAACTTGACGCTCTACGATAGAACCTCAATAGAAAACAGGATAATGCTGGATTCAATACCTGGGATATTGATACCGGAACACAAATTCGAGGATCGTGTACTTGGGGCTGTTAAGATGTTTCCAGCAACTGTAAACGGCATAAGCCCTGCCGCAATTGTCATACCGCTTAGAACGGTACATCCGAAGAGCGTGATTGAGGTAATTTCTCCTTACTTCATTAGGGATAAGTTGATGCTAAAAGACGGAGACGAAGTAGAAGTAATAGTAATGACATAAAAATAGCGAATAGTTTCTCAAGATTTTCCTTCCTTATTAGTCTCCTTTTGATTGCCTTGATTATCACAATAACGGGAAATTATTTCCCTTATTATCTGACTGGAGCTAGAATGATTCCATTTATTTATTCTCTCCTTCATTCTGATCACTTCTACATCAAGTCCCCTTTCCTTTAGGGCTCTCTTCAAGTCCTCCTCATTGACCTTCTGATCTGGACCCAAGAAAACTATGTCAGGCTTAATTTTCTCAACGCTCTTGAGGAAATCCTTACTATCGCCTAAAAAGGCATCGTGAACGTATCTTATGCCTTTTACAACTTCAAGTCTGATATTTTCATCGTTTATAGGTCTTCTGCCCTTTGCCTTCTCCGAATTTTCGTCTCTAGCAACCGATACGAAAACCCTGCCATACCTAGATGCCTCCTTTAGAAATTCTATATGACCTGGATGGATCAAATCAAAGGTTCCACCAACAAAAACTTTTTTCGATACTTGAGACTCTTCCTTCGCAGTAAGGAAATTTATAGAATCCAACAAGCCCTCTGCGTAAACTACATCAACTAAAGAGGTAACAAGGTCGCCCTTCTCTAGATAGTATTCCGCGTCCTCTGTGTACTGCCTAGCTAACTCTACCAACTTGTTGAAATTTCCTAGATCACCTATCTTCTGTAATCTTTCTTCCATTCCTTGAATATATTTTGATGCTCTAAACTTTACTTCTGCGTCATCCATTTCAAAGCATCAGCCTCCATATAATGGAGATTAGAGGGAAATATGAGTATGTGTGGAGGATTTCCGAAATTGTGGTCAGCTACGTCTTTTACTTGGATGCACATAATTGATTCGTCTGGACATCCAAGCCTAGAACCAACTATTATTAGGTCGTTTTCGTTTATAACACCTTCGTTTTTCATTTCTTCCATCTTTAAAAGTAAAGAAACAGCATCCTTTGGAGACATGAATTTCCCGTCCCTAATATCCAGATAGATTAAAGTATGTAGACCTTGTGCTTTATTGCTCTTCAGAACATAATAGGGGGCGGTGTCCAATATCCCATAGCTTGGATACACTAATGTTACTGACTTGCCGAATTTATATGATGATAACATGGACTTAGAAATTAGGTAGCAGTGAACCGATATCCCTGGAATTACGTTTACTTTTATACCTGACTTTCTAGCTTCAATTGCCAAGGAAACATGAGTAGTTGCAATCATAGGATCGCCTATTGTGGCTATCGATACTATTTTTTCCTTTGCCATTGCTATTATTTCATTAGATCTATTCTCCAATAGATTTCTATCAGCTTCAATGACTTCTCCCCTGGTTATTGATTTTATGTAATCAGGTGTGATATCGCAGGAGACTGAAGTATAAGTGTCGTATATTATTATGTCGCTGTTCGCTAGTATATGCTTTGCTCCCTCAGTCATTAGAGACCTTGAGAGACCCATACCTATAAAGTAAAGTTCTCCCATATGTGTAATACAACCAGCCTCTCTAAAGGTTGTTTTATATGATAGCCATATCTGACTCCGTTTTCATAGATGGAGATCTTCCTGTACTTTACCTAAAGAGATTAGATGGAATAGTAATGTCAGACATTCACATAGGTTATGAACAAGACATGGCTAAGAGGGGTATATATATACCTAATGTACAGAAGAAGCGATTCCTCTCGGTCTATGAGAAATCACTATCTACCTTCAATTTTAAAAAGTTAATAATTAACGGCGACTTTAAACACACATTTGAAAAGCTCACAAAACAAGAAAAGGACGAACTGTCGGAAATACTTTCACGAACTAGGGAAGATGGAATAGAGGTGAAGGTAATAAAGGGTAATCATGATAACTACATTTCCCTAGTCGTTGAGAAGTTCGATAACGTGGAACTTATGGATTCTATGGAAGTGGACAACTTCATGATAACGCATGGTCATAAAACCATTGAGAAAAAGGATGATAAAACTTTCATTTTAGGTCATGAACACCCGAGGCTTTCCATAAGGGACAGAATAGGATATGTAAAGAGATTCCAAGTCTTTTTAAGTATTCCCGTAAGAGATTCCTCATCAAAGATAATAGTTTTACCTCCGGTAGGAACATATCAAGCTGGAAATGACGTTACGATGTTTCACTCAAACTATATGAGCCCACTAATAAGAAACTATGGATCTCTAGAAAACGCAAAGCCATACGTAATAGTGGAAGGTGAAGGGATCATGGAGTTCCCTGAATTGAAGCTTTTAAGGAAGATCATTATTTAAATAGGGGTTTATAAAGGTCTATGCACAATATATAAAAAGGTGGTTATAATAGCAGACTCAAACATCCAGTACAAAGCTGTAATAAACATAGAAAATATAGTTGCTACCGTTACCTTGGATCAGAACTTGGATCTTTATGCTATGGAGAGAAGCATACCCAACATAGAATATGACCCTGATCAATTTCCTGGTTTAATATTTAGACTAGAACAACCCAAAGTAACATCGCTTATATTCAAATCTGGAAAAATGGTCGTCACTGGAGCTAAAAGCACAGACGAGCTAATTAAGGCAGTTAAAAGGATAATTAAAACCCTAAGGAGATATAGCATAAGGATATTAGGGAAGCCTAAGATACAAATTCAGAATATTGTGGCTTCAGCTAACTTACATGTCCACGTCAACTTGGACAAGGCTGCGTTCTTACTTGAAAACAACATGTACGAACCAGAGCAGTTCCCTGGTTTGATATTCAGGATGGATGAACCTAAGGTAGTTCTATTAATATTTAGCAGTGGAAAGATGGTAATTACTGGGGCAAAAAGGGAAGATGAAGTGTACAAGGCAGTAAGGAAAATCTTTGAGAAATTAAATGAGCTTGAATGCATAAGCGCAGTTGAAGAAGAGGAGGAACTAGAACTCTAAAAGTCTCATAAGACCATTAATTATATCATTGCTTTTCTTAACGTTTAAATCTATTTTATATCTTTCTTTCATATGAAAAACAAAATTTAAGAATGAATTCTCAAAGATATCAGAGTTAAATAGGCCTCCAAAATAATATAATGAATTTTGATTTGAAGTCCTTGTAGCTAATATAATTATCCTCCATATGTCTCTAAGACCTTTCTGTAAAATTGATCTAGCGTCTGGATCCATAGTTACACAGGAAAATAGTTTAGATGAAAACGAAGCAATTTTCTCTTGGTTACATGAATTTTGATAAAGAAATTTTACCAACTCGTCCTCTTCCTTAAAGCCGGAAGACTTTAACATGCAACTGATTCTTTTTAGCCCCTGAAACTCCTCTAAAACCGCCTTCAAATATTCCCTGCCGAACCAAAAGCCAGAGCAGGGATCACCTACTAACCAGCCTCTATCACCTTTAATTATTCTCCTCTTCCCATCAAAACAATAAATAATGCTTCCAGTACCGGCTATCATTGAACAGCCCTCTTCAGCGTTCGAAAGGAGGACAACGTGGGCATCATGCTCTATCTTCACCTTAGGGGCGAACTTTCCTATTCTATTATATATAAGATTTCTTGCAGTTTCCAAATTATCGTGAACATCGGTACCAGCTAAGGCTATAGAAATACCGTCAAATCTAGCTTTATAAAAATGTACAACTTGCTCTATTGCCTTCACAGAACGTTCAAAACCTACGGTTGCAACGCTACCCGGGGGACCTCTGTAAGTAGATACGACCTTCTTACCATCATAGAGGAATCCCTTAGTTGACGTTCCACCTGCATCTATTAGGAGATACATAAAAATTAAAATGGGCTTTCCATGATAAAATTGGTCATTATGCTAAAGCACGACAAATACGTTTACATAGAGGTTAAAAGATCTCTAAATGAAAAGAAAGAAGAGAAGTTCTACGTAAAAGCTAGATCTTTCAAGGCTAAAGATTATAACTCCCCTGACAGATATGTTATAGCAGGCATAAAGAAGGAGAAGCCGCCTAGAGGAGCTAGTGTTATAAAAGTTGACGACGTTCCTTTAGAGATAAAGGAGAAATTACTCGGCAATAAATAATCTCTTATGTAAAGAAATAACTAGTTATTATTTTTCCTCAAAACTATTTCTTCCTTTCGTTCTTTTTATTGTTATTTCTTTTCAAATCATAAGATACATAACATGTGTCACATAATTTAAACAAAATTTAAAAATTGCCATCTATAAAATACAAATAATTCATTTCATTTAGCCTGTTTTAGTAAATTTGGATTTCTCTACGAAACTTAATGCTATATAAGAGGATATTATTACTGCTGACGATAGTGCTAACGTAAATAGGGCTTCTCCACCTAGGAATTGATTTCTTATTATCTCATTAAGAAAATCAAAAATTACATAATATAAAAATATTGTAGAAACTACCTTAATTAAGTCATGCCATATTCTAATATCTCTGTATACGGCCTTGGATATTGCCTTGCCGCTAAATAAGACAACTATAGAAAACGTAAAGTAAGGAAGCAATGTACCTAAAACTATGTAAATCCCTTGACTCAAAGTCATTATTCTAATGGATTGGAGCTCTAGATCTAAGCTCACTATCCCTATTATGACTGATATAATAGAGATCACGGACGTAATAACCATTATAACTGAGTTCTCCCACCATTTCTCTAATTGCTCATCTATCCTTAGCCCTCTTATTATCATAGCCACGCCTATTGTGGCCAATATAACTGGACCAATATAGTAAGAAAGGTCCAGCAATGAGAAAATTCCTACTAAAACGAATATTAGCCCAGGAACACCTAAAAATATCCTTGAGAATTTCTCCTCAGAAAACGCCCTCTTCAGGTAACGTCCTATTAGCATGTAAGTCTCCTCCACTCCTCTGTGTTGCTCTACTATCACTTGCTCTATTGCAGAGATCTTTATTCTAGATTGAACAATTGGAATAGCCTTAGCATCTTCTGGACTGTCGTATACAACAATGGCCTGGTCTGGATGCAACTTCTCTATAACATCGTCTATCTTTGAAGAAAAAGCCAGCTGTGCCTCTAATTCGCTCTTATTTGAACCGGCTATGAAAACTATCTCGACATCCTCTCCTTCTCTCTTTAGACGCTTGTAAGTGTTAAAAGCGGCGACCATAGAGTTGAAATCTGAATCATAAACCATATATTCAGAGGCTGTATCTATAGCTTTTCTGACAGCCTCTTCCCCTATTACAGGGGTCTCTATACCTATTTCTCCAAGATCATCGTCAATGTCAATGTAGATTACTATTGTTCTTGCCATTGTTCCTATCTACATCACCATAAAGTATATAAAGTTCCTCGAATGTAAGCCTCTTCTTTTGTTTCAGTTTCTCTTCTACATCCTTTCTCTTCTTCTCTAGGATCTCCTTTTCATTCTCACCTATTCTCTGCATTGATTCCTGCCTTGACTGCTCTGCAATACGTCTAGTTTTGTCATCATAAGAGCTCAGCTCGTTATACTTTTCATTTAATTGTTGCTTTATTTGATCTATCGACTTAGAAAGTTCGTCCATTTCCTTGTTTATGTTATCTATTTCCTTTGATAATTTATCACGTTCCTCTTTTAATGAGGTTAAAATTTTCTTCTTTTCGTCTAGCTCTGCTACAACTTTAGATACTTCTTCCTTTATAGATGATAGCTCAACCTTCTTAGCCAAATATTCTGCCCTGCTAACGTTTCCTCTCTCCTTAACTTTCACCGTTTTCTTTACCTCTGCAAGCTTCTTCTCCAGTTCTGCAATCTTTTGAATGATCTTTTTCTCTTCCTCTAAAGGTAGAGAAGATGTCTCTACTCTCCATTCCAATTCCTTTATTCTTCTTCTAAGAACATCTGGCCTTAGACCAGGCTGCTGTTGTGCAGTTGATTTCCTAGCCTCATCTAATTGCTTTCTCATTTCCTGTATTTCCTTAAAAAGAGAATCTTTTCTTTCTTTTAATTTATTTAGCTGATCAAGTTTTACCTTGAATTCCCCCCTTACTGTATCTATCTGGGTACGCAGCTGCTTAACTTTCTCTATTAATTCTGCTCTTCTGCTCCTTAACGAATCGAACTTATTTATCAGTTTTATCCTTTCCTCCTTTAGCTTTGCTATTTCCTCTCTAAGCTGCGACCTTTTGAGGGAAATCTCGTCCTCTTCAGCCCTCGGAAGTGAAGACATGTTATGCGACATAATTATACTTCTTTGTATAAATAGCTATTTCTCTAAAATGTGATTCTTCTGCCTTATATAGAGGGTTTAATCTTTAATTGAACTAAAAAAGTGATGAGGTTAGAACGTTTAAAAATGGCAATAGCTAATAATTCTTTTCTTCCTTGTCTAAAGTTTCTAGAGCTATTTCCTCATTTACGATTGAATGCCGTCCTAGGTTATTGGGAGTATTATTTTGTATATATATAAACGTCATAATGGCTTAAGATATAATATGACACGCCAAAAGCTTATAGAAACTAACGGAATTCATAAGGCATTGGACAAAAATAAAATACTAATAAGGCTCAAAAATAATTACGATTATACTAGACTAAATATGATTGGAAAAGTAATTGTTACAGAGAAGGGAGATAGAATAGGTAAAGTTCTGGACGTCTTAGGAAACGTTAGCGACCCTTACGCTTTGGTAATGCTTACCAATAATATAGACTTGAATGGAAAGAAGATATACGTTGAATTACCTTTTATGGTGAGAGGTAAATGAAGTGCCCAGAATGCGGAGAAGATACTTTGATAAACGATCCTACAACTAATCAACGAGTCTGTACTAGCTGTGGTTATGTTGATGAAGAACAACTAATTGATACCGGACCGGAATGGAGAGCATACACGCAAAGAGACCGTTTAAACAAGGAAAGAATAGGAGCTCCTTTGTCCGACAGTATACATGACCGTGGGCTTACAACTCGTTTAGACGTATCATCAAAAAATAGATACATTTCAATGAAACTTAAAAGAATACATGAAAAGACCAGAGTCTCTAATAACGATAAAAAGTTAGTTACGCTACTGTCCATACTAAATGATCAGAGCGCCAAGATGGGACTTCCTGACTACGTTAAAAATACTGCCTCTACTATACTGA
The DNA here is from genome assembly GCA_032834875.1 of Sulfuracidifex metallicus DSM 6482 = JCM 9184. NCBI lineage: Archaea > Thermoproteati > Thermoproteota > Thermoprotei > Sulfolobales > Sulfolobaceae > Sulfuracidifex > Sulfuracidifex metallicus. Next base: position 641,724 of record CP135238.1, read on the forward strand.
GAAAATTGGTTGCTACTAAGGCAGCTAACAGAGTAGACAAGAATACGTTGGTTGCAGCTTCGTTATATCAAGCATGTAAAATAAATCAAATCCCCAGACACCATCAAGAGTTCAAAGATAAGTTTTCACTTGAAAGAAATGAGTTCTGGAAAGCGATTAAAAAAGTTCAGTCAATAAAACAAATCTCGCCAGATCTTAAGTCTAAGATTAAACCTAACGAGTATATTCCAATGGTAAACACTTCTCTTAACCTTCCACAAACCGTAGCCACAAAGGCGTCACAGTTGGTGGAAAGAATGTACGAGGATGGAATGAGTAGTGGAAAAGGTTATTTAGCTTTAAGTGCTGCAGCAGTTTACCTCATAAGTACATTAATGGACAAGAAAAAGACTCAAAAAGAAATAGCAGATGCCTTAAAGATAACTGAAGTAACTATTAGGAACAGATATAAAGATATCGTAGGCGCTTTCGACATTGAAGTCAAGATATAAAAAACCGTTAAAAAGATTCTCATATCGAGCAAAAGTAAATAAGCTAGAATTGACAAATAATAGTTTTGGGCATGAGTGAGTTTAACATGGGATCAGATTTCTCAGATTATGAAGAGCTTGTAAAAACAAAGATAAGAGAAACTGGAGAGAAAGGAATTTCTCAGCAAGAGCTTGCTAGAGCTGTCGGGATACCAGTAAGGGATGTGGCAGTAATAGTCAAGAAGTTAATAGAGAGAAAGATCGTAGCAAAGAAGGCAATAAAGGAGAACGGCAAAAACGTAATAAAGCTCTTTCCCTTGAAGTCTTCCGATGTGGCTCTTTACGTCGAGCTTAAAGCGGTAAACCAAATACCGTGTATGACGTGTAATATTCTCTCTAAATGTGGAGATGGTACTCATATTTCTCCGTCCACTTGTAACAAGCTATCTTTTTGGATATTAGACGGAGTAGGAGGAGCCTCATAAAGGTCCTCTTCTTTTAGCTCAATTTTTTATTGAATTCTTCATACATTTTATGACCTCTGAATAGTCCATATTTGTTTTTACTCCTTTAGGATCGAAATGCGTATAAAAACCTGAAGTGCATTCTACTATATCCTTGGTTGAAGGAACTGCAGGAAGATTCAGCATAGAGGAGAATTTATCCAATGAGTAATAGAAAGCCGGAGCTGAGATTTCTTGTTTTATCTTATTCAATAATTTACCCGCTTCCCCTTCTGAGTTCATTGAGGTTAAGACTTCGCTTTCATATAAACTGCCCAGCCAAAGTGGACCGGCAACTGTCATTTCTGAACCGCAAATTTCACACTTACGTAGATCACATGAATCATTGGAGAACTTATGAAAACCGCATTTTGGGCATTCTGCGACTAAACCTAAGTTCTCAAGTGAGGAGTCTGCCTTAGTTGCCCCTTCCTCGACCCTTATAAAGACTCTGAAAAAATGACCGTAATAGAAACTCATGATAGGAAATATTCCCTTCTCTTCCACTGACGCTTCGCTAGCTATTCTTCCCAATAATATTCTTACTCCAACTTCCTTTGAAAAAGAAAGCTTCCTATTATTAATTGCTCCGTACTTTCTTCTGCATGATCTAGGTGAGCTTCCCTCCAGCGGGGACAAGTCAGTTGCGGTAAATCCAATTACTCCCCTTCTTCCAACAGACCTTACAGCTGAAAGGATAAATGGGGAAGGAGAACCGAAAGGATCTATATCTACAAAGAAGCCTCTCTTACTATTTAAAAGAGCGTTGGCGTCCATATTATATATTTCGAAAGACTGAATAGAATTTAGCTTAATGTTTTCCTCAATTAATGATATTGCATTTTTATCAACATCATTAAATATAACATGGGATACACCGGCCTCTAGAGCATACCTTATCCCCCTAACTCCAGAGGCTGAGAAGGCATCTATTACAATTTTAGGTGATATAACTTTGGCCAGCTCTACGCTTATATCTCTATTAATTTTCATTCTAGGATTATAAAATACTGGTAACCATGCCGGGTCAAACTTACCGTCTTTGATGTAGTCTTGAGGATCTGGTATGTAAAATGTAGCTTTACCCTCAACTACCTTAGCCTTCTTCATCATTCAAGACATCGGCTAACTCTAGGTTAGACGTGGTTTTGAATCCTTCTGTTTTGCTCTCATTTGATACCTTGTTGGTTCTAGCTACAATCACTAAATCACCGTTCATATGTAACGTAAGTTTCTTAGCATCGTAAAATTTCTTAAACGCCTTGTTACTGTCCTTAGGCTCAATAGATATCACTAATCTCCTTTTCTCGGTTGTAGCAATAATATCTGCAGGAGCTAGCTTTAGATTTACAACATTAAAACCCTTTTTCTTGAGGGAAGCGGAAATTTTAGCCTTAGTATTATCATGGGAACCTATATCTTCTTCGATAACATCTTGGCTACACGTGTCATCAAATACATTACCTATTATATCTTCGCCGAAAATCTCAAGTAACTTCTCTGCAACCTCTACAGTTACGTCTGAATCACCTTTCTCATAGTCATAAATTGCCTGCCTGGAAACTCCTAACGATTTAGCTAACTCTCCTATACTAAGTCCCATTTCCTCCCTTTTCTCTTTTAATATTTCATGTTTTATTTTAATAAAAATACCTCCCCTTGTTTTGTAAATATAAAGTTTATCTCCATCTAAAGCCCTCTCTAGAGCATAGGGGGATACCCCGTAGACTTTGTCAATCCTGTTAACTATGTCCTCCTCGGCGTCTTCTGTTACAACTAACGCAGCAGACTCGGTCGCGGATGCGATCTTTTTTAGATCTTTTATCTCATCTTTACCTACCCTTTCTGTGGGAACCCTTATGAGAAATCTTCTCTGTTTATATCCTTCCACTATAATGTCTATTGACCTTCTGTTCGTATCGGGATAGGTTATAACGCTGAATTTATAGTCCCTTAATGATAACAGTCTTAATATTTCATCCAGCTCAAACGCCAAGGCTATCACGCTTTTACTCGTCTAGTTGCATAAATGAGCTAGTTAAACTTATAAATATTATAGATCTATACTTCTTAATAAGTTCTTCTACATCTACCGTGGTTAATGAGTCGCTTTCCCTTCCAATGAGGGTCGATATTCCACGTTTCTCCCACTCGGAGCCTGAAATTAAATATTCGCCAACATTCATTGTTTTAATTATTATAAAAGGTATTTTTACCATAGACCACATGTAAATTGGTATATTAGAGGATAATTTTTCTATCTCTTCCGATTTCATCTGATGAGTTATACCGTTAGCCAGCTTTATGGTGTTTTTCCCTTTTAATGCATCATTTATCGTAACAAATTCTTTCGGAAGAGAGCTAAAAACATCTTTAAAACCTAAATCAAATATCTTATCTATCAAATTTCATCTCTCATATTTTGCTATAAACATGGAGTGATCCTTATCGTATGGATCTAGGTTAATTACTTGATCAGCGACGAAACCTGCCTTCTCGATCTTCTCCAGTTCTGATTTATAAATTTCCTTAGGGTCTTTAGTAACGTCAATGCTTCTAGCCTTTATAGCAAGAAGCATATAGCCTCCATGTTTTAGGAAGAACTCTGCATTATATATTGCAATGTCAGTCTGATTAGGCTGTGCTATATCTACATATAATACATCGGCGTCCTCTACTAGGCTCCTATAGTTTTGTGGGAATCTAGCATCCGCTAATATAGGGAACATATTGGGTCTTTTTTGAGCTACAAGTATTAACTCCCTTACTACTCTAGCGGAAAATTCAACACTGTATACCTTACCTTTTTCTTCAATAATATCTGAAATGTGACTTGGCGTAGTTCCTGAAGCTGCCCCCAGATAGAGAACTTTAACCCCGCGTTTAACTGGATTTTCCTTTAATCCTTTCATTATTGCTCCGGCTAGCTTACTACGATAAGCGTTCCATTCTCTGTATTCTACTCCTTGATACTTGACTAACCTTTCTCCGTAAACGTTAGAACCTACTGCCATGTTCTTAGTGCATAGCCTTTCAGCTCCATCACTAAATAGACACTCAAAGACGTTTTCCATTTTAGTTTCTTTCACTTCCATTACTTCAGACATTCATTTCACCTATTTCTTCTGTTTCCTCTATTACCTTTTCCTTTGTTCTTTCCCTTTTTATTTCTCCACTTTCCTTTGGATCCACCTCCTCTTCGTTCTTCCCTTCTCTCTTCACGGGGCTCACCCCTATCTTCCTTTGCTGGTCTAGCAGGAGGTTGAGCGTACTTGGTCTTTATTTCCTCTATCCTTTTGTTCAAGGATTCTACCAGCTGATCTCCTACATATCTTCCGCTAAATGCATCTATCCTAGACGCTATTGCCAATTTAGCAGCCAAGGCTCTCGCAATTTTTCCTCTCTGCCATCTAGGAGACATATGTATACTTTGATATTGGAATATAACTCCATGTTTAGGTGGCCTACTGCCGCTCCTTAAAGCTCTAAATAGGGCCTTCTCAGCACCTAAAACTTGTATAGTACTGGCGGGCATCTTTGCTAGATCTTGAAGACTGCCAGCTATGCTAAGAAGACGTGCACCTAGAGAAGCGCCCACCAGCGCTGTTACGTTAGGTGCAACTTCCCTCATAACTTCTTCTAAATAATTGGTAAGGTTGTCCCTTATCTTATACTTCTCGAGAATATTATCGGAGAGCATCCTTACTGCTTTCAAATCATCATCAGATATATCAGCACCAATGCTCTTCTTTGCAGCATCATATATCTTGGAGGCCTTATTATCAGTGAATCCTATTTCTTTTAATCCTTCTAACGCTATATTGTCTCTATAACCAAAGTAGGAGATAATTCTAGCATACTGTAAATGATCCTCTATTAGCCTATCTAATTCTGGGAAGTGAAGACTATACCATTCCCTAAGCCTCTCTGAGAATAAATTGATCGTTTTATCTATGTCGTCTATTGCCCTAATCGCTTGTATTGCAAGAAGATCCCTTCTCTGCGAAGCCCCCCTAAGCTTGCTTCTAGTATATTCCATTGAAAGTTGGTACAGAAATGAGTAAACTTCTTCCTCTTTCTCAGCAAATTTGGATTCTAAAGCATATTTAACCATGGATTCCCTGAAAGTCCTTGCACCTAAATGGTGTGGCTTAAACGTAGCTTTATAGCCCATAGCCTGAAGTTGAGGTACTTCTGATTCGTTTTCAACTACAACTTCTGATGGGTTAAGTTTCTTTAAAAGTTCCACTGCTGAAGGAAATGGAACTCCCTTTTCGTTTTCCGTCAATATAGAAACTATCTTTCCTACGTCTTTACCGTTGACGACGAAATCCTTAAGCTCTCCATTTTCATCAAAGGCAAAGGACCCTATAGCATGTTCGACTAAGTAAACTTTCATAAAGGTCTATGCTCTAGAAAACTTTTAAGTTTAAATTTTTGATTAGATAAAAGTGGTGTTAAGTTAAATGCCATCTCATGGTTCGCTAACTAAAGCAGGTAAGGTAAGGAGCCAAACTCCTAAGGTTGAAGCAAAAGAGAAACATAAGGAACCGCCCAGGATGAGGAATAAGATGGAGTTCTCCAAAAGGGCTAATGGGCAGCAGCCTTCCAATTCAAATAAGAGGAGAAGATAACATTCGAAAAACGTGAAACATAAAGACCAAAGATTTAACTCCCTTTTTATTTATTTATCAACGTGTTAGAAGGTTACAGAGGGAAACTAGCCTCTTTGCTAGTCTCGAAAGGAATAGATATAGGAGACAAAATAAGAGTGAGGAAAGGAAATCTTGAAGTTGAAGGTATCCTTTTCCCCAGTTTCTCCAAATATGATGATATTTTAGTTATAAAAATGGATAACGGATACAATATAGGACTTAAAATTGATGGAGACGAAATTTATTTGGTATGTAAAAAATCTGTTGCTGAAAACAAGGAAACGAAAGGTGGAGAAAAAAGCCGAGGAGAAGTAAAGATCATAAGCACTGGAGGTACGATAGTTTCCAAGATAGAGTATGAGACTGGTGCAGTTAAACCTGCACTTACCACAGAGGACATTTTGGAATACCTTCCTCAAATAAGGGAAATAGCGGACATAGACGCTGAGGTTTTGTTCTCCATTCTTAGCGAGAATATGAAACCTGAATATTGGACTAAAATTGCAGAGGAAACTAAGAGAGCCCTAGATGAGGGATCTAAGGGAGTTGTGATAGCACATGGAACTGATACCATGACTTACACTGCAAGCGCCTTGGCATTCTCGTTCTCACAAATGACCGGACCAGTGATTATGGTAGGCTCACAAAGAAGCAGCGACAGACCAAGCAGTGACTCTCCCATTAACCTTTATTCTTCTGTATTATTGGCTAAGAAATCGCCCTTCGCTGAAGTATCAGTACTTATGCACGGAGAAAGCTCAGACACTTACACCTTGGCTCACAGGGCGGTTAAAACAAGAAAAATGCACACAAGCAGAAGGGACGCTTTTCAATCTATAAACGACATCCCATTAGCCAAAGTAAAATGGAAGAATAACGAGATAGTGATGATGAGAAACGACTTCAGACCGAGAGGAAATCACAATACGTTAGACTCTAAATTCGACACTAGAGTTTTCTTGCTCTATTATTATCCAGGGATGGATCCATCATTTCTGGAGACAATACGCGACAAAGTAAAAGGAATAATAATAGCTGGGACTGGTCTTGGGCACACTTCGGAGGAGTTTGAACCTTACTTTAGATCTATGACTAAAGATGGAATATTCATAGGAATGACGTCTCAGTGCCTTTTTGGAAGGGTTAACATGAACGTATATACAACCGGCAGAAAGTTGCAAAATGCTGGAGTAGTTCCCCTAGGTGACTTGCTTCCTGAGACAGCGTTAGTTAAGTTAATGTGGATTCTAGCTCACACAAATGACGTTGAGGAGGTGAGGAAAATGATGCTTAAGAACCTAGCTGGAGAATTCAACTTTAGACATTCAGAACAGCTATTCCCAAGGTGGTATCATGAGTGATCTAGGTGTAAAGATAGGATTAGAGATACACCAACAATTGGAAACTCACAAGAAACTATTTTGCGATTGTCCTTCTGTCCTCGATGATAGCTATAAAGTTACACTGACCAGGAAACTTAGACCAGTAACTAGCGAAATGGGAGATGTAGACGTAGCGGCACTTTTCGAGTGGAAGAAGGGGAAAAGTTACCTTTACTTAGCTCCCGATAGATCCTCCTGTCTGGTTGAATGCGACGAAGAGCCTCCCCACGAAATGGATAGAGAGGCTATAAAAATAGCCCTAGGAATGGCATTAGCTCTCAACTCTACTCCCATAGACGAAATATATGTAATGAGAAAGATAGTGATAGACGGTTCCAATACTTCAGGCTTCCAAAGAACTGCAATAGTTTCCTTAGGAGGATTCATCGAGGATAAGGAAGGAAAAGTGGGAATTCAAACCATTGCTGTAGAGGAGGATGCTGCAAGGAAAGTTGAAGACAAAAAAGAGGAAATAATATATAATTTAGATAGACTAGGTTTCCCTTTAATAGAAATATCTACAGCACCTGATATAAAGAGTCCAGAACAAGCAGAAAGGGTTGCATTAGAAATTGGACAACTTTTGAGGATGACTGGAAGGGTAAAGAGAGGTCTAGGAACAATAAGGCAAGACCTCAACGTATCAATTAGTGGCGGAACTAAAGTTGAGATAAAGGGAGTACAAAGACTTGAGTTGATCTCCACAATAATAGAAAACGAGATAAGAAGACAAAAAACCCTTCTAGAGATAAGGGATGAGCTAAAGTCTAGAGGAGTAACAGAGGAGGTCTTAAGGAATTTAAAAGTAATAGATCTAACTTCCATCTTCACTGAAACGGGCAGTAAGATAATTAAGGCTGGCTTATCTTCAAATGGAAAAGTAATAGGAATCAAGTTACCTAAAATGTCAGGAATAATGGGAAGGGAAGTAATGCTGGGCAGAAGGTTCGGGACCGAGGTTGCAGATTACGTTAGAGTTCTGGCTGGATTGGGAGGTCTGTTCCACTCGGACGAGTTGCCAAATTACGGTATAACTTTAGATGAAGTGAACAAAGTAAAGGAAACCTTGGAAGTGAAACAGGGAGATGGCTTCATAATTTTGGTTGGAGATCAAGAGAAGCTAAATATTGCAGCGCAGATCATAAAGGATAGACTGATACAAGCTCTTACGGGAGTTCCCAAAGAAACCAGAGGTGCTGAGGACGATGGTACTACGAGGTTTCTTAGACCTCAGCCAGGATCAGCCAGGATGTATCCAGAAACTGATATACCGCCAATAAGTTCCTTTGAACTAATAGAGGAAGCTAAAGCTTACGTTCCGCAGTCTCCCGAAGTTAAACTTAAACACTTCATAGAGATGGGGCTCAACGAAGAGCTAGCTAACTTAATCTTAAGAAGCCCTAGAATAGATACGTTCGAGTATCTAACTGAAAAATATAAAAATGTAAGTCCAGTGTTTATCGCTACGTTGTTAGAAAACACTCTAAAATACGTCAAAAGCAAGGGCGGTAACTTAAACTTGATAGATGAAAATGTAATCGAGACCTTAGTAAAGGAAATATCAGAGGGTAAGATTAACAAAGACTCTGTGGCTGATATACTGATAGAGTTTAGTACGGAAAACGGTAAAAAGAGGATTAGCCTAGAAGAAATAATCTCTAATTTCCACTCAATCTCCGAAGATACATTAGTTACAATAATAAGAGAAGAAATAGAGAAGAACAAAGAGGAGCTACTTAAAAGGAGGGATAAGGCGTTTAATATCTTAATGGCTAGAGTGATGGGAAGAGTGAGGGGTAAGGCAGAAGGAAAGCTTGTAGCAGAATTAATAAGAAAGGAAGTAGATAATTTACTTCGATGAAGAATTACCCCCGGTCCAGAGTGATGAAGAGAAGGCATTTGTCGGACTTTTGGTAGATTTTCATGATGGATTTCTTTAAGGTAGAAAGTCTCCCTGATAGCGTAAGGGATGAAGATCTTGACATGGAGCAGCTTCCTCAACTCCTGAACCTAAATGGAATAAGGGAAATATCGTGGGATAAGGATGCCACAATATACGGTCCTGATGGAAGCTACGTCAAATCTGGCAACGGAAGACTGATAGTTATGACCCCGTTGCACAAAAGAAGCATACCTTGGCAGTTACCAAGAATTGATTTAAATTCAATTGCAGAAATGATAAGGTTTTTAATAAAATGTGATGAAGGGTGCTCCCTATTTAATCCATCGCCTTGGGAGAGAGAAGGGATGTCTCCAGGGGAAATATCAGATAAAGGTAAGACAAAGGAACAGGAGAAAAGGGAAATCGAACTAGAGGTAAACATGCTCAATCCTAGGATATATTTCATGAACCCTTTCTTCGTTGAGGAAGTGCAAGGACAGAACTTCAAGGCTACGAGTCATTTCGTATCTCTATCTTCGATTATGTCCACAACTATAGTTAGCTCTAAACCGGCAGAGATTTCCTTTAATGAAGGGCACCTGAAGGTGACCGGTGATAACCTTAATATAATTGAAACCAAGGATTGGCTTCAAGCTAAACCAGTAATGAGAACATGGGATTTAGTAAATCAAACAATGGAGATAGATTGCAAGTATAGATTTCCCATATCGATTTATAGACTACAGCCTTCATGTGTTGTCCCGCTTAAAATGGAATACAATAACGAATCATTATGGATGATTTTAGAAAATTTCTCCAATAAACCCATTATAGCGACTTTCTTCATTGCAGGCAGAATTATGGAAGCTTACATAACCAATGTTAATGGTGACCCTCTTGAGAGACTTAACATTGATTACGATAGAATAAACATACCAATCAGAAGGTGGGGCATAATCGCAGTCAAGATTAAGATTAAGGCATTACCAGAGATTCTACTCAAAAAGAAGGCTACTCGTTAACTCTTTTCAGCGTTTTCATAAGCACATGAACTTAAGGTATAACCATTACGACTAAGCACCCTCTTGCTGTTGGAACACAGAATACAATATATGGCTGAAAGGTTGCCTTTTCCAGAAGTCGAAAGAGACTCACTTAAGTTAGTGACTAAGCTCATAAACTCTGGATCAGACTGCAATATCTTCTTCATGGAACTGCCCCTCTTACTTTTCATGTAATTTGAAACGGCAGCTGGCGTTACGCCCAAAAGTGAGGCAGTTCTATATTCAGAGACATTGCAGTCCTTTATTAGCTTCTCGGCCATGAGGGACCTTATGGCTGGAAGTATTTCCTTCACTGAGAACTCACATGGTAAACGTAATGACATTGCTAATCATTAATAAATAGGAATAGACAGATAAAAAGATTTTTAGAATAGTCGGGTGTTTTATCTACTTATAACTCACAAGTCTTACAGCCTCCAGCGTAGGTTTCTGATGCTTCTACCATAGATTTCTTGTCTATTCTAAACTCGCTGGATTTCTTCTTCTCTAGCTCTTCCTTTTCCTTTTTTATGCCAAAGTATATTACTTGTTGTGACTTAGACTTGTCTCTGTAGACGGTAATTCCTTTCACGCCAAGCCTCCATGCCATCATGTATATTTTTGATACGGTTTCTGGTGTTTCCTCAGACTTGAGGTTTATGGTCTTGGAGACACCTGAGTCATTCCATTGTTGCCAAGAGGCTTGATGTAATAAATGATATTCTGGAGCTACCTCATGTGCAGTCCTAAACACGTTCCTTATTGTCCTAGGTATGAATACATTTTCAGCTACGCTACCAGTTTCAGCTATCTTCGATACTACTTCTGGATCGTCCATTTCATATCTCTTCAAGTATTCCAGGAAGAGAGGATCCACCTCCATGAACTTGCCTACCGCCACGTTTCTGATGAAAGCAAGAGCGAAGAGAGGCTCAATTCCAGATGATGTACCAGATATAATGGATATCGTTCCCGTCGGGGCTATTGACATAACCGTGGAATTCCTCAAACCTTTAATCATTCTCTCTCCCTTAAGCTGAGAGAAGTCTAATGATTCAGCCCTCTCCATAAGCCTTTTAACACTAGGAGATACTTCGCCCTTTAGTTTAGCTACTTCTAAGAGTTCGTTAAAGGATCTTGCGGTATCAAATATATCGCGGTAAAGGACTGGGTCGTATGCAGGGAAGGAACCTTTCTCCTTAGCCAACTCTATTGAAGCGTGGAACGCTTGATAATATACGAACTTCGCTAAATTATACGAGACATAAAGTGCATCTACGCTGTCATAAGGTATGCCTAACCTCACCAGAAGACGCGAGAACCCCATAACTCCGAGACCAACCTTCCTTGTCTTTTTCGTCGCTTCTTCTATCTGTTTCAAAGGATATCTATTTGCATCTATGACGTTATCTAACATTCTCACCGCATACCTAATAGTATCCGCTAAGGAGTCCCAATCTATTATAGCCTTACCTTCCTTTTCTATCACAAATTTCTCCAGGTTAACTGACCCTAAGTTGCATGATTCCCACGGAAGTAGAGGCTCCTCAGCACATGGGTTAGTTGCTTGTATCTTCCCGATGTAGTTGATTGGGTGTCTCCTATTTATCTCGTCTATGAAGACTATCCCTGGGTCTCCGCTGTCCCAAGCTCCCTTAACTATCTCGTCGAATATAACGCGTGCATTTACTTTTGAGGTCACTGCACCTTCCTTCTCGGCTATCACCATAGCTTCATCCAAAGTGATAACGGAACTTTCGTCAAGCCATACTGCGTCTTTCTCCTCCAGCTCTTTGAGTATTAATTCCTGGATGTACTCCTCGTCCATATATCCTCTAGCCTTCACCATATAGGAATCCCAGTTAGAGCCAGGAACTCTGGTTTTCCTGGGGTTAACGAGGGGTACTTCCTCATCCCTCTCTACAGCCTTCATGAAGTAGTCGTATATACCAACGGAAATGTTGAAGTTCTGGAGTTGTGCATCCTTGAGTTGTCCAGTCTTAGCTTTTATGAAGTCATTCACGTCTGGGTGCCAGACATGCATAATGCCCATGTTCGCCCCTCTCCTCTTTCCTCCCTGTTTCACAACATCGGTTGAGACGTCAAAAATCTTCATGAAAGAGATGGGACCAGACGCGACACCTGCAGTTGAAGCTACTACGTCCCCCTTAGGTCTAAGCTCCGAGAAATCGAAACCAGTTCCTCCACCTTGCTGATGTACTAATGCCATAGCCCTTAACGTATCATATATTCCCTCCCCTTCAGGGGTTGTCATGGAGTCCCTGACAGGGAGAACGAAACATGCTGAGAGTACACCTAATCTAGTTCCGCTATTCATCAAAGTAGGAGTGTTGGGGAGGAACTTTAGAGAGCTCATTATCTCGTAGAACTTATCTGCAATTTTCTTTACTTCCTCCTCACTCTTACCGTAACTAGTATCTACCTTAGCCAGGAAGTTAGCGACCCTCCTGAACATCATTTGGGGAGTCTCAACGTATCTCAAGGTGTCTGGGTTCTTCAAAAGGTATCTAGCTTCTAGAACCTTTAATGCGTTATACGAAAGGAGCATATCCCTCTCGTCAAAACCGTTCCACTTCCCCTTCCCATACACGTGGTTATATATCCTTGATAGCACGTACTTCTTAGCAGTATCTAAAAGGGATGGAAACTTTAAAGAGTTCTCTATTAAATTCCTCTCTACTATATCAGAAATAGTTCTAGTGTCTATCAGACCATCTTTGGCGTTTTTCGAAATGTCTTGAAGTATTGAATCACTTACGTCCTGAGGAAGAGAAGGAAGATGAGAAAGGACCTTCCCAGAATTAAAATCTTCAATTTTTTTATTCCTTTTTGATACCTTCAGGTTCTTCAAAGCTAAAATTGACACAGATTCCATAGTCGAGTCCTTATAGTTTACTCATTTTCCATTTATGTATAATTAAGCTAATGGGATTGGTAATACCTTCGATTTTACTAAAACGAAAATACTCGAGGATAACTCAAGGTTAATTATGCCCTAATATATGATAAGAAATAATCAAAAATATCAAGCGGACCCAAGGGGATTTGAACCCCTGACCTTCGGCTCCGCAGGCCGACGCTCTATCCAAGCTGAGCTATGGGTCCTCACATCCTCTTAAGGGGCGAAATTCCGAGTACCCCTAGACCGTTCCTCAATATAGTCTCTACCCCTTTTACAATATAAAGCCTTGTCATTCTCTTACCTTTATCTGGCTCCTGAAGTATTCTTTCTTTATCGTACCACTTATTGAACGTGTCTGCTAGATGCCTTAGGAATGCTACCAGATCCTCTGGGGCAAGTTCATCGCATGCCTTAGAGAAAACCTCTGGGAACTTAGACGCCATCATAAGGATTTCACGTTTTTCGTCTACAATGTCTTCATAACTTACGGACCTTTCATCTAATTGTTCTTGGTTCTTGGCTAGAACGTTGAATGCTCTAGCATACGTATATTGTAAGTATGGACCACTATTCTGCTCAAAGCTTACCACATTATCTACGTTGAACGAAACGGGCTTGTTCGGAGCTACAGAAAGTATAGGATAACGAATTGCTGAGTTGACGACTTCATCTACGCTTTCCATAGCTCCCCTCTTTTCCTTAACTTTAGCCTTAGCTATTTCAGTTATCATGGTGTAGATTTCGTCTAAAGAAATGTATTTGCCCAATCTACCGCTCATCCTCATACCTTGGAGATTTACCATTCCGTAAGAATAATGAATCAGGTTAGATGCTTCCTTTTTAAAACCTGCAAGATATAGAGCAGCCCTAAGTTGAATTTGAGGTATCATCTGCTGTTCTGCTATTACGTTAATTACCTTTGTTGCATTAAATTGCCTGAACTTTAGCAAAGTATATGCTATATCTCTTGTAGTATAAAGCGTGGTTCCGTCCGAACGCATTAGGACTAGCGGAGGAATCTCTAGACCTTCAGGAATAGATAGATCTTTCCTAACCTCTTGGTCTACATAGTTTTGTAAGTCTAAAGCCAAAGCTCCTTTATACTCCATCCTAGCTGGAGACGATGAAAGTGACTTTATAACTTTGCTCACTTCACCAGACCATATAAGATCGCTTTCAAAGTCAAAGGTGTCAAAGGAAATATGAAGTTTATTTAAACTCTCTATGAATCCCTCTAATGCGTAACCCACATACTTTCTTACAACTTCCTTGATTTCCTTGTTTCCTCCCTCATATAATTCTATTATCTTTGAAACTTCCTTTTCGTGATCTTCTCCCTTCATTGATTCAGCCAAGTTGTCAAAAACTTCAGGCATTCTTTCCCTCAACGAATTCGCTGAGCCGACCATGTCGTCGAGTTTAGATAACTTTTCCCTACGTTCCTTTTCGTCTTCGGTGTTATCTACTTCCAGTTTCAAACGATAAATTTCCATTATAACATTGGTCATAGCGTAAATCTGTCCTAGCCAGTAATCCTTCTTTACTCCAGAAGGTGGATCAGGATACCCTAGCTTCTTTAATCCATAGATCAGAATTGCGACTTGTCTCCCCGTGTCATTAACGTAAAACCTCACATTAACGTTATGACCCCTTGCTCTAAGCATCCTTGCTACAACGTCTCCTAGAATCGAATTCCTTAAGTGACCTATATGGAGAGGATGTATGGGGTTAGCGCTAGTGTGCTCTACAACTATGTTTAAAGGAGTCTCTACTTTTTCTATGCCATAATCGTCACCAATGGACATTATAGCCTCATGGAACAAGTTTTTCTCATCTAAGAAGGTATTAAGGTAAATTCCGCTGATTTCTACCCTACCTATAAGGTTACCTTTTATGGTCCTAAGCTCTTCTATCTTATCTTTATACGATTTACTAATTTGAGGCAAGGGAATTGAGAGATCTCCTTGTTCCTTCCTAGGGGGATAGGTAATATATTTTAAAACAGTGCCCTCATCCACCTTGAGAATAACGCCTACCGATTTAGCTAGTTCAAATTTGGCATCGCCGATTGGATTCATAGAGCAACTATAGGGATTTGCCTTTTAATATTTATCAAGGTAAGGTGTAAATCATGAAGAAATTAGTTGAACTCCTAATAGTGGAGGACTTCTCCGGAAATGGAAAGGTTAGCCAAAAGGATTTAGAAGACTTAGTTGAGAAGCTGAAAGATGGTTCTGAAGTTATAGTTAATAGAATTCACTTGCCCCTATGGGATAACAAGGAGGAGGGACTACTAGGTCTTCACGTAATAGTGAGAGACGTTGCAGAAACGTAAATGTCCCTTCTTTTCCTCAGGGTTCTGCAATTCTCCGATGTTAGAAAATCCAACGGATTCTGTCACCAACTCTATTAGGTGTTTAGGTAAATATGAGTCGTGCAGATATTATGTGAAAAGCGAGGAGAAAAAAGGACTAGAAGAATATGAAATGGAGGAAATTGCCCAGGAGGTGACGTTCTATAAGGAAGCCAACTTGTTAAGTGAAGCTATAGATAGTGCATGTGAAAATTACGTCTTAAACAAGCTCGAGGATGGTTTCATAGCCTCATGCAAAAATATGGGAAGAACTCTAACCAGATCTCAGGCATTTTTATGTAGAAGTTATTGGGAAAGATGTCCCTTCAGAAAATAATGCAAAGGGACCATCATATAATGGGTCAAAATTGAAACCATTTGCCTAATATATTTGCAAAGCTTTATATTTTATTATTATTCTGTTCCCATTTTTGCATACTTTCCGTCATCTAGAAGGGTTAATTTCCCTTTCTCCACTAAATCATTTAAAGCTCTTCTTATCTTATCCTCGCTCGCTATTCCAGATAACTTACTATGTAGCTCTTTAAGGTTCATAGATTTCTCATTAAGCAAGTCCAGAAGTATTTGTTTTAGTTCTTCCTCGTTAGGAGCAGTCATAACTACTACGTCCTTGTCTGAATAAACTACCTTAAGCTTGTCCTCCACGTCATTGTTCTGAGGAGCCTTTCTACCTCTCTTTCTGGTTTCACTCATAAGAATCACTACGTTATAGAACCTTCTCTCTTCATCCTTTTAAATATTTTGGAAAAGAATAACCTTCATATTTTTACGAGCAAATATATTTAATTAAACTTAAGACCCAACCAAACTATAGGTTTTAGCTTAAGGATTCTTAATGTAGCTAAAATATAATTTTATAGTATTAATATATATATAAAAATTTGTTCATTTTAAATTAGAGAGTTCGTTTAGCTAACCTTCAACGTTACCTAAACATGAGTTTGGAACTTGGAACAGGAAAGTAGATTGACATCCGAAGGTGAAACTTCATATTACATCCTTATATATAGCGTCTCGATGTTAAATTAATAGGCGAAATTAATTTGGAGTACCCTGACTTCTTGAGGCATGTGGCCAATAAGATAATTTCCCCGACAAATCTAGATGCAAAACGGCTAGATGAAGCTAGAAAGCTCCTTGCAGAAGCCGAGACTAAGTATAAGTTTTCCTCTTACGGAGGAAATCCCAAGAAGTTAATAGATTACTTACAAAGCCCAGAGTTCATAGAGTTGGTAATGATATTGGGCGTAGACCTATCGAAGAAGTTAGTTACTCTAATAAGAGATAGTTATCAGGATGAGGAAATGAAGCAAGTAGCAAACAAGATCATGGAGGAACTAGATGGGTACTCAGATATCGAAGAAAGTAAGGCGATGAAGAATAGGACCTTCTTATAATAAGACTTCTCTCTCCTCTAATAATATTTTTATTAAGAATAAACGATTAAAAGGAGAAATATAAAATATCAAATTACACATCCAAAAAGATTACATGAAAATAGAAATTATATTTTAAAAAAGACCGTGTATACTTAAAGGTCTAATTTTATTCCATTCCGCCTGGCATCCCTCCCATTCCGCCTTGTCCTCCCATTCCTCCTTGTCCACCTTGTCCTCCTTGTCCGCCCTTCATTGGAGACGCGGCTATCAGATCGTCTATCTTCAGTACAGCAGTAGCTGCTTCGGTAGCACTCTTTATCACTTGAGAGGTTACTCTGAATGGCTCTATTACGTTTATAGCTATCATATCGTCGGCTATCTTACCGTTCATGACGTCTATTCCAGCGTTGACTAGACCTTTAGCATGCTTAGCTCTTAACTCCATTAGGGTGTTTATTGGCTCCATACCTGCTGTCTCAGCCAATATCGTTGGAACCTCTTCGAGTGCGTCAGCGAAGGCTTCGATTGCCAGCTGTTCTTTTCCTCCAACGGACCTAGCATAGTCTCTTAACTTCATGGATAGCTCTAACTCTATTGCTCCTCCTCCTGGAAGAATTACAGGGTCCATGAGTATGTTCCTTAAAGCGTGAAGTGCGTCATTCAAACTTCTCTCGGCTTCGTCTAGAGCCATGTCATTTGATCCTCTGAGAACTATATTTACTGCTCTCGGGTTCTTTGCTCCTTCAATGAATACCATCTTATCGTTTCCTACTCTCCTTTCTTCTACAAGCTCTGCATATCCAAGATCCTCTGGAGTCGCGTCGTTTATGCTGCTTATTATCTTAGCTCCTAAAGCTTTCTCTAGCTTCTCGATGTCGCTTCTCTTTACCCTTCTCACCGCAAGGATACCTTTCTTAGCTAGGAAGTGCTGAGCTATGTCATCTATTCCCTTCTGGCATATTACTACGTTAGCTCCTAAGGATGCTAGCTTATCTACCATGCTCTTCAAATATTTAGCTTCCTCGTCGAGGAAAGATCTAATTTGATCTGGGCTAGTTATGCTTATCTTAGCAGAAATCTCAGGCTTTTCTACCTCTAAAGATGCGTCTAGGACTGCTATTTTAGCTTTTTCTACTCTCTTAGGCATGCCTGGATGAACTACTTCCTTGTCTAGTACTAAGCCTTTAACTAGCATGCTATCATTGACATCTCCTCCCTTCTTTTTATCTATCTTTATGAGGTCTATAGATACGTTAAATCCTCCACTTGGAAGTGGCTCAGCTACAGTGGTTACTGCATCGATTACCATGTTCATTACTTTGTCCATCTCTGCCTGGCTAGCTGATACGAACTTGCTTGACATTGTGGTGTAAACGATCTTCCTTAATGTCTCCCTACTGGTTTTAGATGACAAGTCCTTTACATCGACCTTAACTCCCAATTGTGACATTAGCTCTATTGCCTTACCCATAGCTTTCTTGTAACCATCTATAATAATAGTAGGATGTATGTTTTGATCCAATAAGTTCTCTGCTTTCTCCAAGAGTAGACCAGAAACTACAACTGCGCTGGTAGTTCCGTCTCCTACTTCTGAGTCTTGTGCCTTAGCTGCCTCCACTAGGAGCTTTGCTGCTGGATGCTGAATCTCCATGTCTTTAACTATTGTGGCTCCATCATTGGTTATTGTAACGTCACCAAAGCTGTCTATTAGCATCTTATCTAATCCTCTAGGACCGAGGCTTGACTTAAGCATCTCAGCTAGAGTCCTCGCTGCTAAAATATTGCTCTTTAATGCATCTTTACCAGATTGTCTATTAGTTCCTTCCTTTAGAAGTACTACTGGTGCACCGGACATCTTACTCACCTAATCCTTGACTTCATTAGTATCGGTTATATATAAAGTTAACTTTTACTCTAAGTGTAAAGAAGATCTTTTTATGTATAGCTGTATCTGGTAAGTTAAGAAGACTCTAACATGGAATGTGAACATTGCAAAAAAAGGGAAGCTATTACTACTGTAGGAGGCAGGAAAGTATGCGATGTATGTGCTAGAAACGAAATTTTGAAGAGAATAAGAAGAGATGCTGTGTCGAGAAAGGTCTTCGATTATAAGGATAAAATCCTTTTTGCAGAACCAGATTTCTTAAAAGGAGAATCAGAACTATTAAAGGCGATTTTACTAAAGTCGTGCTACTCTTGTAATTTGGATCCTTATACTTTAGAAATTAGAACTAGTGGAAACAGCATAACAGATAAACTTTGGGAAATTATGAGATCAGTCCTAATGAATGCAACGCAAAGGTCTATAAGAAAGATAGTTCTTCCCTTCACCGCAGACTTTTTAATGGCTTATTTAATATATTCGGTTTCTACTGGAGAAAAAGAATATATATGGCTATTAGATTATAAGAATGATTTTAATGGAATAGAGTTTATAGTTCCCTTCTTTTCTACCTCATGGAAGGAACTTTCTGGCTTCATGAATAGCAAAACAATTTCTGGAGATAATCTCATGGATTTAATCTTAAACTGGGAAAGGGAAACTCTATCTGAAAACTATGAGTTGTTTCACGCGTATTGGAACTCAGCAAACATATTAAAGGGAGATAGAAGGTGTAAAACTTGCGGGGCTTACGTCACCCATGATGACTTATGTCTGAGGTGTTCAAGAGAGACGATTTCTCGTCCTTAGAGAGCACTATTTCGAATACCATATCATTAGGCTGAAAGGTTGACGACGGAGGATAAATAACTCCGTCCTTATAATAAAAGAACCCACTTTTCACTATATCCTTGAACATGTTCACGTCGAAGGATGCATAGTCCTTCAGTAGTTGCATAACATTCAACTGCTTCTTTACCTCTTTCATGCTCACATCTGAACCGCATACCTTACACGAATAGTCAGGCATGACTGCATTAAAACCACACCTAGGACAAGTGAAAGGTGAAAGAATGCCATACATGTTCCAGTTAGATCTTAGAATGTCTATTAGGTCTTCTTTTCTCCTCCTCTTACATTCTTCGTATAGCCTTGGAGCTAAGGATATAATTCCTCTTTTAACATTGGAAACTACGAACTCCAATTGATCGTCAGTTAGATTCGAGATGTCCTTCATTCTTATTATGTTATATGATACAACTTCCATTAATGAGTCTCTAGAAGCATTTAATCTATTTATTATGGTTCTAGACTTCGGCTTGCTTTTCACTTGGCCTACGGCAGCTGCAAATGGATCCTTTATAATTTCCTTGAAATCTTCCCTAGTAAAGTTCAAATAAGATATTCCTATTGCTGTAATTACTTCATCAAGATATTCGTCCAAAAGTTGGATAGGATCAGTATAGACGTCTTTTTTCTTTGATGCTTTCTTCTTTCGTACTTTCTCCTTAGGTTCCTCTTTAACTTTTTCTTTATCTGACTTCTTTTGCCTCGGCAAAACCTCTACCTTCACACGTTCTGTGCTAAATCAAGGAAGTCCATAGGTAGAAGTCTCTTTTTGGACGTTATTTCCTGATATTTGTTGTCTAGGAACGCCATAAAAACAGGGCATGCTTCATATCTTCCATCCCTTGTACATTTGGTTCCCAAATTTATGAAACATTCTGAGGCCTTTCTGTCATAATACGGGCATAACTTGTAATATGTCTTAGCGCTCTTTATCATCCTTTCAACCCATTGTTTCTTATGATCCTTTTTTTCCGCTTCCCTCTCGGCCTTTGCTAGGGCATTGTTTATTTCCTCTTCTGACATTTTTACAGGTTTATTAGAAGACAAATAATTCACCTTTAACTCATTATCAGTAAGGATACATTATATACATTACTACTACTACTGTGTTTGTCTTAAAGTTTAACCTGAATTTTTCCTACTTTAATTTGTATAATGTATCATTCAATCACTATTAAGATTAAAGGCCTAATCACGGAATCAACAATAAAGCAAACCAAAAGTTGTAGTAGATTATATCATAGAACAAAACGTACATGACATAAGGAAGAGGACTCATCCTAAATAGCTAGATGCTAAATAGCTAGATGGAGAAAATGTAAGGAAAAAGGCATTAAGACGAAAAGTCTCCTAGCACTCTTCTATTCTCTTCTTGAAAGATTGTGTAAAACCTATTCTAAGTCCCAACTTTGGATCTTGATATAGATATACAAGCCTCTTAGTTTGTAGCCCCTTAAGTATCCTAAAAAGCCATACGTTGTCAGCCTTCAATTCCTCCTGTATTTGATCCATATACAAATATGTTGATCCCCATTGTTTATATTTGTCTAGTAAGAATTTTATTAGCTCGTTCTCTTCCTGATTCAATTTCTCCGTCAAATCCCTTAGACATTCCTCTAAATTCGACTTTTGTTGTTTTTTGTTTGCCTTATTGGTTTTGTCTTCAATAAACGACAAAACTTCCTTTTCGTTTTTGTCTGTTTTTTGGACATCTTTGTTGTTTATTGATGGCTTAACCTGATCGTTTGAGAGTATCTGTTTAGCAAAGACTACCATTTCTTTGAACCTAGAGTTGTTATAATTTGTAATTACTTCTTTGGCGAATAATTCTCCAGAAGTAGTTAAATGCCATTTTCCTCCTTCTTGATATACTAAGCCTTTTTTTCGCCAATAACTTAGGTAACTGCTAATATATTTTGCTTCAAAGCCTAAATTTGCTGCTATCTCGGATGCCCTTAAAGGCCTTGCTAGAAGTAGAACCGAAATTGCCTCCACTATCTTTGAACGTGGAGCCCCCCTGAGAGATTCCTCGTTATTTAGTATTTGCTTGGCTACCTCTGATATGTCGTTGTCGTTATCGGTCATCCATTTCTATAGGTCTTCTTTCTTTATATAACATAGCCACTTTAGAATCTTAGTATTTCCATGCTATTCAAGGGTGGTTATACTTATTACAAACACCAACGCTGAAATACTCATTGTAACCTACAATGACCTTCACGATGTTTAACGTTCTATCGATCATTGGATCTCCGGTATCGACTCTCAGACAAGGAATTCCCTTTATCTTGGAGTAAGAAGATAACACTATAACATTGCTCCATGAGGCCCTTTTTATTATCTCAGGACCTATTTCTTGATTTCCTCTGCCGAAAATAAAGCCTTGTCCTCCTATGGGAGTCAGTACAATAAATACCTCTCTTCTTTTAGTCATTTCTAGCAAATCTAGATACGAAACTCCTTTTTTGAGCAATCTCCTTCCTAGAAAAAGGTCAACGCTAAGATAATTTATGTCATTATAACCTAATTTTCTTTCTATCTCCTTTACCGTTCTACCAGTGCCCATCACATAGAAGGCACTGTCCTTAATGTTATCCACAACGAAATCCACTGCTCCTTCTACGTCATCTAAAGGCACTTCACTTTTAGGTGGAACTGAAAGTTGACCGAACCTCACTGTCAAGGCCTTGTAGAAGGAAACCACCTTGTAAATTCCTTCCTTGTAGAGTACCTCATCCACGTCCATTATATCGGTTGATTCCTCCAAAGTTTTTCCCTCTAAGAAGTGAGCTAGAAGTAAGCCTGCAGCTTCAGGTGATTCTGCAAAGACCCCACTATGCATTTTAACGCCAGTGGGTATCCCTAGAATAGGCACATCGATACCTATCTCTTCAACGGTACTCCATACATCCTTGGCCGTGCCATCTCCTCCAGCGAAGACTATTATTGATACGTTTTCCTTTATCATTAGTCTCACTGATTTTTTGGTGTCCTCAGAAGTGGTGTCGTTTCCTCCAGCGTCTATAATTCTGTAATTAACTCCGTTTTTCCTAAGGAAAATCTCACCCATATTTAACCGGGGGGTAAAATAGACGGGGTACTTAGGTGCTGTATTAAAGAATCTGGTAATTCTACCCTCCGTCTCAGGGTTTATAGTTCTCTTTCTATCACTACCTTTCTCCCCTGTTCTTCCTCCAGACCCTGCATAAGGATTAATAAGGAAACCTACTTTAAGAGGCATGCTGGACATTTGGTAATACCTTCAGAGAAATTTTTAACGCAAGCCTTAAATCTGGAGGCGTTATAAAAAGAGCTAAGTCGCCGTCTTTTGCCTCAGGGAATGCTTCTCGGATCTCCTGTATTAAATTTCCCATAGCCATTTCATCTGTTTTTGGGGGCAACTCTATTCTCCCGTTCAAGAACGTAGCTATTAGCACCCTTTCAGCTCCTTGCCTTATTATTAGATCTCGTAATTCTAGGATTCCTCTTTGGTTCAATAGAGAATTTCCCCCCTTCACTAAGATACCGTATGCGTTCCATTTTATGCTTGATAGCATTGAAGGTCTATAGGAGACTAATGTTTCCATTTCTCTAAGGATCATATCTCCCTTTTCCGTTAAAGTTGTACCTCCTATCTTATCGGTTTCAACTAACCCAGCCTCCTTTAATCTCTTTATTAAAGTCTTCATACTAGCCTCCTTTAATCCCACGTCTCTCATCAACGATATTCGTCCAATAGGTTGGCTTTTCTTTATGGCGAGTAAGGTCAAGATTACGTGTCCCTCATCGTACTTAGGAGCATTACCTTGTTTTGTTGACGTTATCTCTGAAATAATCGAGGGGATGTCCATATTTAAAAAGATCAAGTGTAGTTTATAAGACATGCTAAAGGGTAAAAACTTCCTCTGTCTCCTAGATTTCCACAGAAAGGACATAGAAATGCTTTTGGAAACTTCATTTATGATGAAGAGATGGGTATATTCCAACTCGGTTCAAAGGACATTGGAAGGGAAAGTCGTAGCTTTGATATTTGAAAAACCCAGCACTAGAACTAGAGTAAGTTCAGAAGTGGCAATACACAAACTCGGAGGATATCCCCTCATATTAGACAAGAACTCACTCCAGCTTTCTAGGGGAGAACCGTTAGAGGATACTGGTACGGTTCTCGGAAGGATGGTGAATGGCATTGGGGCTAGGGTTCTTAAACATCAGACATTGGAGACGCTTTCGAAGAGCTCGGGATTGCCAGTAATAAATCTATTAAGTAACTTCTCACACCCACTTCAAGGTTTGACGGACATGATGACAATAAAAGAAAGGTTCGGCGATAGAAAGGTTAAGATCTCCTTTGTAGGCGACGGAAGGGATAACGTGTTGTTAAGCTTAGCTTCCATCTCTTGTTCCTTAGGTTACGATCTAAATGTAGCTTCTCCTCAATCTATGAGACCAGACCCGGAGGTTATGAAAAGGTTGGAAGAAAGGTGTGAAGAGAATGATACTATCATAGATTTCTTCAACGATCCATATGAGGCAGTTAGAGGTACATCGGTAGTATATACGGACGTGTGGATAAGCATGGGAGAAGAAGCCATTGCAGAAAGCAAAAAGAAGGAACTATCCCAATTTAGGGTCACAACAGACCTAATGAGATACTCTACGGAAGATTCCATCTTTATGCATTGCTTGCCAGCCAACAGAGGCGAGGAAGTTGATCCCGAGGTTATAGATGGCAAGAAGAGCTCAGTTTGGGATCAAGCTGAAAACAGGCTTTATACCGCCATGAGCACGTTCTCTATTTTTATTTAAAGAAATCCTCTATTTTCCTTTGTTTTATTGCAGTTGATATCACGTTTGTAGAGAAGAGGTCAACCTTTTGGTCCTTGAGTCTACCCTGAACGAAGCGTATAGCGTCGCTTAGGTTGTCAAACTTAGCTATTCTATTCTCCATAGCTTTCCTTACAGTTTCCCTTATGTGCCAGTTTCCTACAGGGGCATAGTACTCCTTAGTTATTTCCCTTATAATTATGAATCCAGATTGAATTTTATCTCTGTTCATTTTTTCTAATACAGCTAACCTAGCAGCCATGTACCCCCCGTCCATGAAGTCATAATTACCCCAATAATTTTCATTTAATTCTACAATAGTTGTCTCATAGGACCATAGACTGAAGGGATACCAAATTTCTATCCATGAAGAATGATAGTTTGAAGGATATAACAATACGTGGAAGTAGTTCCCCAGATAAGAAGCATGATAAACTTCCACAGAGTCTACCCATCTTGTGTTTTCCTTCACCTTTGAAAGCAGATAACTTCCTATAATAGAATCTACTGAAGTTATCGCCCATCTTGTTGGGACAAGTTTCCTGTTTTTCTTTAATCCTAGCAAGCCGAGTGACATAGCTGAGGTAAGTTTGTAAACGTCTTCTCCGTTCAAGTAGGCGTTTATTGTTGCCTCGGAAGCCCTCATATCATCGAATATTAATTTCTCTAACTTTTTGCTCGGAGACGAATTATCATTTATTTTAATTTCTTGTGCTGGTGCAGAAGGACCTCTCGGCATAACTATTCCATCAAACTTCAGTCTAACATCTGGCGTTGATAGAAGTGAAACGTCATACCTTACGGGCTTTTCAGAGATTGCGGAAATTGAGATTTCTTTTTCATATAAGCTCCACGGGTCTGTAATCTCGTGAGTCTTAACTGCAGAAAGCAAACCGGATCTATACCTTATTATGTCATATAATGTTTGTCTACCCCACCATCCAGATGGGTTCTCATAATTTTTGGCCTCATCTCCAAATACGTTAGGAGGAACGTTAAACATTAACCTTACCTTTGGATACCCCCTTTCACCAACCAATACGCTTGGAGGAGAAGATCCATCCACCTTCTTTTCCGTTACATCAATTCTTTGAAGAACTCCCACGAAGGATCTGAATCTTTCTATAATCGGACAGTACTGTAGACCACAAAGATACTTAGAACCCTTACACTTAACGCATAGCTCAGCAGGTATCTTTCTCATTTTCTGAGTTTCCTCTGTATATACCATACTCCAATGCTGAATTTAGCCTTTCCTGAAAGGCCAACCTCTATCGGTTCAACTTTTCCTTTTCTAATGGATTCTAAGATTTCCTCGACGTTAAGCTCCTCAATCGGCAATTTGTTGTAGGCAGATCCTAAAGCCTCTGGAACATGTGAGTCACTGTTCGATAATCCAGGAAGGGATAACTTCTCCGAAGCCTCCTTTGCTTTCTTGTTTGCTATCCTATTGGCTTTGGAATTGTATATCTCTATTGCATCGAACTTATAATTAAAGACATGATCTCCAATTCCAGCCCTTAATATGTCAAAGGGATGAGATGGAAATACAATGCAGTTGTTCTCCTTAGAGTAATCTACCAACTGTCCTATTCCTTTAGGAGGTGAGGGAGGAAATTGACATAATATGACTACGTGGCCGTACTCTGTTGTAACTTCCTGCCCTGGAATCACCCCTAAATTAGATACTCCCTTAATTCCCTGAGAGGTGTCATGATCAGTTATCGCTATATATATACCTTTCTTTCTTGCAAAATTTACCATATCCTTAGGGGATTTCTTTCCGTCGCTAAAGTATGTATGAACGTGAAAGTCTACCTTAAGCATGAGAATAAATTCACCTTCATTTTTTACCTCTATCAAAAATAGTAAAAACTTGTCGTTTTTATATTTTCATTTCTTTTTCTATAACTAGATATAATCTAATTCTTTCATTACTTCAAGCGTAAGTACGGTTATTCCTGCGGCTCCCCTGACTAAGTTATCTCCTAAAACCACGAACCTGAGAATGCCGTCCTCAATTTTGACTCTTCCTACTGATGTAGCCATACCCTCATTCAAGTCCCTGGCCGGTTGAGGTCTATCCTCCTCGTCCCTTAGTATAATTGGTCGAGGCGGTGCAGTAGGCAGGTTCTTTAACTGTGGTAAAGATTTGAATTCTTCAATTGATTTCTTAACTAAATTTACGTCAATCTCATCTTTCAGTTCCATATTTATTACACCCATATGTCCAACCTTTACTGGAACTCTAGTAGAAGTAACGTGGATAACGTTATTCGCGTTCTTTATCTTTCCCTCCTCTATTTTGCCAAGCATTTTATTTATTTCCTTAGGTATTTTATCCTCCTCTCCTTTAATATAAGGTATAACATTGTTTTCAATTGCCATAAAGGGAAGTCCTGAATATCCAGCCCCGCTTACAGCCTGAAGCGTAGTTATAAACGTTCTACTGGCTGAAACCAACCCAAACACTGGCTTCAATGGCATGGTCATAATTGAGGCTGTACAGTTTGGATTCTTTACCATGAACCCCTTCCATCCCTTCCTTTCTCTTTGATATTTCAGCAGTTCTAAATGTTCCCAATTGATCTCTGGATTTATTAGCGGAACATCAGGATCCATCCTAAAAGGAGAGGCATTAGATACAACCGTTATTCCTTCCTTCACCAACTTCAACTCCACTCCTTCAGCTAATTCGTTAGGAAGAGCTGAAAGTACTACGTCTACGTCTTTGTGATCATCTGGTTCAGTTGAAATCATTCTCATGTCCCTGACTCTGTCTGGAATCTCTCCCTGTTCTATCCATTTCACCGAGTCTTGGTACTTTTTCCCTACCTTCGATGGAGAAGCACTTACCTTGACCAGCTCTATGAAAGGATGTGAGGAGAGTATCTTAACCATCTTTTGCCCTACCATTCCCGTAGAGCCAAGGAGTGAAACCCTTATCTTGTCCATTTTAACACCTCGCTGTGAAGTTCTCTTCCTAGTTCTTCAGCATTTCTACTATCTACTATAAAAGTGGAACTTACTTTAGATAATCCTCTCGATATCATTATTGGGTCATATGATGAAGCTATACCCATTAGTTTGGAAGATATTTCACGCTTCCTCATTCCACAGCCTACTACGCTTATAGCTGACACGTCTTCCACGTGAATGTTCTTAATTAAGCTTTCCTTCAATCCGTTTAGCCTTTCTGTGAGCAACTTGATTGAGTTACCATCTACAACTAAGTTTATCGTTGTTTCAGAGGCAGGCTGAGAGATAGCAATTAAGTTTACTCCCACGTCCCTTGCCTCAGCCATTATAGAAGACGCAGATCCTATCTTTCCTACAATCTTAGTGCTTTCAACAGAAAGCATTTTTAATTGATCTAATGTGGCTACTCCTTTGACGGAATCCTCATTTGTGCATTCCCCGTTAATTACCGTAGATCCGTCTTCGTACAGTGACTCAACTTCTACTGTAATGTCAGAGTTAAACATTGGGTCGAAAGTTCTAGGATGGAGTCTCTTAGCTCCCAGCTGTGCTAATTCTATGGCTTCCTCTAAGGATAGGCGTTGAATACTTTTAGCGTTCTGGAACTTCCTTGGATCTCCGGTCATTATTCCTGGAACTTCAGTAATGAGTTTAACCTTGTTTATTCCAAGTACCTTTGCTATGGAGGTTGCGGAGTAATCGCTACCTCCTCTACCTAAGGTAGTAATCTTTCCGTCCCAAGTGGTACCTATGAATCCTGGAAATACTATCACGTTATAATCCACATTGCTAAGCAATTTCTTTAGCCTTTCTTCAGACTCTTGTATTAATATATTTGAATCTCCAAAATTAGAATCCGTTATGAAAGGTGGCTCTGGGATTCCCCAAGCTTTAATTCCTTTGCTTCTTAATATAGAAGATAAAGTGATTACTGCCATTCTTTCTCCGAAGGACAATATGTAATCCCTAGTTCTAGGAGTCACCTCACCTAAGACTCTAATGGACCATGCCACTCTGAAAAGTTCATCGGCGAGCTTAGATATGTCTCGAAAAGCCCTTTCGAATTCAATTCCATCCGTTATTTTACCCAGTAGTTTAATGTGCTTATCATATATGTTGCTAGCTATCTCAACGGACTTCTCAGTAGACGCAGCTACTTGTATCAGATCGTTTGTGACTCCCTTTATTGCAGACGTGACTAAAATTAGCTTGTCTCGCTCTGCGTATTTTCTTATCTTTTCGATGATAAGTTGGTAATCGTTCTCGTCTTTTTGAATTGATCCTCCTATTTTAACTACCATCATTTTCATTTACCTCTTCTAGTATTATTTTTTCAATAAATGAAGGATTTATTAATATTCTCTTTGTCTCGGCTTTACCCATTGATTCGGGATCCTTGAGGGAATGTCCGGTAAGTATTAGAACCACCTTTTCATCTGGGTAGACTATTTTTCTGTCCAGAGCCTTGTAATATCCAGCTAATGAAGCAGAAGAGGCAGGCTCTGCTCCTACCCCTTCCTTTCTAGCTAAGTCACGCTGTGCCTTTAGTATTTCGTTATCTGACACTACAAGCATGGTTCCCCTAGATTCCCTTACAGCTTTCATTGCTTTCCTCCAGTTTACTGGCTTGCCTATTCTTATTGCGGTAGCTACAGTCTCAGGATTGTCAGTGAATAGAGGGGATTGACTTCCCTCTATGAAAGCCTTAGCTATGGGAGAAGCACCTTCTGCTTGAACTCCTATCATTCGGGGAATTTTTTCCGTGACTCCAGCCTTTACTAGCTCAGTAAATCCCTTCCAGATTGCGTATATGTTCCCTGCGTTTCCTACGGGAACAATCACGGCATCTGGAACTCCTATTTCTTCAGTTATTTCAAATGCAATTGTCTTTTGTCCCTCTAATCTCCATGGATTAAACGAGTTTAACGGATAAACTACCTTAAGGTCCTTATACAGCTTCATTACTGCACCCATGGCTACATCGAAGCTACCTTCCACTTCCATTATTGTAGTACCGTATAGTATGGATTGAGCTAACTTACCTAATGCTACCTTACCTTTAGGAAGCACTATAAAACTCTTTATTCCAGCCCTTGAAGCATAAGCAGCAGCTGCAGCTGCAGTGTTTCCCGTGGACGCAGCTATTACCGTCTTATAATTATTTGAAACTGCAGAGCTTACCGCAACGGTCATTCCTCTATCCTTGAAACTGCCAGTGGGATTTACTCCTTCGTATTTCATATACATATTTTTATTAATATTACACGATCTTATCAGTGGTGTTCCTCCTTCATTAATCGAAACTATCTTCTTGTACTCTCCTGCTATCATCCTTTGATAACGCCATACTCCACGTCCCTTTAAACTGTCGAAGGAGAAATCTTTAGGGGGTTCCACCAATATTTCCATTAATCCTCCACATTTAGGACATAATATTGCATTTTGATCTATTTCTTTTTCATAACCACATTCTAAACATTTCATTAATCCGCTTAATTTGTTTCCAACCGCGTTTCACCAGCTTTCTTAAAGCTATTTTTTAAGCATAAAAAACTTTTATTGCAAGATGGCGTTCGCAGATTTACGTGAGTATTTAAGCTATATGAACAAAAACAACAAACTAATAGAAATAGACTCCGAAGTTAGTACTGACTTGGAGATCGCGGAGATTACAAGAAGGGCAACTTATAATCGTTTGTATCCTCTGCTTTTCACCAACGTCAAGGGGTATCCTAACTGGAAGGTGGTTTCTAATATATTCTATTCCATTAAAGGAATTTATGACGTGTTACAGACTAATGATCTCGAAGGAATTTCTAAACGCTTTTTGGAAGGATTCTCAGAAATGCCAGTCACCATTATCGATAAAGTAAGGTCGTTAAGGGACGTACTAAAGTTGGGAAAGTTTACTCCTCGTGCCAAGAAACCTTCATTCAAGGAATCGAACTTGAAGCTTACTGATGTTCCTTCACTTAAGACATGGCCTAAGGATGCCGGAAGGTTCTTTACATTTTCCATCACAATCACTAAGGATCCAGAAAGCGGCGTCCATAACCTAAGTGTATATAGGATTCAAGTGTTAGACGAGGAAAGAGCTATAATTCATTGGCAGGCGTTCAAGAGGGGTTCCATAGCAGCTATGCGATACAAAGAAAAGGGTATAACCAAGGTACCAATAGTCATAATCAATGGCGTAGATCCTGCAATAGCGTTTACTGCAGCATCTCCAGTGCCTGTGGGTTTAGATAAGTACCTCTTCGCAGGCATAATGAGAGGTGAAGGTGTTGAAGTCACTGAATTAGATAACGGAATTATGGTTCCAGCTAACGCTGAGACGGTATTTGAAGGCTACGTTGACGTTAACGAAGTTAGGGAGGAAGGTCCATTTGGAGATCATTTAGGTTATTACACTCCAAAGGACTATTTTCCCACGTTTCATTTAACTAAAAGTTTCTCTAGAGATAACCCTTACTTTCACGTAACTTCAGTAGGAAGACCGCCATTGGAGGACGCATGGATAGGTAAGGGAGTTGAAAGGATATTCCTTCCCTTTACCAAAATGATAGTTCCAGAGCTGGTGGATATGAACCTACCAGAGTACGGAGTTTTCACCGGAGTAGGAATATTCTCGATAAAGAAATATTATCCAGGTCAGGCTAAAAGGGCTATGATGGCAATTTGGGGCTTGGGTCAATTAAGTTTGCTCAAGTTCATTATAATAGTAGATGCCGATGTTAACGTTCATGATTTAAACGAAGTTGTATTTGCATTATCTACGAGGGTGGACCCGCAGAGAGATGTAATGATAGTTAACAGCGTGCTTACGGACTCACTGGATTTTAGTACACCGTCTCCTCCTTTAGGAAGCAAAATAGGCATAGACGCTACGAGGAAATTTAAGGAGGAGACAGGAAGAGAATGGCCAGAGGAAGTAGCCTCGGATCCTAGCGTAGCAAAAAAGGCTGAAGAAATAATTTCTCAAATTAAATCGAGATATCCTCACGTCTAAAAATTTCTCCATCTCTAAAAACGAGAATCACCGAGGTAGGATCTGGTAACTTTATAGGAATTTCGATTGACTCCCCGCTACCTAAATCCTTATCTAATCTCATTTCGTCTCCAATGTTCCTAATTCCTTGACCATCTAGAGTGTCAACTGTAATGCCGTACTTTACAGTTACCGATATTAGCTTCAGAGTTCTTTCGGAGACGTTTTTTATTAAAAGGGTTTCTCCTTGATGGGCTACATTAAAATGTCTCATAATTATGAAAACTGCTATCGATGTATTATTAAGGTTCCTCCTTTAATGGTCAACCCCTTAAGTAACATATTAAGATGGCAAGCACAAAGGTGAATGATTTCATAAAGAATTGGAGTGGGGGTAGTAGACAGGAACCTAGCGTAGCAGAAAAGATAAAGAGCGCCTTCAAACCAAAAGAGCCACTAAGATACAGGCTAGTGATGGCGAATTACAGACTTAAGACGATGATAAGCAGACTTGACGTTTACATATCTAGAATGCAGGAAAGGGATAGAGTCCTATTCGAGAAAGTAGTTGACGCCCAAATGAGCAAGGATAACATGAGGGCAGCCATGTATGCCAACGAAATAGCTGAAATAAGGAAGGTTAGCAAACAGTTACTCACTACGCAGATAGCTCTAGAACAAGTTCAGCTAAGGCTGGAAACTATAACTGAAGTAGCAGACGTTTTCACTAATTTAGTTCCAGTTATAGGGGTGGTAAATGAGTTGAAGAATGCTATGAGAGGAGTAATGCCAGAGATAAGTATGGAGCTCTCCGAGTTAGAGGACGGACTACAGGAGGCAGTACTGGAAGCAGGAGACTTCACGGGAGGCAGTGTGGACTTCGCGGCATCTTCTCCAGAGGCAAGGAAGATATTGAACGAAGCCGCAGTAGTAGCGGAACAGAGAATGAAGGAGAACTTCCCAGAACTTCCAGGTTTCGTTACATCCACTCAGAAAGCGTCTAACTCAACGGAGCAAAAGTAATTAACTAAATTCCTACTTAATAATATTTCTTCCCCATCCTTTTTACGATAGTATATAACTGTAAAAAGTTTTTTATAACGTTCTCCCCGATAATATAATGGGGATAATTGATTGGTCGAGTCTCTTAAAGAGGCTCTTGTTCTCGATCTTATTAACATCAGGAAGGAGATGATTGAGATCGTCGGGGGCAAGGGCGCTAATCTAGGAGAACTTGTGAGCTTTGGAATAAGAGTTCCTCCAGGTTTTGTTGTAACTTCAAAGGCATTTGATTATTTCATTCAGTCTAACAATTTGAAAGGGGAAATTGCTGAAATTCTATCCTCATCAAAGGATTCCTTTGAGGGAAGTGAAAAGATAAAATCATTGATAATTAATGCTAAGATGCCTGAAGATTTAGAGCAATCTATACTTTCCTCTTACGATGAACTGAGGAACAAAGTAGGGAAAGACGTTCTAGTAGCGGTTAGATCTTCCGCTACGGCTGAAGATATAGGCGAAGCCAGCTTTGCTGGACAGCAAGATACATATCTTAACGTGGATAGGGTACATTTGCTAGAGAATGTAAAAAAGGTATGGGCAAGCCTCTATACAGCTCGTGCAATAGAGTACAGGAAATCTAAGAATATTGACACCCTCAGCGTTTCCATGGCTGTAGTAGTTCAAAAGATGGTCAACTCTAGGACTTCAGGCGTCATGTTTACCCTTCATCCGGCTACTGGAGACAATAACGTAATAGTAATAGAGGGAAGTTGGGGTTTAGGGGAAGCTATAGTTGGAGGTAAAGTTACTCCAGACGAGTACATAATAGACAAGTCTACTCTTTCTGTGAAGGAAAAGAAGATATCAAGGAAGACCCTTAAGATAGTTTACGATAAGTCGAGTAACAGCAATAAGGAAATCGAGATTTCTGGAGAGGAAGCTGAGACTATGTCGTTCTCAGAGGAAGAAGCCATAGAGCTAGCGAAGTTAGGTCTGAAAATAGAACAGCATTACAATAGGCCTATGGATATTGAGTGGGCTATAGATGCGGACTTCAAGTTTCCTGATAACGTATTTATAGTTCAAGCTAGACCCGAAACTTACTGGTCTCTTAGAAAAGTAGAAAAGGCTGAAAAGAAGAGTGAGGAACAAAACCTGCAAACTGGAAAAGTGATAGTTAAGGGTTTACCAGCTAGTCCAGGAATAGCTGCTGGAGTAGCTAGGGTCATTTTTGATCTAGCAGAAGCTAAGGATTTCCAGAAAGGGCAGATTCTAGTTACTAAGATGACCGATCCTGATTGGGTTCCAATAATGAAGATAGCAGGGGCTATAGTAACTGACGAAGGTGGAATGACTAGCCATGCATCTATAGTTTCCAGAGAGCTGGGAGTTCCTGCAATAGTGGGGAGTAAAGAGGCTACAAAATTAATAAAGGATGGACAAGAGATCACGGTAGACGCAATACGCGGGATAGTCTACGAAGGCAGACTTTTACCCAAAGAAGAGGAAGGTAAGCCAGCCTCATCTTCTGTAACTTCTGGAATAAGCAAAGAGCTGCTAATGAGCCTCTATCCAGTTACCGCGACTAAGATTTATATGAACTTAGGAGAACCTACATTAATAGATAAGTACCAAGACCTTCCATTTGACGGAATAGGACTAATGAGGATAGAGTTCATAGTAAGCGAATGGGTAAAATATCATCCACTTTACCTGATAAAAACTGGGCAGTCTAATTTATTTATAGATAAATTGGCTGAAGGTGTTGCTAAGGTAGCTCAGACGATATATCCCAGACCAGTTGTAGTTAGATTCTCCGATTTCAAGACTAATGAATACAGGAAACTTCAAGGAGGAGAGGAGTTTGAGCCAGAAGAAAGGAACCCTATGTTAGGTTGGAGAGGAGTTTCTAGATACGTAAGTAAGATCTACGAGCCGGCGTTTAGACTTGAGGTAAGAGCCATTCTAAAAGCAAGGGAAGAAATGGGGCTTAAGAACGTATGGGTTATGTTCCCATTCGTGAGGACTACTTGGGAGCTTAAGAGGGCAATCTCCGTCATGGAGGAGGAAGGCCTGAGAAGGGGAGGTGACTTTAAGGTATGGATAATGGCAGAAGTTCCTTCGGTTGTAGTTCTTTCGGATCAATTCTCCAAGATGGTCGATGGATTCTCGGTGGGGAGTAATGATCTTACTCAGCTAACTTTAGGAGTAGATAGGGATTCAGATTTGCTTGCAGGCATGGGTTACTACGATGAGAGGGACCCAGCGGTTATGGCCTCAATAAGGAGATTGATAAGGACAGCTCATAAAAACGGTGCTACAGTTTCCATATGCGGTCAAGCACCAAGTAACTATCCTGAGGTAGCAGAACAACTTGTTAGAGCAGGAATAGATAGCGTAAGCGTGAACCCAGATACTGTGATCAGAACAAGGAGATATGTAGCCTCAGTAGAGCACAAGGTTATACTGGAGAAATCTACTGGAGCTAAAAGAAAAGTGAAATATTAATGAGCTGAGACTATCTAAAATTTAGAATCACTTACTCCTTTTTTTAATTGGGTACGCAAATATATTCTCTTTATTATATAATAAAAAACTGTGATATACATGTGTAATTATAATGTAGAGTCTTACTTAGCTTCTTCCTTCTTAAGCTTCACCGCACACTCCTTGCATATTCGCCTAGACTTGTCATGGTATGCTACACAATCAATACAGATAAGCCTACCGCAGCATTCACAATATCCAATAGCTAAGTTCCTTCCGCAAATTTCGCACATACTCATTTCGCAGACTTTACATATTCCTTTCTCTTGGTTGAAGTCGTCCTTACATACATTTCTATCACAGATTTTACAGACATATTCAGGTTTATTTTCTAAGCAAATTTCACATTTCAATGAATTTTCTGAACTTATAATATGCCTCTTCATCGTTCTTAGCCTGAACTGGAGGATGCTTAAAGTAGAAAGCTGATACGTCATTTAAAGGTCCTCCTATTCCCTTATCTTTGGCTAGCTTGACTGCCCTGATTACGTCTACTATTACTGCAGCGCAGTTAGATTTATCGTCAACCTCTAGCGAAGCTTCTACCTTAATCGGCATTCCTGCAAATCCTTGTCCTTTAACGTAAATGTAGGCCACCTTAGTGTTTCCTAGGAACGGTATATAATCGCTAGGCCCAATCCTTATTTTGCCTTCCTTCTCTATGTCTTCGTTCTGCAGGGTACTTGTAACAGCCTTAGTCTTGCTTATTCTCTTTGAGTGAAGTCTTTCCTCGGTCTTCATGTTTAGGAAGTCTGTGTTTCCTCCAACGTTGAGTTGGTAAGTTTCATCTACTGAAACTCCCCTCATCATAAAGAGAGAAGTTATGGCCCTATGGAATATTGTAGCTCCTACTTGACTTTTTACATCATCTCCTGCTATAGGTATTTTCTTCTCTGCAAAAAGTCTAGGGAATTCGCCTGAAGGATCACTGGCTATGAAAACTGGTATAGCGTTTATGAAAGCTACGTTAGCTTCTAAAGAAGCTCTAGCATAGAGTTTAGATGCGTTCTCACTGCCTACTGGTAACATGTTAACTAGAACATCGGCATTACTGTTCTTCAATTCCTTCACTACGTCATCCAGTTTTCCTCCAGAAGCAGGATTAAATGTGTCCTTCATATGAGAAGCAACGCCGTCCTCTACTGGTCCTAATGATACCTTAACACCTTTTCTTTCTACCTCCGTTATCCTGGGCGTTATGTTCGGTCTTTCGAAGATCGCTTCCGATATATCCTTTCCTACCTTATTCTTTGAGACGTCGAAGGCTGTAACTACTTCGATGTCAGTTATCTTGTATCCACCTATGACAGGTGTGATTAGCCCTTTTGTGTATTCATTTCCCATTTTCTTGTAAAACTCTATACCTTGTACTAACATAGAAGCGCAATTACCTAAACCAGCTATAGCTACTCTTATCATCACACTTTAATGTGGGCACGGTAAAATATATTTGAGTGATGAGACCTTAGTTCGGATAAGTGAAGAAGTGGAGCGACTCTGAGGTGCACTCACATGTTGAAGAGGCTTCAAGCCAGAGTCTATGGAAAGGTTCAAAAAGTAGGCTTTAGGAACTTCGTTAAAGTTAATGCTAGACGTCTTGGCGTTAAAGGGTACGCCAAGAATTTACCAGATGGTTCTGTGGAAGTAGTTGCAGAAGGTCATGAAGAGTTACTATTGCAACTAATAGAATTCTTAAAAATAGGTCCTTTAATGTCCAAGGTTGAAAAAGTGGACTTCTCATTTGTAGAATATAAGGGGGAGTTTGAGGATTTCAAGGTATATTAAACTTTATAAAAGCAGATGTTTTTAATGGTAGTGGTAGGTGTATATGATACACCAATGGTAAATAACGCAGAAGAAATTCTTCCAAAGTATTGGTATAATATAATACCAGATCTTCCTAAGCCTTTGCCCCCACCCAGGGATCCTTTAGGTGCGGAGTTCTCTAGGATTGATCTCCTGAGAACAATTTTACCTAAGGAAGTGCTAAGGCAACAGTTAACAATAGAGCGCTACATAAAGATACCTGATGAGGTAAGAGAAAGGTATCTAGCTATAGGTAGACCTACACCTTTACTTAGGGCAAAGAGGCTTGAGGAATATCTGGGAACTCCAGCAAAGATATACTTTAAGTTTGAGGGTGCTACTCCAACTGGCTCGCACAAGATAAACACCGCATTGCCTCAGGCTTACTTCGCTATGGAGGAAGGAGTAGAACATGTAGTTACGGAGACCGGTGCTGGACAGTGGGGAACGGCAACCGCATTGGCAGCTACAATGTATGGCATGAAGTCCACTATCTTCATGGTTAAGATTAGCTATGAACAAAAGCCGATGCGAAAGAGCATAATGCAGCTTTACGGCGGAGAAGTATATCCGAGCCCTACAGATCTAACGGAGTTCGGCAAAAAGATAAGAAATGAAAGACCAGACCATCCTGGATCGTTGGGAATTGCCATGAGTGAGGCTATTGAGTACGCCCTCAATAATCACCTGAAGTACTTGGTCGGCAGCGTTCTAGATGTCGTAATATTACATCAAAGCGTAATAGGACAGGAAACTATGGCCCAACTGGACGAACTAGGAGAAGAACCAGACGTTCTAATAGGATGCGTTGGAGGAGGTAGCAACTTTGGTGGTTTCGCTTTTCCCTTTATAGGTAACGGTAGGGGTAAGAAATACGTTGCAGTTGCCTCAGCGGAGATTCCCAAATTTAGCACTGGCGAGTATAAGTATGATTTTCCAGATAGTGCTGGACTTCTTCCTTTGGTGAAAATGATAACAATGGGTAACAATTACGTTCCTCCACCAATTTATGCTGGAGGGCTTAGATATCATGGTGCAGCACCTTCTTTAAGTCTCCTAATGAAGGAGGGTATAGTAGGCTGGAGGGAATATAATGAAAACCAGATATTCGAGGCAGCACAGATATTCATGAGAACACAGGGAATAGTTCCAGCTCCAGAATCCTCTCATGCAATAAGGGCTGTAATAGAGGAGGCTTTGGAGGCAAAGAAGACCGGCAGAAAGGAGACCATAGTATTTAACCTAAGTGGTCACGGTTTATTAGATCTACCAAATTACGATTCAATGATGAGGAGGATCGTTAAAAATGAGCAGAGATAAATTATTAGTAGTTTATATGACATTGGGTTACCCAGATAATGGAAGATATTTAGAATTCATGAGGGAGTCAGTAAAGAACGGAGCCGATATTCTTGAGATAGGCATACCGCCAAAGTACGCTAAGTATGATGGACCAGTAATTAGGAAAAGTTATGAAAAGGTGTCGGGTAAATTCGATCTATGGTCGTTTCTTCCAGAAACTAGAAAGGTAATTGGAAACACTAAGGCTATAGCATTAACGTACTTGGAAGATTGGGTATCAGAGCTGGACTCGTTCCTGACCAAGTTGAAGGTAGCAGGATTAGACGGTGTGCTATTCCCTGATTTGCTTATAGATTTCGTTGATGATTATCAGATGTACTCCTCAAAAGTTAGAGAGAAGAGTCTAAACAACGTAATCTTTACCGCCCCTTCAGTTCCAGATAGAATGATAATGGAGGTCTCAAAACAGTCAGATCTATTCCTGTATTATGGAGTTAGACCTACTACGGGAATCCCCCTACCAATCACAGTTTCTTCCCTAGTTACAAGGGTTAGGAACTTAGTTGATAACAAGTTGGTTGTAGGTTTCGGTCTATCGGACGAAAACGATCTAAGAAAGGCTTTGAAGGCTGGTGCAGACGGTGCAGCAGTCGGTACCGCGTTCATTCAGGCAATTGAGAAGGGAGGCGTAAAGGATGCAGTAGATTTAGTAATTAAGTTAAGGTCGATCTTAGATGAGTTCTGAGCTAAGGAAGCTCGTGGAGAAGAGGGATCTTACATCGGACGAGGCATTTTACATAGCTAGTAGTATAATGAAGGGAGAGTTGCCCGATGCTCTGGTGGCCGGAATTCTAATAGCACTTAGAATGAAAGGTGAAACCCCAGACGAGATAGCCAGCTTCGTTAGGTCAATGAGATCGTTCATGATAAAGGCTGAAGGAAGTCCTAATTCGATAGATACAGCAGGTACTGGAGGAGATGGAATGAACACAGTGAATGTCAGCACAGCTTCAGCTATAGCCGTAAGCTCAGTAGTGCCAGTTTTTAAACATGGAAATAGGGCTGTGAGCAGTAGTAGCGGCAGCGCTGACGTTCTTGAGGCTTTTGGCTACGATATTAATGTAAAACCAGAGGAGGTTAGCCCTCTTGTAAGGAAGACCAACTTCGTTTTCCTATTCGCTCAATTATATCATCCCGCAATGAGGAACGTAGCGCCAATAAGGAAGACTTTGGGGGTCAGAACCTTGTTTAATGTCCTTGGCCCTTTTACTAACCCAGCCTCAGTAAAAAGGCAAGTTATAGGCGTCTTTTCTAAAGATTACATGAACGTCCTGATTGAGACTGCAAAAATTTTGAACTATGAGAAAATAATTTTAGTTCACGGTGAACCTGGCATAGATGAGGTTAGCGTTTCAGGTAAGACGTTTGTGAAGATCTTAGATCATGGCAAAGTACTAAGCGAGGAATTCGTGCCAGAAGATTTCGGGGCATCGATCATAGACCTTAATAAGCTTAGAACTTCCTCAGCTGAAGAATCTGCAATTAGAATTCTAAGGTCTTCCTTAGGCAAGGATAGGGAAGTATCAAGCTTCATTAGAGCCAACATTGCCATGGATCTTCTCCTTATAGAGAAAGTTAAGAATCTAAGGGACGGTTATGAAATGGCAGATTCCCTGCTGTCTGAGCTGCCTTCTAGAGCTAAGCAAATAATATCAAGCCATGGCAATGAGAGGAAATTGCAAGAGCTTTTAGATAAGGCAAGGGGGTAAGCACTACGAAGTTAAAGGTCTGTGGCGTAGCAACTCTTGATGATGCCTTGTTTCTAGATAGAATCGGGATAGACATGATAGGTATAGTAAACGAGCCTTCAAGTCCTAGATTTGCTAAGAAAGAATTTAACAAAATGATTAGAACTAAGGTATCCAGGCCAGTCGTTAGTGTAGCAATAAATCATGACAACTTAGATTTGAAAGCAGATCTTATTCAAGTTCATAGGATTCTTAACGACGACGAATTGGAAAGGCTGGAAACAATGTCTACGTCAAGGTTCATACTTTACGTTCCAGTTTCAGAGGAAGGAAGGATTTATCTCAGAAAGGTAGTTTCTCATGGCTTCGATAAGGTTCTTTTTGATTCTCCTAGAAGAGGGCTAAGAACTTCCTTGCAGCTAGCGAAGGAGCTATTAGATGTCTTTCCGGATGCAGGTCTAGCTGGAGGGATAAACCCCGAAAACGTGGTGGATTTCGTCTCGCTTAACCCTGGCTGGCTGGACGTATCCAGCGGGGTGGAAGAATATCCAGGTAAGAAATCACGCGATAAGGTAATGAAAATTAAGGAGGTGATTAAAGGTGGAGTATAGAATATCCGAATTTCCCTCACCAATATCACTTTTTTCGAAGCTGGAAAAAGAAGAGAGAGTAATCGCTCTCCTTGAGAGCGTAAGCGGACCCCAGTATAAGGCAAGATACAGCGTTGTTGCGTGGGGGGGTAGAGAGCTTTCAATGTATGATGATCCAGCTAAGGAAATTTCAAATATCCTTCCAAGTACTAAACTCAAGAATATACCTGGTCTCTTCAAGGGAGGGCTTATAGGTTACGTTAGCTACGACGCAATTAAGTTCTGGGAAAAAACTAGGGCAGATAACCTGCCAGAGAGTGAGAGATGGCCATACGCTGAGTTCTTCGAGCCAATTAATGTTGTAGTATATGATCATGAGACAGGAAAGGTATACGTGGAAGGAGATCTTCCTCCCGCTGGAAGAATGGAGAACAACCTAAAGGTAAAATACTTGGACGAGTCAATGAGCCAGAGCAAATATGAGGAGGGAGTAAAAAGCATTCTGCAACAAATTAGAGAAGGCTACGCATTTCAAGTTGTATTATCGCGTTTCTACCGTTATACTTTCCAAGGAAGTTTGCTTAACTTTTACGTTAAGTTAAGGGAGATCAACCCCTCACCTTATATGTTTTATATTAAATTTGGAGACCGCGGTTTAGTTGGTTCCAGCCCAGAGTTGCTGTTTAGATTACAAAACGGTATAATAGAAACCTATCCAATTGCAGGAACTCGGCCTAGAGGTAAAGACCCAGATGAGGACTTCTCCCTCGAGAAGGAACTTCTAGCTTCGGAAAAGGAAAGGGCAGAACACCTCATGTTAGTAGATTTAGCTAGAAACGATATTGGAAAAGTGTCAGTTCCAGGAACGGTAAAGGTACCAGAGTTGATGTATGTAGAAAAGTACAGTCACGTTCAGCATATGGTTTCAAAGGTGGTTGGCACTTTAGGCAAGAGATATCATGCACATGACATTCTGAGGGCGACCTTTCCGGCTGGCACAGTTAGCGGTGCTCCGAAGCCTATGGCTATGGATATAATAGCTTCCCTTGAAGAGTATAAGAGAGGTCCTTACGCTGGCGCAGTGGGATTCTTCTCTGTTGACGGGAGTTCAGAGTTCGCCATAAATATCAGGACTGCGTTCTTCAATAATGGTTTAATTAGAATTCAGGCCGGAGCCGGAATAGTCTATGATTCTCAACCGAAGATGGAATTTAAGGAAACCGAGTACAAAATGATGGCATTAAAGAAAATAATAGGTGAATTTACATGAGTGATCTAGTTTTGATAATAGATAATTACGACAGCTTCGTTTACAATATAGCTCAAGCAATAGGCGATTTAGGTGCAATTC
Organism: Sulfuracidifex metallicus DSM 6482 = JCM 9184; assembly: GCA_032834875.1. Taxonomy (NCBI): domain Archaea; kingdom Thermoproteati; phylum Thermoproteota; class Thermoprotei; order Sulfolobales; family Sulfolobaceae; genus Sulfuracidifex; species Sulfuracidifex metallicus. The sequence goes on from CP135238.1 coordinate 683,203, forward strand.
CAGTAGTTATAAGGAACGACGAGATAACCCTTTCTGGCATCAGAAGGATGTCCCCAGACAAGATAATTATCTCGCCAGGACCAGGGACGCCAGAGAGAAAGGAAGACGTTGGAGTAGTCCCAGATCTGATTATGGAGATAGGCGAGGAGGGAATTCCAATCCTTGGCATATGCTTAGGGCATCAGACAATAGGATATGTGTTCGGTTCTAAAATACGCAAAGCTAGGAAGGTCTATCACGGGAAAGTGAGCGAAATCAAATTGATTAACAAAGATGTCGTGCTCTTCTCAGGCATAGCAAATACCTTCAATGGAACTAGGTATCATAGCCTAGTCATAGATGACATTAAGGATCCTCTGGTGGTTGACGCTATATCTGAAGACAAGGAGATCATGGCGATTCACCACAATAAGCTCAACATATTTGGAGTCCAATTTCATCCTGAGAGCGTTGGAACCGACGTAGGATACAAAATATTTTTTAATTTTCTCAATAGGGTAATGTGATGCCAAGGTATCTTGAAGGTTGGCTTAAGGACGTTGTCGAATATTCTTTAAGAAGAGAATACATCTCAGCGGAAAGGATTAGACCGATATACAATGGTATCGGAAGAATTAATCAATTCAAGGAGAGCGGTATAAATCCAGTAATTGCCGAATTCAAGAGAACCTCTCCCTCAGGCTTCTCGGTGGACAGAGACCCAATAGGGTACGCCAAATTCATGCGAAATTACGCTGTTGCATTAAGTGTTCTTACAGAAGAGAAATTCTTTAACGGTTCTTATACCCTGCTTAAATCGATCTCAAGCTCGGTAGATATACCAGTTTTAATGAAGGATTTCGTAGTTACCGAGACACAAATAGACACTGGTTATAATCTAGGGGCTGACCTTATTCTGCTTATAGTAAGGATACTTACAGAGAGAGAGCTGGAAGGACTTATAGAGTACGTCCGTTCATATAAACTAGAGCCTCTCGTGGAGGTTCACAGCAAGGACGATCTAGAAATAGCGTTGAGGTGCGGAGCCTCCTTAGTAGGATTCAACGCCAGAAACCTCTTCACCCTAGAAATGGATGTTGACCTTCAGAAGGAACTAATATCAACTTCACCAAAAGACATAGTGAAGGTTGCAGAAAGCGGTATAGAGAGTAGAGATCAACTGATGGAGCTCAAAAAGATTGGCGCCGACGCCTTTCTAATTGGCTCTTCCCTCATGAAGGATCCCGAGAAAATCAAAGAATTTATATGAAGTAAATTAAACCTTTTCTGTGTCCTTTAATTTTGCCTCAAATATTTACGAGTTAGCAGGAGAATCTACCCTAGTATATCAGGAAATAGCTAGAAAAGTAAGCAAAGAGAGAGGGATAAAAACAATAAATTTTGGAATAGGCCAACCTGACGTTGTTACTTTCAAGAGAATAAGAGATAGTGCAATTCAGGCTCTAGAGCAAGGCTTCACTGGCTATACCCCCGCTCTGGGTTTAGATGAGTTAAGGGAAAAGATAGCACAATACCTCACCGTGAACTACGGTGACGTAAAGAAGGATAACGTTATAGTTACTCCTGGAGCGAAGACAGCCTTGTTCTTAGGATTCCTTCTATTCATAAATCCAGGAGATGAGGTAATAATGCAAGATCCTTCTTTTTATTCATACGCTGAGGTTGTGAGGCTTCTAGGCGGTAAACCGGTGTTCCTAAAGCTAAACATGAATCAAAATGGTTTCTCTCACGACTTTGAAGCTATAGAGAGACTCATATCGCCGAAAACAAAAATGTTAGTTATAAACAATCCTCATAATCCCACCGGATCACTTTTCGATCCGCATGAGATAGAGAGACTCATGGAGATATCCAAGGAAAAGAAGATCATACTTATGTCAGATGAGATTTATGATAATTTCGTATATGAAGGCAAAATGAAGAGCGTACTAGAGGACCCATCATGGACGGATTACGTTTTGTATATTAATGGATTCAGCAAAACTTTCTCTATGACAGGTTGGAGACTAGGTTACGTTGTGGCGAGGGAAGACGTAATAAAGAAGATGGGAGTCCTTGCTGGAAACATTTATACGTGCCCTACGAGCTTCGCGCAAAAGGGTGCCATATCTTCCTTTGACTCTTTTGACAATGTAAAAGAAATGATAAACTTGTTCAAGAAGAGAAGAGACGTTATGTTCAATGAACTTCAGAAGGTTAAGAAAATTAGGGTAATAAAACCTAATGGGGCATTTTATATGTTCCCTTATATAGGTGAGTTACTGAGGGACCTCAAGATGGAGGTGAAGGACTTTTCTGTGGAGTTGATAAAATCTAAGGGAGTTATAACAATTCCTGGAGAGGTGTTTCCGAAAGACGTAGGAAAAGACTTTGTTAGGCTAAGCTTCGCCGTGAAAGAAGAAGACATAAAAGAAGGTATAACGAAAATAGCAGAGTTCGTTGATGAGAAATCACAGAGCGATAGATGAGCTTAACTCCCATGGACTGAGAGTTCAACTTTCTCCTGGTTATCCTCTATATATTCTAGATTTTCTATTTTTAGAGTCTTTTTGATGTCATTTTCAACTTCCCTTATGACGTCTAATGACTTCTTGTCAGCATAATATTTCACGTCTACTGGAGTCGGCATAGCAAGCTTCCTTGATATCTTAGAAGTCCTTATCATCGACGAAAACTTCTTTATGACTTTACCTTTCTCTAGGACTTCCTGATCTTCCTTTATGTAACTTATATCTGGTAGGTTCTCCAGTAGTACGCTCTTCTTTTCGCCGTAAAGCCTGAAGTATATTTCCTCCGTTATATGAGGTGCCATAGGATGCAACAGAATTATCAAATCTTTCATTATTCTTCTCACTATTGCAATTGCAGCAGCATCGTTCTCAAATAGCCTATGCTTTATCATTTCCAAGTACTCGTCAGCCACAATCTCCCAGAAGTAATCGTAAAAGCCTTGTATAACAACGTAAAAGTCATACCTTCTATATGCGTCTATAGCGTTAAGTATGAACCTTCTATGCTCCTGCAATATCCATCTATCTATGAGATCCTTGGGTTCTACCCTTTCAGCTTCAATCTTGTTGTCTTTTATGAAAGGATATATTAGCCTGCTGGCGTTCCAGAGCTTTTGCAGGACTGTCTTTTTAGCCTTTACCTTATCCCACTTGAATGGGAAATCATCTCCGATTGAAGCGTCTAGAAGAGTTAACCTTATTGCGTCAGCCCCCATCTCGTCTATCCTATCTAGCGGTGATATTACGTTACCCTTACTTTTGCTCATTCTGGTTCCATCAGGTCCTAAGGCTTGGCCGTTTACTAATACTTCATTGAAAGGTACGTTTCCAGCCAGCATGAGGGTTCTGAAGAAAGTATAAAATAGCCATGTTCTTATTATATCTGTGCCTTGTAACCTAATTGATGCTGGAAATGCCCTAGAGAAGCGTTCCTTGTCGCTGAAGTATCCAGTGACGTAAAGGGCACTTATGCTTGAATCTACCCATACGTCGGCGACGTCCTTAACTGGTTGTAGTTCCTCTCCGCAAACTGGACATTTTTGGAAAGGAGGAGCAGTTGTGTTAGGATCTATGGGTAAGTCCTCCTCTCTGGCTGGAACTAAGTGGTTATTCTTGCAATACCAGAAAGGTATAGGAGTTCCATAAACGCGTTGTCTGCTAATGTTCCAATCCCACTCAAGGCTTAATATCCAAGTTTCTAGATAGTAGGACATTCTCGACGGAATGAACTTCATTTTCTTATATTCTTCAAGGAGTCTGTCCTTAACGTCAAGAACTTTGATGTATATCTGTTTCTTGGTAAGGAACTCTATTGGAGACATGCAGTCGCTCCTTTCCGTGTGAGCTATGACGTTATGTTTTATACTTTCTACCTTCACCAGGAACCCTTTTTCCTTTAGAAGCTCAACCATCTTTCTCCTGGCTTCTTCTATCTTTATACCATCAAGTATTCCGGTCCCCTTCATCCTTCCTCTTTCGTCTATCATTTCTGTCGAAGGTAGGTTATGCTTCAGCTTCACTTTGATGTCTTGTGGGTCTCCATATGTGCTTATCATTTCGGCTCCAGTTCCAAAGTCCTTCTCAACGCTCTCTTCCCCTATTATTTTAACTTCTTTGTTAAAAATAGGTACTATCGCCGTTTTTCCTATCAACGACTTATATCTTTCATCTTCAGGATTTACTGCTAAAGCTTGGGTAGCTCCTATGAGCTCTGGTCTTGTTGTAGCTATCGTGATGTTTCCTCCATCTTTAAGTGGAAAGTTTACGTAAGCTAGGATTCCATCCCTTTCAACGTAGCCCACCTCGCTTAGGGCAAGGGCAGTTTCACATTTAGGGCACCAATACACTGGTCCGTCCCTCAGTTCTACCCTTCCTTGTTTGAACATGTCAATAACGCTCTTCTGTATAGCTCTCCTATAACTGGTCTCGTAAGTTTTATACTCGAATCTTTCCCATTCAGGTCTATAACCAAGCCTGATCATTGCAGTTTTCATTTTGGATATCATGTCTTCGGTCCATTCTATGCACTTTTTGAGGAATAGTTCTCTGTTTTCCTTTGGTATTCTCAACTTATATTGAACTTTCAATTCAGTTGGTAATCCCTGCGTATCCCATCCTTGAGGATGCAATACGTTGTAACCTTCGATTCTCTTGAATCTAGCTATAGCGTCAGCTATGCTCACCCAATATGCGTGACCCATATGAAGTTCTCCGCTAGTGAAAGGTGGAGGCGTATCAATCACGAAGGGTTTCCTTTGGGTATCCTCGTCCTTAAATCTGAATACATCCCTCCACATATCCTCTGTTAACCAAACCTTCTGCCACTTCTCTTCTATTTCCTTAGGCGAATAGTGTTTAGGCCATTCCTCCATTTTTTTATTTATTTCCTCCTGGCTTAACAAAAAGCGTCACCTTAAGTAATGTTATTTCATGTTGTTGCGTTGTATTTAAGCATTTAATTTATTCCTCTCAACCTAACTCTAGTTATGAAAGTTGCTATACGTGGAGGAGGAGTAGCAGGATCCTTATTGGGGCACTTACTTAAAAATTCCAATCATGAGGTAACAATTTTTGATATTAAGAAGAGTTATATAAAACCTTGTGGCGATATAGTACCTAACGTTTACAGACCCCCAATGAGCTGGGACGTCCAATACGAAATAAAGCGTTTCGCTTTCCTAGTAGACGGGGAATTGATTTATGATGTGGGGTACCGCAGACCTAAATGGCTGGTCATAGACAAATGGAGCTGGATAAACGGAATGAGGGAAAGTATTCAACATAAAGTAACCCTCAATCCTCCTGATCCTCGAGAGTTCGACCTCGTAGTAGATAGTCGAGGTCCGTATCCCATGGATAGAAAGGTAGTTTATACTACCAGAGCTATTATTAAGACCGAAAATTTCAACGATACTGCAGTGTTTGAATTTTCTAGCAAGTATACAGGTTTCTATTGGATATTTCCGAGCAAAGAAGGAGAATATAACGTAGGAGCAGGATTTTTAGAGTATAAGAATTCCAGGGAACTTCTTATGGACTATATGAACAGTAAAATGGGGAAGTTCAAGCTAATTGACATTAGGGGAGCCCCGATTTCAGTGGAGAGACCAAAGGAGAAAGGAAATAGGATAGGCGAAGCGAGAGGTCTTGTATTTCCCTTAAGTGGCGAAGGCATAAGGCCATCTGCGATTTCTGCTGAGGAAACCTTTCAGGCTATAACTAAAAACAAGGAAATTTCGTCTTATTTAGATGACAGAATAAAGACAATGGAAAGCAGAATCAAGATCCAAAGCATTCTTCTAAACGCGTACATGAGAGCCAAACCTTCCATGAGAAAGGTAATGATGAAAACGTTAATGAGGAACGACGTTTTGATAGATGCCTACTTAGAGGATAAGTTAGATTTACAGGGAATTTCCGAGTCATTGAGGCTGATGAAAAGTGGAGGGATCTAAAATACTTAATCAAATTGTGCTGGATAATTCTAAGAGCAAGAGCGGGAAACATGCGATTAGAAGCTTTCTCTTCCAAGTTGACAGCAACCTCATAGTTGATATCTCCTCATCTCCTGGAGATGAAGTTCCGCCAACTTACAAGGTCGGCGAATCTAGGCTAGTTGAAATTCCTAAAGGTCACGTGGTTTATCTTTACCTAGTAAAAAACGTGAAAGGTATGGTAAAGGGAAAGGCTATGGTTATAAAAGACAACAAAGTTATCTTGGCTATGAACTACAGAAAGTTAAAGCTTAAGAGGGTAGAGGGGGATCCAAACGCCTTAGAGCCATTAAAGAGGGTAATGGAATATCTGAAAATTCCAGTTAAGAAAATAAACACCAGGTGATCCTCATGTTCTCGCTGGAATTTCAAGTTATGGGGGACTACGACATAGATAAATTAAGGGATTTCATATCTTCTGTAGATTACATTTTCCAAGACATTTGCAAGACAGTGAAAATTGGAGCGTCTTATCTTTGCGCTCCTAACCCTTCAACAATGTTGATAGTTTACATGAACGTAACTAACTTGAAGGACGTTAAGACTGTCCTTAAAGTCAACGCTGAAGACGCATCCTATGCAGTTTCTGTAGTTTCTGAGATAAACGAGAGACTGAAAAAGATGGGCTTTCATATGAACTTGGATAGCTCATTTATGACGTCGTGATAGAACTCCTCTATTTTATCTGGCACCTTATCTGTGCTGTTTTCCTTTATTTCCCCAATTACGTTACAAAGATAACTTCCTATCCTGGTTTTACAGAAAACTAGTTTTTTCACCTTAACGTAGGGGAGTTCCAACTCGCGGTCCACGTAAACTAGACCTTCTATTTGCTTTCCACTAGGTATATTTTTAACTTGCATTTCAGTATCAGCAATGAAAAGAGTGGGTTTACCTTCTTGTGAAATTAGTATAACTAAGTGATTATCTACTAGATGTCTGTATATCATAACACTGGCACTAGTTCAGTACCGCAGTATGGGCACTTCCCTTTCAGTCCCCTTTTGTCTGCCTCACAGAAATAAGCGTTATATTTCTTCTCGCATTTGGGACACTTGTAAACTACGTCAGTTCCTATTAGAAGGTGTCTATCACATATCCTGCATTTTACTGTTAACCATCCCACGTGACCATAAGCGTTGCTTCCTTTATTTCTGAGACTCATATAAGATCATGATTACTGCTGTGTTAAGCTTAAATGATTATGCCTTCGTTATACCGCTATATAATTCACGAGAACTTTTAAGATTGAGAGGCTTATTTTACTAGATACCTTCATGTTCAGGGCAGAAATATACAAGGCTCATCCTAGGGCTTTATCAGAAAAGTTAACCGTATTTATCCTGTCTAAGGAGAAAGAGGAAAACTTGGACGAACTTCCTCAGCAGATTGAGGAAAACAACGTAATAATTGTTATAGATGGAATAGAAATCCAAGTTCTAGCGGGCAAGATAGATGCAGATTACGTCTTTCCTAAACCTTTGCTTGTAAATAGGGTAGGTTTTCCATCGTCGATTTCTGATGGAAACGTGTCTCTCAATTACGTTCAACTTAACGGGGAAATGATATACGGATTAAAGGTAAGCCAGGACTTGCCCTTCATTTATCTTGAAACTTCAGAAGGGACTAAGTTAGTTTCGATGTCTGAAATAAATGAACCCAAGTCAACTACGGTGGAACAACCAACTCAGAACAGTGAAAAGAAGAAGTCGAGGTCAGTCAGGCGTGCTAAGAAGGCTGGTTCAAAACGTAAGTCTAAGGGCAAGGGTACTAGAAAGAGCAGAAGAGTTTAAACTTAACAATAAAGCTAACAATGACGTATGGATAAGGGAGTTCCTTCTCTGTCAGCTTACATCCAATTCGTCATTCGTTTCAGCTTATAGCTCTCTCATGTGTGCATGGGACTTTCTATTGAAAGGATCTTATAGTGAGGTTGCTAAATCGTTGAAGAGATGCGGTTATAGGTTTTATAACCTTAAAGCTAAGTTCATTGTAAACAATAGAGAGTTCCTACCAAAATTGAAGGAAATTGTAAAGCCAATTGCGGACGCGGATCAGCTGATGGCTAGGGATTTAATAGCAAACAAATTCTTAGGCTTCGGATACAAGGAAGCTAGTCATTTCCTCAGGAACGTGGGATATATGGACTTAGCTATAGTAGATAGACATGTAATTTCGTTTCTCAGGAAGGAAGGGACTCCCATAAACTTTAAGACGCTCACTAGGAACAAGTATTTAACTGTGGAAGCCATACTTCGTTCTATTTCTAACACCTTAAACATAGAATTAGGTATACTAGATCTGTTTATATGGTTTGAAGAGACGAATACAGTACTAAAGTAAAATAAAAGTATATTAACTACATCCATGAAGGTATAACGATAAAAATGGAGAACTTTCAGGCCCACGAAGTCAAAGGAGGAAGAGAAGTTTTAGCTTTATATGTAAATGATAATTGTAGCTCTCTTTCTTCACTTTCATACTGGTCATAAGGTCTTTCTTTCTAGGGGTGAATAAGTATGGAGACTATAGAGAGAGGTAGTTCTATCAATAAGGAAAACTTGAAACTGTTAATCACAGATCCAATGGATAACGTGATGCTGCAAATGCTTCAAGAAAGAGGCATAAAAGTGGATTATAAACCGGAAATAGATAGGAATTCTTTGCTCAACGAGATATCCAATTATGACGTTGTGGTAGTTAGGAGCAGGACAAAGGTAGACAAGGAGATTATAGAAAGAGGTAAGAACCTAAAAATAATTGCTAGAGCGGGAATAGGCTTAGACAATATAGATGTCGACGAAGCAGAGAAAAGGGGAATAAAGATAGTTTATGCTCCTGGGGCATCGACGGATTCCGCTGTAGAGTTAACGATAGGGTTGATGATCTTAGGGGCAAGGCCCATATTCCAAGGTATAAGCATGGTAAAGTCTGGCTCGTTTAAGAAGCTTCCAGGCGTGGAGTTGGCGGGGAAGACAATAGGAATAGTTGGTTTCGGCAGAATAGGTACTAAGGTAGCTAGGGTCTGCCAAGCTTTAGATATGAAAGTAATAGCCTACGACGTAGTTGATATAAAGGAACGTGCACAGAAAATGGGTGTTATTCCGGTAAATACAATAGATGAACTAGTTAGGGAGTCAAATGTAATCTCCTTCCATGTTACGGTTGGAAATGATGCCAAACCTATAGTTACAGAAGAACATTTCAGGCAAATGAAGGAGGGGACAATTCTAGTCAACACTAGCAGGGCAATAGCTATTGATGGAAAGGCATTATTAAAATACATAGATGAGAGGAAGCTTACTTTGGTGACTGACGTATTCTGGCATGAGCCTCCTAAGGAGGATTGGGAGATTCAGTTAGCTAGGCATGATAGGGTATTGATAACGCCTCACATAGGAGCTCAGACCAAAGAGGCTCAGTACAGGGTAGCTGTGATGACAACGAAGAACTTAATTCAAGCTATCCAAGAAATAGGTGTATCTTTATGATGCTAATACCCGGGCCAGTCAATGTGCCCATAAGTGTAAGCTTTGAGGCTACGAGGGTGGTCAACCATAGATCGGATGAGTTCAGAAGGATAGTCGCATCTTTAGAATCTTCCTTAATCAGGCTATTTAGTGCAGATAGAGTTGCGATAATGACTGGGTCTGGTACCTTAGCTGTGGAAGGAATGGTATTTTCCATGACTAGACGCGGAGAGAAGGTAATTACTATACCTTATGGTGAGTTCGGCGAGAGGCTTGAGGAATCCCTCAAGAGAAGGGGTGTTGAAGTATTTTCTTACAAGAAGTCCCCTGGTAGTACGCCGTCGCTTGGAGAGATAGAGGAATTTATGGATAAACACAAGGATGCAGATACAGTTGCGTTGGTACATAACGAGACCAGCACTGGAGTAGCCCTAAGGAATCTCCGCGAAGTGGCAAAGTTGGTAAAAGGAAGTGGAAAGAAATTCTTGGTGGATTCAGTTTCAGGATTTGCAGCTTACGAATTATATGTTAACGAATGGGGTATAGACGCGGTTGCTACTGGAAGCCAAAAGGCTCTAGCCTCAGTACCTGGTCTTGGTTTTGTAGCCTTATCCAAAGAGGCTTTAAATGAATTGAAGGGAAATGATATACCTCACTACGTAGACCTTGCACTACACCTTAAGTTTCAGGATAAAAAGGAGACTCCGTTTACTCCAGCAGTTGGAGTCTTTTATGCATCTTATAGAGCTGCCCAATTAATGGAAATGGAAGGTAAAGAGAGAAGATGGGCTAGGCACGAAGCCTCGGCTAGATACTTGAGAGACATTTTCAAAAAATTAGGCATGGAGAGTTTAGGGGACGAAAGTAACTTCTCTAATACGGTAGTGGCTTCCACGCCTCCACTCCCAGTGTCTTATATGATAACTGAATTAAAGAAGAGGGGAGTAGAAATAAGCAGAGGAATAGGTGAGTTAAGGGACAAGGTAATAAGGGCAGGAATACTTGGGGTAGTTGATGACAGAGCTCTAAGCAGGCTGGTATTCGCGATGCAGGACGTTCTTAAAAAAGACGTTTATTATCCTCCTCCACAAGAGACTTCTTTACCAGAAACGTTAAAAACCGAAGTAATATGGGATTAAAAGTGAGTCTTTTGGCTTTCGATTTCAATGAGGCATTTGAAGAGTTATGGAAGAATAGGCTCACTAAGTATGAGATAGCAAGAATAATAAGCGCTAGGGCATTACAAATATCAATGGGAGCAATTCCTCTAATTGATGTATCTCCAGACGAACCAAATGACTCGATTTCAATAGCTGAAAAGGAGCTAAAGAGAGATGTTCTACCCATCACAATCCGAAGAAGGCTGCCGAACGGAAAAGTCATAGTAGTTTCCTTACGTAACGTTAAAGTTCAATAGGCTGTTCAGACTACATGTAGAAATGTTAAGTATGTTTATTTTATTATTTCTTTGATAACGAGCTTTACCTCAAATTGAAGTTTTGGCTCAATATAATCTTTATATATACTAAAAGGAGAAAAAATAAATTATGTTCATATGTACGTTATTATTTTATTTATTCTTATTTAAGTGATAACATATTAGGCGATCTGGATTCACATCGATATATATGAATAAAAAAGTTAGATGAATTTCTAGCCAGTGCTTTCCTCTTACTGCATAACATAATATTAATAACGAGAAAAGCTAAGGAAGCAAAGAGAAAAAAGAGATGATGTAAGACATGCAAGCTGAACGGTGAAGCTTCCCTCGAGGTATCTGATTTAAAGTGCTTTGAATTTCTCCGTCCACGCTTCATATGCCTTTAACATTTCCTGGTTTACGCTAGGTTTCCTCATGCTTATGACCTCCTTGAAGTCGTTCAAGGTTATGGCTCTAGGTTCGTTTTCACCCTTCTTGAACATCTCCTTGACCACCTTTATATGTGTGGACTGTACCAAATCTCTAATGTCGCTTGCCGTGTAACCTTCAGTCATTTCTGCCAATTTGTCAATGCTCACTGAGTTTTCATCAATCTTTATTTTCTTTGTATAATAGCTAAACAGGAATTTTCTCTGTTCCAAGTCAGGTAATTTAACGTATATCCTCTTTTGGAATCTTCTCAGGAACGGTTCGTCGAGTCTCCAAGGCTTATTTGTAGCGCCCATTACGTAAACCTTGAAGTTATCAGACTTGTCTAATAGTCCATCCATCTCCTTTAAGAATTGATTTCTAACTCTAGCTTCACCGCCTACCTCAGTAGAGTAAACCCCAAGAAGTGCGTCCAATTCATCAATGAAGATTATTGTAGGCTTTCCTGTTTCTTTTGATTTTTCTCTAGCTAGTTTAAATATCCCAGCTACATTTTTCTCCGCTTCTCCAAGCCACTTTGACATTACTGATGCAGCGTCCATTACCATAAATGTGGAATCTATTTCGTTGGCTACTGCTGCAGCTATCATTGTTTTTCCACAGCCAGGCGGACCGTAGAGCAGAATACCTCTGGGCCATCCAAGAGGAAATAGATCAGGTCTCTGTGATGGATATATTATTGACTCCTTCAAAGCCTCTTTTACGTCGTTTAGACCTATTACATCAGAGAACTTAACCTTTGGCTTCTCAGTTACAATTACATCCTCTGCCGAAGTCGTCTGGTGTTTAGGCCCTTCCTCTGCTGGTACCATGTTGGTTAAAACCGTGATTCTATTCTTGTACTCGTTTATCATTTGTTCATAGGCAGTTCTAACGACTGAGTCAGGATATAAGCTAATTAGTTGGTTTAGAATCTCTATTGCCTTCTTATAGTATGATACGGCTTCTTGGGTTTTTCCTTGTCTGTCAGCATTAACTGCATTTATAGCATAAGCCCTAGCCTTATCTTCAAGCATAACTTGTGCTGTACTCATTAAAATTCACCTTATGCTTCTAGGGAGATTAGTCCCCTAGAGTTCATTTCCTTTAACAGTTCAATTACTTCTTCTTTTCCAATTCCGTACATGGAAGCAAAGTCTTGTACATCGAAGAAACCTCCTCTAGATTTAATATAATTAATAGCATCATCAACCGTCACCTTACGTCTAATTTGAACGCTCTGGCTCACAGGAGGATGGGGTAGATCAGGCAATATTTCCTTGATCTTCGCCTCTGCCGTGGACTGAGCTTCTTTAAGTATTTGTTGTGCCTGCTCATCAACCATAGCTGGTACTATGGAAGTACCATCTATAGAACCGGTCTGTATCGCTATCCCATTAACGTTAGCCACGATAGAATCTAAAGCCATAGCTACGTCAGGTACAACGTTCTTCACTTGATCCTTTAAATCCCCGAGGATCTTCACGATAGGTCCGAGCACTATTGAAGCCCCTTGCAATTCTCTTACTGTTTCTAGCTTTATTCTAACTTTCTCCAAAGCTAACGTTGCAGTATATATAATCTTAATGAACTTACGAATCTCAGCTATTTCCTGAGCATATATTTTAGCCCTAGCGTCTTCTCCTTCCTCTTGAGCTCTCACTACCCTTGAGAAAAGATCCTTATCCTTCTCCTTAAGCCGCCTTATAGTCTCCTCTAGCCTAGTCTGTTGATCCTTCAACTTCAGAGATATTGCAGTTAATTGTTCAGTTAATTTTTCCTTTTCCTTCTTATCACTGTGAAAGAGAGAAAGATTAAACAAAGAAGAAATTAACTTGTTAACCATCCTAAACCACTAGGTTGGTTAAAGAGTATTTATTACCTTTACTGGTATTGGCAATGGTATTTCTGATTTGGGTGGTTCAGGAGAAGAAGGTTGGCTCGTTGACGGGGATGCTATAGTTGTAGGGGATTTTATGTCCATGCTTTCCTTATCTGCTGAGTCTAACTTGTCCAAAGTCTTTTTAATGTCGTCCCTCTCAAGTGTGTAGCTATCTTTTGCTTGTCTTAAGATCTCTATTGAGCTTTTGTAAGATCCCTCAGGTATTTCCGATGCAATATAACTCATCTTCAGGGATATGCTCGCCTTGTCCAGCTGTGCTAGCTGGTCCTCTATGTCGTTTAACCTGGTCTTCAATTTAGCCTTTAACTTGGATTGATCTTCCCTCAATTTCAATAGCTCTGAATCCAGCTTTCTCTTCATATCATCGTAGGAGCTCTTTGGAATTTCCTGTTTATTGAATAATTCCTCTAAGGCCTTCTGTCTCTTCCTAATTTTCTCAATTAGAGTTAATAATCTTAAGGCTTCCGCTTTCCAATCAGGTAACACGATCAAAGAGTCTCCCTCCATTTTCAACATGCTTGGTTCAATAGTAGAAAACTTATTTCCCTGAGATACCTCGACACCCGTTACGGTACCGTCTATTTCAGTGTAAACATGAATAACGAAACCAAAGTCCCTTCCATACAAATCCTTTATCTTGTGTCCTATTGCCTTAGTTAAGATCTCGGAAGAGATTGACATAGGTATTACTCCTCAAAAGCTAAAGGTTGAGTATTTCGCTTTAAAAGACTTGGGGCTCCTCAGCAGGTTGTTTTTCTTCACAAATAAGCGCTTTTAACCATCATCATCTTTAGGAGAATTTTGTGCTATTTAGTTTAAAAAGCTAGCCTATCAAGTGAGGTTATGATTAGTAATGAGTATAGCAGCCTTACATAATGTAACTTCCCAGTTCCAGCAGCTTTTCCATAACGTTAATTCAGAGCCGTTATCTTTAATCTTTATAACAATAGGAGTAGCCTTGCTTGTGGCCATCATAGCTGGATTGGCAATTTACGGAATGTTTAAGCTTGTTAAAGTAGTTCCTCAGATGACTACAAAACAGTTTGTTATGTTCCTAATAGGGCTAGCATTATTCATATTGGCAATAGGTATATTTTTGCCATAAATTTAAGAGAAAGATTCCATTCCCATGAACTTCGTATTATACACTGACTCTATTTCAAGTAGTCTATTGTACTTGCTAGTCCTCTCTCCTCTGGCAGGAGCACCAGTTTTTATGAAATCGGCTTGAAGCCCCGCTGCAATATCAGAAATGAAGTTGTCCTCGGTCTCTCCGCTTCTATGACTTATGACCGCCTTTATACTGTTTTTCTTTGCCATTTCCACGAAGTCGAACGTCTCGCTGAACGTGCCTATCTGGTTAAGCTTTACTATTACACCCCTAGTAGATTTCTTCTCTATACCCTTTTTTAGATATTTTACATTGGTTACATACAGATCGTCTCCAGTAATGACTACGTCTGGTAGCTTCTTCTGCAACTCAGAGAAAGTATCAAATGAGTTTTCGTCAAAAGGATCCTCAATGTACTTTATGGGATATTTCCTGGCAAGGTGGTAGTAGAAATCTATCATTTCTTTCTCATCTAGCGATTTACCGTCTATTTCATATTTGCCTTCCTTATAGAATTCTGACGCTGCGGCGTCCATTCCCATGAATATCTTTCCCTTGTATCCCAAGTTTTCTATTGATGAATATATCAAACCTAGAGCCTCTTCGGTCTGCGAAAGGGGAGGCGCAAATCCTCCTTCATCTCCCACCGCGGTATAAATCTTTCCATACTTTTCGGTTATTAGACCCTTAAGGTATCTGTAAATTTCTACCGAGGCGAATAGCGCGTCCTTGAAGTTCTTGAAATCTGCAGGAATTATAATGAACTCCTGTACCCTCAAGGAATTTCCTGCATGTACGCCTCCGTTAATTATGTTGAGAAGCGGAGTTGGTATTTTCATTCCTCTAGGTCCAGCAACATACCTAGCTACGTCCTCATCCAGCGCCTTAGACGCGGTTTTGACTATTGCGATGGAAGTTGCTATCATAGCGTTAGCTCCTATTCTAGATTTATTTTCTGTTGCGTCCAATGAAATCATTAGTTCATCTATAGTTCTTTGATCCCTAACGTCGAATCCCCTTAATGCATCGTTTATTGTATAGTTAACGTTATCCACTGCCCTCTTCACAGACATAGTTTTGCTATCCCTCAATTCGAGGGCTTCCCTAGAACCCTTAGATGCACCAGAAGGTGCATCTCCAAAGGAATATGTTCCACTCTTAGTCCTCACGAACGTCCTTACAGTAGGGTTCCCCCTGGAGTCAAATATCTCTATTGCATTAATTCTGTCTATGATGAATTTCTCATTCATTTTAAATCCCTCCATCTTTTAGTAATGCTTGGGGATTTTATATTATGCAACAATCGTTAATGGTTCCTCTTTTTTTGTTCCTTTTTTACTCTTTGGCGAGCTATCCCTATCACGTTTTGCTGAAGAACAAGATGAGTAATGAAAGAGCATTCTCCATCACTTGGCTAACTTCTCCCTTTATAGTTTCTTATTTCTTTATTAGTAGCATGAATATTATTTTTCTCTTTGTTATTCAAATACTAAGCTATATTATATTACTAAAGTTTAATTATTATAATTTTCTATATTACGGTATACCTTTTATTATTTCCTTTATTTACGTCCTTGTTTTATCCTTGTTATAATACAGTTTTATTATCCTCAATGGCTTTAATGAATTGATGGCTAGGAAAAAACAAAAGGATTCAACCACTTGCCCTAACTGTGGAGAGGAAAACGTGAAACCAACCAAGACTTGGCAGTTAGTTTCACCTTTGCCAGATTCAAAGGGGAGAATAACCATAACCGTTATGGGTACGTTTGACTGCCCAAAGTGTAACCATCATTGGAGGGGAGTAGTTTCGAAGATAAAGGCTGGAGGTTCTTCTGTAGAAGTGGAAGGAAAGAAAGGAGTAAAGAAGATAGGTGATGAAGAGGAGATTGACGAAAAGAGAGAAGAGGGTGAGGTGATAGAGTTGGATCTAAGTGATATAGATGAAGATGAAGAAGAGTGACGTGATAGGAATACTAATTATCGTAGGAATATACGCCCTGATATTTTCCAATGTGTTGCAGACAGCCAGCGTCCAAGGAGTTTCTATGTATCCCGTGCTCCAGAACGGTTCGTTGACCTTCTATAAATCATCTCATAACGCCACTTATCACGATATTGTTATATATAGATCTCCTCTAGGTTTTTACGTGATTCATAGAGTAGTCGGTGAAACAAGGAACACATATATCACACAAGGAGTAGATAACATAACAAATCCCATCCCAGACAACAGAATAGGTTTGGAGCCAATTAACGGAATTTCTAAGCAAGACGTGGTAGGTAGGGTAATGGAAGTCGATGGATAC
This sequence comes from Sulfuracidifex metallicus DSM 6482 = JCM 9184, assembly GCA_032834875.1. Taxonomy (NCBI): domain Archaea; kingdom Thermoproteati; phylum Thermoproteota; class Thermoprotei; order Sulfolobales; family Sulfolobaceae; genus Sulfuracidifex; species Sulfuracidifex metallicus. Next base: position 699,849 of record CP135238.1, read on the forward strand.
GTAATTTCCATACCTTATCTAGGCTATATATCCGTAATATTCTCCTCAATAATTTGAGATTTAAACGAAAATTCTTTTTCCCTGATCTATACTAAGTTGTTTACTTTAAGATCAGATCGTTTTTGCTTTCTCTCCTCTTTCTTTCTATTCTATAGGAGGGAGTTACGCTAGCGGGATGATTTGCCCTTGCTTGGTCTAGCCTCCCAACCGCTGTGTTATAAGGAGAATCTCTAAGTTTCTCTGGGTTTCTGTAAGCTTCATCTAATATTCTCTTCAACGAATTAGCAAATGACCTTATGGTCTCTATGGATTCAGTCTCTGTAGGTTCTATCATTAACGCTTCTTCGACTATAGGCGGAAAATATATCGTCGGTGCATAGAATCCGTCATCAAGCAAAGCTTTGGCAATATCAAAAGCTGTAACTCCAGTTTCATCTGCAATTCTCTTTGCGCTGAATACCACTTCGTGTTTCCTGGGTCTCTCTGGAGACATTAGCTCAAGCTTAGTGTCCTTCAAGGCGTAAATTAGGTAATTTGTGGCTAGTGTGCTCATCTTACCTATTTGCGACACACCTTCCTTTCCGAGTCCTAGAATGTAAACATATGCTCTGGCTACGTTGCCAATGTTTCCGTGGAATGAGGTTAACTTGCCAATACTCTTTTTAGGAATTGCGGCATAGAATGTTTCACTTTTTTCGATCAAAGGATATGGCAAATAATCCACCATCTTCCCTTTTGCACATATAGCTCCAGCTCCCGGTCCTCCACCTCCGTGAGGAACGCCAAACGTCTTGTGCAAGTTAAGATGTACTACGTCGAATCCCATGTCGCCTGGCCTGACTATGCCCAATATGCCGTTTAGATTCGCACCGTCGTAGTAAAGAATTCCATTATGTTCATGTATAACCTTGGCTATATCTGCTATGTTCTCTTCGAAAAGACCCAACGTGTTAGGGTTTGTAAGCATGAACCCTGCAGTTCTCTCTCCAGCTGTAGCCTTGAGTAATTCAGTGTCAACTAGCCCTTCCTTGTTAGACCTTATGTAAATTACCTTGAATCCAGCCATTGAAGCACTGGCAGGATTGGTTCCATGTGCAGTGTCTGCTACCAACATTTCGTCCTTTACGTTTCCCGTTTCGTTATGGTACTTCTTTATCATAAGGACTCCTGCCAATTCTCCTGCGGATCCAGCAGGGACTTGCAACGAGCAAGCGTCCATGCCCGTAACTTCCTTCAACCACTCCTGTATTTCATACATCATTTCTAGCGTACCCTGAACCGTCTTTTCGTCCTGCAACGGATGATATTCCTCAGTAATAACTTGGGATGCCTCCTCGATCTTTGGGTTGTACTTCATAGTGCAAGATCCTAAAGGCATCATTCCTACGTCTACTCCGTAACTCATCTGAGAAAGTCTGACGAAATGTCTAACAACTTCATTCTCAGTAAGCTCTGGCAGATTTACCTCATTTCTTCTTAGGTAATCAGGCAGGTTAATATCTATTTGACTTAGCTCTTCCTCCTTAGGTATTAGGACTCCTTGCCTTTCGGTGCCGCTTGTGTTTAGTTCAAATATTATAGGTTCGTCCCACTTAGCTTGTCTCCACATTATATCTCACCTACTATGGAAACCAATTCATCTATAGCTTCCTTGCTGTGAACCTCGGTAACGCAGAACAGAGCGTCCATCTCGTTTAGTCTTAGTCCACCGTGGATTTCGTGTTCCAATAGTTTATTATGGATTTTCTCGTAAGACTTTCGGAAGCTCACCGCGAACTCCTCAAAGAAATCACCCTCGAATTTCTTAGATGCTCCTAATTCGATGAACCTTTTGGCTGCATAATGACTCCTTCTATATATCTCCTCTCCTAGCTCTTTGAAACCATTTTTGCCTAAAAGTGAAAGGTAAACCGCGTTGGCAATTGCCATTAAAGCCTCGTTGGTAGTTATGTTTGAAGTAGCCTTCTCTCTTCTTGCGAACTGTTCCCTGGTTTGAAGAATTAGTGTATAGCCTGGTCTTTTCTTGTCATCTAATGTCTTTCCCACAATTCTCCCTGGCATCTGTCTAACCAATTTAGCGTCCCACCTCACGGCCATTATTCCCATGTAGGGTCCGCCGAAGTTCAAGGGTAGTCCTAGCTCTTGCCCTTCACCTACAGCTATGTCCACATCGTAAACTCCTGGAGGCTTAATGAGAGATAGAGCAAGCGGATTTACTCCCATGATTGTAACTATCCTCTTCTTCTTAGCTATGTCAACTATTTCTTCAATGTTTTTCTCAAAGATACCATAGAAATTGGGCTGTTGTATGTAAATTGAAGAAATATCGTCTCCGACCTTGTTCAATAGGTCATGTACGTCAATTGTCCCGTCATTACTAGGTTTTACCTTGATTAGATTTATCCCTCTGGGTTCTACCCAAGTTCTCAGCACCTTCTCATGGTTAGGATTGATAAGCTCAGGGATGATTACCTTCCTTCTCCCGTTAATTCTGAAGCCCATTAGCACAGCTTCAGCCAAGGAGGATCCCCAATCATACATTGAGGAATTAACAACGTCCATTTCCAGCAATTCAGCCATTATGCTTTGATACTCGTATAAAGCCTGCAGAATTCCCTGTGAAATTTCAGGCTGATAAGGTGTATACGCTGTATAAAACTCTGACCTTGAAATCAGGAATTTCACAGCTTCATGTACGTAATGTGGACAAACTCCCCCTCCTATAAACGGAGGATATTTCAGCTTAACGTTCTTTTCCTTTAACATGTTTAACTTGCGTTTGATTTCCAGTTCAGACATTACCTTAGGTAAGTTCAACTCTCCCTTCAGCCTAATTTCGTGGGGAATGTCGCTGAAGAGTTTCTCCTCGTTTATTCCCATTTCGCTTAGTATCCTATCCTTAGATTTTAGGTTAGGTAACCAAGGGTGTATCATATCAGATAATCTAAATACTCACCAAGGACGTCTATTTAATTAATGTTTGTTTCGCCTTTGTTTGCGCTTGAAGAAAAGTTAGGAGCTAACTTTGGAGAGTTTGCAGGCTGGAATATGCCAATGACATTCACCAATTATCAAGAGGAACACATGGCTGTAAGAAATGGCATAACAGTTTTCGATCTTTCTCATATGGGAAGGCTCAGAGTAAAGGGAAACCCAAATGAATTGGAGGAGTTAATAGCTAAGGAGTTAACCAAAGCAATGCCATCTCAAATGATAGGCCCAACCGCCTTCCTTAACGATAAGGGCGGTTTCGTTGATGACGTAATGACCTATAAGGTAAGCGATTCAGAATACTTGCTTGTAACTAACGCAATTAACAGAGAAAAGGTAATTAAATGGATAAGGTCAAACTCCTCGCTGGCGGTTGAAGATCTAACTTTTGACTTGGTAATGCTTGCAATTCAAGGCAAAAAAGTTAAGGACATATTTGATGTAGATCAAATATCTCACATGATATTTAAGTTAAATTCTAAATTCTTAGGTAAAGAAGTTTTCCTGCTAAGTAGATCTGGATGGACTGGCGAAGACGGAGTTGAGATTTGGGCTAAACCTGAGATTGCGGGAGCAATTCTAAACGAGTTAGTTCAAATGGGAGTTAAGCCTGCAGGACTAGTTACAAGAGATAGTATAAGGCAGGAAATGGGATATCTACTTTATGGGGAAGACATAGACGAAGAAACTACTCCTATCGAAGCTAGATATTGGGTGTTTTCAATGAACAAGAACTTCATAGGAAAGGACGCCATAGTGGAACAACTCAAGAGCGGAGTTAAGAAGATAAGGTTTGGTTTCAAAATGAAGAAAGGACTTAGGATCATTCCCAGAAATGGGAATTCAGTATCCTCCTTAGGATATAAGATAGGTCACGTTACAAGTTCAACCTTCTCTCCGTTTCTGAATAGGGCCATAGGAATGGGTTACATCTCTCCTAGCCATTTCTTCTTAGGTTATACGTTAGAGGTAGAGGTTAGAGGGAAAACGTATGAAATAAAAGTTGATGACTTCCCATTTATTTAATGGCAGAAATAAAGGTTGGTAAATACACGGTCCTCTCAGATTTACTTTATACCGAAACGGACGAGTGGGTCAAGTTAGAAGGAAATGTAGCTACTGTAGGAATTACTGACTATGCACAAAAGAAACTACGAGACATAGTTGGAGTAGAGCTTCCAGAAGTAGGCAGAACGTTTTCAATTGGAGATTCAGTGGGCGTAGTGGAATCTGTTAAGGCAGCAGTTGATATATACGCTCCGCTCTCAGGTCAAGTGACCGAGGTGAACGGGTTGCTTACATCATCTCCTGAACTCATGAACAAGGATCCCTACGGTCAGGGATGGATATTCAAGCTTAATTGCACAGACCTTAACGAAAAGGTAAAATTGATGGATGCAGAAAATTATGTTAAGAAAATACAAAAAGGTGAATGATATGCATGGAATAGAATTTAGAGAAAAGTACATACCAGAGGTAAGCAAACCCACTTACGTTATTCTGGGCCTTCCTGACGCAGGGTTAGTAGGCGGGATATCGACTGAGTTCTTGATTACTAACTCTCAATTCAAAGAATTCGCGCAAGTTTACTCCGAATCTCATTTGCCTCCCATTTCTCATATCTCCTCCGGAATAGCTAAGTCACCTCTTTCCCTATATCATAAGGACAATATTATAGTAGTTCATTCATGGGCAGCCATACCTTCTGGATCTTTACAGCCAGTGGCTTCTGCGTTGGTGGAATACCTATCCAAGTTCTCTCCCGCACTTATAGTTTCCATTACAGGTCTTCCAGTACAGAACAGGCTAGACTTAGAGAAGCCAACCCCTTACTGGATAGCTAACGATGAATCTCTAGGTGAGGAAGTGGAGAAAACCGGTTTAATGAAGAGATTTGAGGAAGGATATATAGCAGGACCTTACGCTCCGATACTTTTGGAGAGTGCGAGGAAAGGTTTACGGAACCTTGTAATAGTTGTAGAATCCTTTTTAGATTTGCCAGATCCAGAGGCAGCTGCTGTTGCCCTCGATACGCTGGGCAAGTATATAGGCATCCAGGTAGATACTTCTTCCTTGCTTAAGGAAGCTGAGGAAGTGAGAGCTAAGATCAAGGGACTTATGGAGCAAACCAGAAGGGAGATGCCGGGATATACATCAGTTAAACCTTCAACATATGCGTGATAACCATGCCGGCATACAAGGAGCTGGACGATATTTTCAATTCCATAGTAAGAAGGGAAATATCTAGATTCAACAAGGAGGTTTACAAGTTAGAAAGGGAATTCTTCTCTACGCCTCTGTTGGATTTTTACAGCTGTGATGATCATTACGACTGTGTCATAGACGTACCTTACATGGATCCTACGTCTATATATATGAAGGTGGAAGGAGACGTAATGAAACTTAGATGTAAGGACAAAATGGGAAACGTATATCAGACTCAAATACAACTTCCCAGAGATGCCGATCTAGATAACTTGAAAGTGGAAAGGATTAAGTGGTTCCTAAGGATAAGAATATCTCGCAGACCGTCTACGTAAAAACAAGTCTATCTAAATCTTAGTAAGAGTCTAGAATGTTTTTATAAACACTGTTTATTAATAGATATATGGTCACAGTGGCAGAAGACAGGAATGCCAAGGATATGGAGACAAGGAAAGTACAGAAGTTAGGCTCATCCTCCCTTTTCATTACCTTGCCTAAAAAATGGATAAACAAGTGGAAGATAAATCCTGGAGACAAAATAATAATGGAAGTTCTAGACGACGGCACACTGAAGCTAGTCGCTGAGAAAATAAAGTTCAATTCAGGTAAAAAGAGCATAACACTTGACATAGATACTTTAAAACAACCCATGACCAAGGTGCTTACTTGTCTTTATTCCCTAGGCTATGACGAGATAGTTTTCGAAAGTAAAAAGCCTTTGAATCCAAAAGAGGTTGAGGAAGTTTCAGAGTTCTCAAGGCAACTAGTTGGAGCTGAACTGACTGAGAGTTCCGAAACCAGAGTTAAGCTGGAGTGTCTCTTGGATATAGAAAAGATAGGTTTAGAGAGTCTTTTGAGGAGAATACTTAACATAGTTTCCAAGAAGATAGACAACATAATCGCTTTTTTAAGTAATCAAGAAATCAAGGAAGTTTACGCCAACCAAGAGGACTTAAGGAAGATATACCTAATGCTGTTGAGGAGAACCGTGGGGGACAGACTCTACGGAGAATCAGACCTAACTAAGAATTCTTTCGTTATAGTTAACGCGTCCCTCCTGCTTAACACGGACTCAATGTTGGACAAACTCATGGACTATCTTAAGAGGACTCCTCTCCCAGGAAACGTTTCTGAGTCGGTGAAGTTAATCCTCGGTAGTATGAATGACTTGCTTGATGAAATAGTAATGAGCATACTTTTCCCCAGCATTAAGAGAATTTCCAATGGTAACACGATCATTTCTCAGATAAAGAACATCATGAACGATTCCATGAAGAATTCTCCAGAGATCTTACTAATTTACATTTCTCAGATACTTTCACTCATGGAAAATGCACTTTCGAATAGTTCATGCACAATTTTCTTGGAAGATTTACCCTGGATAGAAAGAAATTTAACGGGATAGGACTACTCTTTCCTATGTCAACATTAAAGATTGAAGATTTACATGTTGAAGTAGAAGGAAAGGAAATATTGAAGGGAATAACCTTAGAAATAAAGAGCGGTGAAGTTCACGCCTTAATGGGTCCTAACGGATCTGGGAAAACTACCCTTTCATTGGCACTATTAGGTCACCCAAAATACAAGATAACTAAAGGTAAGATTACCATAGATGGAGAGGACATAACTAATGTGGACACTTTTGAAAAGGCTAAACGTGGTCTTTTCCTAGCGTTTCAGAACCCTGTTGAAGTCCCTGGCGTAAGATTATCTACATTGCTAGTAGCGGAGTACAACAAAGTGAAGGGCACTTCCGTGTCTGTACCTCAGATAATTCAGGAAGTAAGGACCATAAGCAAGGAGGTAGGAATTCAGGAGTCTCTCCTCAATAGGGGAGTTCATGAAGGTTTCAGCGGCGGCGAAAAGAAAAGGGTGGAAGTTCTTCAGATGCTCCTCTTGAAACCAAAGTTTGCAATATTGGATGAGCCAGATTCAGGAGTTGACGTGGACGGTCTTTCAGTTATAGCAAAAGGAATATCTCAATTGCGAGAGCAGAACTCTACGGGATATCTAATCATCACTCACTACAGGAGGATATTGGATCATATAAATGCAGATAAAATACACGTACTTTATCGTGGAAAGATAATAGCCTCTGGATCCATGGAGCTAGCCAAGAAAATAGACGAGTTCGGTTATGAGGCAGTGATTAAGGACGCCCAAAATTGATTTACCAAAGGTTTATATCTTTTCTTTAACATAGTTAAAGTAGATCGAAATGACTGAAGAGAAGATATCTTTGGATATAAATGAGCTTATAAACGCATCGATTGAGCCAAGTACAACAAGGTTTCCGAGTCAGAGTTTCACAGAAGGATGGTTCAATCTGGATTAACTATAAGTACAGTTGAGGCAATATCTAAGGCAAAAAAGGAGCCTGAATGGATGACCAAGTTCAGACTTAAGAGCCTCGAACTCTTTGAGAAAATTCCCACACCAAATTGGTTGCCTGAAGTTCTTTCATCGCTGGACGTTTCAGCACTTGACATTTACGTGAAACCAGACGCGGAGCGTGTGGGAAGTTGGGATGAAGTACCCCAGGAGATAAAGAAGTATTATGATGCGTTGGGTATACCTCAAAGCGAGAAGGAGTTCCTAGGTGGTTTAGTTGCAGTATTTGAATCAGAGCCAATATATGCGAACGTGAAGAACGAGCTTTCCAAGAAGGGCGTCATTATGCTACCACCAGAGGAAGCGGTCCAGAAATATCCAGATATGATGAAGGAATATTTCATGAAAATATTCCCCGCATCGGATCACAAGTTTGCCGCTCTACATGGTGCCTTATGGAGCGGAGGGGTCTTCATGTACGTTCCCAAGGGCGTTCACATAAATACCCCAGTTGAAGGATTCTTCGTTATAGGCTCCGAAATGGAAGGTCAATTTGAACATACATTGTTAGTAGCTGACGAGAACTCGTCAGTTCACTTTATAGAAGGATGTAGTGCACCTTCAATGAAAAAGTATTCCTTCCACGACGGAATGGTTGAGCTATTCGCAGCGAAGAACGCTAGGATAAAGTTTACGACGATCCAGAACTGGAGCAAGAACGTGATAAACTTCAATAATAAGAGGGCTTGGGCCAACGAGAACTCAGTGGTTGAGTGGGTGGAAGGATCTCTAGGTTCAAAGTACAGTTTCGTGTATCCTTCAACAGTTCTAAGAGGGAAAGGCGCATCATCAACAAGTTTAGTCGTTACAATGGCCAGCGGGGAGGGTGAATGGAAGGATAGCGGTTCAAAGATGATTCATGCAGCTCCTAACACCAAGAGCAAGGTCGTAAACAAGAACATAGGCTTCAATGGCGGAGTCAACATTTACAGAGGGTTGATAAGAGTAAATAAAGGAGCAATAGGTTCCAAGGCATTTGTAAAGTGTGACTCCCTAATGCTAGATGATAAGACAAAGGCTTATACATTCCCACACAACCAAGTATTTGAGGAGGAAAGCGACGTGGGTCATGAAGCCCATACCTTTAGGATGAACGAGGATCAATTGTTCTATCTTATGTCAAGGGGAATAGATGAAAAGGAAGCCACGTCAATGCTAGTACTAGGATTTGTAGATGAAATAATGAAGGAGTTACCGTTTGAATATGCTACCATGCTTAATAAGGTTATTAAACTGGAGCTAGATAAGTTGGGTGCAGTGGCATAAACTTGACTCTCGCAGATCCAGATATTTTGAGAAAGTCACTAAGTCAGTTCAATAACCAAGCTGAAAGGGAGGATCTATTATCAGCTTACTACGCTATACCTTACCAAGCAATTCATGATTCTCCTACTATAAAGACGTATACCGAGTGGTCAACCTATGAAAGGTTAAACATAAGAAACGTAAACGTACCAAAGGTGGTGGAAGGATCAGAGATTATTATAGACGACGAAAAGATAATTCGTCCTTCACATGTTCAGGTTTCGGATTCAATGAAAGGTACGTTGTTCAGAAAGGACGACGGAAAGTTAGTTTCCCTTGCAATGGCTACAGCTAAGGTCATGAAAATAGAAAAATCAGGGAACTACGTTATAAGACATAAGGCATCCTCTGGACTTTCTCCAATTCACTTGATAATTAAATCATCTCCTAGAGACTTGTTGAATGTTACTTATCTGCTGGAAGTTAATGGCGAACCTGTACTTCCCTTGTCCCTGATTTCAATAGAGGCAGAGAAGGATAGCTCGGTCTCATTTTCAGGCGTGATTCTAGGCGGCAGAAATCCCAACTTTATCTCAGTAAAGGCTAACGTTAGGGGTTCCCTTAATACTACTCTTTTCAGTACCGAGAGTTCTATGAGTCATGTTTCGTTGAAGACTAACGTAGATTCCAACGCAAAGAGCACGTTCTCAGCTTTGGCGTTGGGAACTGAACGTGACAGAATAGACATGGTAACCGACGTGTCTCATGTAGGTGCAAAGAGCGTAAGCGACGGTAAGTTGAAGGGAATTACTGCGGATGAAGCTGAGATATCCGTGAGAGGAATAGCGGAAATTAAAGAAGAGGCAACTGACAGTTCTACTTCTATAACTGGTAGAGCCATGATACTGTCTCCTTTCTCTCACGCTTCAGTGGTACCCATGTTAGAGGTTAAAACTGGAAGGGTAGTAATGGCTAAGCATTCAGCAGCCGTTTCTAAGATAAACGAGGATATGATATTTTATCTCAAGAGCAGGGGCTTGACTCAAAAAGAAGCTGAGGGAATGATAATAAGAGGTTTCATAGAAGATGAAGTCACGGACTTAATAAGGGACAAGATAGAGCAGATACTCTACCATCTAGGTTATTAATAATTTCAATTTCGGTTAACTCTCCCTCCATTCTACGTTATATGAGTCTATTTTATAATATAATACCATTAGACCTTATCTTATGAGAGTTGTTACAATAAAAATGGATGAGAGTTTACTATCCCTTTTAGATCTATACGCCGCCAACAAGCGATTATCAAGAAGTGAGATAATGAGGGAAGCCCTCATAATGTATTTGAGGGAAAATACCAAGCCGCTGGCGGGATTCGGACCCGCGACATCCGGCTCTCTTGAAGGGCTTACAAGGCCGGCGCTCTAGCCGGGCTGAGCTACAGCGGCACTTGAGAATTATCTTGATAAAACTTAAAGTTTACTCGCCTTTTTCTGATCCTCTATATACCCTATATATTTCATATAGATAAAAATAGACTATGTAGGTAAAGTATATATCATGACAGTCGTATGTAAACGCAGAACCTAATATGGATAGAAATCCGTTTAAGAACGTTGATTCTTCAAAGTTATCGTTGAATCACATTAAGATATGGTATACCTCCGGTATGGGATTTTTCACTGATGCGTACGATCTTTTTATTATAGGCGCCATAATTGATACGCTCATAAATGCCCACAAGTACGCTGGAATAAACATAGCAGGCTTCACCTCTTATTTGATTGGTCCAAACTCAGCCTTTTGGACTGGCTTGTTAGCATCTTCCGCAATAATAACTGCAATATTGGGGCAACTTCTCTTTGGATATTTAGGAGACAGAATAGGAAGAAAGACGGTTTACGGTGTTGAGGCGTCCCTTTTAGCTCTAGGAGCATTCTTGAGTGGCATTTCAATAAATCTTCCTATGTTAATACTTTTTAGGTCGATAATGGGAATAGGCATAGGAGGAGATTATCCTATATCTGCAACGATAATGAGCGAGTATGCGAACGTCAAGGATCGCGGAAAGCTCATAGCATTAGTTTTTGCAAATCAAGGTCTAGGATCAGTTGCAGCAGTTGCTGTAGGTACTATATCAGCATTGTACCTACCTCCCGATATTGCTTGGAGAGTAATGGCAATTATAGGAGCCATACCTGCGGCGACTGTAATATACTTAAGGAGAAAGGTTCCGGAGACCCCAAGATATTCCTTATTGGCTAAGGGAGATGTTGAGACGGCAAAGAAGGCTGCGGCAGTTCTAGGAACTTCATTGGACACTTCCTCAGCGGTTACCTCAAGGAAGGTTCCATTCTCAGAGTTTATATCTAGGTACGGTAAGTTGCTGATTGGAACTGCAATAACTTGGACCATGCTGGATATGGCATTTTATGGCACAGGAGTGTACTCCGGTCCAATAGTTAGCTCGGTATTAGGGAGCACCTTCCCTCATCTGGCCAAGGGAGTGTACTTACCTCTTGGGGATTTCCAGGCTGATTTAGCAAAGGAAATATTTGATGGTGGAATACCATTCCTCGTGGGCTTCTTTGGATATTTCACTGCGGTGGCTTTGATGGATAAGCTAGGCAGGAAGCTGATACAAGTACAAGGTTTTGTCATGATGGCAGTTCTCTACGTAATAGTGAGCCTAGTTATGGTAGCAAGTGGTCCGAAAGTGACGGGTTTCATGATCCCCACGTTAGCGGCATTTTCTTTATATGCACTGTCTTACTTCTTCATAGATTTCGGTCCTAATACTACAACGTTCGTGATTCCAGCTGAGGTATATCCAGTAAGGTATAGGACTACAGGTCATGGAATATCTGCAGCATCGGGAAAAGTAGGAGCAGCCATATCCACGTATTTGTTCCCCACATTGTTACTAACTATTGGAGTAAAGGAGATCCTTTTGATGTTAGCCGGGATAAGCGTGATAGGAGCGTTGTTGACACTGGCCTTCGTGAAAGAGCCAAAGAATAGGTCCTTGGAGGAGGTCTCTGAAGAAGAGTTGATCCCCTCAGAAGGTAGCGAAGTATCATCAGGAAAGTAAGAAGTTTTTCCTAGAGAGAAAATCTTTTTTCTTTTTACCTGTAGTAATTTTACATTTTAGTTTTGTCTAATTATTATTGAGATTGTTATAACATTTTGAAGCCAGCTAGGTTCCTCTATTGACAAGCGCGAAAGGAAATCTCTCCGTTTTATATGCTGAGTCCCAGAACATATATTCGAAAATTGAACCCATTCTGAATAATCTTATCATAGATTTCTCTTGTTCCTCATTAACCTCAATATTTCTAACTAACTGAAGAACCTCTTGAACTCCTGTCTCGTAGTCCTCTCCAGAATAGTTTCTTATCCATCTATCATAAAGAGGATTTAGTGAACTTGTTAGATTTTCTCCTACCCTTAAGTAAATCCAATAGCAAGGCAGAACTGCTGCTATCCCTTCATAAAAAGGTCTGGAGTAAGTTATTGATGAAAGAAATGAGGTATACATAACGTTTGTGGGAGAAGGTTCAACTTGCAATTTTCCCCATAAAGAGAAGTAGTAATTGTGAAGTTTTTCCTCGTTTTTTTAAAAATGATTTACATGGTCGGCTAAAATCGAGGAAGCTCTTTCATTTTATGCCTTAGCTGAAAGCAGGGATAGAACCCTTGAGAACTCTTTCAAATATTGATAATCCTGCTCTATATAGTATCTAAATTTCTCTTTTGGAAGATTTCCTTCTTTCATTTGGTTGAGGAATGGATGTTCAAGTATAGATTGAAATGCATCATCAGAATCTTTCCAAAGCTTTTGTGGATCCAAAAGTTATCACTGTTTTTTCTATTTCAAAGCTTAAAAGGAAAACTTTTTAGAAGGACTGAAAGAGATTTTTTGGTAAAGGCATTCGCGACACAGTTGTTTGTATACAAATTAAGTACTATAATAAAGGCGAAGCCGTTTTTGAGAATTTCTTGTCTATCTGTCCTTATCATTTTTCTAACTATCTTTGATATACTTCACTAACTTATCTTCCTTGTTTTGAAGTAAAGGAGCGAGATTAATGGTAAAGAAACTCCTATTATTATCGATGCGGAGGTCAGTGTACCGTAGTATTCTATAAGGTATCCCGCTATGAAGATCGAGGTGAAAGGGGTCATCCCTATTGAAATTAATGAACTAATAGAGCTAGCGTATCCTACTATCTCAGATGGTACAGAGGAATAGTCTACCATACTCTCATAATATGACAAAACGGACATGTTGTATCTTGTGAAAACTAACCCTAGAAAGAAGAAGAACGGTGAAAGGTGAAAGAGTGAAATTAAGATGACGACAACATAAAGAGGAAACGAATAGAAGAAGAAAAGAAAATAAGTGGAGACCTTATTTATTTTCCTAATTACTCGTCTTACCGTGAAAATGGACAAAGCGTAGCACATCATAACCGTAAAAGTATAAATGGAATACGCCTGATATAGATCAGGGAAGTTTCTGAACACGCCGTAAAAATACATGGACTGTTCTGTGATTAGCGAGAAGATAAAAATCCCCATAAATGCTACATAGAAGAATCTCTTGTTTCCCTTTAGAAGGTTAACGTACTTAGAAAGAGCCTCTTTGGTTAGCTTAAGCCTTGATGTTGGTTAGTGAAGTTAGAAGTTGGGGGTATGTGGTTGAAAAATGCTGCGACTCTAGAAATGAAAGAGAAGAGATGGTACATCCAGGAAAATCCTCGTTATTGAGATGGTCTTTTTCTCGTCTGTTTTCCCGTAAGTAAATGAAGAGAGACTCATAAGTTCCAGCCAGATAGGAGCCGAAAAAGGAGATTAATATAACTACAAAAGTCAAAGGGGTAATCGGGAAGAGAACTAATGTGCCTATCAGTAAGTAGAGAAGCGAAGTGGTCATAAGTAAGAATGCCCTAGCTTTCTTCAGTTTTGATATGGTAAAGGAAGAACTTAATATTTTATGATGTAAGAAAAAAGAGGCTATGAAGTCTCCTATAATACCTAAAAAGAATGGCTCTATGATACCTTGTCTATGAAAAGAATTGGAATTAAGTTAGTAGAACGATGTCTTGCTTCCTTGTTCTCATGATGTCTGCGTTCTCTAGGTCTTTCTGTAGAGGGCAGATATTGTTCTGTTATTGTTTAAATCGTATCACATTTGTCTTTTCGTTGTTTCTAGGTCGTTCTCCTTATTTTCCCTATAATCACGGTCGCTGTATAAGTCCAGTCATTGTAGGGAGGTGGTTAGGTTGGGTTTGAGATACACCCGATCGTGTATTTGAGCAGGTTTGCTTCATGTTTGTTTTTTTAATTGTTGTAACTGATTCTTCTTTTTTTAATTTTTTTGTGTTGGAGGATGATTACTAATAAAGGTAATTAAATGTTCCTAGTCGTCATGTATCTCTAATAATCTCTTTATGAATTTTTATTTATTGATGTAAATGATTTTGTTTGTGAATAGTGAGTTTGTTGTTAAAGTGGAATAATTGTATAAAAGTGGGCCGTCGTCAATTCGGACTTATGGAGTCTTCGTCCTAAGGTGTTTCTTTTGCCCTAGTTCCGGTTTTGACCTTTCTAGAGTCAATCCGTATCCGTTAGTAGTCATATCCGAGAACAGTTGGAAGTCGTATATTCTACTTAGCTTATTTGTAAACTGGATAAAATACTTTTATGATAGGAGAGGCTCTCTCGTGGTTAACTTGTTTTCTGCTTGTTTTCAGTAGTTGTTTCTATTGCTTGTTTGGTAATTTTTATGAATTTTATTAATTGAGTTTTAGGGTTTATTAAAAAATTCCTTTAAGAATGAAACTCTCTAAGAAAATAGATACACCTGACATTCTTTGTATTTTTTATATCGAGTACCTTAAGCTACTGGCTTCTTACACTCTCAATTTCCATTTCCTTTCATTTCTAGCTTGTTTTTTATTTCGGATCCTAGTTCTGGTAATTCTTTTTTTTTGAATTTTGGTTTTATTGAAGTTGTTTTGTGGTGTATAGGAGTTTTATTTGGTGTAGAAATTTTTTTACTAAGTTTAAATTCGGTTTTTGTAGTTTAATTTTGAAAGTAAAGTAAACGAATTTGTTTTAATGTTGTTTTAAAAGATGAAGATAAATAAAATAATGCATAATATAGGCGAAATAACCTTAAGATATTGCTGTATCTTTATCAAGATATTTTAGATATTTATTTTAAAAGAGATGGAATTCCCAATTCTAACTTGACACTAGATTTGAGAAACCAGAGAAAAAATGTAGTTGCTTTACTTATATTTAATTTTAAGATAATTTTAAAAAAAAAGTTTCCAAGTAACGGTAAAAAATACGGCGAACACTTCACGGGTAAACAACAATGTTACAAATCAAAGCGAAAAATAACATGATACTTACGATCAGAAGATGACTGAAAGTTCTTAAACAGTCCAAGGGCTTCTTAATATCTATTTTGCCTAGATGTTTCTGTAACGATGCATATTTGTGTAATGGCGTGTTCTTCGAGTTGTGTGTGTTTAGGAGATATATAGGTTGTTTTGAATGGGTATGTTTAGATAAAAATAAAGTTAATTTAAAATTTTTCTTTGTTCTTTTTCGTTTCCTTAATTATATAAAATAAGAGAAAAAGAATTAATTAGTAGCCTTTCTTACGTGTTGGAATATTGGGATATGTATCATGTGGCGTCTAATGGAGAGAAAAAGTAAAGATTTTTTATCTTTTGTTCCCCATTAAATATTTTATTGAAATATAAGAAACTATTATATAGTAAAATAGGATAAATTTATAATTAAATGTTTGTTATGCTGTAAATATATCAATCAACTCTATATAACTTTTTATAATTTAGCATAATTATAGAAGGTATTATTACAAAAAGTGAAATAATGAATATAGCTTTAGGAAAGACGCTTATCCAAATATAGAGGGCAATTACGGGAGAACATATTGATAATAATGTCGACAAAGAGTCTATTAATGACATTGCTAAATTAGCCGTTTTCATCTTAGAAATAAGGTTAACTTCAGGTATATTGTCCCTGGCTATAAATAGTGTCCCAATGAAGTTTACTAATACAAATAAGATTGGAGAATTTACCAAATAAAGTAAGGAGTAAGTTATAGCGGCAGAAACTCTTGTTATCATCAAACTACTGATATCCCCTAACTTATTTGATAAAAGGTTTGATGGAAACGCAGCCAAACTTATCGCAACAGCCTCAGTACTAAACATTATCCCTTACTCTAATAAGCTTCCTTTAATTATCTCCGTAAAATATAAAGGAATATATAAAAAACTTGTCATAAAAATAAATCTAATTATAGCTAACAATAAAGGTAAAGTTAAAGTTTTCTTATCTTTTATTAAATTTATATAAGTTCTGATATCTTTTATCTTATCTGATCTAATATTAGATACTATAGAGCTTATGTTTAATATAATAAAAAGAAGGATAATTATTATAACTAATATTAAAATAAGTCATTGTAACTTTGGTATAGGAATTATGGGGCTCAGAAGGTGGCTATTGTGAAATAGGCTTCTCGTTCTTCTTGTTGCAATTATAGTTCTATTAAGGGTTCTCGCTAAAGCAATATATGTAAAGGCTGATAAAATTAAGAAAGTATTGTAAAACTGAAAAGTCTCTTTGTTTAACGAAAATATTAATATCTTAGGGATGACGAAATCAGCTTTCCGGCTCATAGCCCAATGGTAGAAATTAAAATAATTAATGAAATTTGAGATATATTAAATTGTAAATAAATCCCTAAATAAGGTTGTATAATAGTATCAAACATTCTTGTGGCAATAACTCCCAGAATGGAAGGTAACATATACAATTTAACTTCTTTATTTAAGATAAAAAATTTATTAAATTTAACCAATTTTCTCAGCTTAGATTTTATGTAATTCCCATTTATATTTTTATATTTTAGTTTTCCAAATAACTCCAGCAGTAATATCACATACATACATAATTTTACCATCTTCACTAAATCTTACAACCTGGCTCTCTAGGAAACTGATAGAGTTCTTACTTGGTTCTTTCTTCTTTCCTCCTCTAAATTTCTTTTAATAAGCAGTTTTATTTCTACGATATCCAAATTTCGATCAATGTTTATTATAAATTACCTATGCTTTCATTTAATAGGACTTTTTTGCTAGATGTTCTCCTCTCGGAAGCGGGATAGATTTCACCGTTCTGAGTCCATACCTGTACGCTACTTCCCATTTGTTGATCATTAGTTTATTTCTTGTGTAAATAATTAATTATTTCTCTTCTTACTAATTTTACTATTCCACTTTCAACTTGGGTATTGAAGTTGGTATTATTGATATGAAGTGTTTTTTTATCTTTGTTGTGTTATGGTTATTTTTTGGTAAATGGTGGTGTATTTGTAAAGGTTGTTTTTTTTTGGTTTTTTTGTTGTTTGTGTTTTGGTCTTTGGTGTGTCAAGCATGTATTTCTAACTCCATACTTATCAATATAAATATTAGTAATATAAACTAATAAATATTTGTATATATATTTAATAAAATTAAATAGATCTATGAAACCAGTTAGGCGATTCAGGGATCCTTTCCGATTTGTATTTCACGAATAAAACAGATATAAAAAAGTAAACTGTTCAGCGCAAACCCCTACCTTGTCGACGCTATAATATTCAATTAAAATTGTTACAAATCTTTAAATAAACTGAATTCGCAATGGACACACGAATCGCTCAGCCAGTTAATCTACTTATATATTATTATATTATTAATAATATCACTAAGCTATTCATCTTTCAAGGTAAATTAGATTTTTCTTCTTAATTAAAATTATTTATATTAAAAGTATGAATACTAATATAAAAATATTAGTATAATTAATTTTTACTTTTATTTATCTCTTTTTATTTATAAATCTATTACAGCTATATCTTAGGAAAATTTATATTTTAGTTACTACTATATATTTATACTAAGCTATAAAATTTCTCAATTTAGGCTATTGAAAACTAATTTAATAAGTGCCGCCACGGGGATTTGAACCCCGGACAACCGGATATCCCCTCTGGATCGTATGAGTCCGGCGCTCTAGCCGGGCTGAGCTACGGCGGCAGTTTCATTCTATCCCGCGTAGATAAAAAATTTACTTTTATGTTTATACTCTATTGAGTCGTTTTCCCCTCCATTCTAACTTTCTCAGGGAAATGTGACATAAACTTCTTTACCTTGGGACTTATCACGACCCTGCAGTAAGGCTGATTTGGATGTCTCTCGAAATAATGATGATGATACTCCTCGGCCTCATAGAAGGCATCGAAAGGCTTCAGTTCAGTTACAACCTTCTTGCCCAGTCTACCCTCAATCTTCTTTATCATTTCCTCTGATATTTTTTTCTGTTCCTCACTGTGATATAGGATTATAGATCTGTACTGTGATCCCACATCATTACCTTGTCTGTTAGGTGTTGTTGGATCATGTATATCAAAGAAAATTTCCAGTATGTCCATGAATGTTATAATTGAAGGATCAAAGGTTATTTGAACCACCTCTGCGTGACCCGTATTGTCGCTGCATACTTCCTCGTACGTGGGATTCTTTACGTTACCTCCCGCATAACCAGGTCTGACGTCAACGACACCGTTTACCCTAGAGAAAACTGCTTCAAGACACCAGAAACATCCTCCTCCTAAAGTAGCTTTTTCCATGTATAAAATTGAGTTCAAGTATCTTTAAATAAGCATTAGAAAAAATTTTGAACTATTCCTTTTCATCAGGGTACGTATTTCATGTTATATATGTACCAAGTATAGTTAACCCCTTTTCCTTCAATAGTAATAGTCATATTGTACGTGACGCCTTCTGCGTATGGAACTTGGAATGAAGTTCCTGGAATTATTTCCACGTTTTTGTATTCTATTGTTTTATTGAAATCAGAGCTGTGCAGATAAAAAGTCACGTTATAAATCTCAAAAGGTAAAGTTACATAACCGGCAGCACGATCGGAGTGATTGCTATACTTCTGAAATCCGAATTCCATGTATGTAAAATAGGTTGAGATATTGGGATAGAAGATGGACTTAGTATTGTTGAAGCTTACTAAATATTTTACTCCACTAGTATAAACTGAAGATGGAAAGGCTATATTTCCAGATATTGCAGGATTGGGTGGAGAGGGAACTGTTAGCCAAGTCAGTGGCGTTATTTTAGTTATCTCAGCGGTATTGAAGCTCGTATCTTGACGCCATCCGTATTCTCCATAACCAGTTAGTTCTATTTTCTCTATTTGAGGCATTGAGTATATGTTTATGGGGGTCGTTACGCCATTTTGAATAATGTAACCCTTGCTTACGTTAAGGTAAACCTTTATAGTTTGGTGCAACTCCTGTCCAGATCCTAGACTCACGGGGAATGTGTAATTCTCAAGTATTAACTTGTGGTCAGAGTTGTTTAGGTATCCTACTTGGAAAAACAAGGTTGCGCTCATGGGAAGAGGACCTTTATTGTAGGCAGTTAAATTAAAGATGTATTTGTAACCTATAGGGGAGAACGTCTCCTCCGCGTACTCTGGTTTTATTACGACATGGAATGAGTTATTCTCTATGTAGAATAATGCTCCAACTATAACTATTACAGCTATTATCGCTAGTATCACGTAGGTAATCCTGAACTTCATGGTGAAGCAATTAAGACTGCATTTTATTATTATTATTCGTCAATCTCAGAGTGAGCTGAGTCAGATCACCCTTCACTACTTTTCGTCTCATCATAGACAACTGTCTATAGGGTATATAGACAGTTACACAAATCTTAAAAAGTTTAATAGGTGAAGAGAGTTTCGATGAAAAGCGGTATAATAGGCTGGGGAGCTTACGTTCCCAGGTTCAGAGTTAAAGTTGAGGACATAGCAAAGCTTTGGGGTATGGAGGAGGGTACTGTAAGAGGATTAGGTCTTCAAGAGAAGTCTTTGCCAGGTCCAGATGAGGATTCAACCACAATCGCTTGGGAGTCTTCCAAGAACGCCTTGGCTAGGGCAATGATAGACCCATCAAAAGTTAAGTTAGTTTTATTCGGCTCCGAATCAAAGGTATACGCGGTAAAGCCAACTTCAGCGTTGTTAATAGATTCGCTCGGTTTATCTTACTTTTCTGCCTCAGCAGACATGGAGTTCGCGTGCAGGGCAGCCTCAGTAGGCCTTAGGTTAGCATCAACTTTCGTCGAGACACACCCAGATTCTTATGCTTTAGTAGTGGGTGCGGATACTGCACAGTCAAATCCTGGTGATATTTTAGAGCTGAGCTCCGCATCTGCTGGTTCATCTTTCGTTGTGGGTTCCGGAGACGTCCCAGTAATAATAGAGCATTCAACATCATACACCACCGATACACCTGACTTTTGGAGAAGGGACGGTATGCCATATCCGCTTCATGGGGAGGGTTTCACGGGGGAGCCAGCTTACTTCGCTCACATAATGAGCGCTGTGAAGAAGCTTTTTGAAGAAACTGGATTTACGGTATCCGACTTCGACTACTTCGTCTTTCATCAGCCAAACGGAAAGTTTCCCATTCAAATAGCCAAGAAGCTTAACGTTCCAATGGAGAAGGTAAAGCAAGGTCTAGTTTCTCCTTTAATAGGAAACCCTTACAATGCCTCAGCATTGCTGGGCTTAACTAAGGTATTAGACGTAGCCAAGCCAGGACAGAGGATTCTAGTTGCTCCTTTCGGAAGCGGAGCTGGGAGCGACGCCTTCAGCATGCTTGTCACTGATGCTATAGTTGAAAGACAGAAGATGGCACCTACAACGGAATATTATATCAGCAATAAGAAGGTGGTGGACTATGCCACCTACGCAAGGTTCACCAATAAGATAAAGGCGTATGAGTTATGACGAAGGTTTTCATAACGGGTGCTTCCATGGTACCCGTAAATAGACATTACGACATGTCATTATTCGACCTAGCGGAGTCCGCATTTATGGGACTTAGAAAGACGGTTGAGGAGAT
Source organism: Sulfuracidifex metallicus DSM 6482 = JCM 9184 (assembly GCA_032834875.1). Lineage (NCBI taxonomy): Archaea > Thermoproteati > Thermoproteota > Thermoprotei > Sulfolobales > Sulfolobaceae > Sulfuracidifex > Sulfuracidifex metallicus. The sequence continues at coordinate 720,700 of CP135238.1, forward strand.
GCCGGAGGTGGACGCAATAATAGTTACCAATTCCTTCGCTCAGAAGCTAGAGAATCAGTCCATGTTAGGTTTCAAACTTTCCAAAAGGTTAGGACTCTCAGGGAAGCTTTCCATGACAGTAGAACAAGGAGACGCCAGTGGTGGTGCAGGAATTCTAGCGGCTTATTCTATAGTTAAATCTGGGGTAGCCAGGAACGTGTTAGTGGTTGGCTTAGACAAGTTCTCCGACTTTCCGTCAAAGTTCGTTAATGATGCGGTTTCAACTACATTGGAGGACGTGTCATATTACGAAGGTTTGTTACCGGCTCCTTATGGAGCGTTGATTATGAAAAGCTACATGAGAAAATATGGCGTGAAAGAGGATTACTTCTACAACTGGGCAATAAAGATGCATTCCAACGCGTTAGAGAACCCTTATGCTTACCTTAGATTTCCAGTAGATTCGGAAACAGTAAGGAAGTCACAGGAAGTCTCTACTCCCATGAAACTCTTCGATATAGCTCCGAGGGCTGACGGAGCTTCCTCTGTTTTGATCTCATCTGAGGACTTTAAGAAGGTATCAGACTCGCCGGTTGAAATCGAAGCCGTAGAATTTGACTCTGGAGAGCCCACGATTTCTTCGTTGGAATTTCCCCTAAGAAAGGCTCAAGTAAGGGGAGACAAAACTGCAATAGAGATATCTGACTCTTTCAGCGTTTCAGCTGCAATAGAGCTAGAGTCTCTCGGATTGGCAGAGAAGGGAAAATCATTGGAGTCCTTAGATTCATTAAACGTTAACCTTAGCGGAGGTCTTAAGGCTAGGGGCTATCCAGGAGGAGCAACTGGCATATATCAGGTCGCCGAAGTTTACATGCAGCTTATAGACCAGTTTCCAGGCAAGAAGGCAAGGGATGCGGAGGAAGGACTAGTCCTCAATACGGATGATTTGTTGAGGACCTCTTACATGATTTATTTGAGGAGGTGAACAGTATGAGGATTTCTCCACCACAAATTTGGAGGGCTAAGCGATCTCTCTATAAGTTGACCGCTAGTAAGTGCAATAGATGTGGTAACGTGGATTTGCCACCTTCAAATTTCTGCAGTAAATGCGGGTCATCTGAGGTTTCGGTTGTGACACTTAGCGGTAATGGCACACTCCTTTTGGCAACCGAGAATTTCCAGCAGAGGGCCGGTTACGAGAAGAACATGCCACAGTACGTAGGGCTGATAAAGCTCGATGAGGGTCCTGAAATAGTGGCCCCGCTTACTGACGTTATTGATGAACCTAAGGAGGGATCGAGGGTCAACGTTGTCCTGAGGAAACTTACTACCGATTCATCTAACGGCTTAATAGAGTACGGTCTAAAGTTCAGGGTAGTCTCTTGATGAAGATAGAGGAAATAGTAGAAAAAGTAGTTGCAGGAGAAATATCCCTCCATGAAATAGATAATTATCTGGAAGCTAATGCAGCAATGCTAGCCCGTAGGCTAGCAGTTGAAAAGTTGACCGGAGCTGGTTTGCCTAACGTAGGGTCCACCATAATTGATTATGCAGAGATTAAGAATAGAAACGCAGAGAACGTAATAGGTGCAACTCAAATACCCTTGGGGGTTGCTGGTCCAATAAAGGTAAACGGAGAATTCGCTAAGGGGAATTTTCTAGTTCCGTTGGCGACAACAGAGGGTGCACTAATAGCCAGTGTGAACAGGGGAATGAAGGCTATAACTTCAGCAGGAGGCTCAAACGTCAGGGTCATCAAGGACGAGATGACTAGAGCACCAGTAATAAAGTTGGGTTCAATAAGTGACGTTTCGGACTTCCTTTCTTGGCTTCACTCCGTAGAGGACAAGATTAAGGAAGTCACCGAATCAACCTCGTCTCACCTTAAGTACAAGGGCTTTTCCTCCTTCGTTGTAGGAAATAACGTTTGGTTGCGTTTCTCCTTTGAGACGGGGAACGCAATGGGAATGAATATGGTTACCATAGCATCTGAGAAGGCTTGTTCTTTCATTGAGGAGAATTTTCCCAAGGCGAGGTGCGTCGCAGTCAGCGGAAACATGTGCAGCGACAAGAAGAACACTTTAATTAATTCGCTTGAGGGTAGAGGGAAAACGGTGATTGCAGATGTCTTATTGCCACACGAAGTAGTTAAATCTGAGTTAAAGAGTGACCCTTACCTCATCCATGAGGTCAACCTGAGGAAGAATTGGCTGGGAAGTGCAAGGGCGGGGTCCGTATCTCAGTTTAACGCCCATTTTGCCAATATAATAGCTGCTATATTTATAGCCACGGGGCAGGATGTAGCTCAGGTAGTTGAGAGTAGTTCAGGTTATACTTGGACCGAGGTTAGGGATGACGGGCTCTATGTTTCAGTCACTTTACCTTCAATGGAGGTAGGTAGTGTAGGAGGGGGAACCAGACTTCCCACTCAAAGAGAGGCATTATCCATCATGGGGATCAAAGGAGAACTCCCACATTCATCTAAAAAGCTTGCAGAGATCATAGCGTCGTCAGTTTTGGCTGGGGAACTTAACCTTCTCTCAGCCTTGGCAAACAAAGAGCTAGGGAAGGCCCATCTTAAACTTGGCAGAAACGCTAAACCTTAGGTAACGTTTTGGTAACCTAGAGTTTACATAAATCTGAATTTCTAAAAGTTTTTATGTTACATCACTTACTCTGTAATTATGAGCATACCAAAGGAATTAGAAAAAATTCTTGAAATAACCAAGAGCCAAAACACGTGGAGAAGGCAGGAAACTCTTAACCTTATAGCATCGGAGAATGTGATGAGCCCCGTAGCAGAGTCAGTTTACATGAGCGATTACATGTCCAGATACGCAGAGGGAAAACCTTACAAGAGGTTCTATCAAGGCACAAAGTATGTGGATGAGATCGAAACTCTGACCATGGAATTGATGAACCAGATAATCGCCTCTAAGTTCTGCGACATGAGGCCAATAAGCGGAACCGTGGCAAACGCTGCCGTCTTCAGGGTTCTAGCAAACCCCGGTGACAAGGCACTCATAGCTCCGGTTCAAGCTGGGGCTCACGTAAGTCACACTCGCTTCGGAACCCTTGGAGCTCTAGGAATTGAGCATATTGAGCTACCTTTCGATAAGGAGAACATAAACGTGGACGTCGACAAGTCAATTAAGATGATAGAGGAAGTCAAACCTAGATTCGTTGTTATGGGAGGAAGCTTGTACTTGTTTCCCCACCCTGCAAAGGAGCTATCACCTTACATTCATGCGGTAGGTGCAAAGTTGGTGTATGACGCAGCGCATGTATATGGCTTAATTGCCGGCAAGGCATGGAGCAATCCATTGGATGAAGGAGCCGACTTTCTCAACGTTTCCACACACAAGACCTTCCCAGGACCTCAGGGAGGAGCAATATTCTCCAATAACGAGGAATACTACAAGCCAGTCTCAAGGACAATATTCCCCTGGTTTGTAAGCAACCATCATCTGCATAGACTTCCAGCTACGGCAGTGACAGCGTTGGAAATGAGGGAGTTCGGACAAGACTACGCGTCACAAATAGTTAAGAATGCCAAAAAGTTAGCCGAGAGTTTAGCTTCCCTAGGATTTAAGGTAGTAGGAGAGAACTTAGGTTATACCAAGAGCCATCAGGTAGCAGTTGACGTTAGACCTCAGGGAGGAGGAGCCAAAGCTGCAAAGATGTTGGAGGAAGCTAACATCATAGTGAACAAGAACCTTTTACCCTACGATGGCCCTGAGGCAGTGTCGAACCCCAGTGGACTTAGGATAGGAGTACAGGAGATGACCAGGTTTGGCATGAAGGAAGGCGAAATGGAGGAGATAGCTTCCCTGTTCAAGAAAGTTCTAATTGAAGGTAAGGACGTAAATCAGGTGAAAAAGGAAGTTATGGAAATGAGAAGGAACTATTTAACGGTTAAATATACCTTCCAGGACGGAGAATGGGAGCAGAAGTTCTCCTCAAAAGTAATTCCAATGATCATCTAACCACAATGACAGTGATAGGGGCATTTAATGCCACTGATGTTGCGGTAGAGCCTATGTTAACGTCGCTATTTATTGAGGTTCCCCTTGCTCCCATGATTACGGCATCGAAGCTCTCCTCAGTTATTATTTTCAGAATTTCATTTGCGACGCTGGACTCCTTGTAATTTGTCTTTATTTCTTTGAATTCATAGTCCGTTCTTCCGCTTATCCTTTTCTCTAAGTTTTCTCTTATTGCTTGGGTGCTCTTGCACTCCTGGCACACGTATACCAAGTAAAGCCTAGAACCATACCTCATGGCGAAGTCAACGCCTACGTCGACAGCTCTCATGCTGTTTTCAGATCCATCAACAGGTATCAGGATCTTCCTCAGGAGGAAGCTAACTGTATAGGTAGGAGGTAACTTCTCGCTCATATTATGTACCCCTTCCTGATTCCCATGGAAGTATTAGTCACGTTTATCGATTCCCTGATTCCAGATACAGCCCTCACTGCATCTATGTTTTCTGGGACAACTATGGATTCCTGATGGACAGCGTACATCATGAATACCTCCTTTCCTTTGACGTATATGGAGTCCTCAAATATCATAACCTCTGGTATATCGTTCCTCTCTCTGCCCAAATCTCTAGCTAGTTCCACCAACTCCGCTGTGGAGTTTATCCCAGCCTTCCCTGGAACTATAACCAGCCTAGGAGTAGAGAGAACTTGTTTAAGTATCTCCTCCCTGGTAACCTCCTTTTCTAACTCAATGTCAAGAAGGTGCACATGCATTAGGTTAGTGGGAGATATTACTGCCATGGTAATTATGTCAAGGTCCTTGAGCACGGTATTCACGTCCTTAGCGTGATGGCTTGGAACTGATGCTGGGTCTGGAACTAGAGCGTTTATAGGACCTTTCTTGTACTCCTTAGGGTCTGCAGCTCTTCTGATGACTGTTCCCCTTACTTTCTTCACTTGCGATACCTTGTTCACAGTGCATATAGACCTCAGCATTGCAGTGGTGTTACAAGAGACCACTCTCAAGTACTTCTTCCCTACTGCCTCATCGTAGTTACATAAGGCAGAAAACGACATCTCTCCAACGTTGCTTTTCTCACCTCCTTGGAAGAGAGCCGGTTTTCCCTTTTCAACGTAAATCTTCTTATACTCTGCACCCACGCCATTCGGTGTAGCGTCAACTACTACGTCAGATTCATCTATCATTTCATCTATTGTTCCCGAAGGTTCTATTCCAGCTCCGATGAACTTGTCCTTGCTCTCCTTAGGAACGAATATCCTCATTCCTCTCTTGAACGCCACCATTGCTTCATAATTAGGCGAAGTTTTAGCTACGCCCACCAGCTCCATGTCGGGTTGTTTAAGGGTAGCATCTGCCACCCTTTTTCCTATGGTTCCGTAACCGTTTACAGATACTTTTATCATAACTTTTACACCTTGCTGAGGCTTAAAGCCTCTAACGCAGGAAGTTTCTCACCGGAAAGGAATAAAAGTAGTGCTCCTCCTCCGGTTGAAATGTGTAGCTTTGGGTTGTCCTCTACGCGTCCCTCTAGCACGCTTACCATGTGACCTCCTCCCACAATCACGTATCCTGAGTTTTCCAACGCAGCCTTCATTACAGCTTTACTGCCGTCTCTGAATCTCTCGTCCTCTATTATTCCCATGGGTCCTCTAAGGACAGTTACCTTAGAGTCCTTTATGAAGGATGAGTATATATCTGCGGTGTTTATTCCAACGTCCTTGATTACCCCTTCTACCTTATGTACAGGGGTTTCCTCTATTTTTCCATCCTTCTCTACCTTGAAATCTACAGGTATCTCAACGGGAGCACCGCTCATGAGGAGCTTCCTGGCTCTAGGTATCAAACTCAGGATTCCTAGTTTCTCAAGGACTTCCATGTTCTCCTTTCCTAAGTTGATTCCCTTAGCTGTGGCGAAAAGTTCCGCAATCAATCCACCGGTCAATATCCTATCTGCTATCCTCTTCTTAGTCAAGTTCTCGATTATCCTTAAGGTATCTAGAACCTTTCCTCCGCCTAAAACGAAAACCTTTGGAGCTTCTTCTGGCGTGAATATCTTTGACAGTGCTGACACTTCTTTTTCCATGACCCTGCCAGCCGCAGACGGCATAACCAAGGGGAAACCAACCAAGCTTGGCTGGCTCCTATGGGAGGTTGCGAAGGCATCATTGATGTAACTGTCGAATAGGGGAGACAGCTTCTTTACCAGGAAAGTTTTGGCTTGCTGTTGTGGAGGTCCTTCTATTAATTCTTCAGCCACCATTCTCACGTTATTTAACAATATCACTTCTCCTTCCTTCATGTTGCTTATCTTTTCCCTGGCGTAAGGACCCATGACGTCGTCTATGAATTCCACGTTTAAGTCCAGATACTTAGATAGAACTTGCGCATGTTCCTCCAGCTCCACGAAATCCCTATCGCCAGGTCTACCTTGATGAGAAATCATAACAACAGAATTCTTCCTTTCCACCAATTCCTTGATAGTAGGCACATGTGCCTTCAGTCTGGAGCTATCTAAAATGTGCCCGTTCTTATCTATGGGTGAGTTAACGTCAACTCGAAGGAGGACCTTCCTCCCAGAAAGTTCTAGATCGTCAAGTGTTTTAATGTCCAAATCTCCTATTTTTATCAGGGCAGTTCCCCAATTCTTTATACATTTTCAAATTTATAAAAATGAGGGTTAAGAACGATCGCAAATTCTTTATACATTTTCAATTTTTCTTTACGATTAGCATCTCAACTGTTCCGAGAAGTTGTTCCAAAGAAGTGGTATCAAGCTCCTTACGTTAAGTTGTTGCATATATAAACCTATCTCCATTTCTCGGGTGCCTATCCTCTTGGTGAAGAGCTTCGGATCCTCCCTGCTGAAATATGACAACGAAGCTTTAACCTTGTCCACCTCAAAGGAGGATTCTGTCCTACACGTCGCTATAACCTTAATCCTGGTTCCATCTCCAGCGTCAATTTCGTTAAGGCTACATACTGCTCTTATGTTTCTTTCTATTATGATTTTAAACAACGTGCCCAACGAAAAGGGTATCTCGGACGGATCTACCCCCATGGGAGGAAGCAGTAACTTTACTGGATCCTTACATTCCTTCCCTTTTTTTATAAGTAAAACGAAATTGAAGAAGATGAATGTAGAATTGCAAATGTTAGAGATTGAACGGGGTTGATCCTCTACCACGAATCCGTCATTCTTTATCACACTTCTCATGGAAGATCCTATGTCGATGCTCCTCTTGTTCTCCCTTGTGATAGCCATCCCTTTAACGCTCATCAATCCTTTTATCCTTTCGTCAGACGAGAAGTAGTTAATGTATAAATCGAAGTCCTTAACTCCAGCCTTCTTTAACGCCTTGATGACTAGGTTGGCTACCAACAATAACTCCTTATTGTGGGATATCACCATCCATTCTCCGTAATCGTCAATTATATATCTCGAATTTTGGTCTTTGTTAGTCTTTCTAAAGATGTCGAAAAACAACAGCACATACCCATAACTATTTTCGGTAAGAAGCTTTAAATCCTTAATTAACAAGAAATAGATCAGCCGGGTAGTCTAGCGGCCAAGGATCTAGGGCTCTGGCCCCTGGGACCCCGGTTCGAATCCGGGCCCGGCTACTGAAGTCCTGCGGCAATGCCGCACCTTGGCCATCATCATGGTGTAGGTCTCTCTATCACCTTCTCTAAAGAACCTACATAATGATGCCTTTGCTTACTACCTGACTCATTCTCTATAATGTAAACATAATACTTCCCCTTAATCTCTTTAGAATAGAAATTAGAACCAACGTAAAATGAAGGCATTTCAAGAACCTTAAGTAACAGGACTTTAAATACTCATTCTAATAGAATATCCTAAAACAAATTGAAAGTAGACGGCAAAGATTCCTCATCAGTAATACTAACAAAAAGGTATTACTTATTTCCCGCTCACCCTATACATGAATTCCTCAGAGATCGTAGAGTACCAGTTCTTTATTCCTACTATTAGCTCTCTAAATGGCTTCCATTGGTCTCTAGAAATTAGGAAATAAGGGGTCTTAGCGCCATTCTCAAAACTATCTAATTTTGCTATCCCTTTCTTGTACAAGTTCATTACTTGCAGTGCTGTAAGGACTCTAAACTTATCCTCTTTATCAATACTTAGAACAAAGTATACCCTTCCTGCTACACTATACTTAAACCCCAAATCAACCTTAGTCTTAAGGATTGCATCTACTGGTTTACCGTATCGGAAAATACATCTCAAGAACTCCCAGAACTCACACACTACCCAGGAGTATCGGACGGGGGTTATTAACTTCGGTGCCAATTATTTTTGCCCTCTATTTCCTATTTTATTCACATACCGTCTTAATAATCATCCTGGATGGAGTTATGGTAGGCCCTTCAAACATGCTCCTAGACGTATTCACGGAGAGGGGAATTTACCACAAAGTTAACGGAAGGTGGAGGAGATTTGCCTTGGCAAACTTCTCTTATGATAACCCCATTGTAAACGGGTTAGCAATATTGTTGGGAGTTATAATGCTGTTTGCGGCAACACAACTATGATTACTACTACCACTATTATCATTATTACAACTATTATTCCTAATGGGATAATATACGAAAAGAGAAAGATTTTTAAATACATTTTCTATATCTTTTATCGTGGTTTGTAAGGAATGGAAATTAAGGATAATGTTCAGTAAGAGGATAAGTAACCTTGATGAGTTAGCTGATTACCTTCTAGATACTTTTTCAAACGATAAGTTAGTTATGCTTATCTTAGATAAGATTTTATTATTGCTAGATAATCCCTTCAAATATTCCAGGGAAAAGTTAGGAAAGGATAAGCATGGCAATCCAATGTTCTCCATAGAAGTAACTGGAGATATAAGAATACTTTACAGTGTGGATTCAAAAAATTGTGTAGTTTTTATTTGGGAGATTGGGTCTCATAAGAAGGTTTACGGACGTTAGTTCTCTCCTTAGCTTTCTTTTCCACAATCTCCTTAAGCTTAATTACTTCATCTTTACTTAGCTCCGCATAATAATATTCTCCGTCTTTACCAGTCTTCATATGTGTAAACTTCTCACAGAGACTATTAAAACAATGTGCTAATCGAGTTTCTCTTATCGAATTTTGAAAAATTGGATTGAAAGTAGTATAAGCGCTTATCCTTGGATCCCAGCTTCAAAGTCTCGTTAGAAAAATTGAATAAACTCTCCAGTTTACTGAGAGGAATTCAACCAATAATAATAACTACTACTAAGAGTTCTGAGCTACAAAAAGCAGGAGTGAAAGTTTAGGGCAGGGTAAATGAAGTGTGTAAGGCCTCATCTTTCTCTTCATAATAAATTCCCTAAGAATTATTCGATTTCTCTTTTTCCGTCTCTTTTTGTAGTTCCTTTCTTGCTTCACTCTCAACTTCTGCCATAAATTCATCTAATTCATCAGCTTTTACCAACTCCCTATTAATTTCTGCCATACCTTTCATAAACTCTATCATTTCATTTTGGTGGTCTCTAACTTCTTCCAAATACTTTTCATCTATTTCCTCCCTCCCTACTATATAATCAGCAGTTTCAGCAGCCCTAGCTAAATAGGCTGTGTATAGCAAACTATCGAAAAGTTCTTGGAAACCTAGATCTAGCATTGTTATTACTTGATCGATTAAATATGGTTTTTCTTTGTAGAAGTTTAATAATAGCTCGCTTTCATTTGGCAAGTTTTTGCAAATCTCGTCTTCCATGCGTTTTTCTATACACTTTTCAATTATATCAAGTAGTTATTTGTATACGTCTTTAAATTGGACTGCGGCTGTAATTCTCTTTCTCAATTCTAGTAGTTTATCATAGCTTCTTTGATTAGGTGACTCTCTTAAATATTCCGATAAGCTTTTATAAATTTCCGCTAAAGGTTTTTCCGTGATTTGTTCTAAGAGTTTCGCGGTTGCTAACAGAAGATCTGGAATTTGAGATCTTCCCATAGGGTCGTGACCTAATTTTTCGATAATCTTCTCACGGTTTAAGGCTTGTCTTATTAAGATATTCAATGAATTAATCATTTTCTGAAAATGTCTCGGTGCTTTAACATGTCCCTTCTTTACTACGGATATCAAAAGGGCCGGATAAATTATCAGTGTACCATACGTTGCAAGAAAGGCCTTACTTAAGGTTTCGAAAGATCTCGCAATATTAAAAATCTTTTGCTCCTCTAGAGACTTTATGTCTGAATACGGTTTTTCTCCTTTCTGAATATTTTCGTATATAGCTAGTGTAGTATCGAAAAAGCTTAAGGAGTTTAAGAGGAAGTTAACAAAAGTCGACTTCCTCTTCTTCATTCTTGTAACCTACTTAAAACTTTGTCTCTTATCATGGAATATTTAGCGTATTCCGGGTATTTCTTGTAGACGTAGTTTAGAATCTCAGTCCTACTCTTCTTAACCCATTCTCTGAAAAACATCTCAATCTCCTTTTCCTCTTCCTCAGGCTTTAACTCAAGCTTTAAAACGTAATTCCTCTTGTACCCTATTATTGCTCCGCTCAATGGATCTCTTACTTCCTCCTCTTCAACATCGACCTCTCCTAATTCGATTAGTTTATCAATATAATCTTGTAGTTTTGATGAATAAGGACCGAAGAACCAAGGCTTAAAATCCAGTCCTAGTTGAATCTCTTTCTCCTTCTCAAGTAAAAAGAAAATCTTCTGCAGTTTAGTTGCAGTAACCTCTGTATTCTCCTCTTTAGCAATGTAAAGCAATAATTTAATTAAGCGATAAATTCTGTCATCGATTAACATAACCAGTAACCCTAATATTAAAATACACGGAGTGCATAAAAAATTTAGACAGAAAGTTAGGGGTCGGACTTTCATAGGTTTTCGTGATATTTCATATCAACAAGACAAGGCAGGAGCTTTGAGGCTTAACGCTTTATCACAAGCCCTAACTTACCTATCGAATTTATTTTAATAAGCTTATTAAACGGCCCATAACACATGTTATTGGACGTATTCACGGGAAGAGGAATATACGTAAAGAGGAACGGGAAGTGGAAAAGATTTGCACTAGCCCACTTCTCTTACGATAACCCTGCAGTAAACGGGATGACAATCCTCTTAGGAGTTATAATGCTATTTGCAGCAATGGAGTTACACACTTACCATTATTATCATTACTACAAATAGTATTTCTAACGAGATAATAAATGTACAAAAATAAAAACAGAAAGGTGTTTAAATGTGTTTTTACAGAAGTAGAAATGGGGGTCGGGGGATGAGGAGGGTCAGAGTTGACCTATGATAGGTTACCCGGAGTCTGACCCGACCCCCCGCCCATTTTAATCTTAACCTTACTATCTATTAAGCTTTTCTTCTCATTGAATTTTGAAAAATTGTGTTGATAGTAGTATAAGCGTATATGTGGGATCCCATGCTTTCTATTCTCGTTAGAATAATTGTATAAACTCCCTAGTTTATCGAGAGAAATCCTATTTAACCTTCCTCTCCAACTCCTCAACCCTTCTCCTCAATTTCGGATTTCTACTGAGTCATAGTAGTTACTAGTAAAATTTATATATTAGTAATTCTCACTCTTTACTATGAAAGTAAAGGTTACTAGAAACTTTCAAGTTACTATCCCCTCAGAGATAAGGGAAAAATTAGGTATAAAAGAAGGGGACTACGTTGAAGTAACTTTGGATGAAAGTAATGGAGCTATAATAATTAAGCCGTATAAAAGAAAATGGACTACAATAAGGTTAAATAAGAAAGTGGGTCAAGAGGATATAGATAAGGCAGTTGAGGAGGCACTAAATGATAGTAGTTGATACGAACATATTGGTTTATTCAACTTTTGAAGATTCCGAGAACCATTCTGAAGCTCTAGAAATTATAGAAAAAGAGGACGTTAAAATTCCGCAGATAGTCGTTTATGAGTTTTTATGGGTTTTAGCTAAACTTGCATCAGATGTTTCCTTAATAAAAACTAAGATTGAAGAGTTAAGAGAGTTTGAAATTATATGCGAAAACCCGGAAACCATACTCAATGGCGTAAAAATGTTAAAGGAAGACGGTAAACCTTTAAAGATGTTAAATGATTACGTTATTCTAACCTTAGCTAAGGAATTAAAAGGAGATTTAGCAACCTATGATGAAAAATTAAGGAAAATTGCCGAAAAACGTGGTGTAAGAATAATTCCTTAAGGATAAAGCGGAGATGATAATGGTCAGCTAAAACGGATTAATGAATAAAAAACTTTTTGTTTTTTTACTGGTAAGTCTAGGTTTGCCATGCATGAATTGCATTATGTGTTATCTGACTTCCTTCCCGCCAGCGAGGGTTCCCATCTCATCGATTCGGGATTACATTTGGTGGGCAGTCAAGTGGCTCAGAGAACCCTACCATTTGGACAGAGTGAGTAGGGGACTTTCATTGCTGAGCTCTAGTCCCTTTGATGAGAGAGATACTAGAAGCTCCCCCCAGTCCCATTGAGCTGGGGAGGAGCGCCATTAGCATCACTAAGAGAAAATAGGCAAAGAAATATTTAAACACGGGGCTATCCATCCCCGCTGGTGAGGCTTTACGCCCCCTTAACCCCCTTTATAACCCCATGATCTCATGTGATAATACGGTTTAAGTATTCAACTACCTCCTTAGCGGTAGGTCTTTTTAAGGGGTCTGGAGAAAGCATAGACCTAATCAAAGGTTTCACAGCGTCTGGAACATTGGGGTCCCAACTACTTAATTTACTCTTAGAAGCACTAACTTTTGCCTTAACACAATTAACGTCATTCTTTACGTAACAATCAAACGCCTCGTTTATTTCGTTTAAATCGGGTCTGTTGTCCTTTCTGGTTAGCACTACATACATAGTCATCCCCAAGGCAAACACATCGATATAGGGCTTGGCAACGCCGTCATATACCTCTGGAGGAGAATAAAGGGGAGTTAACTGGCTTATCTTCCCGTTGATCCTAACTGCACTTCCAAGATCACCTAACTTAAACTCGACCTTATCGAGCTCGTAAGGCTGTGAAGGCCTTTCAGTTAGGAAGATGTTCTGTGGTTTCACGTCCATGTGTACATAACCTTGTGAGTGGATGAAACTCAAAGCCTCGGCCACGTCCTTAATAGCCCTATATACAGTCTTCTCCCACTTACTTGAATAGTAAAAGGAATCGTTGAGTAATATGTCCGCTAGTGTACCTCCCTTCATTAGTTCCATGGCTATCATGGGAGGATACGTTTTGTACAACTTCAAGTTTCCCTTAAGAATGTCCTCAATTACTTGCTCATTAACATAAACACTGTAAATCTTCACGACTTTAGGGTTGGAGGAAATCGTAACAAGATTAGAGGACTCCTTAATCCAGTCTTTAAAGTATTCCTCGGCGTCCCCACGGTCAAGTTTTAACACCTTCACCGCGACCTCCTTACCGTTGTACTCCCCCTTTAATATGTTACCGTTACCACCCTCCCCTATCACGTCGAGGATTTCATAGACGTAGAGCATTTTTCCCACCCACACTTTGGGATCCCACTTGGTCAACCCAGCAGGGTGAAGTGTCATTGAAGGGGCATTACTCAGATTACGCGGTTTAATACTACCCACGGATACCTTACGGTAATCTATTACTATTGTGTCACCGAACCTCGCATACCCATTATGTGGGAACGGGGAATAAACATCATTACCCACCTTAACTCCCTTTGCTACCCATCTTCCTTCAATGGTAACTACTAGAGAGGAATCAGCAGTATAAGTTATATTCTCGACCTTTATGGTTGCCTTCTGTGACGGTGGTAATCCCCTTATTATGAAGGTCACGTATCGAGGGGGAGGTGTGGGACTCGGGTTACTAATACTGTAATGTACATCAACATGTTTATATGGGTTGGCAACACCGCTCTCTATATCTGGAGTGTAAGTTACGTTGCCAACAGTTATTTGGCGGGGTACACTCCAATAATACTTGTCTACTCCTTCATCTACTCTCAAGAGGTAGTCTCCGTTGATGTATAGAGAAGGAGAGTATTGTTTCCCGTTCACTGTTACCACTATTGCAGCCCCCTGTGGTAGTCCATAGATCGAGAAGTGAACTGGTTTATTTGTCTTTAATAGCTGTGGAGGTACATGTCTCGAATGCAGTTTATAAGTGTATATCGCGGTCGTAAAGTAAAAGGGTGAGAGAAAGAATATATTAGCTACTATATTATAAGCCAATGAATCCTTTTGTGGTGTCTCTAATGTTAATATTAAGAAGATGATGTTAAAGATTACCCCTAAACTGATTAGGAATCTACCAAAGTTTTTCGATTCATCAAACATCAACAAAATCCCGGCTAATGTACCTATGAAGACTAACAAAATGTAATTCCATAGTTGTACATCAGAAGGTATTTGATTAACGATTTCGGCAAACTGGTTTATCAAGAAGAACGATACTAAGCCCGGAATTAAGTTAAAAATCACCGGGATTATGTTATTCCTCATATATTTATAGGATAAAATGAAGGCTAAGTACAATACGAGGTATATTAAGGAAATCGCACTCATGCCTAATTGGTAAAAGTAATAAGAAGAAACAAGAAATAATAGAAATATCACGATGAGATATTTAGGTATCATTTTTCAAAAATAAAAAAGAAGTTAGAATTTAATAAAGCTTAATGAAAAATGTAAGTCCTAAAGGAGAAAGGGGTTATACTAGGAAGTTACTACGGAAGTATTAAACACGTATAAATAATATTAACACTCCGTTGTAAACCATTTCAGTGAAGTTTACGTAATGATTTAACACAGTTAGACTTTAGCAACGACTTCATATAGGTTTAAGTCATTGTTTTGATAAACTGTGAAGTTTGTTTCATTTGGTAACATTTCTAGTCCTCTCCATTGTAGACTTTTCCGTTAGAAAAGGGATTTACTCATTGAGGCTCCCCATTTCATGATTGGGGAGTGGTTTAAATGCCGCTCAATGGGGAGCTGGACATGAAAAGAGGTTGAATCATGAAACCTCGATGAAAGTCATAGTGGTAATCCCCTTTTGAGAAACTGTGGTCATTTATTCCGTTGTATTGTAATTTACGCATTACAACAAGTCATTAATTTCACGCCAGTTGATTTCAACCAGCATTGTGCAAAACGCTTTTCCTAAGGAAAGTAATCCGACACTTTACAAAGTTAGGGAGGCGTAAAGCCTCACCAAGGGGATGGATAGTCCCGTGTTTAAATACTTCTTTGTCAAAGTTCTCTATTGGCGTTAATGACGCTCTTCCCCAGCTTAACTGGACGGGGGAGTAACCATTATCTCTTAAGGGACTAGACTGGATGAAAGTCCCCTATTCAAGTGCCGGCTACCCCGACTGCCCACCATATGTAATCCCGAATCGATGGTGGGAATGATGAGATGGGAACCCTCACTGGCGGGGAGGAGTCAGCTTATTAATCTTAAAGTTATCAAAGAGGAAAAAGGGAATAAGAAAAACCTTTTATAAAACTCTTCTCTTAGCTCTCTCGTCAGCTGGAATAGATTGTAAAGCACAAGTTTCTAATATTTTCTTCATCTCATTTCCCATTACACCTTGATATACTATGACTATCCTATCTTTCATGAAGTGGATTTTTCCTTTTCCGTAAGGTTCCCTAAACTCTATATCAACTGTATCTAAGATACCAGGGGTAACCTTTATCTTCCCTTTTAGCATAATCTTGTTCATTACTATAAACTCGGCCTCAAGACCTTTTATGTCAGCTTTCACTACTTTGCCTAAGCAGGAAATCAGGACATTTAGATCGACGATAATTGTATCGTCACCTCTTCTTTACATTCTATCTTACTAGGCATATAAGGACGTAGTTTCTTTTGTAATTCTAATGCTATGCATTCGAGGCACTTATTTTGCTCATTGTTCTTTAATTTTCCAATTTGGTAGTAAAAGTCGAATGTTCGTGCTTGTAACGGGGGTTTGAATTTACCTAACTCCTCTCTCCAAGGGGATACGTATATCACTCTATCTATAGTCCTCATTACTACTATTACGTTCTTCCAGTAAATGTAAGGGAATTTTAATTCCTTGGTCTTGTGCTACTCAATTTCCACATCAATTATCATTCCGATAACCTCTTTTCTAAGTTTTTAAGAAAGTCTTGTTATCATTATCTCTACTCCTATTATCATGGCTATGTCAAAAACGGCTGCAAATACTAAGAACGCAGCCGTAAAGAAGTTCAGCCCACCATAAGGAATTAGGATGTGATGTGATTGCACATAAGAGGAGGTTAGAGTGAATGAAATCCCACCGAAAATAAAGATTGCCAGTAACATCATAAAGAACGAATCTAATGAATATAATATTAGAGATATGTTTCTCATAAGGTTAATTTTAGATTCAATCTCACTCATTCAGTATCTATGTATATAAGTATCTATTGAGTTCTATATAAAGTTATAGATCCATAATCATAAATAATGTGATATATTAAACAAAATGGATTTTATATCGTGTAAAGATTGAACATTTTCTCGTGAATATGCAGCTAAAGTTTCCAATATATTTATTAAACATAGGGAATAAAACGAAAATTTATTATCTATCAGTAAAATTATTTTTATATTGTAATTTGACTTTACTTTATATTCACCATTTAGCTGCCTTACGACAAGTTGGTAATCTTCTCTTATAATATGGTTAGATATGTTGAGCCTCTTCATCTCTTCCATAAGACATACCACTCGAGCGTACTCAGCTACGTTATTCGTCGACGCTAATGAGTACAGTTCAGCAGCTAGTCCATATCTTTCCACTTTTTCACCGTTGTCCATAATTATTACAAATCCTTAAGTAGTAGTTATTCCACTTGCATTTCTCGGCTCACAAAGGCCATTAAAATAGTCTAAAGCCATTTGGTAAGCCCTTTTCTCATATAAATAACATTTACGTTCAGAAGAACTTTTACAAATCGTAAACGATTTGATTCAACGGCGTCAATTAAGGAGCCCACGAAAAACTTTTACAAAAAATGGGGGTTAAGGAGACGGAAAGCCTCTTCACTAATTTCAGTTATAGTTTTCGCTTCTTTCTTCTTCTTTAGAAAAGCGAGGATTTTATACATGGGAATTCCTTTTGGGTCTCTTTCTCTAACCATATTTATCGTGTAATGTTATACATTACACATTATTTAAATCTTTCTGTATCTCGTTTCACATTACAAATTACATAACATTATATGAAGAGTAGACTGAAAGTATCATGTAGTGTTTAGCATGACAAGTGAAAAGCCTTTCGCATTAAGTGAGGTCGCTCAGAGAGTCTTAATAGTTTTGGGGAGAGAGAATCGGGGCTTAACTGTAAGGGAATTAGTAGAGAAGACAGATACTAATAGTGGGAGTATAAAAAGGGCGTTGGAGGAATTAACAGAACTTAAGCTGATAAAAGAGGAAAGGGAAAACGTCTTCCCTTACAGAAGACTGATCAGTTTAACGGAACTGGGAAAGGAGGTAGCTAAACGGGTTATAGAAATTGAAGAATTAATTAAGAAAGTGCGGACTAATGGCTGAAGAGTGGAAATTAGTATTCCATATTAAAATGAAGAAATTAGCAAGAGACTTTCAACGTGACGAATTAGAAAGAATAGAGGAAGCCCTGGATAAGCTTAGTAAGAGGAAACTAAATGAGCTTAATATGAAGAAATTAGAAGGATGGAAAGATAACGAAAATAGGGATATTTATAGGATAAGAGTCGGGAGGGATATACGAATACTTGTTTCCTTTGATAATGATAAAAAGGAAATTCATGTATGGAGAATCGCTAGGAGGGAATCCGTTTACGATGAATAATATCGCTCTCTTTCTTAAGCTCTTCGAACAGTTTATGCAATTCTTCGCTATTATTAATTACAGTAACCTCATCGGTCTCTGGCTCTATTATTTTGATTTGCTTCTTTTCCATAGGTAATAATTAGTACTGGGAGTTAAAAAGATAAAAGTAATGTATACTGTGTTTCGTTTAACACTACACAGAAAAGCTTATATATTGTGTAATGTATAACATTATACAGAACAAACATGATTTCCACACAAATCCCCTCAAAATCCATGATAAAGAGAATAGATGTTTTTTACGTATTATCTGAAGGCATAGTGATTTCAGCGGATATACAAAGTAAGTCCAGGAAGGGGCTATTGCACTACACTAGGATTGTTCTGGATCCATTATCTCACTCATATTAATGTCTACGGCAACACTTTCCTTTGGCTCAACCTTCTCTCCTTCTTTCTCAAAAACTACCTTGAGGAAAGCCTTATCGTCTCTGATCACTAACCTAGCCTCCTTCATTTTCCAGCTTAAGTACTCCTTCAAGTTCCTAGGATAACCCAGAATTGGTAGTTCACCAACACTTGCTATCCTAACAGTCATCCTCTCGAAGTTCACGCTATAACTTGCTTTAGGAGTTAGCCAAACAGTTGGCTTATACACTCTTGGGAAACGTCCCTTTTTAGGATTATTGTACCAAGCTTTGTATATTGAAAGGGCATCCCTATAACAATCCTCAGCAACTTTAGACGGTAGATTGTATTCCTCTCTTAACTTCTCATACAACTCCTCGTGGACTTTCCCTAACACTCCCTTCTCTTCCGGGTTTTTCACATTTTCCTTCAGCCAGAATAGGGTGAAACGGAGTGCTTTAACGTAGTTATTCACGAGGGCTAGGAGGGAATCAGAGACTGCGATCTTCATCGAAACAGTTGATCTGATCGCTTTACTACCCCTCCTAGCCATCAAAAGAAAATTTTGACAAAGAAGTATTTAAACACGGGGCTTATCCATCCCCGCCTCAGAGAGGCGAGGCTTTCCGCCCCCTTAACCCCCCTTCTCTGTAAGAGATCTACCATAGGGAGTAACTGCACTAATTATACTAAACAGAAAATGAAACGTAAAAGTTCAATAGTTTATTAACAAACTAACGTAAAAGGTATATTATATATTATTATTCTTCCATTAGTAAGGTAAAGGGTTAGTAAGAACTTTTCTCATTATTATGTACCCCTTTCCCCCTTATACCTAATATTAGTATTACTCCTTTGTGCACAATTAATTATTCTAATCCTATTCTGTAGAAATAAAGTGAATTCGCAAAGGAAACTTGAACTACCCATAATTAAGGTCTTATGAGTATTAGCCATAATTCGTCAGCATATGCTGTATTATCTAACTCTTTCGTTGTCGTAATCTGAACAATGTATAAGTTACCTATTTTTTGGGTCGATGCAGTAAGATAGTACGAAGCTTCAACGAAACCTATAGAATACAGTGTTACATTATAAGTCTTGTTATCATAAGTTATCAGATAATGATAGGCCTCTCCACCAGTATACGTCACTGTGCTCGGA
The DNA here is from genome assembly GCA_032834875.1 of Sulfuracidifex metallicus DSM 6482 = JCM 9184. Taxonomy (NCBI): domain Archaea; kingdom Thermoproteati; phylum Thermoproteota; class Thermoprotei; order Sulfolobales; family Sulfolobaceae; genus Sulfuracidifex; species Sulfuracidifex metallicus. The sequence goes on from CP135238.1 coordinate 740,070, forward strand.
TTCGGAAGAAGCTCAACTTTTATACCGTTAACTTGAATTTTCTGAGGAATGTAGTCAAAATTTTCATAGTATACATGTAATATCAAGAATTTATATAGTGTATGACCTATAACTACTGTACTCCCGTTTATAAACGTAGCATTTAATATAAACTCCTTAGAAAAGTTAGAATATGGTTCATAAATTAAGTAAATCCCCGTCTTATTTTCCTTTATAGCATTTAGATAAGTTTCTTTTGCATCAATTAAGATTTTCTTAGCATAATCTAGTTCGGTAGAGTTTTGGCCAATAGTTGAGTTACTAGTAATACTCCCTAGATTATGCTGAGATTGTTTATGATTAAATATGAAATATAGGCTAGCAGAAATGATTAATATAATAATAAGAATTAGGAAGAGGTTCTTAAGATTCATTGATCTCACCAAATCTTTTCCCCATTGGAATAATGGTTTCCTCCTATCTTATAGCCCATATATAATTTTCCAGGACTAATTAGTTTTATTTGCATATTCTCCCATATGTTCTTTAGTACATTATAGTAACTATTACCATTTATACCTTCATATGCATAAGCATTTGGCCATCTAGTTGAGGTCCACGGCTCTATTAACCAGTTAGCGTCCTCTATTTTGAATGCATTCCCATCTCCTAATGCTAAAAGTTCTTGTTCGTTGATAGTATAAGCTTCTAATATACCACCCATTGGTGTAGCTACATCTGTATCATTTTCTAGAACGTATATATATATTATAGAGAGTTGCTGTACTCCAATCAACAAAATAAAGATAAACCTTATTAGTACCATTATTTTGAGGTATAAGCCTTATTCCGAGCTCATAAACCGTATTAGGTTTTGGCTTAAATTCAACACCATTTATCTTGAACGGGGGACAAGCCAAATCACAACTTAATTGAGGATTTGTTGTACCTGCTGATATATGCCATTTCCAATTAGGATGATAACCTAATGAAGTTTGATAGAAATATTTTTTGTAGACACGGATGCCCAGATTACGATTAGACATTCTAAATCTTCTGGTAAAGATGGAGGCGTTCTAACAGTAATGAATCCACCATATATTTTTTGGCCTTGATCTGCTGGATTAGAACTTCTTATCCCATACTGCCAAGATTTATCCGTACATGCAATATTTTTCCATTATTTTTATTGTTTAAAAATTCTTTCGTAATTTTTGAGCTTGCCAATAATGTAGCTATTTGACTATAAATTCTTGGATTAACTTTCTTTAATATAGAGAATTATTTTTCTAACTCCTAACGTTAAACTGGGGGTTTACATAAGAGTTAATGATAACGTAAAACCGCGTTAAACATTTTCTAACCTAGTCATCTGAACTCAGTTTAGGATAACGTTATTATATAACGATTTACAAACGTTTTAGTTATATATCTGAGTACTGTGGACCCGGTAACCCTCCATCTTCCAGTGCAGAATTCGAGGCAGATATATTTTATTTAAGTGGAACTACCGGCTATAACACTGTAGAATTAGCCCCAGTCTCTGTAAGCGTGCAGCCAGACGAATTCTATCAGGGTATGTGGCACTATTTATACCAGTTCAATAACCTTCAGAATGGGCAAGAGACGGAGGGTTTATAAAAAGATAATTCATTTTTTTACATTCAAAAGGTTTTAAAGAAGAATGTCCTCATTTACATACAATGAGAAGGAGCATAGAAGTATGCTACTAGTCTCTATAGTTTTGATCAGTATTGGAGCCTACCTATTTCACCCCAACATATCAGGAAGTACCTGAGCAAGTTGTAAATACAACAATTGAAACAAGTCACCCCAACATATCATATCCTAACCCTGCTGTACCACCTATAACAAGTCCTGATGAAAATTTGTCTAAATATGGTTATTATACTACTACCATTACCAATACGTATACAGTCCAAATGCGTGAACCTAGCGGGTATCCTCTATCTCAATACGCTTCACTATGGCCTATGTTTTTGGTAACTGGAATAGCTCTATTAGGATTCTCTGTCTACTTCAGGAAAAAGTAAGATTCTTTTCAATAGTTCTCATATATAAATGTGATATGTTTTTCTTCATCTTATGAAGAGGACCATCTTCTTTTCCTTATTCTTACTAGTGTTCGTCTTAGTTGGGGTCATGGGGATAACTAACGCTGCTGTGCCAACTGTGCCAATAAAGACCCCTGGCCTTGGAGGTGGCGGAAACCCGGGTTACTTCAAATACACGGAACAAATTAACCTCACCCAAACAACAACCGAGACTACTTCCACGTCGTACCCGGGCGAAGACTTGGACTCTCTGTCTTGGCTTTGCCCCGGATACGTCTCAGGCACAGAGCTGCAAATACTGTCCGCGACGGAATTCACTCATGGTAAATAGGAAGAAGATGATTGCACGGGCGACAATATACTCCAAAGATTTCGGAAGAAACACAAAAGGTGAAATCGTTACTCAGTTAAAGAAGAAGGCGTTAGACCTCTTTAAAGTGCAAATTCCTAATAATATATATAATGAATACATGCAGAGAAGAAGAGAGACAGAGAAGAAACTTTTGGATGAGCTGAAACAAATTCTATCAACCTTGAACGCAAACAACGGCGTAAACTAGGGTAGAAAACGGGGGTTAGGTCAGTGTCTTTCAATATCGCCGTCTCGATTCCCGACGGCATAAATGATTTCACTTCATGTACTTTTATTTCATGACCACGTCCGCCTCAGGGAAAGCCGTTATTTTTAAGAGAGAATTGAAAGATAAAAATGATAAATTACAAAGCTGTCTTAATCCAATTAACATAGATTGGATAGTATTTTTTCGCTAACGTTAGGAGGTCTAAATAATGTCTAGACAGGATACTATCTGGCGTTCTTCCTTCTATAAAATCTACGACTTGGCTTGGTATATCTAAACTAAGCATTTGAGTAGCTACAAATTTTCTTATATATTTAGGGTTTATATTTATTTCATGTAATATCTTCTTTGCGTAATTGTAAGTAATGCTTTGTCTTTCTAATTTAGTTGTATGAAAAACATAGAATACACGCTTAGAACCTCTACTCCAATTTAATGTAGATGTACATATGTTATTTTCACAAATATCGTTTTCAGCTGAATATTCGTTTAAGAGCTTTATAGCCTCAGTAAACCTGACCCCGCTTTCCACTGACAGTTTAAATAGCAGTTCTACTTTAGTCCCCTTCACTTTTGTAAGCCATTCCTTTACCTGGTCTACTGACGGTACCTTAAGATCCACTCCGCTCTTCTTAGTCTTTATCGCTTTCCACTTCTCTAAGTCCCCTTTCCATTTATAGTATTTCTTCCATGCAAGAATAGAGGATTTATTATTTACGTTTAAGGGTTTTCTTAAGTAATTTGTATATTCTTTACATGTCTCTTTACTTACTTTCTTTATATAATCATTATAAAACCCAATTAGTTCTACCTCTGAAGGAAGATTTCCATCCGCTTTAGAATGCGTAGAACTGTCGTTCATTATTCTAACTCTGTTCAAATTATTGTTTGATTCATATGGGGGTTTTAGGGGTGTTATCCCCTAAATAGGGCTCTGGCCCCTGGGACCCCGGTTCGAATCCGGGCCCGGCTACTGAAGTCCTGCGGCAATGCCGCACCTTGGCCACTATCACGGTCTAAATCCTCTTCTACGTTTCCTTTTCAAATAGAGCTTAGGTTACTTCTTTCTCTTACACTTTTTCAATTATAGTATTTTTAATTTATTTCTATATTTTTAGATATTTCTCTTCTTTCTTTTACAAAATAATATTATTAGTTAATGTCTAGTTTGAACATGTTAGCCAAGCAACTTCTTCAATTTGGCTTTTTATAATTGAAATGTTTATAATCGAAACGAAGTTCTCCCTTAACGAAGAGCATGATAGACATGTATATATAGATCCCTTTTCTCTCAAGTAAATATATAGGCAATACTTTTAATTAATCAGTATTATAAAATAAATCAGTTTTGACATGAAAGTTGCGTTAGTTAGACACGGAGATGCAGAGGATCAATCTCCAGATTTATCAGACAAGGAAAGGAAGTTGGTTAAGAAAGGGATCAAGCAAATGAGAAGGGTCGGAGAGTTCCTTTCCCAGTCCAAGTTTTTCCCAGACAAAGTAATTTCAAGCCCTTACCTTAGAGCTTATCAGTCAGCTGACGTGATATTGGACGAAATGGAGTTAGATTCCACAGTTCAAACCTCGGATCAACTTCTACCGGAGGCTGATCCTTTTATTACTCTTCAGTTTCTGTCAGGGTTAGAAAGTTCGGTAGTATTGCTTGTAGGTCACATCCCTCACTTAGTTAACCTTATAAAGCTAACGACTGGAGCTGAAGTTTCCCTAAAGAAGGGAGGCATTGCAATAATTGACTTGGATAAAGAGACAAAGAAGGGCATTCTGGAGATACTTTTAGATCAGAAGACCTTAAAGTTGGTCTAGAGAATGGTTTTCATGCTAACAGCCGTTTTGGACGCTGGATTTAACTCCTTCAGGCTTTCTATATTTCAAGTCTTTCCTAACGGCACGTTCAGGAACGTTGGTTCCATTAAGAGCTTCGTGAGACTCGGAGAAGGACTGAAGGAAGGGGAACCAGTGTCCGAGACTAAGGTGGAGGAAGCTGAGCGAACCCTAGCTGAATTCTTAAAGGTAATAAGGAAGAACAAGGTAGACAACGTCATCGCTGTCGGCACAAGCGCCTTCAGGTTCGCGTCAAACGGTCAAGATATAGCAGGCAGGCTATCGAAGTCCTTCGGCTACGATCTCAGAATCATTAGCGGCGAAGATGAGGGAAAATTCTCCTCTGTCGGAGTTCTCAACACTTTGCCCATTAATGACGGTCTAATTTTCGATCTTGGAGGAGGTTCACTTGAGTTAGTCTCGGTTAAGGATAGACGTATTCAAGAGGTAAAACAGTTTCCTCTAGGCGCCCTTAAGATGGGCGGAAAACCGGAGGACTTAATCAGGAAGGAAATAAGGTCAGCTGTGTCTTCCATGAACTTAAGGGATAACGTAAAGGTATATGGTTCAGGGGGAAACCTTAGAGCTATAGCGAAGATGGACATCAAGGCTAAGGGTAGGATGATAAAGACAGTTCACGGTTATCACATTACCTCCAAAGTAATGAACAGGTACGCCAAACTTCTCAACTCCATGGGAGTTAAGGAAAGGGCCGGACTACCCGGCATAGACGAGGGAAGAGCTTTGACAGTTAACACTGGAGCCATTATCATAGATGAGATAATTTCCTCAGTGAAATCAACTGGAGTCACAGTTTCAGCCTTCGGTCTTAGGGAAGGCTTGATCATGGGCGAGAAAATAGACCAACTGGACGAGATGAAAAGGAAGTGGCTGTCTTTTTTTTTCGTACTCTCTAGGTTTAGATCCTTCCTACTTCCAAGGAGTTCTTAACGGAAACTTGGAGAGCTACGTTACTTACCTATTGCTCAATGTACAAACTGCAGGCTTCCTGAGCAAGTTCAGCACTTGTATCACCATGCTTAGGTCCTCAACCCTTCCTGGTTTTTCCAGGGAAGAAATAAGGGCTATGATAGCTTTATGTGGAGTCGCAGGTAAAGGTAAGGTAAAGAAGAAGTTCTATAAGCTTGTGAAGGATCAAATGAAGAAGAAAGACCTTTATGTTAAAGCCATGAAGGTAAGAAGCGAAGTGAGGGATTTCAATTTATGGAAAGAAGAAAGAAGCGTAAAGGCATGATAATTGCCCTTGAGGGCATAGACGGTTCAGGGAAGACCAGCCAAGCCATGCTCTTGAGGGATTGGCTAAGCCACAGGATGGACACTTTCTTCACGGAGTGGAACTCCTCTGAATGGGTTCATGAGATAATAAAGGAGGCTAAGAAGAAGAACGCCTTGACACCTTCAACTTTCAGTTTGATTCATGCTACGGACTTTGCTGATCGTTACGAAAAGTTCATCCTACCCATGCTGAAGGCGGGCTTCGTAGTGGTCTCCGATAGGTATATTTACACAGCTTATGCAAGGGACAGTGTAAGGGGGAATGACCTCAGCTGGGTTAAGGGAGTTTATTCGTTTGCTGTGAAGCCCAACCTCACTTTTTATATCAGGGTTCCGGTTGAGGTGGCACTCTCCAGGATAAAGGAAAGTAGAAGGTTCATAAAACCCTCTGAGGCTGGAGACGGAATGTTTCAGAACGTAACCCCAGAGGAAGGTTTCCTGAAGTATCAGTCCATGGTCATCGATGTCTATGAAAAGCTAGCCAAGGAAGAGGACTTCGTAGTCTTGGACGGAACTAAGTCTCCCAGGGAGGTACAAACTAAGATCAGGGAAAAGGTAGGTGAACTTCTTTGGAAAGAGGATTTCTGATATCTGTTGATGGCGTGGAAGGATCCGGGAGAACCCTCCATGTAGAATCGCTTAAGAAATGGTTGGAGGAGATGGGTTATGGTGTCACAACGGTGGGTATTCAGATGTCAAAGCTCATGAGCGAACCGCTAAGCGAAGTGAAGAGGAATATAGTGTTTCAACGCTTCACCCTTTTCCTAGCCTACGCAACGGATCTTGCAGATCAAGTCGAGAACGTTATTAAGCCGTCAATAAAGTCGGGTTTCATAGTGATAGCCGACGGGTATGTCAATACCCTGAAGTCATGGGCTCTAACCAGAAAGCTAAGCCAGGAGTGGGTCAACAACGTTCTATCTATAACTCCAAAACCTGACGTTTCAATATCTCTAATTTCCCCTCCTTCCGTGATCATCAGGAGAATAATTAGGAAGAGAGGCTTCCTGGATCCGCTCACTTCAGCCGTGGATCTCTGCATCAACGAAGATCTATATAGGTCATTCTCAAGGTATGTCAATAAGTTTCAGTCAAACCTCACAGCTTTGACCGAAATGGATGGCGGTTCAGTCTTCAACACAAACAAGAGTTTAGATCAATCCACAAAGGAGATAACTTACTACGTGGAGGGGTACCTCAAACGTTGAGACCTGAAAGGTACGCTAACGTTCATCTTAAGAAGGCTATGGAAAGTAATGGAGTTCATAGAAGGAGGGTGGAGGTTAGGAAGTATCTCGTAATTTCAAGGGTTCTGGTTAGGTTAACCGGAGAGAAGGGATGTGTGAAAAGGGCTAAGAAGGAGGTAAAGTCCCTTGGTAAGTTGAGGGATTTGGAGGTGGCCTCATGCATTCCCTTGCCCCATTACGAGCTTGGCGATTTAGACATGAAGGATTGTATGATGAGGAAGGTTTTCGGTTCACGTCTCTTAGTTGCAGAAAGGGTATTTCTACTTTATCATGAACTTAACAAGGAGATGAAGTTGCACCCTTTGAGGAAGACGATTAGGGAGGCACTCTTCCTCTTGGAAAGCCTAGGAATCGTTGATGAAAGGTTGAAAGCTTTGGCTAAAGAACTGGGTAGGTTAAGGGATCAACAGTTAATGGCTCAGCTCTGCGAAGGGAAGGAGATCGACTTTGATGTGGATGAGTTAAGGCTTAAGGCAAAGGATTTTATAAGGGAACTACTTTCTATTACTGAGTTTGACCATATAAAGTGTAAGTTGCATGATAGAAATAACATATGATGGAGAAAGGAGAGAAACATTTAGAAATTAGCTTTCTGAAATAGATTTTTCACCATACATATTTCCTCTAGTAATCATTTTTCCATTTTAACAAGATATTTATTTGCGTACGACTCTGCGGTGAGCTGAAGAACACATCGTTCACACACGCAAACTAATATGTACACGTTGTTGTTTTTCCCATATATTTGCAAATTACTTTTCTTCTTTCTTTATATAAATAAGATAAATTTATACTTAAAATGAAATATATCGAATAAAGAAAAATGAAAGTAAAAGAATGCGTATCATACTTTACGTTAGGAAGCCATGGGCGAACGTAATCCTTCTCTTCCTCCCTTTCTATAGTGAAGGTAATAGGAACATCTCTCATGCAGAGAAGAAAAGTCTTTTGAGATCTCTTTTACTTTTCTTCCTCAGTTTCTTGGTTACCTATAGCTTCTTTATGTACCTCGAAGTTCCTCTGTCTCAGACCTTGTACTATGCCTAAAGGATAGAAAAACAGCAGGGAGACTAAAGCTACTATAATCGTACTCATGTTATAAGTTATCAAGTTCAACGCTCCGTCCGATCCTATATACGTCATGAATGTAAGGAAGGCTATATATCCCATATACCAAAACGACTCGGCGAATCCCTCCTTAACCTTGCCTATGACACCTAGAACACCACTTACGGCAGCAAGTATCACCACGGAATATGGTACTGCTGGCCATCCGCTCCAGAACACAATGAGTCCTGAAGCTATGAAAGCTATAGGAGCTATGATAGACCCTGCAGTTACCTTGTAGTTGGTAGCCCCTTGTTTCCTTAAGACCATTAAAGCCACAGGGTTAGTTGCGAAGCCTATATAGCCTGCTACAGTAGCGTCACTTATTAATCCATAAATTGAAGGTACTGGGGCGAAGAGAAAAGCTATCACAGATCCTACAACCGCGAATACTATCAGAGCCCAATACGGTATAGCGTACTTCTCATGAAGTTCTAGCATCTTGTTTCCCACGAATCCCGACCTGGCACTTGCAAAAAGCACTCTAGCACCGGTTCCCATGTAGACGTAACCGGTTAAGAAAGGCCCCTATAATTCCTCCTATTAAGAGAAGTATCAGAGCTATCTGTGCATCATGATCAGATGCCAGATCAATGAAGGGGTTTCCTTGTACACGGCTTAATCCACTCCAATTTCCAGTTGCCACTCCTATCTTTGACCAGTCCAAGTTGGTCAGGAAGGCGAAGTTGAAGAACAAGTATATTACACCTTCAGTTACCACAGTAATTATCAAAGCGTATATCAAATACACCTTATTCTTTACCTCTTCAGCTAGGTCTGGGATAACTCTGGCCCCTCCGAAGGCGAACATCGCATAAGGCATAGCTGCGAAAACTCCAGAAACGCCAAAGGGTAATACCCCGTGATATGCAGTTAGGTTAACCGGATTATAATAAACTAACAGTAGCAGGAAAGCTGGAAGGATATAAATTACATATTTGATGGTTCCGAATGCTGATGTCACCTTTGCGAACGTTTTAACTCCGTAATAATTGAAAGGAATATATCCAAGCATTAAGAGGACTCCTACTAATGCTCCTTCGATGGTAGGTACTCCGTTAGATAGAAGAGAAGGAAATATGAATGATAGGCCTTCAATGGTTGCGAATGCCTCAATTGGAGGAATGAAAATGTACCAAACAAGGTCTGCCATGGCGTTTATCAGGTTCGTTACTGCACCGTGACTATATATGGAAAATCTAGATGGACCTCCTGCCTCTGGATAGTTCTGAGATAATTCAATATAAGTGATTGAAATCATTATGTAAAAGAATATTCCCAACAACCAGGAGAACATGCTCCCTGGACCAGCTACTGCTGACATCTCCAGCGGGCTGAAGAATATGGCAGTAGCCACAGCTGAGGATATTCCTATTATGATCAGCGACTTTAGACCTATCTCTTTCTTTAGACCCTTATCTCCAGACATGGGAAAATATCCGCATCAGTTTCATATAAGTTTATGTAGTTTAAACAGTAGTTGCGTAGATATAAACTGTTTATTAAGTACGAACATGTTATATTATATACTGAAAAGTTTAAATGTATCATTAAGGCTAGATGATAATCTAAAAATGATTTACTTCTCTCCTGTCTTTTTCTTCCTTACTCTTTCCTTTCATAATCCAGCGAGTATCTTTAGCTTGGTATTTTCTAGGAGTTTCTAGATTGAATCTTAAGGTATCTAGGCTGACGATTACTTAGGCTAGAGAAAGAAGATTTTCTCTTCTCTTAGTTAGCCTCCTGGGAAGAGAAATGAGGTTGATAATTGCAGCAATGAGCAGAAAGAGAAGGTTAGGAATGGAAGAAAAAAATTATCATATATTCCATTATTGTTTTATTTTCTTTATTATATTCTTATTTCATTTTACTTTTTTAAAAATGATATTAGTTATTGTTTTGTTGTCAGTAGCTATACCAGCCTGGGAAAATTTGGCTCAGTGGCACTGCAACTACCCATCCGTAGCTGTTTGACAAGTACATTGTTCCTCCAGCTATTACGGGGTTCACTATTCCCATTCTTCCTCCTATATAATACATGGACAATACGGCTCCAGTATTGGGGTTCAACACGTACACTCTACTTCCACCCGCTACCCATAGTAGTCCGTGGTAATAAGTTGGGCTTCCTCTAGGTCCACCAGGCAGCGTTGGAGGTATCTTTAGGTCTGGTAGTCTTGTCTCCCAGACTATACTTCCGTTATTGACGTACAGCTTTGCCACTATTCCTAAGGACGGAGCACCAACATATACGAAGTTCCTGTGTATTAAGGGCATTCCGCCCTTGAATGCTGGAGGTATAATTCCCTTTCCAAGGTTTGTAGCCCACACTGGTTTACCGGTGGTAGCATTCAAGGCGAATGTTACAGTGTCTACGGTGTTAGCAGTAGAATTGAAGTTAGCTATGTCGTTGTCGATGACCAATCCAGCCTGCTGATCTACCGCTGGCGGTACGTCTCCTAACCCTGTGTTAGCACCTACGTAAGGCGAGGGCATAGTTGCGTTCCATGCTAAGTGCCCGTTATAGCCGTTCACTGCAATGAGGAAACCATATGGAGCTACAGTATATGTGAATCCAGCTATGAAGAGAGGAGTTCCATTATGAGTTACATAATAGTTCACGCTAGCCATATTGCCCATGTATCCAGGGAAGACGTCCTTCCAGAGCATTTGACCAGTTGTGGCATTCAAACCGACGAAGCATCCTCCTCCAGTTGTGTAAGCCAGTATGCCGTGATATATTGCAGGCGCAGGCATTGCCTCACCCTTGGTGAACCTCATCCAAACTAACCTTCCATCTGTGGCGTTGAACGCATATACGGCACCGTTCCTTGCCCTCATTATTTCGTTATAGTGATGAGTCTCATAGTGAACGAACTGGGAAAAGGTGAAGCAAACTCCTCCTACAGAAACTATCACCAATCCATTGTATATGATCGGGTTGTTCATAGCTTGCCCAGCTAAACCCGTTGCAGTCCAGACTATTTGTCCGGTGACCGGGTTTATTGCGGAGATGCTTCCCATCATACTATCCTCAGTGGCGAAGAGGAGGTTATCGGCGAGAGTAACTCCCAGAGGTTCTCCAGCCATTTGTGTCTGCATAACCAACGCACCTTTAGCTCCCAACTGTGAAGCCCACGGCAACTGTGATATAGAAGTTGTAAGGGGTATTGCAACTCCGCCTACATAGTTATTAAGTGGTAACTCCCAACTTACGCCCTGCTTCAAGGCTTGAGATGCAGTCTGTACCACCGCGTTGTGATCTTGGTTGTAGTTGGTTACACTCCATTCAGAGGGGAATCCCATTCCTGCGCTATAGTTCCCAGGGTAGTAGGTAACCATGACCTTGTAAGGGAAGTAAGTTCCGTTGAATTGGTTGTAGCAAGTGATGATTGTCCCCTGCGACATCTGCCCCTGCACTGACGTGGTAGGCATTGCCTCGATTATCTCTAACGCAGATATTACAGAAAGTGCAATCAAAATGCCAAGAAACAAGACCAAGACTTTAGAATTCAACATTTTTATCTAAAAGATAAAAAGTTAAAATAGGTTTAAAACTTTTCTAGTTTTTAAGTTTTTATTCTCTAAAATTTTTATTTTTTTAAAAATACTTAACAAAGATTAAAAAATGCTTAAATCTATAAAGAAGTTTTAATGTAGTTACTCTAATGTATGAGCATGGAGATACCTAATTATGTTAACGCGGGAGTGAGGAAGGCAAGGGAGAAGAAAGGCAAAGTTAAGCTCTATGTAGACGAAGACGGTACATATTACTTGGTGATTGGAGTCAGTTTGGCTTGTAGGGATAGGAACAAGCTCATGAACGAGATTTACGATGAGGTTTACAAGGAAACGCAGGAGGCCAACATGATGATCTTGGTTGTGGATGAAAAAGAGATAGGGAAGATAGAACCCGTCGGGAAGGAAATAAAAATAGAACAGTAGTAGCGTTAGTGTAATGCTTTCTCGCCCCGCATATAACTAAAGACTTGAAGAAATGTAAGGAGGTAGAAGCGAAGGCTAGATAAAGGGCTAGAAAAGAAAGACTAGCTTTCATTTTAGTAAACTTAGTAAACACGTTTATGCATGTTAAGTGTTAAACAAGGTATACATAAAACAATTCTTAACTGTTTGCTATAAAGCAAGAAGAAAATAGAGAGAGAAGATTGCAAGAAAGAGGAAAAAGAAACTCCTCGATTTTCTTTAATAACCGTTACCCTGATCTTATTTACTTGGCTTTAAGTATCCAATTACCCTGGGCTTTCCCTGCTTCACATTAACGTTTAAAAGAATATATCTTTCCAACTTAGGAAGCGGGGAGGTCAACGAAACTTGGGCGTTACCCTCGTTTACCTTGAGCATAGCGGTTACAGCTACGCCTCCCCCCACTACGTGGTAGTTCCCATCTGCGGGTTTCGACCAAGGATAGGAGACTAACTCAGCCTCGAATTCCTTAATCAAGGGAACTGAAGGCTTAACTAAGATGTAAGTATCCCTCATTTCCTCCTCCTTTGCGTTCCTTAAGGAAAAGCCTATTCTCACTCCGGGCTTAACTCCCTTTTGGTCCTCGTCCAAGACTTGTATGGTCTTAACTTCCACATCCTTGTTTACAGGCACTGCGTTGAGTTTCTCGTGTAGTTCCACTGGGGTGAAGGAAAACCCGGTCACCACAGTGCCAACTCCCTTAACATTGAATGCCTTGTCAACGTAAATGAAGCCGTTATCCTTTTCCTCCCCTTCAGGGACATCGTTCACGTCCTGTGTTATCTCAGCACCTTCTAGCCCAATTCCCTTGAACATTTTCCTGACCTTGTCCTCAGACAAATCTGACGTTATCACTACCTTAACTCCGGAGGAATCAGCTAAAAGACCCAGTTCACCATCGGTCCATTTTGGGGAGTCTGGAACGTTGAGGATAACCCTAGAAGATAAGGAAACAGCCTCCGCAAGGCAAAGCAACTTCTCGGGGTATTGGGTTGCAACAAGGATAGATCTAATGTAGTCTCCGTTTCTCCTGTAGTAAATGTTTACCTTAGCGTTTTCGTGTAACTTACCCAGCTTCTCAGCTATCTTTCCTGCCCTCTGCGGGTCTGAAGACACCACGGAAGTTATGTTGCCGAAGTACATCTCATATCACGTTCAGACTTATTAGTGGTAAAAGAGAATCTACACTTATGAGGTTAATCTTGGTTGGCTTTTTGGTTATCTTCCTAGGTTTCATCCTAGTGATAGCCGGAAGTCTAACCTCAGCACCTTCTGCAGGAGTTGGAGGAGTCGTGTTAATAGGTCCCATACCGATATTCTTTGGCGAAGGTCCTTCAAGCTACGCGGGGGATTTCGTAGTGTTGGGGATAGTCCTTACCATCATTGCGGTTGCTTTTTTCCTACTCAACGTTTTACTTCTGAGGTCATTCAGAAGATCAATGTAAAAAACTTTTTTACCTCAAGGTTCTTTTTTACATGTGCGGTCGTAGTCTAGCATGGATTAGGACGCCGGCCTGCCACGCCGGAGGTCCCGGGTTCAAATCCCGGCGGCCGCATGTAGATATGTTACACCCCATTTTCAATGTAATTTTCTAATGGAGTTGCTAATTAGTAATGGCTTTACATAATTTCTAAACTGTTTTCTCTCTTTTCTCATTCTCTAAAGTATGAAAAACATAGTACTTTCAAGTCGCAATAGGCACACTATATCTAGTTATTTCTTGTCAGAGCCGTAAATGTATAATAAAAAACATGTTTAGGATTTGATGATTCATTGGTTTTAGCTATAAAAATATTGAATATAGAAATAAAGCACTCCTAACTATAATGTTTTTATAAAAGACTCAAGTGTATGCATCTAAAGATCAGTACTTTCATTTTTATCTCACTGCAGTAATTTAAATTTACCTTTAGATTATTCTGGGAAAATTGAAGATATAAAGAGATTATAAAGATATGTAACCTTTTTTCGGAACTATATAAGTTTTGCAAAATACATAAAGAAATCCCTAAGTTATGATTAATATAAAAATTTTTTATAACAGATGCTCTTTTGACCTGTAAAATATTAAGTCTCTTTCACTACTGAACATGAAGCTAGCCTTGATAAAGGTCTTGGTGATATTTGTTCCGATATGAGGTAAATTTCATACTCTTTATCTTTGTCCAGGAATTCGACTTTTAGTTGTTTTCTCACTGCTACCTCGAAACCATCTGGACTTAAGACAATAATCTCTCTATCCAATGCCGGAGATACCACTATCTCTCCAATTCTCCTTACCACTTCATGTTCATAGGTTCCAGTCCTATCCACTACTCTAAAAAGCTTAGAGAAAAGTGTAGGAGAGATCATAACAATAACCTTGTCGAAACCTCCCTTGGATACATATTCGTATGCCTTTACTACATCGTTCAGTATTGATCCAGGTTGATCCCAGTCAGATGCTGAGACCTTCCCTCCAATTTTTAAGGGTGATAACTCATGAGCTTTCAATAAGGTCGTATCTTCAAGAATCGAGAACTTTTTTCCAGCATTAAACGCTATTTCTTTCCAATTGGAAGGTGATGAATCTCTTAACCTGAATTCCAGAGAAAGATAAGGTACGTGATAAAGGAACGATGATCCACCTTGAGATATAGCCCCCTCATCCTCGTCTATCTCTGCAATACTTATTGTATCGCTTCCATACTCAACGTTCTTAACCTTCTGCCTGAAGGTGCTCTTAATTCCTTCCATAGCCCATAAGGTAGGCTCATTTGAGCCACTTTTCCCTTCAATCTCTTTAACTTTCTCTTCTTCTCCTGTCTTGATTTTTATTGGGAAGTCTACTTTTCCTATTATCCTAGACGCCTCATCCCATCCCTTGTTTATCATTAAGAATTCATCTGGAGAAACCTCGTATAACATGCGCAAGAATTCTCCAAAGTGAGTCATCTCTTCTTTTGCTATATCCTCATGGGCAGATTTGAGCCTAGGATCATTTATTAGATCCCCTTGTTGAAAATAATAGTTTATCGCGTCTATCTCTGCTGCAAGAGCTCCCCTTACAGCTCTTTTTAATTCTTCCTTGGTGAACTTATCCTTTCTTGTTAAGAAAGACGGGTCTGCAGAAAACATGTTACCTTTAATATATATAGTACTAAGAATTTAAGTTTGTTATAAAACACAGGATTTTTGCCTTTAGCAAAAAAATTCTGAAGGATATATATAGTTAGATGAGTTTTACACTCTCCTCATTTAGCCTACGTTTTTGATTTGACTTTCTGATTAACACGTATTTATCGTTTTCACGAAGAACAACGTTTTGATGTCATCCTTCTCATATCTCTTTGGTAATTTTCATGTTATAATAGCTGCAGTAATATTGGCAGATGTAACAGTAATGAAAATGAATATGAAGTCCTTTACAGCTCTGACGTTCTGCATGATCTTTTGCCTGCTTAAGATGAGATCGCTATTCAATTATGGGGCGTTTAGCCAGAAAGTCCTAATTAAGTATAATAAATAATGGAATCCTCAAAGGTATAGAAAGCTCTACAATTAGAGAAGCTACCTACACATTTTCTTGGGTCCAATACCTTGACTCTCTACAACCCCGCAAGATGTCCTTTGGCATAAAATAACACTACATTATTTGCGGTTTTGTTTTACTAATGATAGCCTTTAAGTGCTGCAAAGGTTAATGGACTGTGATAATTAACTTGAAATAATTTAATATTATTAATAAATTATAATTTGTTCTAGAAAGGATTTTTATTTCTTCATTGATTAATTTTATAATATACAACCACTTTTTGATCAATCTACATCTAATTATTCTATAAAAAGTTACCGAAAAAATGCTTTTTAAAGCTATATAAGATAATTAGAATCGTGATAAATTACGAATAAAAATTACTTAATGCCCATTTTGGCATTAGTTTTAGTGCTGATAGCTTCAGTAATATACTTCGACGAGTCTTCACAAACAATGAAGAACTATACTCAAACTTCCACTAGTAGTTCTACTTTAACTACATCTTCAATCGAAAACCACACCTTAGGCTCCTTGCCACAAGGCTCAAATCCATTACCTTACAAAGGTAAAGAAGTGTTCCTTCATCTAGTGGTAGAGCAGTCTGCTAACAACGGAGTGAACTTTAACGGAACTATTAAAGGTCAACTTAAGGTATATGTGCCTGCAGGATGGGAAATTAACATTTCTCTGACTGACTTGAGTAACCTTCCCCATAATCTCAACGTAGTGAAGAATGATACTCCAGTTCCTAACTCAATTTACATAGACAACGATGGGAAGATCATAGCAACCGTGGGAGGAACACCTTCCACGTATAGTTCCTCGTTCATTCAGCCGGGGAGTACTGCGTACACTTTATGGAATTCCTCAACTGGAGTTTACTGGTTAGCTTGTGGATTTCCTGGTCATGCAGAAATGGGTATGTGGGCTGTTCTAGTGGTATCTAATAACATAACAGAACCATACTACATTATATAAACTTTTTACTCAAATATTATCTACTTACTTTAATATAAAGAGAAGAAATGTACTTATATGTATATATATAAATGCTATATTTCAGGTAATTTCACGAATTTCTCGAAGATTTGTCTATAAAAAGTTGATTTTCTAATGAAGTTATAAGCATATGTTGAAATTATTTTTTATGAAGATTATCAATTTAATCCCTTTTCTATCTATAGCGGGACTTTACTTTGCTATTTTGGACATGAATATAGAATTCCTTAATTACGTGCACGTAATGAGTGGAGTAATTTTGGTAGGTTTAGTAGTTTTTCCTTACCTTTTCAAGGTTGACTATAAAGAGATGAGAGATACCGTTATGCCTTTGACTCTAGCCTTCATGTTTATCACTTTCGGCTCTGGGGCTATCATGTATAATCAACAGGGAAGGCCAACTTTCCTTAACCTTTTACATACAAGCCTTCCAGCACAGTTGACATTTATAATAGATTCAATAGATGTTAATACTTTTCTCCTATCCGTCACTTTGATAATTCTTTCCATCCTTTATATTAAGGGTTATAGGGGTATTCTAATATCTTTAGGTCACGCAATATCTTCCCTTTCCTTAGTATTCATGATATTCGTAATGGGAATGTTAGTCATTTGATTACGGTTTATTAAATGTGTGTTTTACCATACATACACCATGTACATACAAAATGTGTTTTGTCAAAAATATCCAATTCAGGCGTAAGTGAATGTATTTTATACAGTTAATCTTGGTTTTAACGTTGTTAATTCTAATGCCTTGAGTTAAGGTAATCTCATTTTAAATCTTTGTCATCAAATTTTCTATTTAATGCTTCAAGTTCACAAGCCCTACGTATTAGGGGAGGACGGAGATCATAAGTTCGTTTGGTTAGGCCTAGACGAGAGCGAGCATGAGAAGGGAATACTAACAAACCAGTATCTGATCATGGATAAGGGAGAATCCGCATTGATTGACCCTGGAGGATACTTTGTTTTCGAGAGGGTCTTCAACAACGTTCAGAGTATGGTAGATCCTGAGAAAATAACAAAGATCATGTACAGTCATCAAGACCCAGATGTAATAGGCTCACTCAATCTTTTGCTTGACATGTTTCCAAACGCAAAGTTTTACGTATCTTATCTTTGGGAAAGGTTCATTCCACATTTGGGGGTTTCAGTGAACGATAGAATTGTGGACATACCCGATGAAGGAATGGATATAAAGGTAGGTGAGTCAATCTTACGGGCAGTTCCAGCTCACTTCATGCATTCTCCTGGGAATTTTCATTACTACGACCCAAGGCTGAAGATATATTTCTCAGGAGATATAGGAGCCGCAATATATCCTAAAGGAACGTGGTATTTGATAGTGGATGACTTCGAGACTCATAGAAACTTCATGGAACCCTTCCATAGGAGATATATTGCATCAAGGAAAGCCATAGACTTGTGGAAGAAGACAATTGAGAACTTGGAAATAGATGTGGTCGCACCCCAGCACGGTTCCGTATTCATTGGTGACAATGCTAAGAAGTTTCTGGAGTGGCTTTGGTCATTGGATAAGGTTGGACTAGACTTAATGTGATTTCAATTCATGTATAAATGATTATGTCCTATTATACTATTAATATTTATGTTATGGCTTTTTTCTTTTTGTTCCTTCTCATACCTATTTCATGTTACTTGGCTATAGGGAATCTAATTAGTAAATCATCCAGTCATATAAAAAAGAGCTTGATTTTTCCATTCTCTCCCTTTCTTCTTCAACCGCATATTTCTTCTCCTCGTCGTCCGTCGTCAGGTTTTGCTCACTGAGATGTCCTCTAATCTTCTCATCTTAGTTTCCTTAACTGCAACTGCACTTACTGCGAGGGCGATGGCTGAGGTTAAACCGAAAAGCATCAGAGACTCGGACAAACCTAAATACTTCACCATTGAGGGGAAGAAGAAAACTCCAAGTACAGCACCTACTCTGCTGAATGCTGTTGTAACACCCTGGGCTGTTGACCTAACGGAGGTTGGAAAAATCTCTGCTGGATAGAACAGCGTCACAGCTCCTGCCCACTGTTCCATTGCCACGAAAACCATGAAGTAAGGCACTAATCCTGCTCCCCTAATTGATATTAAACCACCCAATAGGAGGAGGAACGCCATCGCCCCAAGTCCAGCCATCAAAGTGAATCTCCTGCCAGCTGAGTCAACTGCAACCTCAGCAATCGCGTAACCTACGATAGCTCCAACGGATATCAACATAGTCCCATATAGGGTTTCATATTCCGAAGGGAAAGCGAACTGGTGCAACAAGGAAGGGTAATACAACCCTATCCCGTAGGAAGCAACGTCGAAGAGGAACCAGATGGCTGACAAAGACATTAGAGTTACTCCAACCTTCCCTTTCAGCAGATCCCTCCAAGTTACTCCCTTATTTTCCTCCTCTGGAGTGGGTATCCCTTCTCCCTTCATGAGTCCCTTGGAGGCTAGCCACCTGGGCGACTCTGACAGCTTTATTCTGCCCACAACTATAGGAATAGCTAGTAGACCACCCACCGCAAAGGAATACCTCCAGAACTGTTCCCCTGTGGGTAGGAAGACCAAGTTCATGAAAGCCGAGAAGAGCGTCCCTATCCAATACATGGAAACCGAGCCCATCAAGTACCTCCCTCTGCTTCTTGTTGGGGAGAACTCCGATACCACGGTGCTACTTATTGGGTAATCCCCTCCAACCCCTATTCCTAACAAGAACCTGCTGACGAAAAGTTCAAGGAAGTTATTTGATGTAGCTGATAGTAGGGCGAAGATTGAGAAGAAAAACAAGTCAATTCCCATAAGCTTCTTCCTTCCTAGCTTGTCCGAAAGTGCACCGAATATTATAGCACCTATTGCCATTCCCATTAGGGATGAGGCTGAAACCAAACCTTCCTGAACAGCATTTAGCGACATTTCTCCCTTTATGAAAAACAGGGCGTATGATATCACAGACAAATCATAACCATCAAGGAAGAACCCTCCCGACGAGAGGAAGAACGATCTGAACTTTTCGGAGAAGTTATCGAAGTCCACGGTTTAACTGATGTCAGAAAGTTAAAAAGTAAAACTGAATAAGATTTCTACACTAAGTTTTAATATCCCTTCTATTTGGTGGAACCTTCTTCTTTTTTGTACTTAAAGAATTTAAACTAGTATATACTTTTGTATCCTATGAAAGTAGTTCTATCCTGTATGGACTACAGGTTAACGGAAGAAATCATGAAAAAGATGGGAGAAGGAGTTCTGGTAATCAGAAACGCCGGAGCGAATGTAAACGCTGTGAAGGAAGCATTAAAGATGTTAAAACCAGAAGAAGTTATCTTCATGCCACATACTGATTGCGCAGCCATGAAGTTGGTAAAGAGCGTTATTACAGGAGAGAAAAACGTGGATATAGAAGTTGAGGAGAAGTTGGTCTCACAGTTCAAAGGAAAGGATGTCAAAGACTTGGACAGGGTAAATGCGCAAGTAGGAGAGAAGCTAATAAAGGAAGTCCTACCAAATGCCAAGGTAACCACGGAGTTGGTTGACGTCAGCAAGATAAAGTGGCCTGAGAGAAAGACTGTCTATTTCCTGTTGAAGAGCCAGTCCAAGTACGAAAAGGATATGGTTGGAGGCTACATTCTACAAGCACCGTCAAAGGAGGATCTGAGCGCCGACGTTAAGATTGCAGAGTCGTTAGGTTTGAAGTTACAAAAGTCCGAGTTCTGAGATTGAGTATATAAGAATCTGTACTCGGTTACTTGTCTTATATATACACAAACCAATTTTTAGCGTAAAAGATGAGGTTGCTTTTTTATAAAGAAAATGAGCTTGTATTCACTTTCTCTCTTTTTTATTCATCTTTTTTATCTTGTTTATCTATGTCTCTTTTTCTCTACTTTTTAGCAGATAATTTACGAGACTTACAAAAGATATTTCCATAGTGGGGAGAGATGATGAAGATTACCAAGTGAGGTGAAAGCACGCTTTATTATGCTATCAACAAAATGTCATCCTAAATAGAGACAAAATAATAACAACAATGGTGCACGAAAGGAAGTACAGAGAGAGTTATGGATTCTTTTTTCCTTCCTCCTTCCTTTTACTTCTCTTCCTTTTTATTCCTTATAACAACTATTGTTTCGTGTCTTGTGAAGCTTATCATAACTTTGCAAGAGTCTTTTTTAGATCTTTGGTTCTATGGACTTTCATCGCGGGGAAAGATTATTTAAGGTCGAGTTTAAACAAGATATCATCGCGGGGCTGTAGTCTAGCTTGGACCAGGACGCAAGGCTTGGGCCCTTGAGGTCGGGGGTTCAAATCCCCCCAGCCCCATTTTTCTTTTCTCCCTTTCCTTCTTCGCTTACATACACTTTTCTCTTCTTCTTGTTATCCTCGCCAATTTCTCTTTTCATTCCTTCTTTTCCTCTTTTTAACGCTCTAAAGACAGCAAACCTTTTGAAATTACTAAAGCCAGAGTTATGTAAAGATACATTGTATATGCCCCTAACTCATCATCGTCTTTAAATTTCCCAGTCTCGCTTTCCGTCCTCTCCAACTCCGATCTTATGACCTCTTCAACTGTAGCTCCAGGATGAACTAGCCTGACGTAAGCCATCATACTAACAGCCTCGGAATCCTTTATCTCAATCGTTTCCCTAGTGGAGTTAACCTTAGCCACATGAAGGTTATTTTGTATGTCACTACTCACGGGCATATAGTTAGGTAACAGTC
This sequence comes from Sulfuracidifex metallicus DSM 6482 = JCM 9184, assembly GCA_032834875.1. NCBI lineage: Archaea > Thermoproteati > Thermoproteota > Thermoprotei > Sulfolobales > Sulfolobaceae > Sulfuracidifex > Sulfuracidifex metallicus. Next base: position 761,420 of record CP135238.1, read on the forward strand.
TCCATACCTTCCTGTTAATTATGAGTGGGTTATTCTCTAGGGGTGAATATGGCTCCATGAGGAGCGTTGCGTCAGGTGAACGTATTTCCGTCGGTATTTCATTACTTTTCACCATGTCGAGTACGTTGGGTATTGAGTTAGTCTCTTTCATAAACTAAATTTGGATAAATTTCTATAAAAGAATTCTCACGTCAGATAGTTTGATACTATAGAAGGAGGAAAAGACAGTGAGTAAGTTGGTGAAGAAAGTAAAAGGGGAAGAAAAAAAGAATAGCAATTGGAGATCATTTATAAAGCCCAAAAAAGAAGCCCATGAATTGCATACTAAAAACATTTTGAGAATACAAATCATGAAGAAAAGCACGTTCATATAAACGTTCTTGAGCTTTAGATAGATTAGAGTTCTGTCTCTTTAATCTTTTATTTGTTCAGAGAAGAGGAGAGTCATTTATACAGAGATATAAAAAATTATGCAGCTTGGCTTAGTGAGGAAGGGAAAGATGAAATTGAAAGGAAAAGACGCAGAAGAAATAGAATCGAATCGTTTTCATGTTAACTCATGTAAAAGTTCCGTGCTCTGCGTCAAGTTCGATTAAATTTTTGTTGTATATTATTTACTGAAAGAGAAATATAAGAGTTTTTTGAAATATTATAGAAATAACAGCAAAAATTCATCCGCAATTCTGAGTCTTACAAAAACATGTTAAAAAGGGGAAAAGGTTAGGATCTAAGATTGGATAAAAGCATCAATTAAATGACTTCAAAGAGTAAAAAAATCACTAAGAAAGGAGGCGCAATATCTTAATCGTTATTAATGCCTATTGGTGGGAAGAGATGCTAGATTAGGTTTAGCTTCTTGTTTTTTGCTTTTTGTCGTTTAAATGTATTGGCTCAACGTATGTGTATATACACTACCCTTTGGTAGACTATACCTAGTTGTCGAAGAACGAGAGAAACCTTTTGACGCGATTTTCCTATGTTATTTACTCTGTTCTTCTCCCTTCTCTATTCTTTGTTTTCTTATTCTTATTTTTCTCCTGTCAGTCTCTCTTTTTCTCTACTTAGAACGATATAAAGTTTGTTAAATATTTTTTAAAAAATCGAACCATCTTTTTATCTCTGGTTTTTTCATCCCCTGATAAGAAAGTTTATTTTTATTTCTCATGGGATTCTTCTGAATACTTTTTACAAAAAGTTCTTTTTCTATGGTGTTAACATATCTTTAATAAAACTGATCTACCTTATTTACGTCTGCACTTTACGTGGTTATATAGGCACACCTAGTCGTAAGTTTTATATGTAGTTCACAACCTATATGTATAATGTCGAAAACCCCTCCGGGGGAAAAACCTCCGGGGGAGTTGTAGAGTGATGGGGAAGCAAGAACCCCGAGCTTTAAGGTCGGGAAATCTTGCTTCCGACAGGGGAAGTTGGACGGTGAAAGATCTCCCGTCCCCTGATTCCGGTTGATCCTGCCGGACCCGATCGCTATCGGGGTAGGGCTAAGCCATGGGAGTCGTACATCCCGCAAGGGGTGTGGCGGACTGCTGAGTAACACGTGGTCAACCTAACCTAGGGAAGGGAATAACCCCGGGAAACTGGGGATAATTCCCTATAGCTGAGGAGTCCTGGAACGGTTCCTCGGCGAAAGCCCGCAAGGGCGCCCTAGGATGGGACTGCGGCCCATCAGGTAGTTGGGGGGTTAAAGGCCCTCCAAGCCGATAACGGGTAGGGGCCCCTGGGAGGGGGAGCCCCCAGATGGGCACTGAGACAATGGCCCAGGTCCTACGGGGCGCACCAGGCGCGCAACGTCTTCAATGCACGAAAGTGTGAAAGCGCTACCCCGAGTGCCCCTTTGGGGCTTTTCTACGCTCTAAAAAGGCGTGGGAATAAGCGGAGGGCAAGACTGGTGTCAGCCGCCGCGGTAATACCAGCTCCGCGAGTGATCGGGACTCTTATTTGGCCTAAAGCGCCCGTAGCCGGCTCTGTAAGTCACTGCTTAAAGACCCGAGCTCAACTCGGGGAAGGGTAGTGATACTACAGAGCTAGGGGGCGGGAGAGGTCGGGGGTACTCCTAGAGTAGGGGCGAAATCCGTAGATCCTAGGAGGACCACCAGTGGCGGAGGCGCCCGGCTAGAACGCGCCCGACGGTGAGGGGCGAAAGCTGGGGTAGCAAAAGGGATTAGATACCCCTGTAGTCCCAGCTGTAAACGATGCGGGCTAGGTGTCACGTGAGCTTAGAGCCCACGTGGTGCCGCAGGGAAGCCTTTAAGCCCGCCGCCTGGGGAATACGGCCGCAAGGCTGAAACTTAAAGGAATTGGCGGGGGAGCACCACAAGGGGTGGAACCTGCGGCTCAATTGGAGTCAACGCCTGGAATCTTACCGGGGGAGACCGCAGAATGACGGCCAGGCTGATGACCTTGCCAGACTCGCGGAGAGGAGGTGCATGGCCGTCGCCAGCTCGTGTTGTGAAATGTCCTGTTAAGTCAGGCAACGAGCGAGACCTCTACTCCTAGTTGGTATCTGGGCCTCCGGGCTTGGACCACACTAGGAGGACTGCCAGTGTTAAACTGGAGGAAGGTAGAGGCCACGGCAGGTCAGCATGCCCCGAAACTCCCGGGCCGCACGCGGGTTACAATGGTAGGGACAGCGGGATCCAAGTCCGAAAGGAGGAGGCAATCCCTTAAACCCTGCCTCAGTTGGGATCGAGGGCTGAAACTAGCCCTCGTGAACGAGGAATCCCTAGTAACCGCACGTCAACAACGTGCGGTGAATACGTCCCTGCTCCTTGCACACACCGCCCGTCGCTCCACCCGAGCGTAAGAGGCGTGAGGATCCCTGCGAAAGTGGGGATTCGAACTCCTCTTACGTGAGGGGGGAGAAGTCGTAACAAGGTAGCCGTAGGGGAACCTGCGGCTGGATCACCTCATATAAGCTCCCCTTACAATTATTGAGGGGACGGGAGATCCACTTAAGTCCAACTTCCCCTTTATATGTGCAACTCCTCTCACGAGGGCCGGAGAGGAGTGAAGAGCTTAGGGCCTATTCCAAGCTGAGTAGTGATGCTTTGGGGTATGTCCGATGAGGCTAGTTGCAGAGGCCGAAAGATAGCCTAGGGTTGCTGGCACTAGGGGCCAACGCCAGTCGGTGGATGGCTCGGCTCAGGCGCCGACGAAGGGCGCGGCAAGCAGCGAAATGCCTGGGGGAGGCGCAAGCAGCCTTCGATCCCAGGGTTCCCGAATGGGAATCCCCTTAGCGTATCCGATCTGTGAAGGTCGGATACGGGAACTCCCCGAACGGAAGCATCTTAGTAGGGGAAGGAGGAGAAATCAAATCGAGATCTCCTGAGTAGGGGCGACCGAAAGGGAGATAGCCCAAACCAAATCCCGGCGACAAGCCGTTGGAGATGTGGTGTTAGCCCCAGGTTATATCCCTAGCATTTATCGGCCGAAGTCCTCTGGAAAGAGGCACCATAGAGGGTGATAGTCCCGTAGGCAGATATAATGTGGGATGACTTGAGGGTAGAGTACCATCCTCTGGTTTGAGGGTGGGAAGATGGGGGACACGTGCCTCCAAGGCTAAATACGTCCTGAGACCGATAGCGAACTAAGTACTGTGAAGGAAAGCTGAAAAGCATCCCGGAAGGGAGGTGAAAAGCGCCTGAAACCGACTGGTTACACAGGGTAGGGCATTCAAGGAGTGATACCCTCCAAAGGAAGGGGATGCGAGTCCCTTGTACGAGGAGGGCGACCGGTGTCCTATCTTTCGTCTTGAAACACGGGCCGGGGAGGTCCTGCTAGTGGCGAGCCTAAGAGGTTAAACCTCGAAGGCGTAGGGAAACCGAGAGCCCGAAGCGAAAGCGAGGGGCTGGGTTCGCCAGAGCCTGAAGTCACTGGCAGGAAACTAGAAACCGGGCGATCTAGACCAGGCCAGGTCGAAGCCGGGGGAAACCTCGGTGGAGGACCGAATAGGGGTTCTGACGTGCAATTCGTTCCCTTGAGCTTGGTCTAGGGGCAAAAGGCCAATCTAGCCCGGTGATATCTAGTTCCTCCCGAAATGCGTCTTAGCGCAGCCTCTCCGGAGGCAGATCGCGGGGTAGAGTTACTGATTGGGAACTTAGACCGAAAGGTCTGGGTTCTCAGTCAAACTCCGAACCTACGATCGCCTCAGAAGGAGGGAGTGGGCCACACGGCGTAAGGTTGGGTGGCAAGAGGGAAACAGCCCAGAGCCGGGTTAAGGCCCCCAAGTGCCGGCTAAGTGCACCAAAGGCATCCTCAGCCACAGACAGCGGGAAGGTGGGCCCAGCAGCAGCCATCCTCTAAGGAGTGCGTAACAGCTCACCCGCCGAGGCTGAGGGTCCTGCAGACGTGTCGGGGCTAAGCCGGCCGCCGAGACCCGGCCGGTGGGTCCTTAGGACTCACTTGGTAGGGAGGCGCTCCGGTAGGGCGGAAGGTGGGTCGTGAGATCCACTGGACCTGCCGGAGGTGCAGATCCCGGCGGCAGTAATAGCGAAGAGGGGTGAGAATCCCCTCCGCCGGAAGGGCAAGGGTTTCACGGCAATGTTCTTCAGCCGTGGGTGAGCCGGTCCTAAGGCAACGCCTAACTGGTAGTTGTCGAAAGGGAAACAGGTTAATATTCCTGTGCCACACCGGTAGGTGCGGTAACGCAAGCCTATCTCCCGACGGGTTAGGGTAGGGGGATGCTGGTAACCCAGCACCAAATGCATAAGCCCCTGGAGAGCCGTAATGGTGAGAAGGGGGTGAAAGCATGATGGGTCTGACGTATGTCGGATTCCTCTGATCCCCAGCTCCAATGAAAAGGGAGAGGGATCGATCCGGTGTGTCCGTACCTAGAACCGACACTGGTGCCCCTAGGTGAGAAGCCTAAGGCGTCTGGGGGGTAACGGAGGCTAGGGAACTCGGCAAATTAGCCCCGTAACTTCGGGATAAGGGGTGCCTACCTTAGTACTGACCGTGCTAAGGTAGGTCGCAGTAACAAGGGGGATCTGACTGTTTAATAAAAACATAGGTTTCCGCAAGCCCGAAAGGGTGTGAACGGAAGCTAAATCCTGGCCACTGGCGGCAGGTTAAACCTGGGTCCAACCGGGCGAAGCCCCGCTGAAGGCCGGGGGTAACTCTGACCCTCTCAAGGTAGCCAAATGCCTTGCCGGGCAAGTTCCGGCGCGCATGAATGGATCAACGAGATCCCCGCTGTCCCAGCCTCTGGCCCCATGAACGCCCAGAGTAGGTTCACAGTCCTGCAACCCCCAACACCGAGAGAAGACCCCGTAGAGTTTCACTGTAGCCTGGCACTGTCTTCCGGGCGCTCCCGCGTAGCGTAGGTAGGAGGCGTCGAAGCCACCCTTTCGGGGGTGGTGGAGCCGAAAGTGAAACACTACCCTCGAGCGTTCGGAGGACTAACCTTCCCATAAGGGAGGGGACAGTGTCAGGTGGACAGTTCGGCTGGGGCGGCACTCCCGCGAAAAGATAACACGGGAGCCCAAAGGTCAGCTCAGGTGGTACAGAACGCCACCGTAGAGTGCAAGGGCAAAAGCTGGCCTGACGAGACCCTTCAACGCACGGGGTCTCGGCGCGAAAGCGCGGCCTAGCGAACGCTCATGCCCCCACACGTGGGGGCTGGGCATGTCAGAAAAATTACCTCGGGGATAACAGGGTCGTCGCGGGCGAGAGCTCCCATCGACCCCGCGGTTTGCTACATCGATGTCGGCTCTTCCCACCCTGGAGGTGCAGCTGCCTCCAAGGGTAGGGCTGCCCGCCCGTTAAAGGGGAACGTGAGCTGGGTTTAGACCGTCGCGAGACAGGTCGGACTCTAAGGGTTGGGGGTGCGAAGCGGCTGAGGGAAAGGAACTCCTAGTACGAGAGGAACAGAGTTCCGGGGCTCTAGTCTACCGGTTGTCCGACAGGGCACTGCCGGGCAGCCACGCCCTGAGGGATAAACACTGAAAGCATCTAAGTGTGAAGCCCTCCCCGAAAAGAGCCGCTTTGCCGGTACCCGCAAGGGTACTGGTGGGCCTTCCCCTAGAAGAGGGGGTTGATAGGGACGGGGTGTAAGTCCCGAGGGAAACCGAGGGATGAGCCCGCGTCTACTAATCGGGCTATCCCTAGTCAGCAACCTTAGGCTATCCGGTAAATTCTGCAACTAGTCTCAAACGGCCCTCATTTATTTCATAAATTTTCTATTATTTTCTTTTCTGCTGTTTTTCATTTTTTGGTTTTTATCCTATTTGATTATTGCCTAGTCAAATCAGGTTCAATAATATGACGTATGAACAGGGTATATAAAATGGAAAGAGTATTTTGATATGATTTTAGTATCATGCCTTTTTAATAGAAGATGGAAGAGTGATAAGAGCTTAAGATATAATGAAATGAAAAGGAGATCCTTCTCAGCTGTTTGGCGGTTAGAAGGGAAGGATTATCCCTGCTCGGGAAAAGTCAAGATAGACGGAGCGAACATCTGTGAAAACTTTGAAGCAAAGAGGAAGGTTTAGGCTGTATGCCGGCGTTAATAGGCTTGACGATTTCTAGGCAACTTTTGTCTTATCCTTGAAACTCCTTAGAAGTTACTCTAAAACTCTGGATCTATTGTCTCTTTGGAGGTAAGGATAGAGCTATGGAAAGGTATTAAATTACATGGGAATGAAAAAGGCGAGTCTCCTTCTAAAGAACAAGAATGTAATATAGCTATAACGGAACTATTCTATCATTAATAACAACAATTATAATAATTCTTCCCCGTTTTTTATTGCTGTAAGACATTTCGTCTCTCCTGCTTTATCATTTTTAGTTATATAATACTTCACAGTGCGGGCAAACGTTAACTTCCTACTTGGTTCCAATATATTTGTTCTCTAAGTATTCCACTAACCTAGCTGGATTGTAGTCCTCGCCGAAGGACCTTCTGAGAAGCTCCTTGGGTGGGTAAGTTGCACCGAACTTGTGGATTTTCTCCCTTAACCAACCCTTAACTATATCAATCTTACCACCCTTAATTACACCATCTCCCAAATTCATGTGATGATAAACTACAGCCGCCACCATGTTTCCTATAGTATAAGAAGGGAAGTATCCGAAGGACCCATGACTCCAATGGATGTCCTGTAGGACCCCCTCAGAGTAACTTTTAGGCCTTATTCCCAAGTAATTCTCTAAAGTTTCATCGAAGAACTCCGGCAATTCGTTGACACTCAATGACCCATCTATTAGCTTCTTCTCAGCGAAGTATCTAACAGCTATGTGGAAGTTGTAAGTTAACTCGTCGGCGTCTACCCTTATGGGCTGCAGTTTCACGGCGTTGAAATACCTATAAATCTCTTCCACGCTTTTTCCCTTCACTAGGGGTTTTATTCTGGGATAGATGAGTTCTACGAAATCTTTGCTCCTCCCGATGTTGTTCTCCCAGAACCTAGACTGGGATTCATGGATACCGAAGGAAGGAGCCTCAGCTATTGGAGTGAACTCCAGAGCCTCATCTATCTGAAGCTCGTAAATTGCATGTCCAGATTCATGGACTAGTGAGTAGAGGGCCCTTTTGAAGTCGAAACCTTCGTACCTCATGGTTATCCTAACGTCGTGTCTGTTTATGCCAGTGGTGAAGGGATGTGCAGATAAATCTATCCTGAACTTACTTGTGGGCATCTTCAGTATGTCGTAAGCTATTTCGTTCACTATTTTCTCCATGATTTCTCTTGAATATGGCTCATTCTCTAGCTCACTGGAAGCGGTAAATCTTCCCTCAGCCTCAACCTTTTGAAGTGTCCTCTTAAGGCTAGGCAGAAGCGAACCGAATATGTCGTCAGCCTCTTTCACAGTTAATCCCTCTTCGTAAAGATCAAGAAGGGAGCTATACGGATGATCGTTGTAGCCTAGAAGCTGCGCAACCTTTGCCTTGAGTTCTACTATCCTCTCCAAGTATGGCTTGAAGGAGGAGAAGTCGTTCTTTAATCTAGCATTTCTCCAAACCACTGCTGATTCAGCGGTAAGCTTGTTTATCTCCATGTCTATTTCCTCTGGGATGGATTCGATGTACTTTATCTCTCTCCCCAGTACCCTCTTAATGCCTGCCTCCATGTCGTTCTTTGGGTCGAGATCATCTAACTCTCCCTTGATTTCCAGTAGCTTTCTCCTCCTCAGGGAATTGAGGGTTGCCATTTCCTCAGCTCTGTAGGATATACCCTCTGGCGGCATGTATGTTTCAATGTCCCAACCCATTAGTCTTATAGCATGGCTGATTGCCCAGATCTCTTTGAACTTGGTTAGAATAGAATTAGAACTCATGTTGGCTGTTTATCTTTCATCGATATTAAACTCTAATCTTCTTTCAAAGGAATTTTCTTTGACGAGTAGCATTTTCCAGCTCTCCTTACTCACATGCATAATGATTTTCCTCTCAGTTGTAGTTGACGTATATATATCCACATGCACATGATAATAACTTGCATATACGTCTTTTTCCCTCTCCTCTTCAAGTTCTCCTTTCTAGCAACCTACCAAACATAGTTAGAACCACGCCATAAATCAGGAGTCCCATCAAGTAAAAGATACTGTTACCGCCCACGTAACTGTGATAAATGGACTGTGAAATATAGGTGGTCGGTTCAAGGTAAGTGAAGTACCTTAAAGGAATGGGCACAGCAGTCACAGGGTAGTATACCGGGGCGAAAAATATTAGTCCGAAAGATATCACCTGAGATAAGGAATTTATGGTATAATAGTTCCTGGTGGAGAAAGCTAAATCAGTCCCCATGATCGAGCCGACGTATATTGAGAGTACCAATGAAATAACTAACGAAATCACGTTGGATGGAGATACACCGTATAAAAAGTCAGCCACCAATATGAGGATAGGGATGAATATCAATGTCCCGAATCCGTTAGAGAAGAGAATGCTCATCATGTACAACTCCTTGGGTATTCCAGAGGCGATCATGAGGGAAAACTTGCCGTCTCGTCTCTCTAATCCTATGATCTGTGAAACTGCAAGCATGGTTCCTAGGAAGAGATAGAACGTTAAGGTTCCAGATATGGCGTAGAAGGAGAAGTCTGACGATGTAATTGGTTTCAATATTGTGAGTAACCCTATGGGGAGAACTAAGGAGAAGAAAATTCCAGATACTATGGAAGCTTTAAACGTCTTCATCTGCATTAAGACTAGATAGAGGAATTCACGAATCGTTTCCCATCACCTTCAGGTAAATCTCCTCCAATGACGGAAGCCTTACCTCGAACTTTCCTTCCAGCTTCGACACGAAGTCCTTTACCTCGTCCTCCTTAACATAGTAAACTTTTCCTGAGGTTATGTCTGTAACCTCATAGTAAAGGGAGAACTTTCTCTTTATCTCCATGGGAGTTCCCTGTGCTATGACCTTCCTATTGACAAAGTATATTCTATCCGAGAGCCTCTCAGCTTCATCCAAGTAATGGGTAGTAAGTAATACGCCTATTCCGGAGTCTCTTAACGACTTGAGGAGGAACCAAACTTCCCTTCTAGCTTCAGGGTCCAAACCTGTGGTGGGCTCATCAAGGATGAGCAGTTTGGGAGAGTTCACCAGTGCCATCCCTATAAGTAGCCTCCTCCTCAGACCGCCTGATAGATCCCTGGCAAAGGTCTTCCTCCTGTCCTTGAGATTCAACTTCTCAATGACGTCCTCAACATTCTTAATAGCTGTAGGTTTGTCTACACCCTTAATTTTAGCCATGAAATATAAGTTGTCGTAAACTGAGAGCTCTCCGTAAGGAGTTACCTCTTGAGGGACGACGCCCATCATTCTCTTTATCTTTCCATCAGTGGGCTTACCCCCAAGCACCTTGATTTCCCCCTGACTCGGATGGAGCTCTCCGTATATTTGCTTTACCAAGGTTGTCTTCCCTGCGCCGTTGGGTCCAAGGAGACCCACTATCTCTCCCTTCCGTATGTTTAAGGTAACGTCCTCGTTAGCTATTATCTTACCGTAACTCTTCCAGACATGGTTCACCTCAACTAGGATCTCTAATGTTTCATTCATAATTATATCTATATCTTAAGTGACTATTTAAATACACTTAAAGGTCAAAGGTTATAGATTTTTATGTAAGTTTCTAAAGTGCCTAGAGGACGACGTAAAAAAGGGGGAAGACGAAGTTGAAATCAGAATAAAGACCTTGGACTGACCACGAAGCTAGAAAGAAGAGCCATATGGGAACGCTCGATAAGAAGAAACTTATCCACATCCACTTTCACTCCCCTTATATCAAGACCATGGTGGAGGAATGAGTCCAACTTCTTCAAGTTATGCCTATGAGTATTACAGAGAATGTTCAAGCCAAAACCAACTTGGTCTAGAAACTTAAGAAACAATCTGGGTTACTGGCGAAAGAAGTGGTGAGGAGGAAGAAAAAAGAAGTCTCTTATAGTCAGGGAGATCGATGAGAGGGAACTTAGAGACATAGCTATGAAGTTCACGATGAAGACTAGGGACGAGACGAGGTATCTATCTGAATCGCGAAAAAGGAGAAAGGAAGATATAGCAGAGATATTCTCAAGAGGAAGAGAACAAGGAATGGAGCACATATAGACGTTAAGGGTATACGAGCTTGCTGTTCATGACGGAGAATAATACTAGAGGACTTAATGATAAACGATACGTAATTTCTTTACTAACTACAGCTAATTTCTGATCATTCTTCATTGCTAGAGGTCCTATAAGGTATTTAAGTTAAACGCTCTTTTCCTCTATCTTTTATTCTGCTTAAATTAATATAGCTCGTGTCTAATTTTAAAAATCTAGCGTGGATAAACCTTGTTTTTCTCACGGTGCAGTTCTTGGTAGGATGGTACGTTGACTTCTCCAACGACTTTCCATCAATATTTTCAACGAATATCTTTCTATACGGTGGACTTGCCTTTCACATAGTTCTGGGTTTAGTAGTCGGTGCAATAGGTATAGCTCTTCTCATTATATCATTGAAGAGAAAGACCAATGTGAGGACTGCACTCATTTCCTTAGTTTTCTTAGGAATTTCCGGAGTAACAGGTCTCTTGTTCATGATTAGCAATTTCCTCAATAATACCTATTCTAACTTAATGATGCTATTCTCGGTGTTGGCATTAATGTCTTATTTTTATCTTGCTATTGAGATAGAAGGTTAGGAACTAGATTTTGATAGCATGGGAAAAATAGAGATTGAATGAAAAAAGAGGAAGAAGTTTAGTAGAAGAATTGTTCTATGTGAGAATATAGTTTAAAGTTTAGAGAAAAAGGAGTTTTAGTTTATATACATGTAGTAAAACTTGAGTAAATGTAAACGAAAAGAATGTATAAATTGATTTTCCGAGTAGAAATCAATTTCCTTCTCTCTTCTTTTTATAAACTCTTTCATTTCTAGCATCTTCTACACTTAAATCTTCTCTTTATGGATTCCTCATCATATTAACGTTAAGTCTAGACATGACTTCTCTTTTCATCTTCCCTTTCACAACTTGTACTTTAGTCTATATAAACTAAATATCCTTTTTTATTTATATATTTTCTAAATAGAATATTCTTTTTAATACTGCAATTAACACTTATCACATGAAACTAGGCGATGTGTTTCGTCCCTTAGACAGCAAGAAATTTGGCGTATTTCATATAAAGAGTCTATTTACTACTGGAATGGGGGTTTTCAGCGACGGTTACTTATTGTCCTCTATAAGTCTCGTGATACTCTTCATCCTGAGTAGCTTCGGAATTTCCAAGAGTAGCTCATCTTATGAGTTTTGGCTGGGAGTTCTTTCAGGCACAGTATTCATAGGTGCAGCCTTAGGCGCAGTCCTCTTTGGTTTCCTGGCAAACAGAGGTAGGAAGACCTTCTATGGAGTGGACGTAATGCTAATGACTATAGGTGCTATCCTTCAAGCATTCGCAACTTCTCCGGCTGAGCTAGCAATCATCAGATTCATCGTTGGGATAGGCACTGGGGCTGACTATGTTCTATCTCCTCTGATAATGGCGGAACATTCTAACGCTAAGGACAGAGGGAAGCTTATAGCTGTGGGTTTCGGGCTAATGTGGAGTCTGGGTGCTATCACAGCCTCCCTGGAGTTCCTGGGAATGGATGCATTGTCTATCCCTCATGATCTGATGTGGAGGATCATCCTAGGTGCAGGTGCGATTCCCGCGGCTTCAGTAATTTATCTGAGGAGGAAGGTTCCGGAGACAACGCGTTTTCTACTTAGAATCAAAGGAGATGTTGGAAAGTTTCAAACTGTAGTGAAGGAGATAACGGGACAGGAGGTGAAAGTTAACGATAACTTGATGGATTCCAATACATTTTCTAGCTACTTCTCAAAGTTCGGAAAGGTTTTCGTTATGGCTTCGGTTCTCTGGTTTCTCTTCGATTTGACAGGCTACGCAAACGGGTTATTCGGACCTACCCTCATAGCTAGATCAGTAGGAATAGTTAACCCTGCTATATTCTCCTTAGTGATTTCACTAGGTTTTGGCTTTCCTGGCAAGTTCTTGGGAATATCTACTATTGACAAGATAGGTAGAAAGCCCTTACAAATTATTGGATCTGCAGGAGAAGGCTTATTCCTCCTCCTGTTCGCAGTGCTCCTGGGTAGAGTCCCGTCTCTTGGTCTAATGGCACTTTATGGGATGCACGAGTTCTTGGGCAGCCTCGGACCAGGAATAATTAGCACGGCAGGTATGCTAGGCGTGGAGCTGGCACCAACCAAGGTTAGAAGCATAGTTCAAGCTATAACTGTGGCTTCAGGAAGGAGCGGTGCGGCGATAGCTTCTTTCCTTTTCCCCATCCTCTTCATATCCGTAAGCAAGGAAATAGCTCTGGCTTTCTTCGCTATACTCATGTTCGTGGCAGCAATGATAACGTTCATGGTTCCTGAGACCAAGGGTAAGCCACTTGAGGAGTCAAGCAGGGAAGAGAAGTTAACGTTATAAAAGTAACTGAATTAACTTTCAAGTTACGTCTTTTTTCCATCATGTTCTTTTTTCTGTCTACTCTTCCTATCCTCCACTTATATATAAAGAAATGCCTTTTAGTAAAAAGCCCTCAAATGTAGTCATATACATGATTCAAGTCTAGGATTTCATTTTCTTCTCCCTCTTCTTTGATTAGGGAATAATCTTCCTGACGTATCTTTAGCTCTAACAAGGAATCGTCCCTTCTACCTTTCACCAGCTTTGACGACATGAGGTCTATAATCGTTACTGGTCCGTAGAGTCTACCTTCAATCATCAAGTAAGCCTTCCAAGTGTCGAACTCCTTTAACAATCCAATCTCATGTGTTACAATAAAACCTTCCTTTCCATATTTCCTTATCCATTGGATAACGATTTTCTTTCTATTTTTATCAAGATTCTCAAAGGGTTCGTCTACGGCTATCACTTTAGGCTTTGAGGAAAAAGCTAGAGCTGTAAGTGTCAGTGTTCTCTCGCCTAAAGAAAGGGAGAACAAGCTCCTTTTCTTAAAGTTGACTCCAGTCTCCTCCATCATCTTCAGGAAGGTTTCATGGTCGCTTCCTTTAATTTCCGAATAGATTGAAATCAAGTCGTCGACGTCACGTGCTAAGTAATATGCCTCAGGGAGATTGGTGGACAGCTCTGTATAGCCACGCACATCTCTCATTAATTCCTTTCCGTCGATTTTCACACTACCCTTATATCTGTAAAATCCGCTTAATACCTTTAATAGGCTGGACTTTCCTGACCCGTTCGGACCTAAGATCAATGCCTTTTCTTCCAACCTGAAGTTAACGTCTTTCAAGATCCGATTTTCCCCAAGGAATAAGCTTAGACCTTCTGCTTCTATCATGTCTTGTGAATTCTCTTCTTTTAATAAAAGCTATGGATTAAGTTCATAAAATGTACCTTCCATTCGGTAATTAAATTTTGAGGAACTCATTAAAGTCATGAAATACTTCAAGTATGCATTCACTTCAATGTTGAAGAACAAGAGGACGCTAGTCTGGCTCTCTTTCTCTCCTTTTTATTTGAGTCCCTTTTCACCTTTTACTTAGCTCATGTGGGAGGCTTAATCAATAGGACGGTAGTGTTGAACGCTTCTAGTGCAATGTTTAGCATGATCGTGATGTTCGCCATGAGCGTAGCTTCAGTTGCAATAGGGAGATCCTTTGTTGATCAGTCGAGATCCTTTGGCTATCTCTTTAAGTTCAGCAGATTAAATCCATGGGCATATGTTATCCAGTTCACACTGGCAATAGTGTTCCCGTTCTTATTAATCGGGTTATCCTTCATTATTATAACCTCCTTGTTGTTTTATGTTAAATTTGGACTTTTTGTTTTACCAGATAACATGTTAGGAGCTTTATTTACGTCACTCTTAGCAGGTTTAATTTTATTTGAATTGACAGTACTTAGCAACGGAATTTTTCTCAGATTGCAGGGAAGGAAGAACATTAACTTCATACAGTTCTTACCAATTTTCCTCTACCTTGCCCTAGATTGGTCTATTGTAGAGACTGGAACTCACGGGAGTTTTTACTACGCCTCACCATTTCTTTCAACTACATATTTAATAACATATTCCTTTACAGATTCAAGGACTTTCTTCGCAGATACATTAACGCCTTATCGCTTTAGCATTGAGCTTAGTATTCTCTCTGGAATATTCTGGATTTTCGTGCTTTTAATTGTAAATCCGTTAATAATTGAAGCAATACATTTAACACCAGAAGGCGAAGAGAGGGTAATTTAAAATGAATGATCAAGATCCTCTTAGTGGTTTTCATGAGAGCGAGAGCATAGCCCGAAAGGCGTATTTTAGGCTTGCCAGAAAGAACATTGGAATCACTTACCTTGTTGTCTCCACATATGTTCCTTTAATCTATGTCTTGTCAATAATTTACTTGGATTTCTCTGAGAGGTCTCCGTTTTTATCTCAAATAGCATGGGAACTAACTCACTCTCCTTTTATATATATAACTTATATGTTAATTGTTTCCATTTTAATATATAGGCTAAAGAAAATACCGCTAGTATTGGAGAAAATTCAAGAGATAAAGAAGAGAGAGCCACCGAAGAGATTACGAAAATTTAGCCGACTTTTAGCTTCAAGCTTCTCACCCTTGACTTACTTGCCAACCGTGATTTATCTTGTAGTAGTCTTAGCCTTACTTGACGTTTTGCCGTTAAACAAAGAACTTTCTAATATTATAGGGAATATTGTAAATTTATCTATATTAATTCTTATTTTGCTCTATTTCCATAAGATTTTCTCTCAGCTAAATGTAGATAAACCTAGGGTTGAGGACTTCATAGCCATAGCTGGTGCGATAGTAGGATTTATAGGAGGAATTTTCAATCCCTACTTTTTCTTTGTGTTCTCTTTTTCCTGGATGATAGCTGGTTTGAGCATCGTAAGGAAGTTTTGGTGATGGGAAGTGGCGGAAGAATTTAAAGAGCTAATGCAAATGATGCGGTCTCCCGTCTTCTCAAACTCCGTCAGGGTAGGCATATTATTAATCTTGTTAGGAGTTGACAGACTAACCTTCACCGATTTACTTAAGTCTATAGATCTATCTAAGTCTTCCCTGTATTCTCACCTTAAGGTATTGCAGGATAACGGAATGATAATTGTTAAGGACGTGTTTACGATATCTAGACCTAGAACGATGATACAGATAACGCCCAAGGGAAAAACAGCTCTTCAGAAGTATTTAGAGTTAATAGAGAAATATTCAAAAAGAGATTCGACATGAGTCCATCTACACTTTGTTGAAGAATTTTCTATAGTTTGTTTAAAAAGACTCTCATTGTTAAGGTAAATTAAAAGATATTAATAGTGGAAGTTTGGAATAGAAGAAAAAAGAATTAAGAAAAAATTGAGAAAAAGAAATAAAATAAAAAAGGGGAGAAATGATTAAGATCCCTAGTTTGTCATCTTCCTGATGTCCTCCCACATGGAGTCAACAGCTTCCTGCATAATTTCTATTTCCTTTTTGTCTAGTTTGGAGAACCTGCCCTGAAGCTTCAGATATTCCTCAATCGGCTTCCTCTTCTCCAAGAGGGTCTTGCTTATTCCAGTCAGGCTGAACTTTCCATTCAAAACTTCGAATAAAGGCCAGATCCCGGTCTCCACGGCCAGCCTAGCTATCTCTATTGTCAAGCTACTGTCGAATCTCCATCCTGGTGGGCATGGCGACAGAAGATGCAAATAACGGAATCCTTGAATTTCCTTAGCTTTCCTCACCTTCCCCTGATAGTCGAATGGATAGGCTATCGATGCAGTTGCTACATAAGGTATTTTATGCTGCATCATGATGAAAGGTAAAGGTTTCTTGAATTCCCTCTTACCTGCAGGGGTAGTAGTGGTCCATGCACCGTACGGCGTCAATGATGACCTCTGAATACCAGTGTTCATAAAGGCTTCGTTATCGTAACAGATGTATATCATATCCTCGTTTCTTTCCGCTGCACCGCTCAACCCAGCGAAGCCTATATCTCCTGTAGCTCCGTCTCCAGCCCAAACTACTACTTTTGCGTCTTCGCCCTTCAACTTAATCTGTCTAGACACTCCAGAAGCTATTGCAGGAGCAGCTGCGAATGCGCTATGGATCACGGGGACCGTGGAAGGTGAACCGTGAATATCACCCATGATAACAGTGCTACAGGACGCAGGCACAACAAGTACAGTCTTCTTTCCCATAATCTCCAACATTAGGTCAAGCTCCTTAGGTATGGGACAGCCTGGGCAAGCAGCGTTTCCTCTAAAGAAATATTGTTCTCTTACTATTCTCTTGGACCTTATGTTTTCTGGTATCTCAGTCATTTAACCACCTCTCTTGGAATTTCTCGCCAGAGATGACGTCATTCATTACCTTCTGGAAGTGTGTAGGTCTAACGTCCTTTCCGCCTAATCCAGCGATAACGCTCATGATCTCTATCCCTGATCCGTATAGTTTGCTTTTTAATTCTCCAGCTAGTATACCACCGAATCCGAAGGAATACTCCCTATCGAATACGACAATCTTGCTTACACCCCTTACAACTTCGCGAACCTTTTCAGGGAAAGGTCTTATAACTCTGAGCTTTATAAGACCCACCTTCTTCCCTTCCTTTCTCATTCTCCTTACTGCCTCCTTGGCGTCCCCGCTCCATGCTCCCGCAGTTAAGAAGACGTATTCAGCGTCGTTGCAATTGAAGCACTCTATCATGCCGTCCTGATCTCTTCCTGATAGATTAGCATACTCATGAGCAGTTCTCTCTATCACCTCCTCGCTTTGCCTCATGGCAATCATTGCGTCGCGTTTGAACTTCATGTAGTCGTCAGGCTGAGCCAATGGACCCACATTAATTGGATCGCTGAAGTCCACTAGGTTAAACTCCCTAGGCGGAACGAATCTCTCAACGTCTTCGTCATCTAGAATCTCTAGCCTCTCCATGGTATGGGTAAGTATAAAACCATCGAATCCAACCATCACCGGAAGAAGGACTTTCTTATCCTCGCTGATTTTGAAGGCTTGTATTGTCATGTCGTATGCGTCCTGAACGTTTTCAGCCATCATCATTATCCACGACGAGTCCCTCTTTGTGAAGAAGTCCTGGTGATCGTCCCATATGCTCCAAGGCTCTGCAATTGCTCTGGTAGCTACGGCAGAAACTATCGGAACTCTTTCTCCTCCTACCCAGTATATCATTTCTCCCATGTATAGAAGACCCTGCGAGGATGTAGCAGTGAATACCCTGGAACCGGAGATAGCCGCGCCGTACACTGCAGCCAATGCGGAGTGCTCCCCCTCAACTTTGATCAATTCAGCCTTTAATTCTCCCCTTTCTATGTACTCCGCAAGCTTTTCCAACATTGTTGTCTGTGGCGTTATAGGGAAAACAGAGAGAACCTGAGGTTTTGTCTGCTTCACTGCGTAAGCTACGGCATGGTTACCCTCCATCGCTACCGTGTTTCTCGTGACACTTATCATGTCATTTCACCTCCGTGACCATATCTATAGCCTTCTGTGGGCATATTTGAGCACAGACTCCGCATCCCTTGCAATAGTCATAGTCAATTCTCACGTCGAATCCCTCTAGTAAATCGATGCTGTTTTCTGGACAGTAGATGACACAAAGCCTACACTTGGTACACTTGTCGTAGTTTATCACCGGTCTAGTTAGTCTCCATTCTCCTGTAAGCCCCGCAGAGCCAACCCTCGGTCTTCCTATGGGAATAGGGTAATCTATCATATTTTTCTCACCTCCTCATATCCTATCCTCACAGCCTCAGCGTTAATTTTACCTAACTCTCCTTCGAATTCTTGCTCTACAATTTCCTCTACAGTGCCAACTGATACCATATTCACAACCTTAGCTATTGCTCCTAACATTGCTGTGTTGATCAACTTCCATCCTGCCATGGACAAGTTAAGCTTGTCCGCTATCCCGTTCGCGTCAAGGAAGTACGTCTTGTTCCACATGCTCCTAGGGTTCTTTGTGTTAAGGAGCAGGGAGCCTTTCTCCTTGAGACCTTCTAAAGGGTTTGTAACGTTAAAGAGAGACATGTCGAAAACTGCCACCAAGTCAGGATTATAGACCTCTCTGTGCATGTAAATCGGCTCGTCTGATAGCCTTACGTAAGACGTAACGGGAGCTCCCCTCCTTTCGCCCCCGAAGTAAGGTATAGATTGACCATATTTGCCTTCTTTTACGAAGGCTTTCACCAGGAGTTCCCCCGCGCTGACAATCCCCATCCCGCCTCTACCTTTAAGAACTATTTCCCAGTTCATTATGTTAGAATATCGTTATTGTAAAATTTACCAGTTTCATTGAATACTTGATGAGAAAAGGATTAACGTCGTTATGAGGAAAACGACTTTCGTGTTAGAAATATTTTGTGCATGATATATACACTTTATACGTCATTATCTTGAGAGAGTAAGCTAGATAGTGAAGGTAAGTAGATAGGGAAAGTTATAGCATCTATGCTCTTACTCTTTTAAAAAGAATAGCATCCTTCTTTTTTTTAACTTTATAAAGTTGTTCACTTAATGGTCTTTTATAAAATTATCTTGTCTTATCCTTAATGAAACCGCAAATTCATAAAAAGAACAAAAAGAGAGCTGCAGCCTCTAACATGGTTTATATAGGGGCTATTGTAATTTTAATAATTTTAGCAGCTATAGGATTCGGATTATATGCAACGAAGTCTTCGGTAACTACTACTGTGACCAGCACTTCTACTACTACTACAACTGCTACCGTAACTTCATTGCCTCCAAGCGACGAAATCCTGCTCAACGACTCAGGAACCTTGTACAACAACATGGTAATAACTCAACATTACACAGCAAACTACGCATGTGAGAACACTTCCTCAGTTCAGTCATTATTCAGCGGACTTCCAGGTCAGGAACAGCAGAGCACTGACTGCGAGGTTGGAGTTGGCGTAGTACCTTCTGGCACTTTGCCTCTATTCGTCTTGACCCCTGCATACGCTGGGCTATCCATATTCGGATATCAACCTTTAGGCGCAACCCCTGAGGGATTCCCAACCTTCACCTACAACGGCACAACTCACGTGGTATTAACCAACTGCCCAGGAATGGGAGCTTCAAACCCAGCATTAATGTGCGTAGACCATCCTTTCCTACTTTACTCTCCATACTTCACAGCAGTTGAGCAGCACTTGGGAATAAAGAACGGACTGAACGTAACCTTGAGCAACGGACAGACAGTTCACGCTGACGAAGGAGTACTATTCACCCCTGCACACACACACCTCATAGCGACAAGCACAGGAAACAGCTCAATAGGCTGGTACTTGGTTGTTGTACTAGTTATGGATCCAAACATAATGCCCAACCCAATAACTGGTCAATGCCAGGACGTAGTTCCAAGCAACTTAACAGACCCTACAGCCAACTGTTTGACAAACATTACTTCATTGGAGCACGCAATGACAACTTATGACAGCGCTGTAATAGCTGCAAACGCAAATAACCCAATATGGCAGACTCTTAACGACGCATTCCACGTTGGAGGACTTCAGGTAATAGTTCCAGGCTTAAACAGTCCAGCTGACTTAATGAACACTTCCAACACTAACGTAGTACTGTACTTCAGCACTCCAAACATGTACCCACCAAACCCAATCTAACAACTTATTTCTAAAGAATTTTTTTCTTTTATTCTTCTACACTTTTTATACTCTTCTAGGATATACTGGACGTTCATCTCATTTCAATTTCTTTAAAAAGAATTAAATTCAGGGCTCTGAATATCTAGATAGTCTTTTTCATTGACGGGAAATTCATTATCACTGAGTTATAATTATAGGTAACTACTTTAAATTGCTGATTTTCTATATACATGTCGTTCCTTACATGCTACTTTAGCACATGTTATACCTTAACGGCTAAACGATTTAATACTAAGGATGGATACTGAGAGAAGAGAGTGCATACATAATGCTTTTTCTCTTTTGATTATAACTATAATATTATTTAATATATATTTATTAATAAATAAATAAAATGGAATATTTTAGAAATGAAAATAGTAAGAATAGAGACAGTTAGAGCCTTTAATATTTTCCCTAAAACTTTTTCAAATGTATATATATATATATTATGTATATATAATCGGCTCTGGTACTCATGGGAGTAAGGGTCTCCGCAAAGTATGCAATGGTAATGTCAACTATAGAAATGATAACAATTGTAGCATTAGCAATTACTTTTCTGAAGAATAGCGGTTGGCATTTCTATAACCCTATCACAGGAATTTCTCCAGCTCTACTGGAGGCGGTAGTCTTCGGCTTAGGTATACCAACTGGTTACGGATCTATAGCTCCTTTAGGTTATGATGCCTCCTCCAAGAGCATCGCTAAGGTTGCAATTACGGTGGTGTTCTACGGTGGTTTACTAGCAGCTTTCTTCTTCTATGCCCTTGGTGCTTTAGGCTTTACCGGCAACCTTGTAACATACCTGCTTACCCACTTCGGGCTGCTTGGAGGTATAGCCATAGGTTTAATTGCGTTGAACGATGGAACGTTGGGAGGAATGGCTTATATTCTGGCAAACTCTAGGACCTTGAAGGCAATGTCAGAGGATTCAGTATTCCCCAAGCTGTTCGCCAAGGATAGAAATGGAAGTCCCTTCTATGCTGAATTGGCAATATCAACAATTTTCGTATCTGTAGTTGTGACTTTAACAGCCTTCATAGGTTTATTCGGAGCCTTTACCGTACTTGGAGGTCTAGCTGGAATATTCAACTTGTTTATACACACTTCAGCTGACCTCTCTCTTATCAACATAACCGCACGGAAATTCAAGAAACATGTAAAGGAGTTAACCTTAGGAGTTATAGCTACTGCTGTGAGCTTGTTCGTTCTCATATATTCCTTCCCATCCTTTCCATCTTCGTGGACTGATTTCTTCTTGATATGGATTATAGCTGGCTTTCTATTCCTTGAAGTGAAAGAAATAGCTAACGACTGGATGCAAAAGGATGAAGAAGAAAAGAAGGAATAATTTTCTATTTTAGGGCATTTATATATCCATTTATATATCAATGTTACTACTAGTATTTTTGTTTTATCATATTATTAACGTTATTTCTCTTTTTATAGAGATTCACGCAATCATGTATTTTTAGTTATTCTTCCAGATCTGGCTCAATGAGCCTCAGCTTTCTGGACCTCAGGATAAATATTCCTCCCAGTGAAAGCATAAACATCAAAGCTAGAACGTAGTAAAGTGGAGGAATATTAAAGGCAGTGCCAGCTTCTGCTATTCCAAGGATCACCGCTGAAAACATGAACGTTGCAGTAGCTCCTGCAACGACTCCGATTAAATAGGAGAATTTTCCTTTTATGGTCATGTAAATGACAGTCAGAGAGTCCATGCCAAACTCCAAGAGAAGGAAAGCTCCAGCAGAGGTCAGCACTAAGCCGAAGAATGATTGAAGGCTAGAAGATGACAACTGAATCAACTGCACCAATATCTCCAGGGCAGTTATGGCTAGTATTGCAATCCAAGGGCTACCATTAACTCTTGTGCTAGAGAACCAATGAGGTAACAATCCCTCTCTTCCTGCAGAGAACCAAACTCTACTTAGGATGTAAGCTGTTAGCCAAAGGGAACTCGCTGTGGACGCTATTACGGCAATGTCGATAGTCCAAACATAACCCGGAATGACGAAACTTGCCCACGTAGCTAGAGGATCCACTGAAGAGCTCAGGGCAGCCTCTGGTGTTTCCACTGCCATTATTGGCATAGTTATCAAGTAAATCATGAATACGCTCACTAGTCCTATGATTCCAGATAGACCAGGCCACTGTCTAGGTTTCTTAGCCTCCTCAGAGGCGTAACTGTCAATT
Organism: Sulfuracidifex metallicus DSM 6482 = JCM 9184; assembly: GCA_032834875.1. NCBI lineage: Archaea > Thermoproteati > Thermoproteota > Thermoprotei > Sulfolobales > Sulfolobaceae > Sulfuracidifex > Sulfuracidifex metallicus. The sequence continues at coordinate 783,755 of CP135238.1, forward strand.
TCCCACCCGTCAAGTATTGTTGCAACTATGACCATGGTTGCAGCTAACCTTAGGAATTTCCCGTTAAAGAAACTTGGATCTAAGAAAATTGACGTAGATATTGGTTTAACGTTGTGGTTGCCCAAGTCAGCTAATCCCACAAGGATGAAAAACGATAGAACTACAATTTCCACAGCCAGGAATGCTTCCGTTATCTTTGCCGTGGGTTTTGCTCCAAGGAGAAGGGGAACTGTAGCAACGAGTACCCACCCTATCCCCACCATTGAGTCGAGGAAAATGCTGGTTACTTCCTGGTGTGATATAAGTCCTATTCTGTAAAGTAAGTCTAAAGTATATTCCCCCGCAGGGATCACTATTGGAGGAAGGGATAGAAAATACGCTAGAGAGACTATCCAGAATTGGAATGAGCCGTACTTTGGACCTACAAGCTTAGCCCCCCAATGGTAAGATGCCCCAGCATTTGGTGAAACCTTGTTTAGTTTCCTTAAGATTATGGACGCGAAGAGGAAGAAAGGGAAAGAAACTATAACCGACATTGTGGCGTGAATACCCATCAAGAGAACCATGCTTCCGTATGCTGCAGATATACTGAAGGCAGGGGCTACGCTTGAAGTAGAAAGCGTAACCAAATCTAAGATATGAAGAACCTTCCCCTTAAGTTCTCCCACACTTATCACACTTTGATTTATTTTTATACTTCGTTAAAAATAGATAATTAATATTAACAAGTGATACGGTATGAAATATTCCCCTTATCATTCCTACTCTCAGTTGGATAGCCTATCCATAGTATTTAAAGTTTACTCTATTTATAGTAAACTATGTGTGCCTATAGCACATAGGAATATCATCGTTGTGGAGGGATTTTACTAAGCGTTAAGTGCATAAGTGAGAGTTAACGTAAGAAGGAATAATCCTATTAGAATTGAGGAACTTAACATGACTGATGAAGTGTAACATATGCGGAAAGGAAAGCGACGCAGACACCTCAGTTAAGGTTATGAAATGGATAATTTCGCATTACAAGAAACACAACTATCCTGTACAAGAAATTAGGAGAGTACTAGATGAAGGTTGTCAGTCATTATGGAAATGTAAGGAGTATGAAGAAGAAGATTCTACGGGTAAGGAGTATTTAGTTTCTTCCAACATGAGACTAATTATTATAGAAGATCAAGATGGAACTTCGATAATTTTAGGGAAAAATGATGGTACTTTCGAACCTATATCTTTCAAGAGACGGTAAAGTGTACAAGGTTAAATGGATATAGACACAACCGAAGGTAAAAAGGGATGGGTTCAAGAATAAGATAAAGAAACATAAGGACTTGACTAAGACTACCCAGTCTTGTCAATCGAAAGATCAGTATGTAAAAATTTAATTAATATAATGTTTTCACTCAATAGAACAAGTTTACAATATGAATGTAAAATATCTATTTCAAGGTAACATGATTAGCTTAATAGCATCCTTAATAATACTGTTAGAGCTAATCCTACTTGAGGTAAACGGGATCAACTTCATTTTTAGCTTGCCTTCAGTTATAATCCTTTGGATAATTTGGGCTATGGCCATCCCGTCAGTTCTAAGTTATCACATGGTTAAGTTGGAGAGACAGAAGATGCTTGACTTCTTTGGAACCTTAGCTGTGATAATTGCAGGAATAGGCTTGGTCTTCCTCACTTTAGGTAAGTTCCTTGGCGTTGAACTGATTCTTCTAGGATATTTCTTTGAGCCAATTGCAGGTATACCCATATTTCTAACAGCAAAGAAAATTAAACTCACGTACTCTTCACTGTTCTTCTGGGGAGCGGTAATATTTACCGCTGGACTTCCTCTTTACCTATTCAGTTTGGGACCAGTAGCGATAGTGGGTGACGCCATCAAGATGATAGGCCTTATAGGCCTCCTCTTGACTCTGAACACTAGAACTGTAGTAAAGAGGATGTAAATTATAGGCCGGAAGTTACAATACAAGATTGTATTTTATCCTTATTTTTTATTTAAAATAAAAAAGAAGATTATTTTAGAGCTATGGTAAGTAATAGAATTTAATATCAATTGAAGGTTTTGCGTTTAAGATAACGTCTTAAGGCCGGACCCTGTTAGCACCAGAACAGCGTTATTCGAACCTTTGTTTTTCATATGCCCTGCAAGGGTTGTAGCAGAGCTGTATTCTACTAAGAGTCCTTTCCTCGCCAATATCTTCCACGCTTCCAAGATCTCTTGGTCACTTACCGTAACACATTCTCCGTCTTTGATGGCGTTAAGCATCTCAGGTAACAAGGTGGGGTTTGTGGATACTAATGCATCTGCGATGGAAGTTAGCTTTTCAGGAGGATTATAATTGACGTGATTTATCTTTGCACACAATGGACTAACTTGTTCTGTCTGAACAGCAACTATCTTTGGAATCTCTTTAATTACGCCTTCATTGGCCATGTGCCTAAATCCCTCATACATTCCCAGGAGAAGCGTTCCTGCAGACACCGGAACGTAAACCTCCTCAGGCTTTCTCCATCCTAAATCCCTAACTATCTCATAGGCGAGGGATCTGATTCCGTCCCTAAAATGGGGTTGCAAGATATGTGAGGCGTGATATAACCCAGATTCTCGAGCAGCCCTTGACACGTCATCTCTATTTCCCTCTACCTTGACTATAGAAGCACCATAGGCTTGTATTTGTCTTACCTTGTTTCCCCTAGCTGTAGAAGGTACGAATATCGACACCTTCATGCCTGCAGCGGCTCCATAGGCTGCTACTGAGGCACCAGCATTACCAGATGAATCTTCTGCAATCTCCTTTATTCCAGATTGTTTTAGGTATGATATCATGGTCGTAGATCCTCTATCCTTGTAAGATCCAGTTGGGTTCATGAAGTCAAGTTTGTAAAATAAGTCTCCCTTTATCATTGGAGAGTTCCACTCACCTAAGCTTACCCAGTCCTTGATATAAGGAAAGTTTAGCCTTATTTCCTTTGAGAAGGGCAAGTCTATATCTAATTTAAAAGGTCCTCCACACCTATTACATGTTACCTCCATTCCCTCCCTTTCTTTTCCGCATCTTGTGCATATCACCCTCATGTGCATAATATAAAAAATACCGAGGTACTTCTAAATCTTTCCGTACATTGAAACTGTAAACAGAGAAATATAACGTGTTTAAACGCTATATCACCTTGGAAATAATAGGATTCCATCTTTTTTGCGCCTTTAGATCGTACATATATCGCAATGATTATGGCTCAGCTAGTAATTGAAGTTGGTATATGCATGAAACCTTCATTACATATTTTTTATACATATTATATAATTTATCATAATCAATAACACCACTACTACCTCATATAATGAATCATTTCTCAGAGTTATGATTCCCACGTAGAAAGGTAGGATTAACCAAAAACGTTCATACCCACTAGAGGGATAATCTAAACTTTCACGACTTAGCCTTAGTTCTTTCCTTTATTTCTTTTACGAGTTCTGGTAAAACAATCTCAACGGGATCTCTGATCACTTCGTCTGCCATGTAGTCGAAAGGAGTTTCCTGCATGTTAACTATTATCAATTTACCACCACTGTCCTTTACCGTCTTAGGGACTAAGTTAGCAGGGTAAACCGTGAGAGACGATCCTATAGAAAGTACCATGTCAGCTTCTGAAGCTATATTAAGTGCCTCCTCAATTTTCTTCACGGACTCTCCGAACAGGACTACGTCAGGTCTTATTAATCCTCCACAGCTACAAATGGGAGGATTTTCACCGCTATCTATTCTCTTAAGTATGTCCATGGAGTCGTAACTTTCGAAACATACGGAACAATAGGACTTTCTCATGGTTCCGTGTAATTCTATTACATTCTTTGATCCTCCCTTCTGATGCAAACCGTCTATGTTCTGCGTTATTATCCACTGAACTAATCCCATCCTCTCCAGCTCTCCTAAAGCCTTATGAGCGGTATTTGGCTCCGCCTCGAAGAGTCCCCTCATTCTGGTGGAATAGAATTCCCAGAACGACTTTGGATCTCTTTGAAGGAATTCCACGGAAGCGATTTCTGGTGAGTACTTCTTCCACAAACCATTTGGTCCTCTAAAGTCTGAAATTCCTGAAGCGGTGCTAATACCTGCCCCCGTAAATACAATAACGTAAGTTGAGGAAAGTAAATATTCAGCCAACTTCTCGTACATTGTGCATAAATATACGAAAAGGAAAGTTTTGATTTTTTCGTTCAGTTTGACACTTACATCTCCGTCTAAAGGCAGTTAAGTTCTTTAGGAATCAAAGTAAGTCTCTAAGCGAGTGAAGGAAAACTATTACTTATTATCCATGGATTTAGACTTCGAAAGTTTCCCTTTCCTCAACGTCCAATCCTTTCATGATCCTCTCGAACATTTGGTCCAATTCCCTTCCTAGATCCTCAGCCCCCCACTTGGACAGAATTTCGCTGGGCTTCTGATACTCAACGAAGGTCATACCTTCCCTCTCAAACACGTAAATCCTAAGGGGAGGAACTATTCCTGCCCTTATATCCTTATTAAACAACTTGTTTGCAAGGTCCGGTCTGAAGACCTCGAAGATATAATTTCCCTCAATTTTTAGGTTTGCCTTAGCCAAGTTCTCCTGGGCATTTATCCTAGATACTATTTTAAGGTTATTCTCTTGTATTAATTTTGATAATAATTCTAATGTATTGTTGAAATTTGATCTCACTCTGAGGAGTTCCATTTGATAACATTAAAGCCTTTTTTAAAAAAATTTTTCCCCAATTTATTTAACAATTAAGTTTTGAGCTTCATATGCGAAATTCACTTGGTGAAGAACAACGATTTTACATTTGATTTTTGAAAGTATGGAGGGAAAAACATGAAAACTTTTCATGAGATAGAAATAGAAGTGTCTCCTGATTTCATTAACATGAAAACTTTTCATCATTCATAGGGAAAAGCTTAACTATTCTTTAATTGTTAGAATAATATCGATGCTTGACATAAAGTTATCAGGAATTGACGGTTTCTTTGAATATAATGATGAAAGGTATAAACAAATAATTGAAAAGTTTAACGAGATAGATCCAACTGAGGTATCCAGTCTAGTAAACAGATTAGCGGCCCTTTCTGGCTTCACTTTCTACACGGGCTCTTTCTACAGACCAGTCAAGATTGATCCGATACCCAGGATACTAACTAGGGCCGAATTCCAGGAGATGGGGCTTGAACTCAGAAAAAGAATGATTGCTATAAATCGACTGTTATACGACGTTTACCATGATAAGCCTTCCAGACTAAGTGAGGAATTAGTAGTTAAGTCTCCCTATTTTAGACCTGAGATGTTTGGTTTCGATCCTCCTCATGGTATTTATGTCTATATCATGGGCGAGGACATAGTGAAAGTGAACGGAAATCCCATTATATTGGAAGACAACGTGAGAGTTCCATCTGGAATGAGTTATGCCAAGAAGTCCCAGGAAATAGTTGAGTCCATTTTAAAGCTTGGTATGAGATCCAATGACGGTCTTAATACCATGACAAAGACCCTTGTTAATGCGTCGGAGACAAGGGATCCAGTAATAGGAATACTTACAGAGGGAACTTATAATTCGGCTTATTTTGAGCACAAGTTCTACTCAGACAGAATGAACTTGCTATTGATTGAACCTTCGGATCTACGGTATAGTCAAGGAGAAGTATTGGCAAAGACTGTGGAAGGTGACGTAAAGATAGATGTAATATACAGAAGGATAGAAGATCTTGACGTTCTAACTCCGGGTTTAATGAAGGCTTATCTTAGGGGCGATGTGAGCTTAGTTAACGCACCAGGCACAGGAATAGCGGATGACAAGATGACATTTTGCTTCATGCCTCAAATAATGGAAGATTACGGAATCAGAGGTAGCTTGAGGCAACCTTTTTCATTGCCCGCTGAGGAGGTAAAGGAGGAAACTCTGGAGAAGCTCGTGCTAAAGAGAAGAGAAGGTTATGGTGGAACCGGAACTTTCATAATGTCTGAACTGGATCGGGACAAACGGGCAGTAATCTTAAAGGAAGTGAGGAAGAACCCCTCAGAGTTCATAGCACAAGAGTTTATAGATTTCGATACTGTTCTCTCGGTCATAGATGACAAACTTTACGAAACTTACGCGGATCTGCGTTTCTTCCAATTTACCGAGGGTACATCAGACTTGGTCTTATCTAGGGTGGCTCCTGTGGGAAGTAAAATCACCAACAACAGTTCTGGAGGTTTGGTGAAGCCTGTATGGGTCAAGTAACCTCTGAGAATGTTGAATCCTTCCTATACCGTGTGAGCTACGAAGCTATTTATGAGTACGATGACGTCGTAGTTCTAAACGATAACATATTGAAGATAGTTCCTTATCCGTCGGATAACCAAAGGTTAATTAGTGAAGATGTGAGGAGCGAACCTAATGGTTATAAAGTAAGATTTATCGATTCATTCGGTAACGTCAATTACCGGATAAAAGTTACCGAGCCTCACAAGCTTTTAAGGTTAAGCAGTGAGAGCGTTGTAGAAGTCAAGAGGAATCAGATGATAGACTGTAAGCTTCCCTGCGACCTTATAGATCCAAAGTTTACTTCCTCTAGCGACCTTATAGATGTGGATTTCTTTTTAGACATAGGCAAGGAACTTCTAAGCTCGTCTAAGACGTTAGATGAACTAATACGGAATACCATATCATTTGTGAGGGGAAAAATGACATATCAAGAAGGCTCTACGTTCATTGATACGGAAGCCTCGAGGAGTTTCCTCTTAGGTAAGGGAGTGTGTCAGGACTTTGCTCACGTTACTATAGGTATCCTTAGATCAATGAAGATCCCCGCTAGATATGTTATGGGACTGATGAACGATAATCCTAAGGTAACCCACGCATGGGTTGAAGTTAAGACCCCTGGAGGATGGATACCGATTGATCCCACAAGCTATAGGTTATATTCTATAGACTATGTTAAGTTTGCCATAGGTAGAGATTCCAATGATACTCCGCCAGTGAAGGGTTCCTTTATCAGTTCTGGAAAGGGCAGACTTTTAACGGTTCAGGTGAGTGTTATTGCTGAGTAAGTCCACTGGTTATAAGATTTATTGGGCCGGAAGATATTTGGAAAGAATAGAGAATGTATCTAGGATGGGTCTCTTCCTATCTTTGAAAGGAGAAGAGGACTCTCTCAAGGCCATATTAGCTACTAACGACGTTAAGGATTACCTTAAAACAGAGTTCCTTCTAGTGAGAGAAGATATAAGAAGTTTCGTCGATGATAATGTGATTGCCTCATTGGCTTATATGGAGAGGGCTATCTATTCAATCGATGATGGAGAGAAGTATTTTAGAGATCTTCTTCAGGCTACCCTAGCAGTGGAGAATGCTATTGAGAACTTTATGGCATATCCATCTAACACTATATTCCCCAAAAAGCAGGAAGAGGTAAGGGAGGAAGACTTAGGAAAACAATCTAGGGATTAATTTAATAGCATGAAAAAGATTACAAGAACATGTTTACAGAGAAGGGGGTTAAGGGGGCGGAAAGCCTCGCCTTTTAAGGCGGGGATGGATAGCCCCCTTATATTTAAATATTTCTTTTTTCAAAAATCTTTTAGTGACGCTAACGATGCTCCTCCCCAGCTCGATTGAGGGCTTAATGGGACTGTGGGAGGAGCAACCATCATCTTCCTTTTCCTTCAAGGGACTAGAGCTCAGCAATGAAAGTCCCCTACCCACTCTGTCCAAATGGGAGTGGTTCTCTGAGCCACTCGACTGCCTACCAAATGAGAGATGTAATCCCGAATCGATGGTGGGAACTATGAACCCTCTGGAGGGGAACCCTCGCCCTTCCAGGGCGGGGAGGAAGTCAGATAAACTGGATATCTCATAAATATTTTCCTTAAATTATTGAGGAAACTTTACCTTTTTTAGCTCTCTGTTCCACGCAAAGTAAAGAGTTCTAATGTTAATCTGTAATATCCACTATTTTAATCCAAAAGGTCTTTATAGTGTAAAAAACGTTAATAGTTTGTGAGAAAACTAATCCTATTATCAACACTCTTTTTAATTGCGCTAATGATGTTTCCTCTAATTCCAACACAGTCGGAGTCAACTCAGACGCTTACGCCAATTAGACATGTGGTTATCATCATATTGGAGAACCACTCATTCGACAGTTTGTTTGGCACTTACCCGTTTGGAAACCCTCCACTAAAGAACAACGTTACTTGCTCCTTGATGAGACCGATAGGACTTAACCTTAGCGTCAAATTACCTAACGGAAACGGGGGATTCGTGACACCCTTCCAAGGCTCAGTTATCCTCCAGGATCCAACCGAGGGATTTACCCCCTACCATGAGGATTGGAACTACGGTTTAATGAACGGTTTTGTGGAGGGCTCGGGTCAGCAATCCATGGCATACGTAACTTATAAGCAAATTCCGCTTTTGTGGGACTACGCCGAAGAATACGTTTTAGCCGACGACTATTTCTCACCTGTTTTGGAGACAACTCAACCTAATAGGCTAGCTTATTTAACGGGTTTCTCAACTAACGTCACTGGAGATGGCTTCGTTAGTGGTGTTATTCCATTCTGTGATACAATTATGTACCAACTATCAGAATATGACGTTAGTTGGGCATATTTTGACTACGGTTACACTGGAGGCGTTTTATCTCCATTTCCACTTTCTGCGTTTAATGGTAACGTTGATTACTCATCCTATTATTTTAACACTAGTGTGTTTCTTCAGGATCTACATGACGGTAAACTTCCCTCAGTTTCTTGGTTGATGTTTACGGGTGGAGACGGATATGATACTCATTCGGCGTTGGATTTCCATCCACCTTTTAATCTAACCGTGGGACAAGAAAACTTAGTGAAGTACATTGATGCAATAATGCAAAGTCCTTACTGGAATTCCACAGCTATATTTATAACGTTCGATGAGGGAGGAGGTTTCTATGACCAAGTTCCTCCACCCATAATTTATACTTACGGAGAGGGCAACGACAAGTTCCTGCAGGGCTTAGGCATAAGCAATTATTCCGTCCTTGGAGAGAGGACTCCTCTGTTAATAATCTCACCTTACTCTAGGGAGGGATGGATAGACAACTACACTTTATCTGGATATACCTTGCTTGGCTTCATCGATTACAATTGGCATCTTCCATACTTGGATCAAATAGTAGCTCATTCAGACGTGCAAGGGTTATTGAAGGCTTTCGATTTCTCTAAACTTAGGCAACCAATCTTACTATATCCTTCAAATTGGAGTTATCCAATTCCTCTCCAATACCCAGTGCATTACGGCTACGTTGCTACAATTCACAATAATTACACAAGTTATCAAATACTTTATCAAAAAGGTTATATAAACTCCTCTGTGCTTTCATATGTGATGAAATTTTCATCAGCTACAGATTCATCGGAACAAAATCTGACAAATGTTTATAACAACGTTTCCAACTCTACAGAGACCAATTCCTCTTTGATTAGTAAGAATAATGTGAGTAAAACTAATATAACTACGATGATATCCTCCCTGTATAAAGAGACCGAGGACGATGATAATAATGGTATATCACCGATTATCCTGCTCTACGTTGCACCAATCTTGATTGTGATATCATTGATAGGTCTATACTTTACATTACGTAAAAGAAAATAATAACATATAATATATTTAAAACGTAAATGCACATATATATGTACTAACTCAATAATATATAAAATAAATAGTTATAAATAATAATAATAAAAAAAACTGGCCAACTTCTTTACACTATAAAGTGCTTTTCAAAGTTCTGCAAAAAGCGTTTCATCCTAAAGAGTTCTTTGATGTTATAATCTCTTGAAAGTAAAGTAATAGTTAGATATTTTTCAGTATTTTATGTAAATTTTGACGTTTTTTGTTCTTCAGAGAGTTCTTTCATAGCCAATAGGAAAAACTGGAGGTTATTTGGTAACTACACCGTTGATCCAAATGATGATGAGGTAGTTCAGATCAATACCCAGGACAATTGATTAGAATAGGAAAGAATATAGATGTGGAAGAAATTATAGGATATGTTAGAAGGATTTATCCAGGTGTAACTGTAGAGGAAGTAATCTCTACTATTCTAGAGCGGGTAGTTGAAGATACAAGTGAATTTAAGGACGACAAATTCGGGGCGTACGCTCTTAAGCTCTATCTTATATTAGGGTATCTGATTCATTACGGAGTATTAATTCTAGTTAAATGAGACTTTTTAATCTTAACAAGGGGTTCAAACGGGGCGGAAGACCACATCCGTGAGGGTGGAGATGGATAGTCTCCTTTTTAGAAAAGTTTAAAAGTGGAAAAAGTCAGTATTTCACTAGTGGTTCATTATGCAAATAATAGATCATACTAAACAGCTTGATATAATGTTAGAAGCTTATAAGAATAGAGAAAAATATAAACAGAATTTACAAAAAAGTAATCAAAAAGTAGAGATAATTAAAAAAGATTATGGTGAAATGGATGGTTATAGTTTTGCAGTAGTTAAAGTAAAACGTGGAGATATAGTAAGAACAGGATATGAAATAATAGTAAAAGAAGGTAACAAAGAATATCATTTTATCTCAGGTGAAGAAAATAATGGCAGTTTTGTTGAATTAGAGGTATTGCAAGATATTATACGTGATGAAAATAAGAATACTGCTACGATTTCAGTTTATGTATTAAGTGATAATAGATTAAGTAAAGTAGTTTCAGGAAGATATAGTGTATCAAAAGATGTTATAAAGAAGATAACTGAAGAATATAAGCCGGATAGTAGTACTATTAATAGGGTGGAGTAATAATGTCAATTAGTTCTAAAAAAGAAAATCTAGATAATGATCCACCAGATCCATTTGGTACTATAGCTTGTGTCGAAGAATGTATAGAATTTGATTGTGCTGGTGATAATGGTTTTATAGTAACAGATGGGATTAACTGTACAGAGTTTTGTGCAGGATTGGGCGCAGCATGCGATGTACAATAAGCTAGAAAATTTTTATATTATATTAAGTTTTTTATTGAAAATTATGTGATAAGATGAAGATAATATATAATTAATTTTTATACTAAAGAATATTTATTTTTTTATATATGTACATATTTTTGGATATTAACTTTAATTGTAGTATATTTTTAAATGGTTTTACAATGAAGTTCATAAGATAATCCACTGTGTTAGTTGAAGAATTCGAATGCATAGATGCATTGCACTTAACTTCTCTTTCCTAGGACCTGCATCTAGATTGTCGTATCCTATATTCGTCTCAGCTTTCATTCTGCAGGCTACTTCATTTGGAGGGTTGATATTCCTAAGTATCCTGAGGCTGCAATCTTTATCTTCGTTTCAGCCTTGATTTGATATGTGCTTGTGTCATGACTAATGTATGAGCTTTCTCTATAGGCTTTTATTCTGCATTTAGTTCGATAGGCTTCTTCCATCTTTTCCAGCATAGGTCAAGGAGAGTTATGAGGAACCCCCTGATAATAACACTTCTTCTTATTAATTCTCTTTTATTTCAAGGAAGTTTACCTTGGTTTCTCAGTGTGATTCGCCGTGGACGGACTTTGATACTTGTTATGGAACTATTTGATTGTAGCTATAGTTTCAATTAGATTAGCTAACTACAGGAGCGATTGTTACGTCAATTCTGTCCGTGTTTACACTTTTACTAGTGGTTTTAACTACACTTCTTTATTCTGCTGAAACGGAAACTTCGACAGCGTTATATTCAAAAGGTAATGTTTACTTTGACGTCAACCACTATGATTCTCCTACTTTAGGTAGCATAATTCCGTATTTGGTATCTAAACAGCTAAAGAAGAAAAAATATACATACATATTGTCAGTTCTTAACATCTGACTTAGGTTATTTTCATCGATTTTCTTACTATATGAAAGGCCTAGATTGAAGGAAACTGTAAGAGTAAAAAACTCTCTATCTAACCTTCCAATTTCTGTTTAACTATCTCAACTAGTCTCTCCAACTCCTTTAGTTCTATATCGTTGTATTTTCGAGATAGTTCATCTAAGGTCATCTTCTTCTCCTTTAATACTTTGATTGAAACGTCTACGGCAAATTGTTTTGACCTTTCCCTTAACTTGTCCCTTATTTCCTCCATAGAAGCTATTTCGTCTATGTCGCAATTCCTTTTATTTACTTTTGGTGGGACCTTGTTGTTAATTCTCCATTCCATGTTCGTATATCTTTTTAACACAGTTAAAAAGATTGAGAAAAACATACTACCCATTTCATGAGATTTAAAGAAGTGTGATGATCAGTATTATAATGAATGCTATAGCCAAATACGCGACGTAGGCTGTTAAGTTCCCGTTAAATATAGCTCTAGCTAGTAGATCGCTGAAGTTCTTGTATTTTCTGGATAAAATTAAGAAGAACGTTGTGAAGACTTCCTTTGAGAACTTGCCATCTCCAAGGATAAACTTCAGCATTACCCTTTCGTTATTAGCCATTGCAAATGGTGTATAGTCATCCTTCTTGTCCACGCCATTGTTCCAAGTTTTAACTTTTCTCCCCTTTGGCCTTCCAAGCAAAGCCAAGGTCAAGAGAGAACCTACACTTGCCATGATTAACACGTAAAGTGGTGAAATTCCGCCAAAAGGTTTGTTGGAGAAGGTTTCTATTAAAGTTCCAGAAGCTACGCCAAGAAGACCTCCCTTAAACGGATAAACTAGGTAAGAAAGCGATACGCCAGATAACAGCACCACTATACCGGAAATGAATCTAGAAGGCCAATCACTGTCCTTCAGTTCTCCCTTCCTAAATATATGTCTTGAAGAGAAGTACTTTATTGCCAATGCAGTGGCGAAACCCTCAGCAGATGCAATCAACACGCCTCCGATTAGAGGTACAACTCCTAGAATGCCGCTGACGTAAGCGCTGATGAAGAGGGTCTCTAGTAATCCCCATGAACCCACACCGCCAGCTGTAGGAAGTAGGCCTGACAGTGACGCTGCAATCATTGTAGACCCCAAGTAGCTCTCCCACCGTTTCTGGAAAGGTTTGTTGTAGGTGAGAGAAGATATTGACGTCAGGAAAGCCCCAGTTTTTCCTATGCTGTTCGATATGGCTATCATGAGAAGCGAAGCTAAGGCTACTTCCCTTGTAACTCCTCCAAGCGTGTGGACTCCCAAAGAGGTTATCATAGCACCGCTATTCTCTATAGAGCTAAAGGCCAAGGATGCTCTACCATCGTCGCTAACGTAACCGTAAAGTGATGTCATGAAAGCCGTGAAGGATCCTAGCAATATTAACGCATAAGACATAGGAAGAGGAACGCTAAACTGCTGAAGAACTTGTAATGCGCCGTAAATTCCCATGAGCGTCATTGTTGCACTCACTAGTGACGATAAGGAGTGGGGTAACTTGCCCTCTTGAAGTGGTAGCCAATCAACTCCATAGAATGGAGTTATTCCAGTCTTAACCAGAAATCCGGATAGGAGAAGGATGACAGAAGTTTCGCTTAGGTTATCTATGTTTCCTCCCGAGATAGCCGCCCCCCCTATAAGGAGCACTGTACTGAGTTCACCGAAGGCGAAGAAAGTGACTGAAGGTCTAATCCCCTTAAACGCGTAGAAAAGAGGAAGAGCCATGACTTCCCAGCCTGCTATCAAGAGGAACAAGTTTTCTCCAGAATCCATGAAAGTCAACATACCTATGACGGAAACCGATAACAATGTAGACATGTCATCCCTGGAAGTTAGTGATAGTAAAAACCAAGAGGCTAAAGCAAGCACCTTCAACAGAGCTAAAGGTGTTAACGTTCCCGTTAACGTGTACATCATAACGAGGATTGAGGAAACTGATACTGCCAGATAGCCTGCTCTTCTATTCCATAAAGAAATGAAGAAAGAAATTATGAAGGGTATAAGGTTCGCTAATAACGAGATTTCAATTACCATCCTTTACCACCCTTAGCCTTGATTAGAGCGTCCAGTATTGTGTTAGGGGACGGAGGACAACCTGGAACGATTACGTCTGCCTCAATCTTAACTCCTTCTCCTACTACACCTCCACTTATTGCGCAAGCCCCCAGCAGAATTATCACCTTAGGTGAGGGAACAGCATCCAAGGTTTCCTTGAGGACTTCCCTCATTCCCTCAGTTAAAACTCCCATGATTACTACTCCGTCAGCATGTCTAGGTGAATTTGTGAAGAATATCCCAAATCTCGTCATATCATACTGTGGCGATGAAATTAGCTTAAGTTCTGAGTTACATCCTCCACACGTTCCCACGTCCAAAGGATATAAATAGAATGACCTGCGGAACATAGGGTTTGCCCTCGCAGATGCCATCCTGTGATCCCCAGTAGGTTTCAGGCTAGGGTAACATCTCCTGCAGAATATGCACTTTCCAGAGTCCCAGCCATCTTCTATAGCGTTAGTTGGACAACCTTGGAAATTTCCTTCAACCTTGAGTAATGAAGCCCAAGGTGGTGTACTTGTAGGCTTAGATTCGGTCTTAACTCCCCGCCTCAATCCTCTCAGAAACCAGTTCATTCCTTCTCCACCCCTATTTCAGATATCCAAATTCCAAATCCCTCCCAATTGAAGGGGAAATCCGTGAATATAGTACCTATAACTGACTTCAAGAAAAAGGAAAGGTTTGCCTTAGAAGGAGGTAAAAAGGAGGTTGAAATGAAACCGTCATCTATCTTCACTTTGTAGACTAGGTCACCGGATGGGGATTCCACTCTGCTCATTCCACTACCTACGCCCTTTACCTTTACCTCACCTCCTCTTACGTTCTTTGCTTTCCCTAATGCCCCTCTAATGATCTCAATAGACTGGAGTATCTCCAGTCCTCTTATTAAGAATCTACCGAAGGTATCAGGAGACCTCTCAACTATGGGAGAGAATCCAAGGTCCTTGTATGGAAGGGAGTCTGAATCATATCTGGAATCGTAACTCCTACCAGATGCTCTCGCGGCAGGTCCTATCAACCAGTCTTGGTCTATTTTCCCGTTGTTCTGAAATCTATCTATGAGTATTCTGTTCTCGAGCATATCGTTAAAGAATGAATTGAAGCCATTAAGGTAGTCCAGCCTTACCTTTTCCAAGTTACATTTGACAGAATTAATCCAATTTGAGCTAAAGAAGTACCTATGCCCACAAACCTCACCAATCAACCTATTCGTTCTCTCCTCCATTTCCTGCAATTGATATGAAGCTACGCCCAGAGCTCCAGTCTCTGCCAGCTTATGGAGTACATGCAGGTGATTCCTTATTCTCTCAAGCTCCAGTTCGACTATTCTAGCCATCATAACTTCATAGTCCACGTTGACGTCAACTGACCTTTCTACTGCAATGATGAAGGATAGTGAGTGGGAAGCGGAGAACATGGCATTAATCCTCTCCACTGTCAGAATGACGTCCTCTATCCTTCCAGAAAACTTTAGCTTCCTCTTCTTGAAGTAAGGGTTAGCTTCTATTTCTAGAATTTGTTCCCCCGAGGTTTTAATCATGAACTGAACGCTCTCAGTTAGTCCTCCTGCACTGGGACCGTAAACGAAGGTGAACTCACCGTATCCTTCAGACTTACCTGCACGGAACGAGAAGTCCTGGCATTGGTCTTCCCTTTCTCCCATATCGTAAATGCATAAGTTTTCTAGCTTTCCAATGAATCTCATTGTATCACCTCCAATGCTACTACTCCAATGATCAGGGAAATCAACGCTGAGGCTAAAGATATGTAACCGAGGATCCCATCATATTTCCTCTCCTCCTTTGGCTTCAGCATTCTCGTCACGTTATAGTTCACAGAAACGAAAGCTATTGCAGCTGAGGCCAACATTACGGCTAATAGCGGTAGCGAAATCTGTGACACTTTTATGAATATTAGAAGTTCTCCTACGAAGGTTCCAAAAGGAGGGGTTCCAGTTACTGCAAGGGAGGATAGGAAAAGCGAGGCATTGGTAGGTCTCGAAAGCCCAGCCCTTTTCTCTACATCCTCAATCTTCTTAGTCCTCAGTTCTTCCATGTATACGCCGGAGGACAGGAAAGCTCCCGTCTTTCCAAAGGCATGAGTGAGGAAAAGCAGCAACGCGCCCAATGGCTGACTTACAATTAGTCCTATTAAGCCCAAGTTGACGTTCTCTAGAGTGGAATAGGCAAAGAGCCTCTTGAAGTACCTCTGTCTAGCCATCATGAGTGATGCAGTAAGGAGGGAAAATGCTGAAAGTGAAAGGAAATACCATTCCATGAATGGAGCTATTTGATAAATCCTGAAAACTACCACTGCAGCTGCAGGAACAAGAACCGCTGAGAAGGAAGAGCTTACAGTGGCTGGTGCTTCTGTATGAGCGTCAGGCAACCAAGTATATCCAGGGAATATTCCAGCCTTAGTTCCGAAACCAAGAATTCCTAGAAGAGATGCAGCAACTATCAACGGACTATTGGTTCCTCTTCCTATCATGGAGGTGAGTGTCAATGTATGCAACCCATAATAGAATAAGATTATTGAAACGAAAGCTATGGAAACTCCCATTGAAACTATGACTGCATACCTCCAAGTTGCTTCCATTGTCACTTCTCCCTTTTCGTAAGCGACTAGGATGACGGTTAACGCCGTAGAAGCTTCAAGGGAAGCCCATATTAGCCCTAGATTGTTTAACGTTATTACACCATATAGCGCATCAGAGTACAGCATGAACAAGAAGTAGTACCATCTTTCCTTGACTATTCCGTCCCTTATATACTTCTGAGAATAAAGCATTGTGATGAACGTTATTGATGAGTTCATGATGAGGAAGACCTTAGATATCTCGTCGATGAAGAAGAAACCTTCCACGTTAGGGTAAAAAAGAAGGTAAATGGATATAACCACGTCTGCCAGGGAAGAGATGACCGAAGCCATTTTCCACTTTAAGGAAAGGAACCCTCCTATGATGGGAAAGGTGAACAAAAGGTAAATTAAAGATATTAGTTGTAGATCTAGATTATCCATGGAATCACCCCACTAACTCGTCAATTTTCCTGTCATGTTCTGGTTTCTCCCTAACAATAATGTAAGATAGAATGACAAGGGCAAGAACGTCTAGGAGCGCACTAGTTTCTATGAGGAGAGGTAGTGATATCAAGAAAAGCCCAAGCATCACGATACCGTTCTCCTGCTCAACGTAACCTATTATCTGAGGTATTGTACCTTTTCTGAACATTGCAAGAGCTAAGCCTTGAAATATCACAATAATAGCTAGAATCACGTCCTCGGGGAACATTACACTAGAAGCAACGACTCTCTGGAAGAAAGTCGATACTACAATCACGGCGGAAACCAAGATCAGATCAGCAACCAAGAGGGAAGCTACACCCCTTACAGTCTCCCTGTAGCCATACCTTCCTTTTACCGCACGTTCCAAAGTAAAAGTAACTCCTATTCCTCTGAGGGAAATGACCTCCAAAGCAAGGATTAAGTTATCTATTCTTCCCGTAATGAAGTACAGTGATACTGATAGACCTCCTATAAGAAAGGACTGTAGCCCTTGTACCCTAATTATTGGTTTATAGTAAGCTTGACCCACCAAATAAACGGTGGTCAGAACAACAATGACCCCTATAAGGTATAAGGCCTCCTCCACTAGTTTCATCATCCATCACCTACAACAGTTATCACTAGGGATACTAGGGACAGGATGAAAGCCACAGCTAGAAAGTCTTGAACCTTGTAAAGCCTGAGTTTAGCAAGGGAGGTGTTTATTATCACTGTGACAGCAATCAAGAGCATCCATTTACCTAACATGATAGGCACGTCCTCAAGAGCTCCTACGGTCCCTATCTGCATGAACCACGGGAATGCAAACACGTTAAGGAAGACTGAGCCCAGTAAGTATTGTTTCACCATTGACGTATACTCCATCAATGCAAGATCCCTCCCAGAATATTCATAGGTTAATCCCCCATCTATCATCCCCATCTCAGAAAGGCCAGAGCTCTCAACTGGGAGCTTTCCAGTCTCAAAGAGCCAGAGCATGAAGAACGCAATAGTTATCAATACGTGATCTATTTCCAAGTAATTGGAAGGACTCTTCACTAAGTATGAAAGAGTAATGTATGGATTGTCTGTTCCGGTAATTAGTGCTACACCGAAGAAAACCGTGATTAAGGTAGCTTCAGACAAATAGGAAAAGGACAATGCTCTGGAGACGCCTAATGCGGCGAAGTTGCTTCCGCTGTCCAGAGCTCCTAACGTTTTAACGAATGCGGCTAGGGAAAAAAGTATAGCGCCGCCCAAAAAATCAACAGTCGGAGTCAAGTAAATCGGTTCAGGGTAAACTACTGGTATCACGAAGGATATTACGATATAGATCCCCATGGCAAGGTAAGGTGCATAAACGAAGATTGAGGAGGATGTCTCGGGAATTAAGGTCTCCTTCCTAATTAACTTTCTCAAGTCGTAGAATGGCTGTAGTATGCTAGGGCCTTTTCTTCCCTCTACTCTAGCTTTAGCCTTCTCGTAAATGCCAGCTACAAGTGGAGATAAAACTAGAACTCCAGTTACCTGAACCGCCGTCTCTTCAAGTTCTTGAAGCATTTAATCACCTTGAAGAAGTAGGCGTCATCAGCCTCGAGGGCGGTTCGGGCTCTACCCTGGGGGACGCCATCCCCACAGCTAACTTACATTAACTACTTATAAACTTTGCTTTCTTTTATTGAAAGCAAATTTTTCTATATTCAATGTCTGATAATGTGAAACATGGAATGCCGCTGGAGAAAGAGTGAAGACTACGCGTTAACTTTGCTTATCGAAATCCTTAGAGATTCTATCTACCTTAGCTGAGTGCCTTACCTCAGCTTTCGGATCTATTTCCGCTGATATAGTGTATTTCAAGTATTCTACCTCAGCGTCAGGACCTACTTTGCAAGTGTAGCATTCGAGGCTGTTCACGTAAGCGTCAGGACCTATATCTACGTCTTTGGCTATTACAACGTCTGCTTCAGATCCTTTCTTCATTTCTAGTGAATTACAAATAATTGTTCCGTTGACGCTGGACTTTTTACCTAGGATTACCTTGTCCGCATTTACCTCTGAAGCGTCTAGGTCACCGTATACTTCCAATTCCTTTACATCTAGCTTATCAGCCTTCATACTCCCCATTATTTCCAATTTTTCTCCCTTAACCTTGTTAGCCTTGGCACTACCTGAAACCTCAGCGTCCTTGAATTCCATGTCCCGACATTTCAAGCTCCCGGCAATCTCTATGTTCTCTGCATTCACATTTCCCTTAATGTTAGCACTTCCGCTCACTTCCATAGAGGAAAAACCTACTAGATCTCCTTCCATCGAGAAGGATCCACTTACTGAAATCTTCCTTTCGTTTATGATATTTTTCTCACTTTCCATACTAAACAATTTCCACTTATCCTTAAAAAGGAAAACTCACAAGTTGTGATGTGAACAGATGCAGACACGACATAATCATGGACATTCTAGTTTCTATCAGTAAAGGAAAGAGAAGATTGACTGAGATATGTATTGCGTCGAATTTGCCTTTGGACAGAGGAAAGAGGGTTCTTGATGATATGATTAAAAGGGGTTTAATCTCCACGAAGGATGGTAACTTTAACATCTTACCAAAGGGTTACTCTTGGATGGAAATTTATAGAATATTAGAAGAAAAATCTTAGGAAATTATAATACTGTTATTTTCTTTTATTAGTTAATTAATCACATTGATATTGTATAAACTAATTTTATTCTCATTTATTAAGTTTATAAATAATATTAAAAAATTTTAACTAAAAAAAGTTAATAGGGAAAAGTTTATAGGGAAATATTTCTGTGAAAACATAGTATGTATACCAAAAAGAGGAGAATAAATAGTAAGAGGAGAATAAATAGTAAAGCGTTATCAAAGGTTCAGGCTATAATAGCTATAGTTGTCGTAGTGATAATTATAGCTGGAGTTGGAGCATATCTAGCAACAATGCATCCGTCTAAGACTACTTCAACAACTCTAACCTCATCAACTTCACCCACTAAGAGTTCAGGAGTCCTTACGATTTATGTGGCAGGAGCATACAAAGCAATTTTCAATGAGCTCGCATCCCAATTTTATAACAGCACTGGAATTGTGGTTAAGGTAGTGCCTGGCGGATCCTTTGGTCTAGCCGGACAGATAGCTAAAGAAACTCCTATACCTGCTAACCTATTCGTGCCAGTGGCATTCATTCAGGCAGTTGAGCTGGAACAATCAAGGAACCCAGGCTGGGCAATAGCCTTCATTTCTGATCATATGTCTTTAGTTTATACAAATTATACTGAAAGCAATCCATACTGGGGACAACTTTACTCCAACTACACCATGGCAATGAAGACCAATGAGACGACCTATTGGAATAACTTCTTCACGTTATTATCAGAACACTTCATCCTAGGTATATCAGACCCTAGTAGCGATCCAGAAGGGCTGTACGGCGATTTGATTTTGCAGATGGCTGGCAAGTTGTACTCCCCAACTCATAATCCAGACTACTATTGTAATTTAGCATACAACGTTAGCAAGGAAGTTAGAACCGCACTATCCACGGCAGACTTCGTGGCTGACCTGAAGGCTGGAACCATAGATTTCGTGTTCTCATATGTATCTTACGCTGTGTCGCAACATTTCATGTATCTTAAGTTACCAGCTTGGCTTAATTTTGGGTACAATGTAAATGAGCTATCTTGGTTCCATTCATTCTCCTATGTAATAACCGAGAACGGAATGAAGTACACCGTACCAGGAGGTCCAGTATACCTCTATATAACCATTCCTAAGGGTGCCTTAAACATGAATGAGTCTATTCAGTTCATCCAGTTCTTGGTCAAGAACGTAGGAGAGTTGTCAACGTTTAATGTGGAGCCTATAACTCACCCAGTACTTTACTATCAATCTAAGTCAGACGTTCCCTCCAAGATATTAACTATGCTTAACGATGGAGAGCTGACCTATGGAGGGAACTTCAGTGCGGCCTAAACTAAATGTCTTAAAGCTAATTTCAATTTTCTCTGGCGTTCTTCTCCTAGTTCCCATAATTTACCTTCTTTATTATGGTTATGGACCCTTCCTAGTCGTAAAAGACGCTTTTGGAAAGCTTCTGATATCGTCAATAGAGTTCACCTTCTTCTCGGCCGCAGTAAGCGTCATAACTGTGGTTTTAGCCTCCACTCCCTTAGCATATTTCCTAGCCAGACACTCAAATCCAATAATGGAGTCGATAGTGGACATACCAGCCTCGATACCGCATCCTTTGGTGGGAATAGCTCTTGTTTTCATTGATAGCCCAATAACTCCGCTGGGTAAGTTTCTATATGATCATGGAATTATCTTTTATTATTCTTATTTGGGTGTATTTCTGGCTTTGATAATTGTCAGTTCTCCTATCTATATTAGAGCCATGCAGAACTTCTTCAAGTCGTTACCACTTGAGCCTGAGATATACGCTATAAGTTTTGGCTACTCAGAGTTTTACGTCTTCAGAAAGATTGCGTTAAGGAAGGGAATTGGGGGAATAGTCTCCGCAGGGCTCACTTCAGTTGCAAGAGCAATTAGTGAATTCGGTTCGATTGTAATAATAGCACCATACGTCACTGGCTGGATATTCAACGGTGATTGTACGTCGTCAATTTACATTTACAACGAATTTCAAACGTATTTTAATGCATCAGTCTCAGCCGCGGCTACCCTTATTGTGTTTTCGTTGATTCTGATAGTTTCAATCAGGATAATAAACTATGTATTGGAGAAAAGGAACATGATCTAGATTTAAACTTAGACTTCCAGCTTTTAATCATGGCTGTTGCCATAGTTACAGGGGCTTCCAAGGGAATAGGCAAGGCAACTTCTTCCCTACTTAAAGAACATGGATATACCGTAGTATCTATTTCGAGAACAATGCCTGAAGTGGGTGATATGAGGATCTCCCTTGACGTTACAGACAAGGGCTCAGTGGTAAAAGTTGTGGAAGAATTGGTGAACAAATTTGGCGGAGTCGACGTGCTGGTTAATAACGCCGGCTTCGGAGTTTACGGTAAGTTCACCGACACATCTCTTGACGAAGAAGAATATATGATTAAGACTAACTTAGTTGCGCCTATAGTTTTCACTAAGCTAGTACTTCCCCATATGTTAAAGAAGGGTTCAGGCTCAATAGTCAATGTAGTTTCTGAAGCAGCCTATGTTTCAACCACCACTCTAGCAGTGTATTCTGCAAGTAAAGCCGGGTTA
Organism: Sulfuracidifex metallicus DSM 6482 = JCM 9184; assembly: GCA_032834875.1. NCBI lineage: Archaea > Thermoproteati > Thermoproteota > Thermoprotei > Sulfolobales > Sulfolobaceae > Sulfuracidifex > Sulfuracidifex metallicus. The sequence continues at coordinate 806,000 of CP135238.1, forward strand.
GCTAGCTTTACCAATTCCTTGTGGGCAACGGTTTCAAAAATGGGTATAAAGGTCTCTGGAATATACCCCGGTCCGGTTAAGACTAACTTCACTTCTCATCCATCATTTGCCGGCATGAAGACTAACATTTTCGATAAATACGCAGTAGAAGCTGAGGACGTGGCTAGGGCAGTGCTGAAGGGTATAAGAACTGGTAAAAGAGAAATTTATGTTCCTTCCAGACTGAAGGTTGACCCATACTTTCTTAAATTGTCATCTATAATGCAAGAAATAACTTATAGATTGATTAGAAGATATTTTTAGTCTAAAAAATTGAAAGTTTCGCTATATTAGAGGTATACTTTTATGTTTTATTTAACATTACCCTCTATGAAATGGCGGTATGCCGTATTTGCGGTTGTCTTCTCTTTGATTGTCATAAGCTCGATTTCTTATGCTTCTCCAAGCGGGTTTCAATCATCTACCATATCGTTACCTGAACCAATGTGCGGTTACGCCTCAGTTTATTATAACGGATCTATAGTTCTAATTGGTAAAACCACTAACCTCGGAAGTAACGTGATCGAATATCAAGGAGGAAATTGGAAGCCTTTACCTCCAATGCCAGTTGATCTAACCTTCCCGTCAGCAGTGAACTACGACGGTGATATTTACGTATTTGGAGGTATAGTGTCTTCAACGGGGGAGATAAACGGCAACGTTTATGTATTTAACGGTCAAAGCTGGTCAACAATTTCTCAGCAGGAGCCGGACCCTGCTTATGGCTCTTATTCCTTTGTGTACAACGGACAAATTTACATAATTGGAGGTTTCATAACTGATTCGGCTGTCTATTACGCTACGCCGCCGTCAACTGATGTGAGAGTATTTAATCCGTCTTCAGGTACTTGGCAGATAATAGGTCAAGCACCATATCCTATGGGAGGTGGAGGATACGTATTTAATGGTACTGACATGATAGTTGTGGGAGGCTATCTAGGAGGATATTCTGCATCATACACCAGAAACGTAACAGTTTATGATCCGTCTTCAAATTCTTGGTACCAACTTCCGCAGTTTCCTCTGCAGGTAGGTTACACGGCAGTAGGTTACTTAAACGGTGTAGTCTTCGTTGTTGGAGGCTTAATGTTCACAACGTTAGGACTAGTATTCGGAAGAATATATTACCTAGACCATGGAGCTTGGTATCGCTCTTACAATTACGAGAATCCCTCATTAGCTCAATCGTCTTATCTTCAAGTTGGGGATCAGCTATACGTTATCGGAGGCTTAAATCAAGATACGAGTCTGATGTCATCGGTAGTTGACGTTATCACATTGAACGCACCTCCAACCACTCCACGTCAGCCTGTAGTCATATTTGGTAATGAGACAGCCATTGTTCAATGGAACCCAGTTAATTATAGCACGGGTTACTATCTAAGGCTGAACGGCAATGGTGGTTCAACTACGCTGAATGTTGGTAATGTAACCGAATACAAGTTAACAGGGCTTAACGATGGAGAGAGATACTCCGTGAGTGTGATGGCTTATAACAAAGCAGGAAACAGTTCATGGTCGATTCCAGATTACTTCACGCCTTTAGCCGTCCCAAATCCCCCGGTTATAGATAATCTAAAGTTGGGCGATCACAACGTCACAGTTGACTTTCACGGGCCCTCCTTCAACGGTGGATCTCAGATCATGGGCTACTATTTGGTTTTAAGTAATTCCACGTTCAGCATGGTGGTTAAATTACCCGTGACTTCTAATAACTTTACATTCGTTCATCTGGTCAACGGTTCTTCTTATACTCTGTCAATTCTCGATTACAATTCCTTGGGAAATAGTTCTCCTACTACAGTTACCTTCGTGGGCATTGATAAACCAAGACTTTCCTTGTTCTCTTTTAACACTCCAAACGGAGTGGATCTGAGGTTGGGTTTCAATTTTTACTCAAATTATACAATTTATGTATATTCAGGGCATAAGTTAATAGATGTTGAGAATTTCACTAACGTCTCAGAGGAGTTAATTAAGCTTCCATTTGGTACTTACAAGTTTGTGGTGATGGTAAAGAACCCTGCAGGATATGCAAATTCCTCAATATTGGTTAACTACTATCTACCTCCATCTGTTCCTTTAGTCTTCGTGGAAGTAAACCATGGAAATCTTACTGTGGACATGCCTTCCAGCAGTGACGTATCTCTATATAAGATCTATTTAGATGGTAAATTGGAGTACAATGGAAATGGAACAACTTTTACCACTATGATTAAACCCAACGAAACCTATAATCTGAGCGTCATAGCCGTTAACCCACTAGGTTCATCTGCCCCATTTACCATGTCAGTATTCTATCCTTTCACGTCGTCTAACGTAACTCAACACGTCACGGTTTCTCACAACATTATCCCCACATTTAAGGCAACGGATCCATCTCTTCCAATAGTGGATAGCGTTTCGATTATCGTGCTCACTATATCAGTTCTCTGGATAATTCAGGTTATATTGAAGAAAGAAGCTGAAACAAAAGAAAAAGGCACAAATTGAAAAACACAGAAACTTTTTTATGTGCCTTAACCCATCTGTAAGAAGTCGGGGCCGTAGTCTAGCTTGGTAGGATGCCAGCCTGGGGATATTTCCCTAACCACCAGAACGCTGGTGGTCCCGGGTTCAAATCCCGGCGGCCCCATATTAGAGGATACCCCTAATACCCCAATTCCATTTCCATCTTTCAATTTCTCATAAGTTTCGACAACGTCAGCTAAAGGACCAACGTAACGCTCCTTTGTCTCACCGTTTTCATACTCTAGCTTGTAAACGTAATACCGACCTTTTCTTTCGCGTAAAATATAATCGCCGAATTTATAACGTCTCTGCTTTTCCGTCATTTTCACGTCCCGTATTATGGTTGCCAATTCGACTTTATAAGCATTGGCAACTCGTCAATTTTTGCCGTCAAAATTCGACGATTTGAAAGTAGACGGCAAAGATTCCTCATCAGTAATACTAACAAAAGGTATTACTTAACTAGAGTTCTGAGCCAAGTCTTAAACCTAGAAGGCTTCCAAAACTCCTTCCAGGGAACTAAAATATACTCATTTTCACCTTTAGCAAACTCTTTAGTGCTTATGGCTATGCCCTTCTTCTTCAACAAATTTATGTAGTCTACTGTTATGAATCTTATTTCGCCCTCATTATCCGCTATATTTGCTATAACTGCTTTTCCTTTATAGTATTGTTGTAAAACTAAGCCTACTGCATATTTTACTCCTAAGACTGCTACATAACTTCCCTTCAAGTCCATTCCATGTAACCTAGAGCTGCTTTGTCTCTTTGTGAACTGAGTGCCAGTTATATCAATATACATGTTAAATTTAGGAATGTAGAAATCGTATTTCTTCTTAGGGTCGCCTTCCCACGTCTGGTCTATTTTCTCTGTACTCATTACGCCTATGCCGTTCGTTACTATATCATTTTCATTAAGATTAAGAGACAGCATTAACCACTTACGGGCTATGTCTTCTCTTATGCTAGTAAGAGTCCAAAGCTTAGCGTATTTATCTTTTAATGTATTAGCAAAAGAATTAGTTTCGGTCATCTCAGTTCACCACTTTTTTCAACTCATTAAATGAGTTGATTACGTCCTGAAACCTTATCTTCGGTATTCTGTAGGCGTTGAGCCTTGGGTCGAAATTGTTCTTCTGGATTTGAAATATTAGAGATTCTAGCGAGTTTATCTTCGACAACAATTCATTTAGATCTATCTTTACGTTTGCCTCTGCTTTGGCTCAGATTTTGACTCACTTTTACTTATGTTTATATTGAATACTACATTATTATTTTGTGTGCTTTTGCTAATTGTGTTTCTAAATTCAGATTTTATTTCCTCTGGTATCTCTAATCCCTTCTCAATCGCTTTCGTGACTATGAATGCTGAAATTAGCTGTCTGAGTTCACCAATATCTTCCGGTTCTGGATCAAGTAATTCGTAAATTAAATAGATTTTCGCCGGAATCCTCACACTAAAGACTCTAGTTTTTTTGCTCTTCTTTGATAATAATTTTTCTAAAAGCCCATCATCCATTTTTTTCACCTACCTGAAACATTTTGAATCGGTAAATAGTAACGTAACTTCTTTACCCTCAATACGAAAGTGTATAGGGGTATAGGGGGTATATAGTGTAAAAGTGTAGACAAAGTGTCTACACTTTTTTTATTAGTGGGGGTATAGGGGGTATAGTGTTTTGTATTGGCGGTAAAGTTAGATAATAGTTGATTACCGACTTTCACCTTGAGTAGTTGGTGAAAACTCATTGATTCTGCACCTCTATTTCAGTTATCTGATTGATTTTTTCTAGAAGCTCAGCTATTAGCTTACCTTTTTCTGTTAATTGTATTCTCTTCATTCCATCTTGTGGAATTATTTTAACTAGGTTTTCTTCCTTTAGATAATTCAAATGGTTAGATATGGTTGTAGCACTATGTTTGTTTGGGCCTGAGTTCAATTTATCTATTAGTTCTGAAACGTTTAGATTACCTTCTTTTAATATACATAAGATTTCCCCCGAAAGAGAGATTAGGCGTTTCATACTTATTACGTAATAAGTAAAGATTATAAATCTTACTTATTACGTTCTTAGTAATAAGCCGTTATGATAGTATTTCATTTAGCTTCTTAATATTATTGATTATTTCCTTGCCCTTCTGTGTTATTCTGATTATCTTCTTCTCTGTACCTACTGAAGATCGTGTAGTCTCTATTTCTATTAAGCCTAGATCATTCAATTCTTTAACATATCTTGTTATAGTACTCGCTGACATACCTTTTGATGTTCTTATTAGATCTGATATACTAGCTTCCCCAGCTTTATCAATCAATAAAAGAACAAGTAAGGGGGTTGAAAGTAATGACTTTGTTCTTTCATTTATATCTAGGCTCATACTTTTCTCTTTACTATAGTAGTAAACCCCCTTAAATTATTTCGGTTATCTCTCATTCCTTCTTTTTACTAAATACATAATGAGTAAAGCTTATATAATACTTTTTACTTATTACATAATGAGTAAGCATGGAAACCCAAACCGTAGAAAAAGATCTTCAGACGATCAGGTCCCTTCTAAAGGGATGGATTTTTTTAAACGACCTGATTTCGTCCAAGTTGTTAGTTTTGAAAGATATGGAAATTCTCATTCTCGAGAATTTCGAAAGGGATGTCATGGTCCACAGTAGCTACATATCGAGAGGTTATGCTAGAGTGGGAAGAAAGATACTGCCTGTGAAGATGTATTATAGCTCACTTGATAGGGACCTAACTATATATGTAGGCCATGTAAGTATATCTCTTTCTATTCAAGAGATGGAAGAAAAGCTGGAACAGGAAAAGAGGCAGAGGGAGTGGGAGGAAACCCACGAATGCAATGCGGACTTAGACTGCTGGCCAAGGCAGGACTGAGGATTGAGGACCATGTTACGAGTAGTAACCTTCAAAGTAGAAGTGGATCTACTGGAACAACTAGATCGTTATGCCATGAGATATGGTCTGAACCGAAGCGAAGCGATCAGAAAGGCCATAGAAAAGGTTGTCAACGAAGAGTTAAGTAAGGATACAGTACCTCAGGGGAAGGTTGAGAAAATCAGGTTATAGGTGGTGCAAAATGTTCCATTCAATCACGTGGAAAGTCTTCGAATGTAAGATCTGCGGCCGGATGTACAAAACCCGGCACGAAGCAAAGAGGCACGTAAGGACGAAACACAGAGCACGTGATGACAACATAGAAGTGGTTTACTGGAGTAGAGGTAAGGACCAATGACTTTAGAAGAATTGAAAAGGATGGTGAATTTCATAGACTTTCCCTCCTCCTCTAAGGAGGAGGAGTTCAAGGCGATCCAAATAGTATATAGGTATGTGTGCCCCTTCTGCTTGGCACACTTTGAAAAGAAGCACGCCATGTACAAGCACCTCAAAAACGAGAAGATAGACGAATGTCCTTTCTGCGGTTGGAAAACTAGGACCAAACGAAGGTGGGCCGACATGAAGAAACATCTAATCCAGAGCCATAGGGTAACGTTATGATGTTGACATACGCGGTAGCACTCTTCGGTTATCACCTAGACGACGCTTGGTCCACTCATGTCGGCCTCAACAAAGCGGAAGGCCAAAGAGGCTAACCCGTTACCTGCATTGCTAAGGAGCAAGACAGGGGTTCGGCTGTTCGTTTACAAGATAGTGCTAGCTACGCTCATCCTTTACTTGTGCTCTATGCTGCCATTCGGTTGGTACATAGAGTTTGGGGACATTTTGCTAGAAGGATTAGTAGTAGCGTGGAACACTTATCTCGTTTTAGAGAAAAGTCGTCAAAAGTAGGACTTGTTCTTGTATATAAACGTGTCTTGTCCAGGCTTTTCCAGGTCAGAAAATGGACCTGAACAGGAAGTCAAAAAATGTCATAAGCCTTCTGTTCCTGTTAATAATGCTGGTCCCTACAGCAAGCCTAATATCTTCAGCAAGTACAAGTAATTACGATTGGGCAGTATCGGCATATAACTCAAACTTAGCCGGTTACAATTATTATTCTGTTTCGTTCGCGAACTTCTCTTACTTCAACCTAAACAACAGCGGGTTTTACTCCATAGCCGAAATGGTAAACATACCAATACAGGCGACTGGGATGTTGTATCTTAACGGAAATACCTATAACTTTGATGGAGTGTTGCTTCAGTATGCTTTAGTAGATATCTCTGGTAATTTTGTCTTAGATACTGATATAGCTGTTAATTATACAAAAATAGTGTATTCTAGTCCTTATTTTCATTGTTCAAAACCTGAAGAGATACTAACGCCTCCTTGTTCTCAATCCATTACATACAATCCCAAAGAAAGCTTTGGAATTATCGTAATGTATTGTGATGGTTCTTGGATTGCCTATTTTGCTGGTAACGGATACGGTACCTGTTTCCCATTGCCTCCAATAAGCTCTACAACTGAACTTTACTATAGCAGTGAATTCATCTTAAAATTCAATTCAGTACCAAGCACATCGGAGGGTGTTTACCTCGGTGGGTCAACCTATATAGCCTATCCTAGTGTTTCTGTTGAAGTACATGCTCCATCACAAGACAGTTTCACTAATGCAAATCCGTACTTCGTTACACTATTCCAAATGCAGATAGAGAAACTAAACTCGCCTTATATACTATACCAAGCACCTTGGGACGGACAGAACTTAATATCTGCAAGTTCTTCAAGTGATTCTGACAGTAACGGGGCTATGGTTGGTGTAAGCCCACCGCCTTCTAGTGTAGCTTGGGGTGCAAGCGAATATGTAGGGAAGATGTATACAACTACATCTGGACGTGAAGAATATATTACCGATTATTTCAATGTTAGCTATTGGATGCTAGGAACTCAAAATGGAATTAATGCTTATGCTAATTTCAATAACCTGCCAGTGAACCACCCAACGCGGTTCTTTTGTAAGCTTAATAACTAATCCCCAACAAGACATGGCAATACCTAGTAACAGTTTTAGCGTGTTCTACTGACATAAATCCCTAACGAAAATCTTTATAAGTCAACATTTTTTATTGATTGTTCATGAAGAAGCTATTTTTAATATTTTTAATAGCTTTGTCGGCAATAATTCTAAGTTTAGGGGCATACCTCCATTCAATAGACCACCCTATAGCGCAGTGCGTCGCAATTCCACAAACGTCACCACCGCCAGCTCAGGCAGTGTATTAAATAGGATGTTTCCCACTGTATAAATCTATCCCACTCCCACCGCCTTGGTACGCTAGCTTGTGGCCTGAAGTTCTGATAGCGGGTTTTGCGGTTCTGTTTGGAACTCTTGTCTTCTTTTACAAGAAGATCTCTAATTACAAGATCCATAGCTATAAGGATCTCTACCACGGTCTTAAAGCGCTTTACAGGAAGTGGTATAATTACGAATTTGGGTCAGAAGAGGAAAGCCATTTCAAAGTACACAAATCCGATGAAGACTAATTTAAGGTTAAGAAAAAGTAAAATTCTTTTCAATAGTTCTCATATATAAATGTGATATGTTTTTCTTCATCTCATGAAGAGGACCATCTTCTTTTCCTTATTCTTACTAGTGTTCGTCTTAGTTGGGGTCATGGGGATAACTAACGCTACTGCGTCAACTGTGCCAATAAAGACCCCTGGCCTTGGAGGTGGCGGAAACCCGGGTTACTTCAAATACACGGAACAAATTAACCTCACCCAAACAACAACCGAGACTACTTCCACGTCGTACCCGGGCGAAGACTTGGACTCTCTGTCTTGGCTTTGCCCCGGATATGTCTCAGTAACAGGCACAGAGCTGCAAATACTGTCCGCGACGGAATACACTCAGAATAACGCTTCCTTTTCTATCTCTTCGTCTGCTACTTCTATTAACGTAACTTTCACCAATGGAGGCAACGGAGGAGCTGATTCAAAGTATGGAGGGATAGGTATAGGATATGGTGGATATATCCCTGCTAACCCAATTGGAGCCTGGGGCCCTTCCGTCCCAGACCAATACGGGATAGTGGTCTACTTGGAGCAAGGAGGCATGACCTCATACCATCTTTTCGTATATTTCGACGGGTCTCTGTGTTTAAACGCCACAGTCGGTTCACTGCCTTCCAACGTAGGCCTAGGCTTCTACTACGTCTACCCCACATTGTTCGTTTACTATTACAACGGGACCTGGCATAGATACAGTATCACACCAGTAGAGATAGTAGGGACTTCTGTCAAGGACAAACCCCTAGATACACTGAATAGCAACTACTTCATAGATGCCCAAGATGCCGGGCCAGGCTACGGCTATGCCCAGTGGATTATAGCCTCATATTCCTATTATACAACGCAAACCATACCCGGAGTAACTGCAGATATCTCATGGATGGCGCTTTCCCTTTCCAACGGGGTGAAAGCTCTCGTGTCTTTCACAGGCGCAGGGAACCCAGTGAACGTATCTACGAGTGCTACTTGGACAATCCAGGGGTTGACAGTGAAGAACTACTCTGTAACAGGAAACCTATACCCAACGTCTGGGTCCTTTTCCTACGTAGGTAGAGGGAACTCCGGGATCTTCGTTTATGCGAATGCTATGCCTTCCCAGAACTTGGATTCGTGGTACGTAAACGTAACGTTCACGTTCCAGTTCGTAACATCAACGCAGACCGTAGAGAAGAACATAACAATCCCGGTATTCGTGGACACATACGCGGAACAGGTGTGTTTCCTTCCTCCTAACAGCCAATACCTATCAGGACAAACCATCAGCGTAACGAACAGTACACTCATCAACTATCCTAGCGGGTGGGGTTATGTTGTACTTTCGCCCGCTAGAATAGATATAGAAGTGCAAGGTCTGACTTCAGGCTATGTTCCTTTACCGTACTCTATATCGCAGGAAGTACAACAACCCACGACTTACCCTTATACAATTATAGTGACTGAAGATGGCTTCGTCATATCATCTTTTACATCTCAGTTTACCGTATATCCAGTGACGCAGCAACCAGTGATGTTCGTGGAAGGTATACCGGGGTCCGGTGTAGTAGGTCAAACGCTCCATATCCAGTTCCAGTTCACCGACGCAGCGCCAATAGCTAACCTGACCAAGTTACCGCAGTCTACCGGGGACCTTCAATTCTCTTTCTGGAAAATAGAAGGGAATAAGGTCCTCCTTGAGTTCTCTGTAAGCAATGCTGCGCCAAACGGTGGGTTAGCTTTCATCCAGAAGGAGGGGCCTAACATCCTCATCCCGTTCAACGGTTCAGCCGGTATCCTTTTGAACGAAAGTGGAGTGAATGAGGTCCAGTTCAGCGTTCTATCTTCAGGGCTTGCAGCGCTGACAGAAGGACAAGTAACAATATATTTAGGAAATTGGTCACCAGTCATAGGAGTAGGTCTATATCTACCTTCCGGGACAATGTCGTGGTTCTTCGTAGACGGGGCAATACTGCAAAACGCAATGGGTAATCAAGCCTTCGTCGTTCTAACTGGCGTGAACCCTACCACGCTCACCCAAGTAGAATCAGGATATACGAACGCTTCAGGTTGGGGTTCCGCTACTGTTTCCCTCACGGATGTACCATATCAGTTAATAGATGTAGACTGGTACGGGGTAACATATTCAATATTCAACATAACAGTGAATAACGTATCAACACCAATCACAACAACGACAGTATCCACAACTAACACAAGCTACAACTACTCTCAGCCTTTCCACAACACCATTTCGCCGAATTCGTCGCTGTACAACTTCTCAGCATATCAGCCATGGGCAACACTAATAGGCATAGCAATCGTGGTCCTGATTTCGCTCCTTTCCTGGAAGTTCGCAGGCTACGCAGGAGCTTCCGCCGGCGCTGTCATGGGACTGATAGCAGCTTCCTACCTAGGCCTATTCCCCTGGTACGTGTTCTACGTCTTTATATTCGGGATCGCTATGTTGATCGCTAAAACCATAGTAGACAAGTTCATGGGTGGGGACGAATGACAGACGCTCTTTCTCTGGCCCTTTCCACGGGTCTGGGACCAGTGCTAGGGATAATTATCATGGTAGCGATAGCAGGGATAGCCTACAAAATGGCAGGTACTTTCGCTTCTGTGGTAGTGATGATAGCGCTGGACTTCGCCCTTACATTCCTGGACTTCCTTCCCATATTCTGGGGACTCACCATCTTCTTCGGCTTGATAGCTGGTCTCATCTATTTTAGGGGTGAAAGAAATGGGGACTAAGTTAGTCATCTACGTGCTGATATTCGATGTAGTCCTTTCCCTCATGGTAGGCGCATACGGAGGGCTAGGAGCTCCGTCCATACCGCCAGAGCCATCAGTAGGCCAAGCGCAAGCTATTGCCGGATCAATAATATGGTCTGCTGGAATTCCCGCCATCACCCTGATACCTTCATTCTCAATAGCAGGGTCCACGTTCCCGGGTCTAACCCTCCCCTCCATCACGTTCTTCGTCATATCCTTCGGTTGGCTTTGGCCCATCATACTAGTTTTCCAGTGGATAGCGTGGGTGTTCAGCAGCATAGCATCAGTGATAGGATATATACTGAGCATATTCACGGGTTCGGTTTCGCTATTGTCGGGTGTGCCTGTATTGGGACCTTTCCTAGCAGTTTTCACGCTCCTGATCAACCTAGTGCTGGTATGGGAAATCATCAAGCTGATAAGGGGTTATGGACCATGAACGCAAACATCATAAGGGGCGAAGTGAAGAGAAGGAAGATTCTGCGCCTCCTAGCTGAGAATTATGTGCTGTCAGCCTCACTTCTTTCTCATACGCTCCTACTTTCATATGGTGCGGTTTTGTACCATCTAAGGATACTACGCGATCAACAGCTCATAGAGATGTGGAAGGAAGGTGAGAAAGTTTATGTGAAGTTGAAAGAGAACACAAAGTTAATGAAGAGTTAAAAAACCTAAATGAAATTCGTGAAAAAAACATACATGTAGATAACTTTCCTTAGTTTTTGTTCAAATAATGAGTCTCGTAGCAAAGTTAAAGAAAAAACACGAGGAAGAGGAACAAGAGGAACAAGAGGAAAAAGCAATATGGGCAAGTCCACCCAAACAGAGGACCAGAAAATTAAAGATAAGAAGGGCTGCAGCCCTCAACATAGGGCTCCTGATAGGGCTCTTCGTCTTTATCCTTATTGGTATCGTCCTTTTGCCAGTAATCACCAGTGAAGTTTCCGGGCTTACCTCTGGGACCGCAGCGCAAGTAACTGGAACAAACGCTACCGTCTTGAACCTGGTGCCTTTATTCTATATCCTAGTATTGGTGATAGTACCAGCTGTGATAATGTTCAAACTATACCAAGGCAGAGACTAGACTTGGGATAGTTCTTGGATATAAACGTCAAGTCAAGTTTTTTTTATTATGACAGTAGTAGGGGATAGTGTATATATAATCGGGATTCTGGTACCCCTAATAACTGCGTTTTTTAGGAACGTCTTGGCACATGCAGTAGGCATAGTATTCGGTACCGTGGGTATGCTAGTATTCTTCGGTGGGTTCACTGACGTAGCGATAGGGTCCGCTTCTTTCATTTTCGCGATACTGCCTCTCATGTTGACGTTGATAAACGTGGGAATGATGGTCCAGTGGGCTAGCGAAGACAGGTGGTGAAAATGACTTTAGCTATTCCTTCTCAAGACGCTGTAATCTTAGCAGCGTTGGCGTTAGGGGAGTTAGTAGTGGGGTTCATCTTTCGCCCAATTAAACAATCGAAAAGGAAGGACCCAGACATGAGGAAGATCAAATGGACCATGATACTAGGAGGGTTCCTAGTACTGGTCATGGCCCACTTCGCTAACTTCTTCGCATACTGGGAATATGCTGAAGGCATGTTACTAGACGGTATACTCGTGTATACAGGGTTCAGGGTGTGAAAGAAAATGGTAGCATTCAGATGTAAGGAGTGTAAGAAGAGGGTAGAGATCATGATAGCTAATGACGGGTCTCTAATAGCGAAATGCCCAGTTCATGGCGTCATTTACAAGGATAAAGGTGATAAGAATGACTGAAGCAAAATCGTACGAAGACGAGATAAGGAGCGCTCAGTCCCTAGATTACCTGAATCAGGTCTATGAGGCAGCATCTAAGAGCATCACCGATAAGAAAGAGTTAAGGAGGATATACAAGGCATACCAAAAGAGACAATTCGAATTAAAGTACAAACATTTCAAGGAACTGAAACAAGAACTAGCGCAGAGGAAGAAAGGAATAAACAAGCAAAAAGTGGACGTCCAAGTCCATGTAAGGAAGTCCATAAGACGGTCCCTCCTGGTTTCAGCTGAACACTACATTTTGAAGTTCATAATAAAAGAAAACGAAGTGGTAATGGTCTTCATGAAGAGAGTGAAGCTAGTAGAAAGGGAAGGCTACCTCATAGTAGAGGATAAAAAGGCTAAGGAGTCGTGGATAGTCTCGTCGGAACCTTTCCTCATGACTAGGGGTCAGATCAGGAAGAGGATGGTAGCCGTCCACTTCGTTACTACATCTTTCCCTTATACACTTGCGGTTGAACTCGACGAGAAGGCCAAGGCAATCAACGTAAAGGCGCCAAATGGACCTCATACCCTCTATTCCATCATGGAGGGCAAGCTAATCGAGCAGGTCATGAGGTCCACGTCAGCCAGGGACATCATAGACCTAATAATAGGGGCCATGATCGGGTTAGGCTTCGGCATGGCGATCGGGATCATGATAGCACACGGACTTTTCGCTCCTACAGCTGCAGCCCACGCAGTGAACGCTACCGTGGTCCATCACAACGTAACAAACACGACAACTTTCACCATACCGCACAACGCAACCGGTGGTAAGACGTGAAACATGAGGAAGAGAAAGAGGAGGAAATAATATGGCCAAAGTGGAAAGAGATAGAAAGGCTCCTCAGGAACGCAAGAAGGGGGAAGAGAAGATGAAGAAAGAGAAGAAGGACGTAGATATGGAACTCCTGAGGAGGATAGAGGAGCTGGAAGAAGAGAACAAGCGACTCAGGAATAAGGATATTCAAGAAGTGGAAAATCCATACACTGTAACTAATAGGGTAGTAGATGAGCTAGTAACACCTCAAGACACTATGTATTATTTGACGGGGGAACAGGCTAACATCCTTCTTAGCGCGAAATTAGCTGCGCGAATACCTACGCTCTTCGGTGAGCCGGAGGTGGAAGACCTGTCTTGGTTCGCAGACCATATTAGGGACTATCTCGTCAGTAAGGGAGGAAGAGGAAGGAGGGACATACTCAGAGTATTACGTGCGTCGTCAGGTCAAGTTCGAGAGAATGTCAACAAGAGTCTGTTCAAGCAATTACTCCATGGCGGGAAAGATAGTGATATGGAGGAGGATGGGGATGGCTGAGTTACTATGGTTGGCCCAAAAAATAGTCGAAGCTTACAAGAACATGGGATTCGTAAGTGCGGTCATATTCGGTCCACAAGGCACTGGTAAGACAACTTACGCGTTCAAAGTAGCACGTGATGTAGAATTCGCGATTCGTGGTTTGCAAACAAAAGATGAAGCGTGGAAATATGTGAAGTTCTTTTTCGAATTACCTGACGCTTTAGAATACCTGGAGGAAATAACTGAAAGGAATGAGCGTATACCCTACATAATATTTGATGACGCGTCGATTTGGCTCAGTAAATATTATTGGTATAAGGATTACATGAAGATGTTTTATTCTTATTACGCACTTATCAGGTCCAGAGTTTCCGCCGTGATATTTACGACACCCGCGCCTGACGACCTAGCGTATTTCCTGAGGGAAAAAGGATGGTATCAGATAAAGATAGTATGGAATAATAAGAAGAGGAAAATCGCCATGGCACAACTATACGAAAAAGAATTTGCACGCGATACTCGTGGCGAATTTACAACAAAATCCACTCACAAAGCGATAGATTATTTCAAAGTTGAGTTGCCAAACGACTTTTACAACAATTACTTGATGAAGAGAAAAGCGAAAGAATTAGATCTGTTATCGCAAATCAGAGTTTCACTAAGCAGAATGAGAGAGGAAAATAAGGCAGTTCCAGAGTAGATAACGGGGGTTAGGTCAGTGTCTGTTAAATATTCTGTCTTAGCCATTCCGCGTATTTTTTGTAATGCTCTTTCGCTATGCCGAAAAGCGAAACGTAATGTTGCGTAAGAATGCGTGTCGGCTTTCTGCCCTGGATAAAGTCGATAACGTCGAGAGGAATTCCTAGTTCCGCCATTTTCGTCGCGACGAACTTACGGAAGTACTTTATGTTTACGGCGTCTTTGTATTTCTTTTCGAAACTATTTACCGCCCATTCGGTCATTTCTATCTTACGTAACGGCGTTATGTGGAAAATATAGAAGGACCCTTTGTAACCACGAGTCCAGTTTAAGGGATAATAACATAGGATTGGGGTTGTAGGGGTATCCCCTACGTCGCATATATCTTTCTCTGGTTCTCTCAAAACTTTGAGGACTTCAGACATTCTGGCACCGCTCTCTAAGGCAATACGATAGATGAAGTATACGTTTTCGCTATACTCTTTCGCTATCTGTAATGTCTTCTTAATTTCCTCAACTGACGGAATATAAATATCGGCATTAGTCCTCTTTACCTTAATTAACTTTAGTATTTTCTCTTCAAAGTCCTCTGAAATTATTCCACGTGAAGCTAAGAATTTAGCTAATAATCGATAGACCTTTTGAGAAACTGCAGTATCGTGATAAGGCTTATTTACTTCTAATATATACTTTTTAGCAGTATATTGAGTTACTTTCCGTTCATTTACTAAATATTCATAGAAAGCCTTAATGTTGCCGGGTGTTACATACTGTCGTAAATTGGCAACCAACGTAGTTTTACGCCGTTCTAATGAATCTTCTAGTACGCTGGTGGTCCCGGGTTCAAATCCCGGCGGCCCCATTGAATTCTAGTCTTTAATTTCCTCGAATTTGGTATCATTATTATCCTTAAGATTATAAATTTTTAGTTATAAAAATTTTTTAGAAACAAAAATAAAAAGAACAGTTATTAAGCTTTGTGGTATAATACGCCGGTTAATTCTGCCTAGGAAACTTGAAGAATAGTTTCAGTCTACCCTCTCTCTTTAGGTCGAAACTATGCGTAAGATAGGTGTATTGGATATTAAATATGTGATCTAAGTTAATACTCGGTGAAAAAGTATTCCTGTGAGGTACATCTGTAAAAATTGTGGAACAGAATTATACAAGTTTGAGAGAGTTGGACAGGACTTTTACGGAGTGAGAACGCCTTCTGAGATTAAGGCAATATTTGGAGGGAAGTGCCACCACTGCGGCCATGAGTTCCAAGTACCTTCAATGGAGGACATAACTTTCAGACCGAAAAAGCAATTAAAAGTAAAGGTTTATTAATTCTAAAAGTTTGTTAAAATCTATCTCTCTTTTAGAATATTTTATAGATAGTTCTCTAGTTTCTTTGAATGAAGAAAGTATTTTGCTTACATTATTTGGTGAAGGTTTAAAGGTAGCCGAGTCATAATCCAATATGAATGCTCTATCTTTGTCTATCATAACGTTCTTCCAAGGTCTTGCTATTTCCTTGTGTTGTACATGTAATAGCTCTAGATTTCTTGCAGCTATTAATGCAAGTTTCACCTCCTCCACGGACGGCTTCCTTGGAAACATGTATCCATTTATACGCTGCATTACGATGAAGTTTTTGCCACAGGAAAACACCTTCGGTGAAACCGGAAATGCATTTCTCTGATAGGAACATTCCTGTTCCATGGAAGGCTTGGGTGAATCGGTTCTCCTTATTTTCACAACCCTTTCGTTGTCCATCATTGCTACTATTCCGCTCTTCCCTTTGCCGATGACCATAACGTCATTAATCTTTACTTTGCCTTCAGATAGAAGTTCCTTTATTCCTGCGTTCAAAAGTTCGTCTTCGATGGATTTACAGTACTTAGGATAGATGAAGTGTTTTACCTCAACCAAGGAGGAGTTTTCCTCATGAAAGACCCCACTTCCCCTCTTCCCTTTTCCTTCATCCATTTTATGTTAATCTCGTGTTTTACCTTTATTGAAATAGATAATTTAACGATTTCTTCTGGATCAGTAAATCTACGTTCCTTCACCGAATAAAGCCTTCCATCTTCTCCGATCCAAACGTATTGATTCTTTTTAGCGAAGTCTAATGAACCCTCAATGAAGAAAGGAGGACCTTGCGATTTATAGTATTTACCTATTTTTCTTTCCTCCAGCTCTATTCCAATGTTTATTATATTTCCCTCCTCCCATGCACCTACGTCAATTATCCTAAATCCTGCATTTGAAAGCTCTTTTCTTATTCTTTCAACTGTCTTAACAACCTGACCCCATATTACGTCCTTAGCTACATTTTCCTCAATCTTGATTTCCACTATCATAATGTCTCCAAGCGGTTCTCCCTCAACTTCAGGGGGAAAGAAAAAGTTCAGCGACGGCTTTTCTATGAAAAGCTTAGAGGCAAAGGAAAAAGTAGCTAAACTTTTCATTGATACTGCAGCTGCAGCATTCCTCTTGGGATCAACAGGATCAACAATCACTAAGGGTTCATCGAAATTCTTCTTGCTTTCTCCCATTAGGTCTATCCTTACTTGAGGCTTCCACTTAGAGGCTTCCTCCATAACGTTTTCGAAGGAACCGTAATTGGCTACCAAGAGCTCGCATATGTATCCTGAGAATCCCATCACTTTTATCTCAGCTCCGTAAACCCCTATACCCTTCATAAATTGTTTAAGTACCCTTACTTCATCCTTCTGTTGATCGCTTAGACGAGAATTGACGAAACGTGTATGGAATGGCGTTCTGTCCACGGCTGTCACTATCTGATCGCCGCTCTCAACCTTAACGGCGGGAACTAGATCAACCTCTATAAAGCCATCCTTCACTATGAGGTAAGGGTGCTCAGCGTAAGCCTTCTCCGTCTGATAGCCCGACATCTTTGTTTCTAGCTCGTTAACTATCTCCTCCATTCTGTTCTTGCTTTCCTTGTCGAAAAGGATAAATACGTCAACGTCGCTTGACCCTTTAAGCCAAGTGTCCTTGGCGAAGGACCCTTGTATCATGTATTCCATTCCGTTTATTCTCTCCAGGATGGGTTTCAGATGACTCTCTATCTTTTCCCTGTCCTGAGGAGTAGGTTTTATCCTAGCTAAGACTTGTCTCTTTAAGTCCGACAGAATGTAACTCTTCATAAATGGGTCCCCTTGGAGTTAATATGCTCTTGAAAAGCATCACCTTGTCTACCTTGAAGTTACCGAAGTCTTCGTACTTTCTCTCTTCCCAAATTCTCTTTATGTTTTCTATTCCCCTTGGAGATCTTATTCTACCCAGCGTTAAATGTGGGGAGAACTCGTTCCTGTCATCGAAGGTAATCTTCCTTTCTTTGAAACTATTAACTAATTGCTTCCTGATCTCTGATAAATTACCATGATCCTCTATTCCTATCCAGATCACTCTAGGTCTATCTAAGTTTGGAAAGAAACCTACTCCTCTAGCCGAAGCGGAGAAGCTGTTTTGTCCCTTCAGGCTATTCATTATTTCCTCTATCGTTTTCAGATCATCCTCTCTCTTTTCGCCTATGAAAAGTAGGGTTAAATGTAAATTTTCTGGTTCCACCGTCTTCACGTCTGCTCCGCTTTTGTCTATTTCCTTTAAAAGGTCTTTAATTTTCTGACTTAGTGGAACATCTACTGCGATAAATAATCTCATAGTTTATAACCCACTCCATCTTAGTTATGCGTGGTCTAAGATTAAAGTCCTATTAATAGCTGGAATGCCGGGATCTGGAAAGAGTCTGTTCTCCAATCTAATGAAGGAGAAAGGAGCGAAGGTTATAGTCATGAGTGACGTTGTTCGTAAAAGGTTCAGTCAAGACGGAAAACCTGGCGAGAGACTCATGGATTACGCCAAGAGACTCAGGACAATATATGGAAATGGAGTTGTGGCAAGGTTAAGCGTGGAGGAGATGGGTTCTCCATCTCCTATGGTAGTGTTTGACGGCGTGAGAAGCCTCGAAGAAGTCGAGGAATTCAGGAACCTGCTTCAGGGGAATGAGATCTACTTAGTTTCAATTCACTCTCCTCCTTCAATTAGATATGAAAGAATATTAAACAGAATGAGACCCGACGATTCGAAGGACTTATCACTCATAAAGTTGAGGGATAAAGAAGAGCTTGAATTCGGTCTTGGAGGCGTAATTGCCATGTCTGATTATATCTTAACGAATACGTCGTCAATAGCGGAGTTTAAGAGTCAATGCGAGGAATTTATTAAGAAGGTGTTGAAGTTTGGATAAAGTCATGGTTGTAGCAGAGGTAAGACCTTCTGAAGATAAAGAAAAGGTAATAAACGCGGTGTCTAACTTCTTCACCTACGAAAAGATCAGGGAGGACTCACTTGATTTGTCATTAGTCCTTAGGTTCGAGTCTGATACGTTGAAGAGCCTCATGAAGGTTCATAAGGCCCTAAGGGAGGAGAAAATTCTAGATGCGTCAAGGAAGTATCTGTTAAGAGGTCTAGAAGGAGATAAGATAACCTTTATGATACATAAACAAGCTGCAGCAGTTAGAGTGCTTACCTTCGTGGATACTGAGGATGAGTCTCCTCTCGGTCCAATAAAGTTCTTTATAAAGAGTGAAAAGGCAAGGGATATAATAGATTGGTTAGCTCCAAAGACGAGCCACGGCAAACCCTTGTGGGAAAATCCCATGCCCTGATCACTCTACGTTTATGAAAGACAAATCGTTTGGAAGCGTAACCCTAGGGAATATTTTCTTGGCAGCTTGGATCAAAGGTTCTGGCTCAGGGTAACGTGCACTTATATGAGTCAGAGCAAGGAGATTAACATTAGATTGTTGTGCTATTGTAGCTGCTTCCGATACGTTGGAGTGTCCGTAAGTTAAGGCGGATGGCTCGTCTAAGAACGTTGAGTCGTGTATTAGTAAGGCAGCATCCTTTGACGCGTTCACAGTATTTTCACAAGGTCTTGTGTCTCCAGTGTATACTACCTTACTTCCACTCCTTTTAATGATGTAATCTTCATGATGAAGAATTCTACCTTCGTAAGTGACGTCTTCTCCCCCCTTTATTTTCCTCAGAACGTTCCAGTCATTGACACCAATAGCCTTTAGCCTATCAATATCCAAGTTAACTTTCTCCTCTTCCTCAAGTATGTAACCTTGAGAAGTGACAGTGTGACAAGTTTCGAACTTCTTTACCCTGATTCCGTTTCCTTTATATTCATCGATAAACCTCAACTCGAATTTAGGTCTAAAGTGGCTCATCTCAAAGGAAGCATACAAGAACTCCTTCAGCCTTTTAGGCCCCATAATATTAAGAGGTTTCTTCCTGTCCAGCATTCCCATGCTTTCGATCAAACCTATCAGCCCTAGAACGTGATCCCCATGCATATGTGTAATCCCTATCAAGTCCAAGGAAACGGAACTCAGACCGTACTCCGTGAAAGTGTACTGTGTTCCCTCACCACAGTCGAAAAGGGCTGAGAAGCCCTCTCTTTTCATTAAGAAAGCGGGTAACCTCCTATTTTTGCTTGGCATTCCGCCGCCAGTTCCAAGGAAGTATACCTTTATCATGTTTTTCTCACTACATATATTTTCCTAGATAGAGACTTATGCATGTACATGAAATGAGTTTCCTCCAAAGTTAACCCTGCTTCCTTTAAGTCGTCTTCGAAGTCCAGCTTTGAGTCAGTTGCGAACACTAACTTCCCCTTTAAAATATCTGAAACAGAGTAAAAGAAATCTTGGTATAGCTTTCTCAATTGACCCGTGAACTTCGTTGACCTTCCGTATGGAGGGTCAGTTGCTATTCCCCCTACCTTGGTCAAAGGTATAGATTCGGCTGATCCCTGAATTATTCCGCATTCTAGGAGAAATGACCTCAGATTCTCCCTGCTTTTCCAAGTCATGTATAAGTCGAAATCAACCCCGTAACACTTGTAACCTAGCCAAGAGGCCTCAATTAAAAGGGAACCTAGCCCACAGAAGGGATCCAGAAATGAACCTTGAGGCGTGGCCAAGTTTACCAAAAGTCTGGACGTTCTAGCCGTCATAGTACCTGATTGTGTGTAAGGTTTCTTGTTGTGTTTCTCCAGTGTAACGTTGTCTATAACATCCTTTCTTCTACCTAGGATTATGTTTCCGTCTGTGAATATCATGTCTAACTTCTCGCAAGAACGGGACAACTTCACGTTCTTAATGGCTTGATTATACATGGATATTGACTCTCTCCTCATTTCTCCCAGGATTACATCTAAGTCTATGGAGAAACAGCCGTCCTTTAATTCTCTGTTGATCTCAACTGCGTCGTTTGAAATTGCAATTACATCTCCATTTCTCTTTATTAAAGCCGATCTAGAGGAAAGCCTATCGGAATTCCAATATCCAAGTGCAACTCCCGACATAAGGTGAATGTCGTTATAAGATAACCCAGTGAGAGCTTTTAATTCAGCAAGAGAAATAAAAGGATCTCTCCAGTTTAATACCGCATACTTCATAGGCTTAACGCAATCGTCTTTGATATATCTACAGTTATAACTTCTGGGTCGTTCTTAATCGTGTTGGTTCCAACAATTTTCTTCACTCCTACTTCTTTTAGTTTATCCTTTGCCCCTCCAACTAAGAGTACGTGGCATGCGGACGCAATTACGTTCTTGGCTCCCTTTGAGTATGCAAATTCTGCAGCTTGAATCATTGTGCCTCCCGTGCTTATTACGTCGTCTATGAGGATTACGTCTTTTTCCTTCAAATTCACGTTTGGAGCACCCTTTATTGACGTTTTGCCCGTCTCTTTATCCCTGACTTTCTCTATATGAGAAAAATCTCCGCCAACTATTTTGGCTATTCTTTCAGCTCTGCTAAGAGCACTCCTATCAGGAGCTAAAACGAAAGGATCAGTAACGTGCTTTCTCAATTCCACTGCTATGTCTTCGTAAGGACTTATAATCCTCACTTGTCCAGGGAAGTACTTCATTTCCTCTTCGTGGTGCGGTTCTACTACAGTAAGGGATGATATCCCGGCTTGACCCATCATTCTCAATACTGTCTTAACACTTATTGCCTCACCCTCAAGAAACCTTCTATCCTGCCTAGAGTAAGCCAAGTAGGGCACTACGGCATGAATCTTAGTTGCACCCATGTCTCTCAAAGTCTCGCTTAAGAAAAACAATTCCATCAGTCTCTTGTCTTGCTCTGGGAATGTAGATTGCACAACTACAACTTCTTTGTCCTTAACCGACCCAGGTATTCGAATGTAAGACTCCCCGTCAGGAAAAACCTTGGATTCAGTCTTAAGTAAGGTTGATGAAAGGAATCTCGAAATGCCGTCATCCATGCCGTTGGAAGCAGGTCCTCCTACTATAATCATATGGACTCTTCTCAAGGGAAGCTTTTAAGATTAAAAGAACTCATAGCTAGCTAAATGTACTTCGTCTTTTTCGTCGGAACTGCCGGTTCCGGTAAGACCACACTTGTGAAAACGTTTAACGATTACTTAAGAGATCAACAGATGGACTCCACGATAATTAACCTTGATCCTGCTGTGGAGTCCTTACCTTACACTCCTGCGGTAGACGTTAGGGACTACGTTGACGCTTATGAAGTCATGGAGAAGTTCGGTTTAGGTCCCAACTCCTCCTTAATAGCTGCCTCCGATTTAGTCCTAACTAAAGCGTCGGAAATTAAGGAAGAAGTGGAGCAGTTAGAGTCCAATTATGTCCTGGTTGATACCCCTGGGCAAATAGAGCTTTTCGCCTACAGGGAGACAGGCAGAATGTTGGCTTCGCTCATAGCTGGAGAGAACAAGAGGGCAATGGCTTTTCTTATTGACTCCTTCATAGCTAAGGAAGCCAGAAGCTTCGTTTCCATGCTTTTACTATCAAGCTCAGTTAAATTTAGGATGGATATGCCCACCATAAACTTGTTGAGCAAGGTTGACTTGTTGACGGATAAGGAATTGGACTTGATAAACTCCTGGAGCAACGGGGAAGAACTAGTTGATAGTCTAGGAACAATAGACGAGTATTCCTATGAGCTCATCAAATTACTCGTTGAAAGTCTTTCCTCATCCCCCATTCCTGTGTCTTCCACTTCCAACGTAGGAATGGACATGTTTTATGCTGAATTACAGAGAATATTTGCTGGAGGGGAAGATTTTCTAACAGAAGAAGGTAACCCCACGTTATGAAGATTTTTTTAATTCCACACTTCCATTTATCCTCATGAAAGCTAAACTAGCAAATGCTTTGTCTTTCTCGGACGTAATATCTGCCGTTGAGAACTTCATGCCTGAAGTGAATATAGTTGCTATACCTGATGGGATTAAAATATACGGCGTCGATACGGCGAAGGTAGCATTCATTTCAATATTTTTACCTGCAAGTTACTTTCAGGAGTATTCAATAGAAGGAGAAAAGGAACTTATAGGAGTGAAGGTAGGGGACTTATCTGACGTCCTTAAGAGGGCTGATAAGGAAGATGAATTGGAGATAAACAACAAGGAAAACAAGTTAATGATCAAATTTAACGGTAACTTAGAGAGGAAATTCGTCCTACCTCTCCTTTCTCTAGAAGAAGGTAGGGAACCTACGTTGAACTTCCAATTCTCATATCGCGCTAAGATGACCACGAATAACTTCGCTGAAGCTCTCGGTGTCCTTTCTGAAATAGGAGGAGTTCTAATACTTCAGTCCAAGGACACTAACTTGATTTTGCAAGTCGAGGGCGACATGTCAAATGCTAAGGTTGAGTTTTCGGTTAGCGGGGGTTCACTAATAGAAGCCGACGGTGTGGACGCTAGGTCAAGTTACAGCATGGAATATGTTCTAGGAACTACAACGCTTAGGAAGTCAGCTGACATAATCGAAATAAGCTTCGGCACTGAGATACCGGTTAAACTCCATTACGAAATGCCCAACGGTGCATATGGCGACTTCTATGTCGCACCAAGGGCGGAATAGGATAGTAAAGGAGCTCTTCAAGGAGTACTATTTGACTCCTGGAAGGTTAGAGCTACCCTTTGATATGGAATTAAGGGAGTTTGCGCTGCAGCCAATCGACTT
The DNA here is from genome assembly GCA_032834875.1 of Sulfuracidifex metallicus DSM 6482 = JCM 9184. Taxonomy (NCBI): domain Archaea; kingdom Thermoproteati; phylum Thermoproteota; class Thermoprotei; order Sulfolobales; family Sulfolobaceae; genus Sulfuracidifex; species Sulfuracidifex metallicus. The sequence goes on from CP135238.1 coordinate 829,612, forward strand.
TGACGGTTATATAAGGCATTTATCGTTCAGGAATGAAGGTGAATTGTTGAACTTCCTTCGGGAAAAAGTACCACTCCATTTATTTTACTCTTCGGCAAAGTACCAATTGCCAGACGCAAAGGATGTTGAAAGGAAGGGATGGATGGGAGCAGACTTACTTTTTGACATAGATGCGGACCACCTTTGTGAAACCAGAGAAATTAAGTTCTGTCCATCTTGCGGTTCGATTTCCTCAGGTGAGAAATGTGAGAAGGACGGTACTGAACTATCTTCCTATGTGGAGATGGGTGAAGAATGTTTGAAGGAGGGGGCAAGACAAGCGTATCTGCTTGAGGATATTCTTAAGCACGACTTTGGGATGGAACCAAAGGTATACTTCTCTGGGAATAGAGGATTTCATGTGCAAGTGGAATGCATGGGCGAATGTGCATTGCTCACCTCAGACGAAAGGAAGGAAATCGTGGATTATGTAAGCGGAGATGACGTACCAGATTATAATGGTTCTCCAAGCGATCCAGGTTGGGTCGGAAGGAAAGCTAGGGGAGAGAAGGGGGTGATAGTCGACAGACAAGTAACAATAGATGTGAAGAGGCTGATTAGGATTCCAAATTCCCTTCATGGTAAGTCTGGTCTCTTGGTTAAAAGGGTCGAGGACGTTAAATCCTTCGTTCCAAGGTTAGACGAGCTTTCCCCTTTTAAAGGGGTAGTGTCCTTCAAGCCTTATGTATCAATAAATACTTCTCTCTATGGACAGGAGATATCTTTGGAGTTCGGTAAGATGAACATTATACCTGTTTCCCTCGGTGTTCTTCTTCATTTAAAAGATTTAGGCGAAATATTAGCTTATGTTGGATGAAATCCTTAGGAAGGAACTGGATTATGATGATCTGATACAAGTATCTATGGATGAGGTAACAAAGGAAGACTTGAAAATAAAGAAAGTCCTTAACCCGATAACTGATCCCATAAACAAGGAACAGCTGAGGGTAATGAAAGAAATGGCAAACTCCATCTTTGAACTCAGGCTTTCTAAAGTATTGGAGGGAAAACCTCCGACTGGTTTCGATAAGGGAATCATGGAAGCGGTAATGCGAATGAAGAGGTTTTACGTCTCTTTCCTTTCCTCCGAGCTTGTGATCAAGAATGGAAAGGTCTTGTGTACCGTGAAAAATGAGCTTATTTTTAAAGGCAAGAAGCTATCGGAAGGTGATATAGTGCTTTTAGACTTCACCGATGCGGTCCTCTTTTATATCACAAATTATATAACTCCCTGCTCTCTATTTAAGAGCGATAACGATGAAGGTTCCAAAGAGCCTTAATGTTTATTGTCCTAAATGCAAGGCTCACACTCCTCACTCCGTTTCTCTTTATAAAAACGGAAAGAGGAGGAGTCTAGCTGAGGGACAAAGAAGGTATGATAGAAAGAACGAAGGTTATGGAAGTACCAGAAAGCCGGAACAGAAGAGGTTCGCAAAGACTACAAAGAAGCAATCCTTAGTGTTAAAATGCACAAAATGCGGTTACGTGATTCTCAAGTCCGGTTTACGCCTTAAGAAGGTTGAGTTTGCAGAGGTGGCTAAATAATGAACAAGTTCAGGATATTAATACCAGAACCAAACAGCAAGTACTTAAGGGTAAAGTGCAGTCAGTGCGGATACGAACAGACTGTATTTTCAAATTCTACGTTTCCTGTGAGATGCCTTTCTTGCGGATCTCAACTAGTTTTCGCTAAGGGTGGAAAAGCAAAAATAAATGGAGACATTCTAAAGGTACTAGGGTAGAATGATACATCGAAAGGCAACTTTTCCCTCTGAAGGAGAGATATTAATAGGTACCGTAAAGAACGTTTTTGATTATGGGAGTTATATCTCCCTTGATGAATATCCTGGAGTAAATGCGTTTCTTCCGTGGAGCGAAATAAGCACCAAGTGGGTAAGAAACGTAAGGGACATAGTCAAGGAAGGTAGGAAGGTAGTAGTCAAGGTCATAAGACTAGATAGAAAGAAGGGTTCTGTAGATGTATCCCTTAAGAAGGTAACCGACGATGAGAGGAGGAAAAAGAACATAGAATGGAAGAAACTACAAAAACTCGACAAAATACTGGAAATAGTGGCATCTAGGTTGGGTAAAGACGAAAAGCTAGCATGGGAGGAAGTAGAGTGGAAATTGGAAAGTAAATACGATGATCCTATGGGTATGATAGAGAAGGCAACCAAGGAAGGTCCTGAGATATTACTTAAGGCAGGTATATCTGAAGAGTGGGTAAAGCCTCTACTTGAGGAAGCATCTAAACACGTGGAAGAGAGGAAAGTGAAAGAAAGCGAGATACTTTCCATAAAGACAATGTCTGGTAGTGGAGTAGAAGTTATGAAGAATGTTCTGGACAAGGCCATAAGTTCTGTTCTTCAAAATAGGCATGGTTTCACAGTTAAGCTCTATACCATTGGAGCACCTAGATATAGGCTCGACGTTATAGGCACTGAACCTAAGGAAACGTCAAAGGTTCTACAAGAGATAGTCGAGAGTTTACTAAACAATAAAGGAGATGTTGAAATTCAGGTTGTGAAGAAATGAAATGGAAGTTAAGGAAATGTGAGGTCGACGGAGTTTATACATTTAAGGATAAATGCCCCGTTTGCGGAGGAACTACGAAGATTCCTCATCCGCCTAGATATTCCCCTGTAGATAAGTTCGTAAAATATAGAATTGAGAGTAAGTTGAACAGGAAGATAGACTGCTAGGCAAGCTGTTTTTTCTTTTTCATCTTATCAACCTTCCTTTTCTGTTGTTTGTCTAATCTTAGATATATAATAACAAAACATTAATATAAAAAGGGCTAATCTTAAATATAAACGAATAAGAAAAACTTTATAAAAATAAATTTAATTCCTTATATGTTCTCAACGACATGTTCTGGTATTACATGTCCTGGTTGTACAAACTGATAAACTAATACCATTATATATACCGTGTAAGTTCCACCATCGTTAGGTACTCCTCCAGAACCTACTGGATATAACGCAATGTAAGCAGGCTGGAAGTAAGATAACTCAACTGGAGGAAGTGGAGTTCCAGTTACTTGGAATCCGCTATTTGTTGGCGCCACACTTGTTGTGAATGGAGCTATGACTTGTCCTCCAAGACTTTCTGTACCTTCTATGAACATTTGAACTATCAGCGAATTGTATGCTCTAGGTGTCCATGCGAAAGGCTGAGCGTTCTCTATCTGGCTTATTAATCCACTTGCCAAGGTAGGATCTGTTGAGCCGTATGTTGACTCTGTAGCGTTTATTTGACTAATCAACTCGGTACTGTTTACGAAAGAGGACTCGTTATAACCAGCTATAATTGTCATTGCACCCATTGCTTTCGCTATATCTCCTACACTGGTGGTGTAGCCAAAGAAGGGGCCAAAATTAGGTGGATATCCCAAGTACCATGTAAGCTGTCCGTTAACAACTTCACTGGTTACTGCGTCATAGGTAACTATGTATGCTGGTATAGTGTAATTGGGATTCCCGTAAGGATATACGTGATAGTAATGCTCTAGCACGTAAGCTGCGTAGCTTTCGTTGTTAAGGAACATCTGAGCCATAAGTCTAATTTGGGTTCCATTTAACGTGTTATTTTCATCTATTACAGTCTTATTTGTAAGCGTTTCAAGCCAGTAGCCGTAATCCCACCAGCTCAGTATGAACGAATGTGCAGGAGTACACTTATTGAGCCAGTCTATTGCATTTATCCAAGCGTAGTTAGTAGTAAGGAATCCAGTAGCTGAGTTGTCAATTGCTTGCGGTGCATCACTACCCGTCGCTGCAAGTCCTGCATCAGCCACAAGGGATATTGCGAAGAGAGACAGAACCAAAATTGGAGCTAATCTATTTGATTGGCGTAGAGATGAAACTATATAATAAATTCCTATTCCTGCAAGTGCGGCTACCAAGTAAGCTGTGTAATTGAAGAGGTAAGGCTGTTCAGAGGTTCCAAATATTGCTGCAACTCCTAGAACCAGAAGCCATATACCTCCAAGACTACTTTTCTTTAACGAATAATATATTCCACCTATAGCCAGGAAAAGAGATATTCCGAAGTCCTCTATCATACTAGTTATTGATTGAGGTATATATTCTGCTACAGTTTTGTCTATTGGCACAGTTATCTGGAAGAATGGATTTATGATAGCATAGTACCTAGAGGGAATTATTGATGTAGCTAGTGACGGTTTGGCTAAAACTGCTCCAGCGATGCCTAGTACGAAAATTAGCACAATAGTAGCTGAAACAAGTATGTTCTTTGAATCTACAAATTCCTTTGGTAGATTATTCTTAAGGTAAAGGTCAGCATAAAGCAGAATTCCTACGAATATCATTGATAAACCGTGAGCGAAACCTGAGAGGAAGCCTATTTCGTTGGGTGCAAAAGACGTTAAGAATCCTGTAGTTATAGCCATTACAGCATAGGTCTTAGATACTATCTCGTTATTCCTGTTTAACAATATAATTAGAAACGCAGCTATTATAAGGCTAAGGTCAATGTATGTGTTTCCTCCCCAAATAATCTCTGCAAGGAACAATAATACGCCTGCTGGAATACCATAAAATAATGGCTTTTCCTTCTTTAATGCTTCGTTGAAGAGATATATTGTGAAAAGTATCAGTACGGCTCCCCAAGAGTCTTTGGGCAATCCGCCGAGAACGTTCTTATATGTCAATGCAGGAGATACTGCAACTACTATTGCTGCAGCATAACCTGCGATTCTGTTCTCAGTTATCGACTCTACAGCCAGGAATGCAGCAATAACACCGAAACCAGCAAGTGCGATATCGCTAAATATAGTTACAGTATATACTGCGTTAGCTCCAAAAGTACCTATAAATGGAAGAGATATGAGAGCAACAAAGAAAGGCAATCCAATTGTATCCCCTAGCTCAATGAAGTATCCCCAAGGGAACCAAGCATGAACGTCTGGTGGTACCGCGTACCAGTTTCCCCCAGCATGGGCAATGAGATTTGCATTATAAAATAGATACCATGAGTCGAATCCGTTAATTGCCAAAGGCCAATTTGCGCTTATAGCCCTTATAAGTATGGAAACTAACGTAATTCCCAAAATTACTGGTACGTCGATGAGCCTCGTGATCCACTCGAACCTAGTTACTCTCTTAGTCGACTGCATACAACCTCAATAACTTCACGTTTTTAATAAGCTTAATCCAAAAATGGGCCCGGGGGGATTTGGACCCCCGACCTCCCGGTTACTGACCAGGGATATCAGCCGGGCGCTCCACCATGCTAAGCTACGGGCCCACAACTTCTTTTGATGATCTTGTTTTTAAGATTTTCTTGGTGTTTCCTTATTTCTAACTATTTTTTAAGAAAGTAATTAGATTATATACATAAAATGAAAAGTTTAAATAATCGTTATGTTTCTATGCATGTAAGTTAAAAAATTTTAAAGTTTCTCCGTCAAATTTTCGTTGGATAAGTGAAAACTGTTCTAAAAGATAGCTTAATAATTAAAAACAATTAGTGAAAATTCGTAGTAATGCTTAAGAAGTATTTGTCATTCTTCTCCTTTGAGGAAAAAGATGGTCAGGAAAGCAAGTGTAGAAGGAGGCGTCTTACGGGCGCCATTAATTAGAGCATTTGTATTCTCTTTGGCAGTCTTTATATTCGTAGGACTTACGGTAGTTCCTCATGCATCCACTTCAAATGTTACAGCAGAATTACAATCTCTTAACGCTAGCATAGCCGCAATAAAGAACTCTACAGCAGACTATCCATCCGCTGCAGTGCCATCTTGGCTTAGCGTAGGCTCTAACTCTTGGATGCTCACAGCAGCTACGTTAGTAGGTCTTCAAAGCGTACCTGGTGTAGCATTGCTTTATGCAGGGTTGTCCAAGAAGAAATATGCAGTAAACTCTGCTATGATGGTTTTCTACGCTTTCGCTGCGGTTCTTATAATATGGATGATTGCTGGATACAACTTCGGTTTCGGACCAGCGGCAGTTAAGATAGGTTCCTATGGAATATTTGGTACGCCAACTCCAGCTACAGCCGGTTTATATGAGGCATCCCAAACTATTTATGGTCCATCTGGAACACCTTTAGATATACCAACCGCGACTTACATATTCTTCCAATTTGTATTCGCCGCAATAACCCCTGTTCTTTTGGCAGGAGGAGTATTGGAAAGGATGAACTTCAAAGCATGGATGATATTCGTACCTATATGGTCCTTATTAGTATACAGTCCAGTAGCTTATTGGTTGTTCGCAGGCGGATGGCTTAACGCTTTAGGTGCAGTAGATTTCAGTGGAGGTTACGTCATACACGTAGATGCTGGAGTTGGAGCTCTAGCTGCAGCATTCGCCGTAGGACCTAGACTAGCATCTGAAAGGAAGCTTGAGGCTCACAGCTTACCTCTGGTTTTAGCTGGAGCTGGACTAGTCTGGTTAGGCTGGGACGGTTTCAACGGAGGTGACCCTGGTGGTGCTACTATAGACGCTGCAATAGCTGTGTTAAACACTAACATAGCCACCGCTGCTAGTGCGATCGCTTGGATAGGAATGGATATGGCTTTCTTCAAGAAACCTACGTTAGTAGGCGCAGTTAGTGGTGCAGTAACTGGTTTAGTAGCTATAACTCCAGCCGCAGGTTACATAAACGGATGGGAAGCCATATTGATAGGTATCGCCTCTGGAACTGTACCATGGATATCGTTATATAAACTTGAACCTAAACTGAAGGCTGACGATACATTAGGCGTATTCTCTACTCACGGTATAGCAGGAATATTAGGAGGTCTGTTGACAGGTATATTTGCTGATCCTAACGTAACCAAGTACATTGCGCCTGGACTAAAAGGTGCACTATATGGTGACTTCTACCAGTTGGGAATTCAAGCATTCGCTGCAGGTGTAGTATTCGTATATGACTTTGCAATAACTTATGGTCTACTAAAGCTGATAGGGTTATTCGTACCTCTGAGAGTCAGCACGGATACCATGGCTGTGGGAGACTATGAGATTCATGGAGAAGTAGCATACTCTGAGTTACTAGCCACTATACCATCCTCCAAGAAGGAAAAATCCCAAGTTAGTGAAACCAATGATGTCCAAGAGCCCCGTGACAAAAAGGAATCCGACTAAAATACAGAATTAAAAACTATATCTGAAATAGCCTTATATTATTATAGACGTTTTATATTTTTATTTTAGAATCCAATGCTTCCTTCTTCATTTTAACTCTGGTATCTATTTTCTTAGTTATAAATAAGGAATAACATAGGATTGTAAAGCTCAGGGCTGCAGTGGTTTATATCACAGATCCATTCGCCCATCGGTCATCATTGCTAATTTAATAATCATGTTAAGCATGTCTATATAGATATGGATCCCAAGGAAAGTTACTCTCTGAAGCTGATTTCTAATCCTGTAATCTCTCCTAAAGGTACTTTCTTTGTTTTAAATTGGATAGATTTTTCCTCTAACGATTATAGATCATCCATTTACCTTAAGACCGAGAAGGAAGTCATCAGACTCACGTGGGAAGGCAAGGAGTCACAACCATATTTTTACGATAATCGCCTTCTTTACGTAAAGGGAGGGCAGGAAGATTCTCTAATGAGGTCATCTTTAGGAGAACCTGAGAAGATCTTCTCATTTCACAAGATAAAGAAGTTTCTTCCCTATCATGATGGCTTTATCTTCCTAGGCGAGGAAAACCAAGATAAGGATAAACCTTTCGAGGCCACGTCAAGGAAATATAGATTTGACAGTAGAGGCTTGTTGAGGAGCAGGACTTCGCTATATTATTTTAACGGACAGGAAATCAGAAGAGTAATGGGTGGTAACTTTGACGTTACCGATTTTGACACTGACGGGAAAAGAGTAGTTGCTTCTGCAACGCTCACTGGAGACGACGTTAGTCTCCAAGACGTATTTGAGGTAGATATAAATTCGTCGTCATTCCAAAGGCTGACCAAGGGTGAAGGAGCAGTATATTCTTTAGCCCTCACCAAGGAAGGCTTCGCTTATCTTGGTCACAGGAAGGGATTATCACCGTGGGCTAGAAAAGACATAATCTTTGAGGATGGTAGATCAGTAACCTGCGGTAAGACATGTGGAAATTCCGTGGTTAATGATCTATTCGTAAAGTACGGTGAGAAAATTGAAGCTGACGGAGACAAGGTAATATCTCTAGGTCATGAGGGTGGGTTCGTGAATGTTTATTCAATAGGAGATTCGAAAGCCGAGAAAATAACTGAAGTTGAGGGGGTCGTGCTAGACTTCGACTTTAAGGATAACAAGCTAGAGTATGTGTTCTCAAATCCCGAAAAGCCGTCCCTCATGGGTAATTATGATCCCAACGAAAACGTTCACGGCGTTGTGCCAAGATACGAGGTTAACGGAATAGAAGGTTGGGTAATAGAAAGAGATCTCTCCTCTCCTAACGTGGTTTTTGTCCATGGCGGACCTCATACAGCTTATGGTTATATGTACTACATAGAGTTCAATTTCCTCTATTCGGAGGGATTTAATGTAATATATACCAATCCCTCTGGAAGTCAAGGCTACGGAGAGGAATTCGCCAAGGCAATAGTAGGTAGTTGGTGTGATATAGATTTCAAGGAAATAACGAATTTCTTGAAGAGTCTGAAACTTAAGGGTAAGTTTCACTTAACTGGGGGTTCGTACGGTGGATATTTCACAAACATGGCGATAACGAAGACGGACTTCTTTGCCAGTGGAATAGCAGAGAGGAGCATTTCAAACTTGGTTAGTATGTGTGGAACTAGTGACATTGGCTTCTGGTTCAACGCAGTAGAGGCAGGAATCTCGGATCCATGGAATAAGGAATCAATTGAGAAACTTCTGGAAATGTCCCCCATATATCACGTAGAAAAGGTGAAAACACCACTTATGTTAATTCACGGAGAGGAGGATTTTAGATGTCCCATAGAGCAAGCTGAACAGTATTTCATAGCTCTCAAGAGCAAGGGGATCGAAGTCAAGTTAATAAGATATCCTGGAGATAGCCATGAACACGCCAGAAGAGGAAAGCCATTAAACATGATAGATAGGCTTTCCAGGAAAGCGGAGTGGCTAAAGTCACACTGAGAACTTTTAAACTTCCCCATCAAATTGATAAGTGAGGGCCGGTAGCTCAGTCTGGAAGAGTGCTCGGTTCGCACCCGAGAGGTCCCGGGTTCAAATCCCGGCCGGTCCATAATAGGCTGTCTAAATGCCCTAGATTAAGGTAGAACTCTTCGAGTAATTTATTTTACCGATTACCGATGTTACCCTTCTTTTTTTCTCGTTTCTATATTTTTCTATTACGCAAATAGCAATACCATAAGTTACAGAGAAGGGGGTTAAGGGGGCGGAAAGCCTCGCAGGCGGGGATGGATAGCCCCGTGTTTAAATAATTCTTCTTCTTAAATTCCATTAATGGCTAGGAGGGGTAGTAAAGCGATCAGAGCAACTGTTTCGATGAAGATCGCAGTCTCAGACTCCCTCCTAGCCCTTGTGAATAACTACGTTAAAGCACTCCGTTTTTCGTTGTTTTGGTTAAAGGAAAATGTGAAAAACCCGGAAGAGAAGGGAGTGTTAGGGAAAGTCCACGAGGAGTTGTATGAGAAGTTAAGGGAGGAGTATAATCTACCGTCAAAGGTTGCTGAGGACTGTTATAGGGATTCACTCTCGATATACAAGGGTTGGTATAATAATCCGAGGAGGGGGCGTTTTCCAAGAGTGTATAAGCCAACTGTTTGGCTAACTCCTAAAGCGAGTTATAGCGTGAACTTCGAGAGGACGACTGTTAGGATTGCTGGTGTAGGTGAACTACCAATCTTGGGTTACCCTAGAAACTTGAAGGAGTATACTAACTGGAGGATGAAGGAGGCTAGGTTAGTGGTTAAGGATGGGAAGGCTTTCCTCAAGGTCGTTTTTGAGAAACCGTTTGAGAAGGTTGAGCCAAAGGAAAGTGTTGCCGTAGACATTAACATGGCTGAAGTAGTCGTAGGGAAGGACGACAGAAACTACGTTAGGATTCCAACTCGTCTCGAAGAGGTTCATCACTGGAAGTCATTAGCTGAAAGACTACAAAAGAAGTATCCAAGGAGGTGGAGGGAAAATAAGAGGATCCTAAACAGGATTCATTCCTTCCACCTAAAGGCTAAGCGTATTATGGAGGATTTCGCTAGAAAAGTTGGGAAGTGGGTTGTTGAAGCAACAAGAATGATGGGTTCCAACGTCATTAAGTTGGAGAACCTCAAGAACCTCCTCAAGAATGTTAACAAACTACCTAAGGAGTTTCGTGATAAACTGTATCTGATGCAGTATCGCCGTTTACAGTATTGGATTTCTTGGCAGGCTAAGAAACACGGAATGATTGTTGAGTTTGTTAATCCCAGTTATTCATCAGTCTCATGCCCTAAGTGTGGTAGAAGGATGGAGGAGAAAGAATATCGTTGGTTTAAGTGCTCATGTGGTTATGAGAACGACCGTGATGTAATTGCAATCATGAATTTAAATGGGAGGGGTTCTCTGAGCCTCTCGACTGTCCCTCAAATGAGAGATGTAGTCCCGAATCGATGAGGGGAACCCTCGCTGGCGGGGAGGAAGTCAGATGTATTGATTGTATGTAATATAGCGTGAATTTATTTTTATATTATGAAAACTTCTATTTATATAAAGAGTTAATATACGTCGCCCTCGTTTTCTAGACAGTTGTTTAAAAATAACTCCTTGTCTTTCCTTATCCTTAAGACTTCTCGAGACTAAAGAAAAATAAAATAGTGATCTGGTAAGAGTACTTTGATGGAAAATAAACCTAGAATTGATTATGTTATAAAAGGAATCTCTTCCCTTCTCCAAATAGGAGACAGAGTTTACGTAGGTCTGAATTCTATACCAGGACTTTTAGGTAGCCTGATGGCAAGGGATTATTACAAGAAAGGAATAAGGTTGTTAGGCGTAGCTGAGGCAGATAATCCATCCATAGACTATGTTACTCCATCTACAGGAGATCCCTTTATGTCGCTTGCTTCTCCGGTCATGATAACCCCAGATTCTTTTGACTTAATACAGAAGGGATTAATTGACGTAATATTTCTTGGTCCAGTTCAAATAGACAAATACACAAACGTGAACTTGTCCGTGATAGGTAACTATGAGAAACCTAAGGTTAGGCTGACTGGAGGGGCAGCGACGGCATATGTAATGCCGCTCGTGAAAAAGGTAATTCTGTGGAATTTAAAACACAGCAAGAAATCCTTAGTGGAAAAGGTGGACTTCGTAACAGGAACCGCGTGGAACTCAGATAACGAGGTGTATGTTGTTACTGATCTTGGAATTCTTCATTTCTGCAGAGCCAAGAAATCTTGGGAAGTGCTAGCTCATTATGATTACTCCTCTCCTCTGGAAATTGCAGATAATACCTCGTTCGAAGTAAAAAATGGATCACCTGAAGTGATAAGTCTGAACGAAGATGAAGAGAACTTCATAAATAAGTTAGATCCATATTCGCTTAGGATTCAATGAAATTCCTTAAGAGATGAGGGAGTCTTCTCAAGGAAGATCTATTTCATCCAACACTCTTTCCCAGTCTACGTCGTAAATTCCGAACATACTAGTTGGTTCAGCACCTCTAGGAGTGTGAACCACGTAGGTCACGAACTCTCCGTTTATTGAAGGTCTCTTTCCACGGAAATACGATCTAGGTACTATCTCCTCTGCAGTTATTATTACCTTCTTAGCAGCTTTTGCCTTGTATATGTCCTCGTAAAGAGGTCCAAGTATCTCTGAATTTCCTTCTTCATCAGCCTTATGAACATGTATAATTGCAACGTCAGGCTCTATAGCTCTAACTAACAATATTTCCTTGTTGGTGAAAGGATCGTTTACTCTCCTCCATGACCCTCTTTCCTCGTGAAGCTTAACTAGATCCGAGCCGAGAACTCCCTTAACTGGCATGAAAGGTATCCCGTGGGACCCAGCCCTTATTCCTGCTATGAAAGCCCCACAAGTGTCCTCAAGGTAGTCTATTTCTCCGTTTTCTACTGCCTTTCTAAAGTATGGTGGAATTCCTAACCATTCAAGCGTAACCATTGGAGCCCTCACTTGCCTCAACATATGATGCTTAAGCAAGATTTCGAGACCGAAGCCGGGTTCCCTATCTACGAAGGACAACCTAATGTCGCTCCTTTTAATTAAACTATAGATAAAAGCCATGGGATTTCTGTGGAATGATATGCCGCTTATTGTGATTAGGTCACCGTCTCTTATTGTCGAAACTGCTTCTTCAAGAGACACTATCATGAATAATCACCCTTTATAGCCTTCTTAATTTCCTCTAAAGCAGATTCATCCTCAATCGTGCTCACGTCACCTGAAATATTTCCCATGTAAGCTTCCCTGAGTAACCTCCTCAATACTTTCCCTGTTCTAGTATGAGGTAATTTGCTTACCACCATAACGTCTTTTACATCAGCGATTGGACCCATTCTCTGCCTCAGGTTTTCCTTTACTTTTTCTCTCAAAAGGGTCACATCCTTTACTCCTTCCTTAGGGACTACGTAGATTATGATTCTGCTTCCTTTCAATTGATCTGGAACATCAACAGCAGCAACCTCCGCTACTTCCGGAATGTGACAACTTTCCTCTACCTCTGCCACGCCTATTCTGTGACCTGCAACCTTTATTACGTCATCAGATCTACCTAAAATGTAAAGGTAACCATCCTCGTCTATGTAACCGAAATCTCCCGTGTTATAGTAACCGAACTTCTTATAGTAAGCTAAATACCTCTCCCTATCATTCCACAAGGTGGTCATAAATGCAGGAGAAGGACTCTTAACTATGACGTAACCTGGCTTTCCTGGGGGCAGAGGATTTCCTTCTTCGTCCACAACTGAGACATCTATAGAAGGTAGAGGGAGACCTACTGATCCCTTCTTTATGGGAAGTAATCCAAGGATTTCTCCTCCAGAGGAGGCAATGTAGCCGCTGTTTTCAGTTTGTCCCCAAACTTCAAAGACTTTCTCAGCGTTTGTGTTTCTCACTAACCAATCATAAGCGTCGCTACCTAAGAGCTCGCCTGCAGTCACTACTATCTTTAATTTCAAGTCATAGCTTCCCTTAATTTCGCCGTTCTTCATTAGAAGTCTAACGAGAGTCGGTGCAGTCCATAGGAACTTAACCCTCTCTTTTTCCATGATTTCCCAGAGTCTTTCATAGCTTGGGAAATCAGGGGCACCCTCGTACCATACTACGTTTCCACCATTAAGGAGAGACCCGTAAAGGCTGTAAGAATGTCCATTTATCCAGCCTATATCTGAAGTGGATAAGAATGCTCCTTCCTGTAAGTTGAATAGCCATCTAACGTGAGCGTACGCCCAGACCGAGTAAGACCCGACGTTATGAACGACGCCCTTAGGTTTGCCGGTAGTTCCAGACGTGTAGAGGATGAAGAGGGGATCCTCGGAGCGAGAAGGATACGGATCTAAGTTTTCCCTCTCGAAGGGAATGCTCCCTCTACCTAGCGTTATCAACTTAACGTTTGTTCCCTTTACTGCTTCCTCTGCAATCTCTTTCAGAGGAATCCTTTTACCCCTCCTAACTGTATATTCAGAGGTAATGATAACAGACGGTTTAGCATCCTCTATTCTAGTTCTCAAAGCGCCTACGCCAAAGCCTGAAAATACAACGGAGTGAATAAGTCCTAGCCAAGACGATGCTAACATAGCTGCACCTGCCTCTGGTATCATAGGCATGTAGATCATGACCCTATCCCCAGACTTTAAATCTCTTAATCCATTTGCTATCCTTAAGGTCATATCCCTCAACTGGTTGTAAGAGATCTTTCTAGGTCCTTCCTCTTCACCGTACCATGTTATTGCTATTTTATCTCCACATCTTAGAGAATTCTCTGCTATGTTTATTCTTCCTCCAGGAAACCAAGTGTAAGAAGAAGGGGAAATGTATGATAAAGCCCTTGAGGGCCCCCTTATCCATTTCAGCTCCCTTGAAATTGGCAACCAGAACCCTTCAGGGTCGTCTATGCTTTTCTTCCACAGAGCCCTATATTCCTCTAGTGATAGCTCTTTCATGGTTTACTTTCGACTATTCAGAAAATAAAAATGAGCCCTCTTCTCTATTTACCCTCTATATATTTATCTAGCATCTTTTTGAATATATATTTTCTATATTAAATTTTTATAATATTATAATAAGTACTAATTCTGAGATGAGATCACCTTTAGATCCTCTTGATTCAAAGAAGCTTAATTCATTCCATTGGAGAACCGCTGTTGTGGGCGGGATGGGACAATTCACGGATGGATGGGATCTGTCAAGTGCGTCTATACTTCTCTTCGCCATAGCGGAGACGTTTCATATAGCAGTGTTATCTTCGGCGTCGTCATTAATCCTCTCTAGTGTGATCATAGGTAACTTTGTAGGTGCCTTAATTTTCGGTCCCTTGGTAAACAGAGGGAGGAAAAGATTCTACGGGATAGACGTCGGGCTGATGGCTATCGGTGCCATAATGGAGGCACTATCTCCTAGCATTTACTTCTTGATTTTATCAAGGTTTATTCTGGGCATTGGAGTAGGTGCAGACTACGTAATATCTCCCCTCATTGTTGCAGAGTATTCGAACAGGAACGACCGGGGGAAACTTTTAACATTCAGTGGAGGTCTGAGTTGGGACCTTGGAGCACTATCGTTAGCCATAGTTTCAATAACGCTCTCCATCTTTCTTCCTCCTCAACTTTTATGGAGGGTAGCAATGGGGATGGGTGCAATTCCAGCCCTTTCGGTGTTGTTAGCTAGAAGAAGGTTACCCGAGACGCCAAGGTTCCTGGCTCTTCTGAAGGGAGATAAGGAAGCCATGAAGAGGGATTATGGTTTAGAGGTCTCAATTGCTGACGGCACTCCCATCTCGACTTATATGAAAAGAATGATGAAGATGTTAGTTTTAACTTCTTTGACATGGTTCCTCTTCGATGTAATAGCTTACGGATTAGGCTTTTTCTCTCCTACGGAAATAGGTGAGACCTTAGGCTTTACACCTCCAGAATTCTCAGCTATCATGTATGCATCTTTCACCATACCCGGAGCCTTAGTAGCGATGTATCTGGTTGATAGGACTGGTAGAAGGATTAATCAAACCTTAGGTTTCGCTATCATGGGAGCTTCGGCTCTAGTCCTAGGCACCTTGTTTAACGAAGGCTTCAAGTCATTGGACCTCACAATGGTTATCATAGCCTTATCACTACTTGGGATGGAGAACTTCTTCAGCCAGATTGGTCCTGGAACGGCTGTAGGATTCTGGGGTGTCGAGCTTTTTCCAACCAAGATTAGGGGATTAACACAAATGATCACTGTAATTGCAGGAAGGTCAGGTGCCATACTTTCAGCTTTCCTTTATGCTTACCTATTCTCGGTAGGCTTATCCGTAACTATGATTTTCACTGCAATTCTGAGTTTCATAGCTGCATTGATTACTCTAAATCTTAGGGAGCCGGCCAAGAGGAGTTTGGAGGTGATCTCTGAGGAAAGCAGAGGTGAAGAGAAAAATGGAGTCTCAAGTTAAAAAATATGATGGCAAAGAAAATTTAGATGAAGAAAAACAGGAGGATTTTTTCCCAGAGGATTTGCTAAGGCTAACTTCCCTCACTGATGTAGCTAAGGACGTGAGGAATTCTCTGTACGGAGCTGAAGGAAAACTAGTAAATGGGGACAAGGTCCTACTCATTCTAACCGATGGCTTGGGATGGAACCTTTTCAAGGAGACCGGAATAGAAGGCTGTCAGAAGATAAGGAGCGTTTTCCCCACCATAACAATCACGGCTATAACAACCCTAATTACAGCCGAATCCCCTGGAGAGCACGGAATATTAGGATGGAAGATCTATGATAAAAGGAAAGGAAGGATAGTTGATCTTCTATCGTCTCTTAGAAGGGATGAAAACATTGACTTCGACATGCCTTCCTCTTTCTTGAGGAGGAATGAAAGCATATTCGTAACTCCATTTGCAGGATCTTCCAAGCTCCTACTCTCCAAGCTCACAGGGGCTGAGGTCAGAAATTACTACACTCCATACGATTCCTTGTCCACATTGATGTCATCGCTGAAAGGAAAGAGGTTTTCCCTTTTTTACATCCCATACGTAGATACGGTATCCCATCATTACGGTCCTAGTTCCCTCGAGACCGCCGAAGCTGTAAGGGAAGTATCGAAAATAGTCAAGAAAGCAGTAGATATAGGTAAGTCCCAAGGATTCACGGTGGTGATAACCTAGGACCACGGACAAATAGACGTGGAAAAGAACTTAGACATTTCTAAAGACCTTGAGCTGCTGGAGAAAGTTGAGGTCCCTCCCTTTGGTGATAACAGAAACTTAATGATAGTATCCAGATACGATGTAAGCGAGGTCTTTAGGAAATACAACGCAACAGTTTTGACGAGAGATTTATTGTCGATTTATGCTGGAGGAGGACAAGTTCCAGATTACGCAGTGGTTCCCCGAGGAAGAATTACGTTAAACTATTGGGTGGACGAATCACTGGAATATAAAGGAAACCATGGGGGATACAGCAGGGAGGAGCTCGAAATACCATTATGTATTTTTAAAGCTGACGTAAACCCTTTTTTATTTGATTTCTTTTTCACAATTATCATTAAAGGTAATGGATCATATTTTTTCTTCACAGCTAGGAATGTTTTGTCTATTCCATCTTCTTTTTAATCTAAATGTTTTATAAACTCTTCTTGTTTTCTAGCCATAAAACTCTTCTAGTCAAAACTTCTTTAAATATAGAAAGATTCAGCTCTCACCTTAACGCTAACCTCTAAAGGTAAACGTTAACTAAACTTGCTCATTACCTTGATTATACTATAATGAAGATCGATATTACGCACAATAAAAATAAATAGCAATTAATAATAACGGAAAGAAGGCATAACACGTCAGTCATTTATATGGCTAATAGTGATGACGGAGCCGTCGAAGAGCGGTGATTTAGCTTACAAGGGCTGATCAAATTTTCTTTAGGTTAAACGAAACTTCAAGTAGGTTTTTAACTCTCCTGAACCTCCAGTCGCACATTTCAATTTCCCCAATTTCCGCAGTGGTAGAAGTATGTGGTTTATTGCAAGCATTAATATTCCAACCTTCAATTATAACTATCTTTAACTCCTTAACTTCAGCTGGAATAGGGAATAGATCGTAAATTTCATCCCCATATTTCTTCTCTGCTTCCTCTCTAGGTAATACTTCCATCTTGACCGGTACTCCTTCTACTATTTTTTCATTGGCCAGCCTGAATATTTCCTTCATATCGCTCTCACCGGGCTTGTTGAAGAGCTGAATGGTAATCCTTCCATGTCCCTTTGAAACCCAAGTTGAGGCTGTCCATTTAGCCCCCAAGACTTTCCTAACTGCTCCCTTAACAACGTGAAGAGCAGTGTGTGTCCTTATCTCTATGTCGTCCATAGGAAAGAAATAGCTAAGAATCGGAAAATATCCTTTTTCCTATAAATACGTCCTTGGCTTTACTTGGGCGGTTAACTTAATCATATCAAGGATGATCCTATTTCCCTTAGTTAAGAGGTAAAGTCCGTGTAGTATTAGGTACTTCATTCTCTCTTCTCTACACTTCTGCATGGCTCTCGTAGCCTGCGTAATTTGATCTGTATAAGGAGAATACGAAATGAACGTATCACTGTTATGCCTAGAATCCATTATCTCTTTCTCTATTTCAGATATCACGGTTCTAACGTCTTCGTCCTCAACGTCCTTAGCGATTTCTATGATCTTTTTACCTGCCTCTTCTATTCTACCCTCATTTAGGTATGATACTACATCGAAGTAGTTTTCCATTAGATTAACTCGTAGAGACTGGTTTTAAATATTGAGTAAAAAAGAGGAATAGGGAGGACTTACATAGAATCAATGATTCAATTTTCCCTCATCTTTCCTTCTTCTCCCTTTTCTATTTTGTCTCTCTACGTGTGTGTTATCTGTCTCTATAGCCCATCAAGTGTTTCTTAAGGAAGATCTTGGTTTCCTTCATGGTATCCATGGACTTTAGGGTAGATACGTACTCTTCGATCTTACTGAGCGTTTCTTTGTTTAGAGTAGATATGAGTGATTCACCTTCCTTTTTCCCATACTCAGTGAGGGAAAACTTCTTTCTTGCCTTCACGAATCCCTCTCTAGATAGATAAGAAAGATGCGAATCTATCCTAGGGCTATACACGAAGTATCTCTTGTTCCATCTAAAGTAAAAGAGGGGATTTTGTAACACGTAGTTCTTGGCTAAGACGTCGTATATTAGAAAGGAAGTTACGAAAAGTCTAGCTTTAGTTACTTCATCATAGATGTAAAGAGAAACCGTAATCAGGTTATCTATCGTATAATCGTATTTCAGCTCCTTTTCTTTACAAAGGCTCTCTGAACCCTCCTCCAACGTCTTGAGAATGTAATAAGCTGATTGGCACGAGTTGTATTTTTCTATTTCTTCGATAGCCTCCCGAGTCAACTGCCTTACTCTGTTCACAGCTGAATCTGTGTGAACACTTTTTTATTACTTAGTTAAGACGTAGCTAACTCGAGTATCCGTTTATCTCTTCAAGTTCAGTTATGGCGCTAACTACTCCAGCATGAGGGAATAGCTGTGGATAATTGCCACGTGGGTCACAAAGTGATGCATCTACGTGTTCTGCGATGAGGTAAAGATCGGTTGAACATGAAGCTAGATTAAGCAGAACTCTCTTAGCGTCTTCCATCATTCCCATTCTTATGTAAACTCTGGCAAGCCAAGTTGAGGTTAAAGTGAACGGATGTGCAACTTCTCCCATGAAGTCGCTTCTATACCTGAGAAGCAGATCCTTCTCCACCACTAAATCGTCTAGTATCTTTTTAAAGGTGTTCTTGAAAATGTTGTGTTTAGCATCTATGAAGCCATATATTGGAAGCGTCAACAATGCAGCATCTACATCCTCGCTGCCGTAATACCTAGAGAAGTGGCCTGACGTCACTCCGTTATTCATCACATCTTCCTTTATCTTCTGAGCTTCGTCCCTCCATTCCTTGAAGTTGTGCCCCAATTCTTCAGCCATTTTAGATGCTCTATCTAACGCCACCCAGTTCATTACCTTACTATGTACGAAATGTTCAAGAACTCCTCTTTGTTCCCAGATATCGGTGCTCTTAGTCTCCCAGCTCTTCATTACCCATTCAGCAATTGATTCAATTATCCACCAGATGTCCTCAACATATTCCTTTTGTCCCGTTGCCTTCATGTATTGGTAAAGGGAGTCCATGAAAGCCCCTTCAACATCTGTCTGAACTTGAAGATATGCTGCGTTACCTATTCTTACCGGCTTGGAGAGTTTATGTCCCTTCAGCCATGTTAGTTCCTCTTCAGCTGGAGGCATCGTACCATCGACTGTATATAATGGATGATCGAAGCTCTTCGATGAGGGATCTACAACAGAAGACAGAAAACGCAATACTCCTCTGGCTTTGGTAAACAACCCAGCTTTGATTAAGGCTTCAGCTCCATAAGAGGCATCCCTCACCCAAACGTATCTGTAATCCCAATTTCTATCTCCACCTACTATTTCTGGCAATGAAGTTGTAGGTGCTGCCACAAGGCCTCCTGAGGGTAGGTACGTTAATCCCAATATAATGAGAAGGGAAACATTGTAAAGCTCCTCCAAGAAGCTGACCTTTCTAGTTCTTAGGATCTGACTCCTCCAATAGTTCAGGGTTTTATTTAGAGCGTCATATGGCTGAGAATACACAAACCCCTTACGGCTGAACAAACCATACCTTAAATCCTTAGAGTGGAGAAGGTACAAGTAACCTTTCCCAGGTCTTATGTGTATCTTGTATCCATCTTCAATCTCGTAATTACCTTGTACTAGAAGTTCTACTCCTTCATTTGATTGAGGGTTCTTGAAAACTATACCGTTCTCCACTACGTCAATACCAGGATTAATTAAACCATAGTTGAATACAGGCTTTATCTCCACGTCGAATTCAACGTCAGACTCGAAAATCCTTATAATCCCAGTCAGGGACAGAGGCAAGAAATCAACGATCTTAATGTTCCCTTTATCGGTTGAGAAAACGTTAACTAATATGAGGCTTCTGTCTAGGTATTTCTGAGCATGAACGTAGGATCCCTTGGGCTTTATGGAGAAATATCCTCCCTTTTCGTCGTCTATTATGTGAGAGAAAATTGATGGCGAGTCAATTCTAGGAGTGGGAAACCAAACGATATTTCCCTCGCTTTCAAGGGCTGTGGTAAAGCCATTAGCTATGAATGCATAGTATTTCTTTCTTTTCCCTGTAATATCTTTCTCCGACATCTAGGTATTCGGATTTTTCTTGGGTTTTTAAATCATTCTTAGACAAGGTATCATCTCGTGGAATGCTTGCCAAAAAGCGGAACATTGATCGAAACATGTTAGAAAACGACGCTAACACTTGTTCAATATATAAATCTGCTAAGTGGGGGACTAAAGGAAAACGTATTTTAATTAAATAGAAATAAAAAGAAAAGATATACATCTCTTTTTATATGCATATATTGCGTATATATATTCTTATTATATTTTTATTTATTGTATCTCCTTTCTGTATTCATCTAAAGCTTCTTGAAAAACTGACTTAACGTCTGGTATCACGTTCTCGACGAAACACTTTTTAGCCGTTTCTTTCCCTAGAACACCTATTTTATCATTTTTAAGTGCCTCCTTAATTTTCTCTGCCAACTCGTCAACGTTATTTGGATTGAACGTATATCCGTTTCCTCCCTCTATTACAAGCTCACTAGCACCTGCACCTTTACTTACGACTACTGGTTTCTCGAAGACCCAACCCTCTATTACAACTAGACCAAAACCCTCAAGCCTAGAGGGTAATAGAACTACATCTGCAATTTCATAAAGTGCGTTAAGCTCATCATCGTTTACGTAGCCCGTGAAGATTACTCTATCATCCACATGAAGGTCTTTAGCTAGCCCTTTTAGTTTTCTAGCCCAGATTCCAGCCTTGTTGTTTCCTAAGGTCCTGCTTGTGAAGCTGCCATTTCCTGCTAATACCAACTTTGCATTAGGCACCTTAGCTATGGCTTGTATTGCCAAGTCTTGGCTTTTCATTGGGTCCATTCTGGCAACAACTAGGATAATCTTATCGTTCTCAGAAATTCCAAACTTGTCCATGACCCTACTTTTACATTCTCTGCTTGGCCTTAGATATGAGTTAGGATCAATGAAAGGATAGATCTGCTTAGCCCTAACTTTAGCCCCGCTTCTAATTAAACCCTCAAGGTCCCTCTTAGTGCTCATGATCACAGTGTCGAAACCTTCAAAGGATCTCAATAGGAATTCTCTCAGCTTTGGAGATATGTTCTCTGGGACGAATGGTATATGATACCAGAGGATTGCTGGAGCCGACGGTCCTATTATTCCTCCTACTAATAGCTGTTGAAAATCGTTGATGAAGAACACGTCAGTGTCGTTGTAGTATTGTAATAGTTTCTTGGCTGAGTTCCAGTTATACTCAACGTAAGCTATGTACTGAGCTCCGTCTAACGTATACCTTGAAACGTTGTGGCTTTCGTTGTATATTCCTTCCTTAAAATTTGTATAAAGGGAAAGAGTCTTAGGGTCCATATCAACGAAGCTTACTTCTATCCCATTCATTAACACTTCAGGAGGATACCCAGGCCCAAGGGAGATCCATCTTTTCTTGCCGAAGTTACCTCTTTCAAGTAAATTCATCATCATCTTAGACACTCCTCCTACTGACACGTGGTAGTCCTCCTGGCTTAAGAAGGAGAGATCCACTGGGGATTCTAAATATCCATATTTTTCAATTAGATCCTTATACGTCAATGTGAACCTTACTGGTGGTGTTTGTGTGTTTACTGATATGTTCATAATACAAATTATGCACTAACCGTTAAAAATGCGTCACATCTACTGCGTTCACTTTTTCTAAATTTACATGGTAAGGGAAGGAAGATTTAGGAATGTATAAATTCTTCCATTAGTTCATTTAGATCGCTTTCGTAAGCTTTCTGGCGAAAATTATTTCGAATAATAGGTCAAATTATACTAAAGCTTAAAAACTTTAAATCAGAGACATACTCGGTATGGTTCTAAGAACAGGAGAGCAATATTTAGAGTCAATTTCGCATCGAAGTAAGGCTGAAATATTTGTAATGGGAAAGGAGGTAGATGACGTAACAAGGAATCCATTTTTGAAGCCATCTGTAATGGCATTTAAGGCAACATATGATGCGGCATGGGAGGAAGACTCTAAGGATCTTGGAAGAGCCTGGAGCCCCTTCATAAACGAGGAGGTAAACAGGTTTACACATATACACAGATCACCGGAGGATTTAGCTGCAAAGGTAAAGTTACTTAGGAAAATAAGTCATAAGGTAGGAGCTTGTTTCCAGAGGTGCGTGGGATTCGACGCCCTCAACACCTTGTATATAACTACTTCTATAATGGCAGAGAAGGGTAGGAAGGACTATTATCAAAGGTTTGTGGAGTACTTGAAGCATGTTCAGAAGGAGGACATAGCTCTGGCTGGAGCTATGACCGATGCAAAGGGAATCAGAACCCTTAAACCCCACGAACAGCCTCACCCAGATGTTTACGTGAAGGTTAACGAGGTAACTAAGGACGGAATTTACGTTTCTGGAGCTAAAGCTAACATAACCGGCGTGGCTGCAAGTGAGGAAATAATAGTTCTTCCCACAAGAGCGATGACCAAAGAAGACAAAGACTATGCAGTAGCGTTTTCAGTCCCACTAGATACAGAGGGTGTCAAGATAGTTGTGGGAAGGCAATTAAACGACGCAAGACGTTTTGAGGAAGGAGACATAGACGGCTTGCCTTACTTCTATAACCACGAAGGTTTAGTCATATTCGATAATGTATTCGTTCCCATGGAAAGAGTTTTCATGTTAGGTGACTGGGAGTTCAGCGGAGTTCTAGTAGAAATATTCTCGGCTTATCATAGACAAGGTTACGGTGGATGTAAGGCTGGCTTAGCTGACGTTATAATAGGCTCAGCATCCAACCTCGCTAAGCAGAACGGTGTAGAAAAGGCATCTCATATCCAAGATAAATTAACTGAAGCCGTCTTCCTAACTGAGACAATGTATGCAGCAGGAATCGCAGCCAGCCTTAACGCAGTCAAGGTAGGCGATGCATGGTGGGTTAACCCAATGCACGCAAACGTGACAAAACACCTCGTTACGAGGTTCCCGTCCGAGATAACCAAGATAACCACTGACATTGCAGGAGGAATGCTGGGTACAGCACCAAGCGAATGGGACTTGAAGAATCCCAAGCTGAGGGGTTACATAGAGAAGTATATGCAAGGAATGATGGACTATTCAGCTGAAGATAGACTAAGGATGACGAGACTGCTGGAAAACACAAGCCTTGGAGTGGCATTCATGATTGAGTCAGTCCACGGAGCAGGAAGCCCTGCTGCACAAAGGATAATGTTCAACAGACTTTACGACTTCAAGTATGCTGAGGAAGTAGCTAAGAGGTTAGCGGGAATGAAGAGTGAGGCCAATTTCACCAAGAAGCCTGAACCGTGGAGGGAGACAGATACTGAAAGGGTTTCAGAGTCTTAACGTGTTTAATCCATCTTTTTTCATTTTTTCGAGAATTTGTTAAGGTTTAAGTTCTCATTTCACGTTATTTATATCATGGATAAGGTTAAGGAGGTCTCAATAAGGAGATGCAAGAACAGACCCGTGAAGGCGATAGCTAAAGAACTAGGCATGAACAGGGAAGACGTTGAGAAAATAATTTCTAAGTTAATTAGGGATACTAATCCGTACTTGGATGAGCTAGTGAAAGGAAGGAAGATAAACACCATAACAATTGATATATCTCCTTTAGTTGAAAAGAGCGATTTTACTAAGGAGTACGCTCAAACGCTCCTGAACGACGATAGAGTCCTTGACTACATCGCAATGAAAAGGGGAGATTATCATGATCGTCTAATGGACTGCATAAGATATCACGTCTTCCTCTTAATGAGGTGATAACTTGAAAATTCTCATCACTGGCTTAGATCCCTCTGGAAGGATATTCTTCAAGGAATATTTAGACTGTGAGGGAAACAGGATTTCAATAGAGATTCATGAAGGAGGGAGGAGAATAGCTTATAAAGATAAGTCATGCGTTACAGTGAACGGTAAGGACGTACTCAACGGTGAAGAGGTGGAAAGCTGTTACAAAGTTATGAAGTCTTTGATTCCAGCATTAGACAGCCTTTTGTCTAAATTCAATTCCTATGACGATGAAAAGAATCTGGAATACGTAGTTAGAAACTTGAAGGGATATGATTTAGAGTACGTGTTTTATATTCATGAAGAGGATATGGTAATCCCCTTCGTGAGAGAAAATGGAGATTTGAATTCCCTTTCCTATAGGATTATCATGGAATATGAAAGAAAGGTGGACGAGAGGAAACTCAAGAAGGAAGAAAATAAAGGGGAAAGAGTGGGAAATGGAATTTGACATAACAAGTTAATATAAATATTAATATACATACTAAGACGAATGCGTAGCTAACGTTTTTTAATTCTCGTTTTCTGAAACAAAGTAGGAACTAGAATATCATCTTCCATTTATTATTGTCTAAATCTTTTCAAGAAATATAGTGAGCTAAGTTAAGGTTCAACTTAGATTCCTTGAAGTCTAAGTAAGGCGTGTTTTGTGCCTTCCTTAAAGTGTTCTATATTCCTCTTCTCCATTGCTCTAAACATCCAATTGAACTTAACATCCCATTTCGAAACGATCTTCCCATCTTTAACTACGGTTTCCTGATATCCCTTAAAGGGTCCTTCCAGATAATCAATTCTTATTCCGTTCTCTAACCTAGTTATTCTAACTTTTCCTGAAGCCGGAAATGCGAACCTGATTTTCGCTTCAGCTATCTTTCCATCATCTGATAATACGTTAATCTCTCTAGTTCCCTTCCAGTATTGTGGCATTGCCTGAATGTCCTTTAATTTCTTCACTACCGAATCTTTATCGCACTTAAGTTCTTCCTCAACTTGAAAACTTGCCATAGAAGTAGTTAGGATGGTAACGCTTTAAATATTCCTTAAGGAAAGGGGTTTTCTCAACTTTTTCTCTAGGGAGTAAATTGAGGATCAAGCCTGATGGCTTTCTACCTTCTGGATCTATCTTAATAACCCTTTCTTGAGTAATCACCCAATCCAAGGAGAGGTCAAATGGTTCTCGGGGGATGCTGTCAACTATTTGCATTTCATGAACAGTGGTAACTATCGGAGTTCTTTCATCTACCTTTCCAAGCTCTCTCATTATAGCATACTCAAGTTCGCTATAACCTTCACCTTTTCCAACTCTATCTCCCTTAATCGTAACTGCAACTGAACCTACCACGACTAAGTCAACCTTATCTATGCTTTCTATGGGAACTCTCTCCCCTAAAGATGTAATTCCCTTTATTGATGACGCCTTTCGTGGATCTACCTCCTTCCCGTCGAGGAGAAAGAACTCGCCATTTAGTCTAGGAGTTGGTACTAGCAATCTCTTTCCTTGAGAGAGCACCAATTCCCTTACCTTAGTTTGTGGGGAATCAGGATTTACTTTTACTAGCCTTGCCTTCTTGAACAAATCCAGCCTAGATAGTCTTTCTCCAGCTATAGAAGAACCCTTGAAGTTGGGAATTCTTCCGAAAACAGGACGTGGAAAAGACGCTACGTTATTATCTTCTAAAGTTTTCCATATCTTTTCCCTTATCTGTTGCTTATCCATTTTGACTCTACCTTATAAGGTAGCTTTTCTAACTAAAATGTAGAAAAAGTTTATACTCTACACGGTGTACCTTTCAACAAACATATGAAGCCTTACCTTTTATCGGCCATTAGCTTGGCTCTTCTCTTTTCAGGAATCCTTTTCTCTTACGTTTCCATAATTTCACATCAATACAAGGACGTGAACTATGGATACGGAGACTGTGCAGTTCCTCCTTCGGACTGGCAATATAGATACTGGTCGGTTCTTTCCCACGGCTTGCCACATCCAGTTCTTTACGTGAATGGAGTCAGAGAGAACGTTTCCAGTATAGCTCCAGTTAAGCTGAGTTCGCCATCCTTTTACGTTTATTCTGTAGAAGGATACGTGCAACCTTTTGCCTATTTGTCAATTTATGGCATATTCGCTGTCTTCCTTGGCACCCTTCTGGGTCTTAAAACGTTACTTTACATGGCACAATATCGTGCAATAGGACCTTTAGCTGAATCTAGAAGTCCGTCGGGATCCCTTAGCTCTTACGCTTTGAAGAGGATAGTAAACGCCCTCGTGGTTATAGTCATTACGGTAACAGTAATTTTAGTGTTAGAAGTCCTTCACGGAAATTCTATTTTTACCTCAATGTTTAACATCTTAACGTTCAATGGGGGGATAAGTCAGCAGTTTCAGGTTAGCGTAGACTCCCTTTTACTTACATCCTTAGGTTACACTTCCCTTCTATTGAGTATAGCAATGCCTTTCTCAGTTTTCGTAGGCAGCGCAATAGCCATGAGAAGCATCACTAATCCTTCCACTATTTTCAGGGAATGGAAGTACATAGGTAGTTCGCTGGCTTCTTGGGTATTGGGTTTATCTTTAATATACGCCTTCCATTACGGCCTTCAGATACTTCCCAGTGGTGGTATAGGCTCACCACTCTTTACTTACCTTATTCTTCCAGTCATGTCCCTCGTTATTCCAACAATAGGAATAACTGCAAACAGAATGTATGACGTAGTCTTCAAATTCAGGTCTACAGAGATCCCCAGACATTCCATGAAAGGGTTATCGGAAGAAATTCTGCTTTATCGTCACGTGTTTGGAAGAATAGGCGTAGTTTTGCTTAACTCCATTTCGTCTATATTCTCAGAGTTCCTTCTCTCAGATTTCTTCACCGAAGTAACTTTTGCCATCCCTGGGATTGGTTTCTTAAGTTGGAACGCCGTAGTTCACGGCGACTATCACGTTTTGGAGGGTATCTTTCTGCTATACACTGTCATAATAGCCATATCCAATCTGATCTCGGACCTTGTATACGGTCTTTTCGACCCAAGAGTTAGGGTGAGAAAATGAACAAAACACTCCTCATGGGTTTACTTATCACTTCAATATCGTTAGCAGTGTCGTCTTTATTTTCAATAGTGAATCTACCTGGTGGTAAACCCCTATCGCCGCCTACCCTTCAATACCCTTTAGGCACGTACATTAACGGATCTAATATGATAAATCAGAACGCGTTAGCACTACTTAACACAATCCTAGTTGCGCTCTCTGTCGGAGCTTTGGAAGTATTTATAGGTCTACCTTATGGAATTGTAGTTGGTGCACTTAGGGGAAAGCCCAAACATGCTCTAGTCAGAATTCCCGACGCATTGACTATAATTCCCCGCGGCCCACTCGTGTTATCTCTAGCACTATTCTTTGGTGTTCCTAAGGGCTTCGTATTGGCAACCCCTATAATTTTCTCAATTCTCATCATATCTTTCACAGGCTGGGGTTCTCTAGCTAGACAAATAGGAGAGATAGTTACTCCTTCCCAATATTCCTTTCCTCAGTTTTCGGAGACTTTCATAGAGAAGTTCAGGGTTTCGCTGTACAAGATAAGAAAGACCACGACCATAAGTTTCCTCAACGGAATGGTAGACGGAGCTAGCGTCTATACTTTGATGGGCGTTTTAGGAGTTGGAGACCCCAGATTCCCAACGTTGACTACTATCTTGGTTACAGGAAGATTAGACGGTATCCTCTACGCTTGGTGGATATTTTTAATACCTTCAATTTTCAGAGCCATATTCCTGATTGGACTCTACTTAATGGTAAGCGGTGCACAGAGGAATGATTGAATTCGACTGTCTCAGGGTAACTGGAAAGATAGATTGCTTCACATTGAGACAAATGGATGGAAACGTTGGAATTCTAGGAGAACAGAACAGCAACAAGGAATACATAGTTAAGGCTTCTATGAAACAAGTAAAATCGTGGGGTCGCCTTTATCTAAATGGAGTTGATGTTCTGGCTTTGAAAGACGAGGAATTCAAATCTTACCTCTGGGTTAAGATTAGTCAGATACCGTCAGATCCTTATGTTCTGTTCAGCGAGCTGTATGACATTAGATCTCACTTTGTGGAAATAGTCAGATCGCACTCAGACCAGTCACATTACGCTGAAGATCTAGCCCTAGAGTACATTAAACTGTTAGGTTTAGAGACTTCCGTTCTGGATAAGTATTCTTTTCAACTGAACCCTGTAGAGGCTAAGAAGGCCTCTATAGCTCTAGCCTCTTTCTTGAACCCCGAGCTGATATTCGTAGAGGATATAGGCTGTGGGCTCAATGACACTCAAGTCAACGTAATCTTGAACTCGTTGCTTGATCTAGAGTCTGTGGTTGACTCATCTTTCGTGATTCTGGATAACGACCCAGCAGTAATCTCCAGGATGGCGGATTATGTAGTTGTTATGTTAAAGGGAGAAGTGATCGAGGAGGGAAGCGAAGTGTTATCCTATCCTTTGCACCCTTACACCCAAGCCTACTTAGGAGGCTATCTAAGACCTTCTCCTTTAGGAAAAGGCTGTAAGTTCAGTTCTTCCTGTCCATTTTCTTCAGCAAAATGTCTTCAGAACCCCCCTTATGTAGATTTGGGGGGCAAGAAGGTTAAATGTAATTTATATCCATTGGTGAATAAAAAATGAATATAGATAAAATTTCCGTGAAAGGAATATCATGCATGCTTGGAGAGGACAATGAGAGATACTTTGTACAACAGGTCAACATCTTTGACGACAACGGTGAGCCCGTGGACTTGTCCAAAGTAAGGTATATTCCTTCAAACCTTAAGGACAAACCTCCAGTGTCATTTCAGAACTTTCTGCAAAGAGTTATGTATAAGGTTAAGGGAAATCCAGACCAAGTAATCAGGGCTATTGAGGTATCTGGGCTGAACCCTGGACTCAAACTTACAGAAATGGACAACTCGGAGGTGGCTGTAGCTTATATCTCAACGTTACTTATAGGCGAGTTAAGGCTTGCATTGGTGGGAGACCTTTTCTCTAAGGTGGATGATCCTCTCAAACCGCTTGTGATAAAGCAAACTTACAAGGTGTTGAAAGAGGTAGGAGCGGATTCCTTGTTATTTCTATCCTCGGCTAAGTACATCGACTTCTGCGATAAAATCCTAGTAGCTGCACGTGGAAAGCTTATGGAGGAAGCCTTGGGAAAGGAGTTCTATCATCCCTACAGCTTAACGCTAATTAACTCAGTTCTGAGAATAGGAAGCAGGGGAGAGAGAACTCCGGTCAATAATCAGATCACGTTTTCAGACGTCGGTTGTCCATTTCATGACTCATGTGAGTTATCAAGAAAGGATAGAAAGTTGAGGATTAAGTGCATCTTGGACGAACCTAAGGTAGTCAGGGTAGGAGAGAATAGAGTTAAGTGTTGGTACTTCTTAAATGAAAATGATAATATTTTTGATTAATATTTGATACAAACATTTTTCTTTTTATTACACTGGCTGCATTGTCTTAATCTTTTGGATTTCCTCTATTTCGACCATTTTCTGAATTTCCTTGAGGGCATCGTTTAAGTTGCTGACTTTTTTGACTTCTTTTACGTCTGGATATAATCCAAACCTGTCCAAAAGTAGAGGAGTCACGAAGGCTCTTTTAGCTCCTATTACGTCCATCTCGTATATGTCCCCTACGTGAACCGCAGGAAAACCCCCTATTTTCATTGCTAATGAAAAAATTCTAGGATTAGGCTTTATTAGTCCTACGTCACAAGAAAATATTAGACTGTCAAGATATTTATCTAAACCGTATTCCTTTACGATCTCTCTGGCTCTGGGCGTAGCGTTAGATACTAGTACCGTTGTTAATCCCATAGATCTAACGGCCTCCAGAAACGGGATTGCATCATCGTAAACGAAGTGAGAATCTCCGTACTTAACCCTTTCTTGTACTTCCTTCATTATATCCTTAGAGACTATGCCAAGCTCATACATGAACTCCTCCACGTCAAAAGGGTTACTTCCTTGTTCATCAGGGTAGTTGTATTTTCCCATTACCCTCATCATTATTCTGTATACCTGCAATGGGTCCAAACTATAGCCGTAATCCTTTAAGACTGAAGATATGAGCTCGAAAGTTCTTGGTCTGAATCCAACTAAAGTTTCCCCTAAATCTACGAAAACTGACCTTAACATACAATAACTTAAATTGAACCTAGTTATAAACATTTTCTAAATAGTCTATATACAGTATCTAAAGTTTAAACCTTAAGGTCAACACTAACAGAATTATTCCTATTTAAATGGTGGTTTCTTCTCTTACTTGGGATGAAGAAGCGGGCACAACGTAACCTTGATGAGGGCTCTGTCTGAACTTTACCTTCTGTGTCTTTCCTTCCATATAAAGGATGGCCTCTCCTACACCTAAGGAAGGCACCAATACGTCAACTTCCTTCGGTTTCATAGGCAATATTTCCCTATAGACTTTCAAGTCTACAGGATGAACTACCTTGTGCAGGAGGTATATCTCGCTCTGCGTCAGTACGTCCTTGTTTACCTTGGCTGATCTCTGACTAATTAGGACTATTCCTATTCCCCTCTTCCTTCCTCTGAGGGCAAGTCTAGTTATAACGTCGGATATCCCAGAAACTTTTCCTTGAGGTATGAACTCATGTGCTTCTTCTACTACTATTATTCTGTCTTTCCTCTCTTCCTTAGATAGTTCCCAAAGGTTAGTCAAGTACTTGAAAAGGAAAGCGAATGATTCCACGTCCCAATCGCTCATGTCTATAACGGAGCTTTTACCCTGCTTATGATGAATAGAAGAAGTCAACAATGGATCATCTTTGCTTGTGAGTACGTCTCCTCCCAAGGAGTTAACTAACTCCACGTATTCAGCGTCGGGATCTATAACGGTAACCGGTAGTCCTTCCTTAATGGCTTCCTCTATCAGTACTTTAGACGAGTTGGACTTACCGGAACCCCTTATCCCCAGAACTGCAATACACTTCCTTGCTATATCTTGTCTACTCAAAGAGAATGTCCCTAAATCCATGCATATTACGTTCTAAAGAAAAGGTTAAAAGACAATTGACGTGGTAATTCAATGAGTCCTTGGATGGTCATGCGTAGGTTTGACTATTTCTTGAAGTTTACCTTCGTTAAGAAGTTTCAGTGCCTCTTCTACAGGAGTCCCTTCATTTGCTATGTATGCCTTAGCCTTTCCTTGAATTAGCCGTACTCCTGGTGGTCCCATTTCCGCTACTATAAAAACTTGCACGCCCCTATCCAGAGCGGACTTAAGCATATGGGCTCCTCTGGCTGCCATAGCTTTAAGAGCAGGGTTAGGATACTCTTCCAAAAGTTTTGGTTCCCCAGCCACTTCGAATATCTTCACGGTTTCAGCTTCTCCTGGTCCAGATACCTTTCCATCGGTTACGGGTATAGCTACCTTTACCATATTCTCGCTTTTTATTTTATCCCTTTTAAAGGAAATAAAGTTACTCTGCAATAAGAGATGTTATTCTCCTTTGAGCTTCTCGACAAGTCTATCATCCATCTTCAACCAACTTAAGTCCTTATTTCCTTTGACGATTTCATATTTAGCTCTAGCCAATTTCTCGGAGCTAGTCTGTTCTTCTATTATAGCGTCCTCAAGGGTAGATCCGTGAATTACCTTCATGAGGATTTCTAGAATTTTATTTATCCTATCAGGAACTCCTATTATAGAAGACCTCAACGTTATTCTGTATCTCTTCACTTCTTGGTAACCTGAAACCTTTGTTAAGTACTCGGTTGCCCGGTCGAACCTCTTTCCCTTGTCTACAATACCGCCTATTATAAAGACCTTCGTTCTTCTAATCAAATCTTCATCTATTTCGTCTTCAGCATAAGGATCCAGAACTACTGAGTTATGCTCTAACTTAAATTCCCTGGGAACCTTGTAGGAGAAGCCATTAAACATGTAATTCAACATAAAATCCAGACAAGATGGTTGATTTGCTATAACCAAGTTTCCGTCCCAGAAATATTTTCTTGTAACAGAAATGGATAGACCTATTTGTCTTATCAAGTCCTTCCTCTCCTCATCGGTTAGATAGTTCCAAAGTTTCATGTCGACAACGAACTTAGGGTATGCAGGAATAAAAATAGGATCTAAGTTGAATTCCCCTTTTTTGATTCCATATCTTACGGTAACTCCTTCCCTTTTAGGCGTGTATATTTCTATTCCTAGTTCGTTGTCGTAGAGCCTTCCAACGAAATTTCCTTCTTTTATGGTGAAACCGTTTACCAGACAATTAATCATGATGCTGTGAAGGATGGAGTTACCATATCTCTTTATGCCCTTAATGAGCACGTTATCAGCTCCGATTCTCTTCAAATAATCTGCCATAATCGGTGCTAGGCTCATGGATTATACTTACTTTTCACTTTAAAAAGAGCTATATTGAGTTTTCAAATTACACGTTGGTCTCTGTACCTTTTAGGAAAAGTTTGGATAGCTTTCTATTCCTCTAATGATAAAGAGGAAATATTACATTACTGTTATAAAAAGAAGACATGATACTACATAAAGTATAGCATGTATAAGATCTCTCCTCTCTTAAATGGAGGAGGTTAAAGGAAAAATCTAACCTTGTGTGAATGTCGAGAAATTATTGTGACCTCATTTTTCTTGTAATTTCAGACAGATCGGTCTTAAAGTCACCGCTTAGCTTTCTAGTGCTTTCAATTAAGTCTTCCCTCCTAGTCTGTTCTGCTGCCTCCTGAAGTGATTGTAGTATACGCGTTGACTCTGTATTTCCGTTCATCAACGATTGTTCGTATTCCCTTAAGAGTCTATAGTACTTGATTTCGGCTTGTACTCTGTCGTTAACAGATGCCATTACTTCTTGCTCGTCTCCTCTGTTGAATGTAATGAATTTAGTCACCTCCCTCTCTTTTCCATCAGCAGGCTCAATGTATTTAACTACGAATTTAGCGGTGTATGGATCTTTCCCAGGAGGAACTAAAATAGTCCCGTATACCGCTACCATGTTTTCGACTATAGGAATCCTAATTGGTGGATTGTAGTTAAGAGGAGTGAATTCTCTGGGTGTATCAAGTTCCAAGTTGTAAGCTGCTGTGCTTCTAGATTTCTGACTCTCGAAGAACATAGGAAGGGAATTTGGATCCTCCACATGATAGAATAGTCCTCCGGTCATGTCAGCTAATGTCTTTAATATTTTCTCGTTGTAATCCCTTCCAACTCCTAAACAGATTAATTGAACATAGGGGGGAAATTGAAGTGCCTTGTAATCTTTAACGTTGGTCTTGTCAACCGATTGTCCATCTGTTAATAGAATCACCTTAGTGGCCATGTTGTTCTGTGACGATATTCTTATGATTTCCCTTAACGCCTCGTGAAGCCTTGTTGTCCCCTCAAATTTTCTCTCAATCGTGATAGGTTGTCCCGTGGGTCCTTGATATATTATATGTGGATGATTTGCAAAGTACATTAATGTAACGAGGTTCCCTGGCGGCAAAGTTGCCAGGAAGTTCTGTGCAGCCTGCATTGCAGTATCTAGCTTGTTGTCGTTCTTCATGGAAGGACTGTTGTCCACCGCAATTATGAAGTGGGTATTAGTGAGCGTAACTGCAGACTCCGGTATTATATAAACTACAACGCCAGACTCTGTAGGTTTATTCACGTTAGCGACTGTGTAAGATTGAGTCAGTTTAACTGAAACTACCAATGCTGTTACCTAATGTTTTGATGGACAGAAATTTTTAAGTATTTTGCAAGCTATTATACAAACATGACATGGAAATGCCCATTTTGCGGGAATGAAAATTTAGACGATGCTAATTTTTGTACAAGATGTGGAGCAAAGAAACCTGACTCTTTGACTCCATCTGCATCTATACCTGAAGCTCAAACAGCTCCTGAAAACGAAACCCAAATGGCTCCCGAAACTCAGAGTCCAGAACAACCAACCTCACCTCAGCCAGAACAAGTCGTGGAGCAGGCTCAACCAGTAACGCAGGATACACCCCAAGAGTCAAGCCAGCCAGCCGAAGCAGTCATAAATGAGCCACCTACAGTTCCAACAAACGCAACCCAACAGGAGGTACAGCTTCAACAGCCAGTGGAACAGAAGCAAGGCAGGTTCTATTTACAGTTCATAAACACTCCAAATCCACAATTTAACAAAACAAAGATACCTCTAGAGTTTGACGTATTTCCATCTATCTCATTGGGCAGAAGCCCTGAAAACGTGATAGTAATACCTGACCCAGAGGTCTCAAGGAAGCATGCAATTATCTCGTATGAAGGAGGAAAGCTCGAGATAGAGGATCTCAACAGTACCAATGGAACTTACATATATGATGGTAAGATGTTCCAGCCAGTGAAAGGTAAAGCAGAGATTGGTCCTAACTCCGTGTTGAAACTTGCCAACAACACTGTGATAAAAGTAGTGAAGGAGTAATGGAAGTGCTCCGTGCCCCCACAGAGGAGGAAGTTAAGGCATCTAAATTTCTATCCGAACACAAGGAAGAACAGGAACAAGCCTATCAAGCAATAAGGGATATAATTTCTAACAAAGAAACCTTGAATAAGATACTTGAAGACTCCAACTCTCTATTTAAGGAACAGCAAGCATATTTGGGGGAAATAAACACAGACAAGAAAATAGTGTTCGTAGGAGATACGCACGGGGCCTTCGATGTAACTCTTTATACCCTCATGAAATTCCTTCGGGATGATACTGTAGGTAAGATCGTATTCTTGGGAGATTACGTAGATAGGGGACCTGAAAGCTTAGAGAACTTAATACTTATTTTGAGGGAGGCTTTAGCAGAGAAAGAGAAGGGAAATGAAGGAAAATTGGTAATATTGAGGGGAAATCATGAGAGTCCCATAACTAACTATCACTACGGTTTTGTAAACGAGTTATCTAAAAAGGTTCCCGAATATCCTTACGAGAGGTTTGTTGAGATGTTTTCCAACATGCCTTATGCAATTACAGTTAATGGGTACTTCTGCGTGCACGGAGGACTCGCGAAGGACATGAATAGCGATTCTTTGTCTCCTTTATTGAAAGATGTTAAGAACCTTAATTCCTTACCTAAGGGAGACCAAGAACCGTCAGATCCAGTGGCTATGCAATTGCTCTGGAACGATCCTAGAGACTGCATTGATGGTTTCCTTCCTAACGTAAGGGGGGAGGGCACTTTCTACTTTGGCAGGAACGTGGTTGAAGATTTCCTTGCCTCAAATAATCTAAAGGGTATAATAAGGGCACATGAAGTAAAGGATGGATACTCGTGGGAAATGGATGGCAAAGTTATAACCGTTTTTTCTAGCAGGTATCACCAAATGTCAGCAGGTGTGTTAATAATGGACGAGAACAAAAGTTTCCACGTATTGAAAATTCTAGGTGAGAATGAATGACCCTATCTATGAGAGTAGAAACTAGCCATAAGTACTCTTTTTCATCTCCTTTGAGGTACATGTTCAAGGTAATGTTAGTACCAGAGAGAATGGGTACGGCCAGAGGTTTCCATTACATAGTCCTCTTGGATACAAGCGGATCTATGACGGGATACAAGATGGACGTAGCTAAACAAGGTGCTTCTGCTCTCCTCTCTAGAATACCTGAGGGGAACAAAGTTACTTTCATTACGTTCTCCGATAGCGTTAAGGTAATAAAGGAGGCTGTGGATCCGCAATCTGTCGAAGATCTTTCATCAATAACTGCATCAGGTCAAACGGCGCTCTACACTGCTCTGTTGACTGCAAACAAGATAGCTAGATCTCATGAGATGCCAAGCTACGTTCTTTTACTGACCGATGGAAATCCAACCGATCAAACTAACACTGAAGTTTACTCAGCAATACAGTTCTTCAAAGACCTTCAAATAATAGCCTTTGGGATAGGAGATGACTACAACGAGGTCTTGTTGAAGACACTGGCAGATAAGACAAACGGTCTGTTCTATCATATATCCGATCCAAACGAGATAGCGGAGAAGCTTCCAAAGAAGGCAGTTACGGAGATAGCCGCAAAGAACGTTATAGTGGATTTGATCACTGAGGGTTCTGGAACCAAGCTCCTTAATTACTCGTCTCTTCCCGTTAAGGTGAACGCTGTAGAAAACGTTGTGAAGGTTCTAGGAGAAACCGAAATGCCCGCTAACTATAGCGGAACTTTCTTAACTGTGAAGGTTCAATACGAGGATCCAGCAACAGGTAAGCAAGAAGCCGTCATGACGCCCATCGAAGTTAAACCTGCAAAGGATCAGCAGACATTCATGGCCGGTGTAAACAACGACTTAATCTCTGAGTATCGTTATTACGAGCTCTTGAACAAGTATGCTAAGCAGATCCAAGGAGAGGAATTGGTAGAAGCTACGAGGACTTTGACACAGCTAAATCAGGTTGCACAACAGACCAGGAGAATAGAGCTAATCGAAACTACCAGGAGGCTATCGAACGAACTTGAAACTACAAAGAGGTTAGGTTCAACTGAGCAAACCAGGAGGTTATCAAAAGAGGTTACCAGTGAGGTTACCAGGAAGTTGAGAGAGGGGTAAAGGCCAAGAATCCACATCGATAATCTTTACCCTTACGTTATCCTTTACGAAATCCAGATTTTTCGCCTCTATTACGTCTCCTTTCTTCAGAGCTAGGCCGAAGCTACCCTTGAGGAACGATTCAATTTCCTCTAGACTCCACGTCAAAGTAGGCACGTCGTATACTGACAGGATAGCCCTCAGCTTACCCTCCCTGAATCCTTTCATCTCTATGTGTCTTCCTCTAACTTGAATTTCTATTCTATTCATTCCCCTTAAGGATTCCATCTTTCCAATTCCCTTTACCTTTACGGCATACTTGTAGAAGGCATAAAACGAAGTCTTCCTTTCGTTGAAAGTTATTCTCCTAATCTCGTTCATTGAAGCGTCCATGCTCACAAAGGAAGGTAAATCTCTTCCATTAAGCGGTTCTAACTGAGACACAACGTAATGTGTCTCAGGCGTTAATATGGAGGTTATATCATATCCTTGGAGCCTCATTGTAAGTATATAATTGTCCCTCCCTTGATATAAATTTTTTTAAAATATTACCCTGTTACTCTGTTTTGAGAAATAAAAAATTTTTATGATACACGGCGATAAAAAAATTACTTTTTATCGAGCATCTTATCCAACACGTAATGAAGGATTCCTCCAGCCTTAACGTATTTCATTTCTGCCTCGTTGTCTATCCTCACTTTTCCATCTGTGGTTATTTCCTTCTCTCCACGAAATGTTACCTTAACTTTGCCTCCAGCCTTAACTCTAGATAATCCATCTATGTCTACTAACTCATTGCCCTTGACTCCTAGACCTCTCCAATCAGGTATCTCGATGGGAACAACGCCCATGAAGACCAAGTTGCTCCTGTGAATTCTCTCGAAGCTTTCAGCTAGAACAGCCTTAACGCCTAAAAGGTATGTAACCTTAGCAGCCCAATCTCTTGAACTTCCCGTACCGTACTGCTTTCCGGCTACTATTACAAGATCCACTCCTTCCTTCATGTATTTCATTGACGCGTCGTAAACTGACATTTCCTCTGCGTCTGGGAAATGCTTCGTATATCCACCGTTTCTTTCTACAAGGAAGTTCTTCAA
This sequence comes from Sulfuracidifex metallicus DSM 6482 = JCM 9184, assembly GCA_032834875.1. NCBI lineage: Archaea > Thermoproteati > Thermoproteota > Thermoprotei > Sulfolobales > Sulfolobaceae > Sulfuracidifex > Sulfuracidifex metallicus. The sequence continues at coordinate 867,371 of CP135238.1, forward strand.
CTTGGGGTTTGCAAACCCTCCTCTCATCATAACTTCGTGATTTCCCCTCCTAGCTCCGTAAGTGTTTAGTTCAGTTATCCCCATGGATTTTAGCAAAACACCTGCTGGAGAGTCAGGAAGTATTGGACCTGCAGGAGAGATGTGGTCAGTGGTCACTTTGTCCCCAAGCAGTAGCAGGATTCTTCCCCCTTTAACGTCTGAAATCTTTCTTCTTGAAGAGAACCACAGAGGTTCAACTATGTAAGATGAGCTCTCCCAGGAGTAAGTTGTACCTCCCTCTACGTTTAAGGATTCCCACATCTTATCTCCGCTAAATATAGATTCCTTTCTCTTGGCGTAAATTTCAGGTCTCATTGCCATCTCGTATTTCTCTAAAATTTCCTGATTAGAGGGCCAAACATCCTTCAGGAAGACTGGCTTTCCGTTTGGATCGTTTCCAATGGGTTCGTTGTAGAAATCTATGTTGATTCTACCCGCTAACGCATAAGCCACAACCAGTTCCGGCGAAGCTAGGAACGCACCTTTAAGGTAAGGGTTAATCCTTCCTTCGAAGTTCCTGTTTCCGCTAAGGACGGCGAAAGCGCTAACCCCACCTTTAACGTCATCTTCAACTTCCTTAGGAAGAGGACCTGCATTTCCTATACACGTTGTACAACCGAAGCCGACTACATGGAATCCCAAAGCTTGAAGGTAAGGAAGTAAATCTGAGTCTGACAAGTAATTCATGACTACTGGTGAGCCAGGAGCCATGCTCGTCTTAACGAAGGGTTTACTCCTTAGTCCGTAGGATACCGCCTTCTTAGCCAAAATTCCAGCTCCTAACATGACTGAAGGATTTGAAGTGTTGGTGCAGCTGGTTATTGCAGCGATCACCACTGAACCGTCTTCTATTACCTTTCCCTTAGAGTTTCCCATTAACCCCCTTACTGATTCTTTAACCTTCTTCAGTGGTATCCTTTCTTCTGGATTTTTGGGTCCGGCTATGGCGGGCTCTATCTCATTTAAATAAACTTCGATTACAGTGTCATATTTAGGCTCATTATTATATACTAACCCAATCTCAGAGGAAACTTTCTTCACCAGTTCTTCATTTCTTGCAGTTCCGTTTAGATACTTGAGCGTGTTATCGTCAATGGGGAAGTAACCCACCGTCGCACCGTACTCTGGTGCCATATTGGATATCGTAGCTCTATCTGGAACGGGCAAAGAATAGATGTCCCCAAAGAACTCAACGAACTTCCCAACTACACCCTTCTTTCTTAGCATCTCAGTAATGTATAACACAACATCCGTAGGAGTCACTCCCTCCCTCGTTTTACCCTCTAGTCTGACTCCCACCACCTCTGGAACGTTCATATAGTAAGGCTCTCCCAGCATTACACCTTCAGCTTCTAGTCCGCCCACACCCCAGCCCAAGACGCTTATTCCTCCTATCATGGTAGTATGGGAGTCAGTTCCTATAACTATCTCTGGGAAAGCAACGTTATCCTTTACGTCTATTACAGATGAAAGGAATTCCAAGTTCACTTGGTGTATTATCCCGTTCCCTGGAGGAACTACCCTCAAGTTGGTAAATGATGATTGAGCCCATTTGAGGAATTTGTATCTCTCCAAGTTCCTTTCGAATTCCTTCTTCATGTTTAATTCTAAGGAATAGGAAGTTCCGTAATAGTCAACCTGAACTGAATGGTCTATGACTAGGTCAGATCTAACTAATGGATTAATCATGTTGGGATCTCTACCTTTCCTTTTAGCCTCACTCCTCATTTCAGCCAAGTCAACAAGTAAAGGAACTCCAGTGTAATCCTGCATCACTATTCTTGTAGGCATGAACTCTATTTCTTCACCTATTTTTCTCCTCATTATTCTCTCAGCGCTTTCGTTAAAGCCGTTCCTCAAGGCGTTCTCCAAGATCACTCTAAGGCTATATGGTAGCTCCTTTGCCTCGTCAGGCAGTTTAATTACTTCCAGATCCCCTATTTTCTCTTTTTTTACGTTCACGTGTAATCTCTACTCTCAAACGGTTAAAAGCAATGCTAACTTAACAGTGTGATTTAATCTCTCTAGAACAAAAACAGGAGAGAAGGTATAAGTTAAAAAAGATAGAAAGGAAGGATCAAGCTTGGTCTTAGCCCTTTACCAATCCTATGATAAAGCCTATTACGAAAACTATGGAGTCATATGGAACATAATGTGATATCGATTTAGCTTCGGATATTGCCTTTGGAACTTGTGCTCCTACAGATTCAAGAAGCGATTCAACCGTAGCAGGAGATAAATACCCTATAGCCATTAACAAAACTACTATCGCCACAAGTATTATGCCAACCGCAAACAACTTTCTCACTAAGAATCCTATCAATAATCCCAGCACGAAAGTTACGGCTATGCTCACTATTTCGTTTGTTGAGATCATGATAACATTGTCTCTAGTCAAACTTTTATTTTTAATCAACGTAGTGTTCTTTCATGAAAGTTGTCAAGTATTTCGTCAAGCTAACAGTTAAAGACGATAAGGGAGAAAATCCTGTGAAGTTAAAGGTAGTTAAACATGAGAAGGGAGAGCAAGGAACCAAGAGAAAGGTAGTTGAAGTTGAGGAGCACCCATTTAGGAAGTTGGTTAATGCAAGGAAATTTGTGAATAACGTAGTTGAAAGAAACAGCGTTCAATGCACTCCCATGAAGAAGGAAGGAGATGTTTGGATCAAGGAGTGTACTTCTACTTCTGGAGCCAAGTTAACTTTTCAGATAAGGCAACAAAGGATAGTTAAGCCTAAGAAAGAGAAGAAGGAGGAGAAGACATCGAAGAAGGAAGAACAGCCTCCAACTAAAGCTAAACAAGAGACTTCAGAGCAACCCAGCCAGCAAACTGGGAATAATAGCGGAGCGGAATCGACGGAACAGCAAAAACAATAATAGGTTCTCGTATGTATTTAATTATGTCTGTATATTAGAGCTTAATATAATCAATTAGTTTCCAATTTTAATTTAAACCTTTTGATTAGTAATTTGTATGTTTTATATACAATTTTTCCTTTCATCCCACTCATGACACCTCCTTATTTCTCTTCTCCTAATTGGGTGAATGCGAGTGCACCAACACTTTATAATTATTTTTAACATATCTATATTAAAGTGTATAGAAATGTATATTTATAAAAACTTATTGAGTAAGCTTCTTGACCTCCTCCTTAATATTTTTTATATGAAACCCATTTGGTTAGCTTAAACGATTTTCTTAACGAAAAGCGTTAATCATGTTGATCTTGATAATATCAATAGGAAGTTGTACATTTTTTGTGAAAATTTTAACACACTTTAGTCTTCTTAGGATACGTTGAAATCGTTAACCCTAACCATGTAATAGAAGAACAAGGACAGAAGGGTTATGGTTCCCATGAAGGCCCACAGTAATTGGTAGCTTAAGTTTTCAACTATTAATGGCGATACGATGGAACTTACGATCCCGCTAAATTGCCAGAAGAAGTTTGCGAACCCAGACACTCCACCACTGTTCTTCCCTCCAATGAACGCGAGGGCACTTGAATGGGAGGGAGTTATTATAAACCTTACGAATCCCATAGCTAAGAAGAGTAAGGAAAGAGGAATTAGAAACTTGTACGTGAAATCTATGAGCAATATGAAAATCCCGTACATTCCTACGAAAGTTAACAAGGATCTTCTAGTTCCAATGATATCAAGTATTCTTCCTGAAATTATAGTGGAAGGAATTCCAGCTATCGCGGTGAAGGAATAAATGACTCCAGCGATTATCGGGTTATAATGTACGATTAAAAGGAATTTGTACAGGAAAAGCGTTAAGCTCCAGTAAGAGAAGAAGAACATGAACCCACCTGCGGAGATTGCAATTACTCTTATATCTTTAGCGAAGGATATCGACCTTCTGGAAATGGGCTTTCTCTCTTCTCTTATTACCTTCCATGATACTATGGAGAGGGCTAATGTCATGAAGAATAGAACGATGTAAGGTAACTCCCAGTTTATCGTAGCCAAAGGAGGAATTAGAAACCCCGAAGTAACAATAGACAGAGGCCAAGCCAGGCTGTAAAGTCCGATCGCATTGTGGAGATCCCTCCCCTTATAGTTGCCCGAAATTACTTTTATTGTAGTTGGATATATCCAGCCAGCAGATAATCCCATTACTAGACTACTTACATATTCCCAAAAGATTGAAGGGGAGATTGCTGACCCTAAAGATGCAATTGACAGTCCTAAAAGAGAACCTACCATTACCTTTCTCGGACCTACTGAGTCGACTATAATTCCTGATGGTATTTGAACTACAACGTAACCAACGAAAAACAGAGAAAATATTACTCCATCCTCCACCTGTGTGGGCTTCAAGGTAGAGAAGCTTGATACGATGCTCCAAACTAGCCTAGAGAAATAGGACATAAAGAACGAAGCTGAACAGATAAAGAGTAAAGGTCCCTTCTTCACTATAAAAATGAAATAATATTATTTATTAACGCTTTCGCATTTCTCAAGATCAAGAACTACCCTGGCAATGCTGCACATTACACAAAATGGTCCCTCGTCAATTCGGTTGACGTATTTCATGGATGTAAGTTCCAACATTTCGTTCATTTCCTCGTTGGATTTAAGAATAGCTATTTCCTTCTCAAACTTCTTCTTGTTCTTCTCATATGTTACAACAGATATCCCTGCAATCGAGGATGCTCTCTTCAATGAAAGACCTTTTTCCATCAGCTTATCAACCAATGCATTTCTGAGCGGAGGAACCACCTTGTAAAATGATTCCTCACATTTTAACGTAAATTTCCTCAAGGATCCCTAATCAAAGTATATGAAACATTTCATTATTATCTTTGTTATTCATTTCACTAAATGAATACCTTAACTCTGTTAATTAACAGAGTTTATTTAACAGTGTTAAGTTTTTATGAAATACATTTGTGTACATTAGTATAACTTAGTATATATGCTTTATTTAAGCTTAGAACTTTAATAAAGTATTAGTGAAAGCAAATGGCTGAAAAGATAAAGTTTCCAGACGGGAGAGAAGTCGACATACATGAATTTATAGCATTCATGTACGGACTTTCTAAAAGTGACGTAGAGTTACTTCATATGTTAATGACGGAAGGTAAAATGACTACTGACGATATAGCGTCTAAACTTAACGTAACGAAGGCTTCCATAAGCAAATCCCTAAATAGTCTCATCGACAAGGGGCTGGTAGAAAGGGAAAAGGTACAAAGTGAGGACAAGAGAAAAGGAAGACCAAACTTCATGTATTGGGTTGACAGGGAAAAATTATACAGCAGGCTTGATACTGATCTGGAGAAACTATTGACCACGCTAAAGGGCTCTATACAGAAGACAATGACGGTAGCTATTTAAAGGTACAAGCTAAGCTTTTGTAATGTCCAAGCGTTCAAGGCAAATATTTTCAATTCCTTCTTTTGGTCAATGTTCAAATTGTGGCGTGGAAGTTGATTATGCAGAAGTTATTTTAATGATAAATGGCAGGTTGAACATTTTCTGTTCTAGGAAGTGCTTTAGGGAATGGCTAAGGAAGACTAGAGCCCATTATGGCTGATTCCTATGCCATTCATCTGCCATCCTCGCTACCTCGACAGAAGCTAAAACGTCAAGGACCTTCCTCATGTATACTTTAACGAAATAATAAACATGAAAAGGTCTGAAAACCTCGTTCTCTTTTCCCTGCAACAAAAGGTTGATGTAATCATCAGGGTAATAATGAATTATTCTATACCTTTTGCAGTTCTCCTCATAAAACTCAGGAACCTTATTCTTGGATACTATAAGCAAAGAATCGTCCAATATTCCAGCTAACATGACGTCGAACTTGTAACCCTCTATTGCGTTAAGTACTACTTGTTTCTCTGACAAGGCGAGACGCCTCCTTTTGGAACTCTGGTATCGCTTGATTTACATCCTTGAATCTCTCCTTTACACCTTCAGGTTTTTCCACCTTGATCTTCACTATCCATGCTGAGTAAGGATCTTCGTTTATTTTCGATGGATTTGAAATTACCTCCTGGTTCACTTGGATCACTTCACCTTCAATTGGAAGTCTGAACTTTCCAATCCACTTAGCGCTCTCCAAAGTGAATAAGTTTGACCTAGAATTTACCTTTTCTCCTACGTCCTTAGATGTTACTTGAAAGATCTTTCCAGCAACGTATTGTCCCATGTCTGTAATTCCAACAGTTATTATGTTTTCCTCTATTTTTATCCATATGTGTTTTTCTGTATCATATAAAAGTTCGTCAGGGAAATAGAAATTACCCGCTTTCACAGAAGACTTTGCCTCTCAAAGTTTATAAATTTTAATTTTTAAAATTAAGTAACCTTGAAATTAGCTGTCTGGTTAGACGGAGTCATATTTAAGGCAAATCTGACCGAAAGATTGTACAAGATATACAAAGAAGGCTCATTCGAGTTGCCCACCTTAGGTAACGCTGAGACATATGGGGACTATTTGGTTCTGAAGGAGTACGAAAAGGACATGGCAATTCTCTCCCCCTTCTCAAAGGAAGAAACGGAGAGACTTTTAAAAAAGGTTCAACTTAAGCCAAGCATCTTAGTGTATAACAAGGGCAAGACGAAGCCTTCGCTAATACCTTACAAGGAGCTATTTGAGGTCAGCGAATGGGATCCGCTGGAAGTGATAACCATAGGAGCTTCCCCGTTGGATCTGCTTTCTTGTAGGTTCTATGATTCCAGGGTGAGGATAATCTGTGTCAATAGAAGAGAGGAATGCGACAAGTATTCTCCCACTTTCATGATAAATGATCTGAACGAGCTGGGAAGAGCCCTAAGAACTCTGAAGGTTACATGAAGTCATTCCTTTTTTATTAATTTTTATTAATCTGGTCAATTTTTAATCTAGAGATAGACAAGTTTTATTCCATGTATTGCGTTGGATCTGTAATATTAGCACTCTTAAATGCTATTTTCCTATGTTCGCATTGGGAACATTTACCGCAATGCTTCTCATGTCCTAACATGCACGAGTAAGTTATTGAAGGATCTAAGCCGTTCTTTACGCCCATCTTGAGAACTATTGCCTTGCTCAAATTAACGAAAGGAGTAGATAGCTTTACCCCTACGGTTTCACCTAATATCTTAAGATCCCTGAGTATGGTCGCCTTGTTCGGTTCATATTCACAGTCCTCGTTTATAGTAGCTAAAACCACTTCGTCATATCCCTTCTCTGCGGCGTAAGTTAACGCTGTAGATACAAGGATGACGTTCCTATGTTTGATTGGTTCATGAGGTCTCATCCACTCTCCTTGGGCGAAGACGTCTCCGAGTCCTTTCACGTCAACCTCAATTAGCTTCATTTCAAGGTCCTTCACCACCTTCATGACTGCCTTCTTCTGTTGCTTAAACGACCTTTGACCGTAGTTGAAGAATATGGCGTCTACGTCATCCATCTTAGATAATATGTATGCCGCTGAAGACGAATCCATTCCTCCTGAAAGCAGCAAGAGACTTTTCATCTTTTCATCATTTTAATACCGACTCTCAAATCTATATATATGGCATCAGTAGAGAACGAGGCAAAGAAAATAGCCTCAACTTACGCCAGATGGCTCAGGAACCCGGAAGACGCTCTCTTCGGCAAAGGTGGTGAGGGATGCGTTTCAGCCATGTATAAGAGGATTAAAGAAGCACATACTAAGGATGAAATAAGGGAGATTCTCAACTTAAGTCAATACCAAATGGAGAGAAATACCATGAACGACCTTACACGTTTCATCAATGACTTGAACAACAAAATAAACCCTATGTCAGATGAAGAAGCTGTAAAGTTCGTCATAGAGGTCTTTCGCTACTTCCAAATAGCCCTGGCTACCAAACTCCACGATATGAATAGGGGCTTGTGGATGTAATATCGGGAATTACCTTTTTTTCTTTAATAAGGTAAGATTTATATATTTGTTATTAGCTTTTATATCATATGGAAATAGAGAATGTTAAAATACGTTTACCTTCAGGAAAGGAAGCTAGTTTAATAGACGCTTTAGGTTTCTGTTATGACATTTCAGACACCGACTTTCAGGTTTTGAGAGTTCTCATGAAGGGCACTGGAAAGACAGAGGATGAGCTGTCGTCTATGTTGCACCTGAGTAAAGCCTCCATAAATAGATCCGTGAACAAGTTGGCATCCCTAGGTTTCATAGAGAGGGAGAAGGATCCTAACAGCAAGGGGGGAAGACCTAGGTTTATATATACTTCAATTTCTTATGAGAAACTAACCGAGAAGATAGCTAGAGACTTTAAGTACTGTGCGGATATCTTCTCTGGCTCCTTCGGTAACGAATTCGCCCACTAATATTTAGATTATATTTCAATTAAATTGAAAATATTTCTTCTTTTAACTAAAATTTTTTCTCATTTACATTTGTAAATAAACTTCTCCGGCTCCTTTCTGAACACGAGCAGGCACATCTCAGTGTCGAAGTAGTATATCATTTCCTCAACTATTTCCTTGTAAGGTGTACATTCAGCTTCAAACAATCTATTACAAACTGGACAGACTACCTTCATCCAAAGACGTGAAGAATCATTACATAAAAATTTTTTCTAAGTGTTGCTTTCTTTACTTACACTAAACACATTTTTAGCTTTGACTTACATCTAATAACCCATGGAAGAAATGGATCTTACGAGCTTGGAGTGTCCAGGTCCATTCATGAAGGTAGCCACCAAGTTAATGACGGAGAAAAATTTGGAAATAAGGGTTCTATTCAAGGATTCCAGATGTAGGAGCATGATTTTAGATGCTGCGAAGTTGGTAAAGTGCGAGATATTGGAGGATAAGAGCGAGAATGGAGTTTTCATAATCTCACTGAGGAAGAACGGGACGGAGCCCGCTAATGAGAAAGATCTAAAAAACTTAGGCGGATGTTGAAAACGAGTTCTTTATAGTATCTGCACATCTATCCAGTTTTTCCCTTATTTTGATGAATAGGTCTTCAGTAATTACGTAAAGGTATTTTGGTCTTCCTATCCTTTTGCTTTCATCGTTTGCCTTTTGTCTCTCTATTAGATCCAGATCTAAAAGCTTCTTTAGGGAATTCTCCACGGTGGTCTTGCTAAGGTTCATTGTAGAGGCCATTTCTTCTGACGACATTGGTCTTCCTAACTTTGCTAATAGGACTAAGGAATCGAAATCAGTATCCCCTATCTTAAGACAACACTTTATCGATTCCTTAGCGTTATCTAAAATTTCTAGTTGTGAACTCATGGTATAACTTTGAATTTTATAGTATTAAAACTTTAATCGTTATAAACTTTGAGAACTTTAGTTTCCTTCAATATACTTAGTGTATTCTTTATACATACACTTATCCTGCACGAATATTAGTCCGTTCTCTTCTGCCTGCCTCTTAGCGTTCTCGTTAACTATTCCTTCTTGTAACCAGACTACTTTTACGTCTCCCTTCTCCTTAGCTCTCCTTACAGCCTGCTCCACTATTGATTCAACCTCCTTAGAAGGTCTGAAAACCTCAACTACGTCTACCCTGTCTGGAATTTCCTCGAGATTGTTGTAGCACTTCATTCCATTAATTTCCTTCACCGTTGGGTTGACTGGAATAACGTGATATCCGTGTTCCTTAAGGAACATGGGAACCTTATGGGAAGGCTTGGTAGGATCCTTTGAGAAACCTACCACCGCTACGTTCTTGAAATTTGTCAAGATTTCCTTTGTCTCCATATTTAATTTGTATGTTTTTTGTCCATTTAAAAATTCACTGAATGAAATGAAGGCTCTAATTGCTTTTCACGTATATTTTATTAAGAAATATTTTTATGTTAATTTAACCTCTTATAACCGATGGATCAATTCAGGTTCATTTTAGAGAGAAACGACCAGTCTCATATACTGGCTGGAGAAGAAGCTCTTCTTGATTCAGTATCTCACGGAGCTAAGCCCGTGTTAAGGTTTGTCATATTTGATCCTGCTGCAGTGCTTGTAGGGTACCATCAATCCGTGGAACAAGAGGTTAACTTAGACGAGATCAAGAAGCGTGGATGGTCCGTTGGAAGGAGACCTACAGGAGGGGGTACAATAGTTATGGGGCCTTGGCAAATGGGATGGGAAATATATTCACACTCCTCCCTCCTAGGTGACACTCCAGAGAACGCGCTCAGGAGGAGCGCAGATGCCGTAATAGAGACGTTAGATAGGATGGGTATAAAAGCTTCCTTTAGACCCAAGAACGACGTAGAGGTAAACGGTAGGAAGATATCGGGAATTGGAGCTTTCTCCGAGGGAAAATACATAGGTGTTACTGGGACCATTCTTGTTGACTTTAACGTAGATGACATGCTTGCAGTAATGAAAATGTCATCGGAAAAGATGAAGGACAAACTCTACAAGGACTTCAGAGATAGGCTAACTTGGGTGAACAGGGAACTTGGTCGCAACGTGGAAATAGGAGAGGTCATATCCCAAGCTAGATCCTCCTTTGCCGATGTCCTAGGAATTAAGTTTGTTGATGAAGGATACACCTCTCAGGAAGTTGAAGAGATAGAAAAGCTTAACATGAAGTACTCCTCGTCTGACTGGGTTTTCAACATAAGGAAGACTATGGAAGGAGAGGGAGTTAAGTACCTCGAAAGGAAGCTTCCAGGAGGTTTAGTGAAGATTCAAGTTAAGATGGCCGGAAAGGGAATGATAGAGTCAGTCTTAATTACAGGTGACTTCTTCGTTGAGCCCAGGAGAGCAATATACGATCTTGAGGCTAGACTGAAGTGGAGCAGAGCGGAGACGATAGACGACGAAATCAGGGATTGGGGAAGTTCAGTCAAGATGATAGGAATGACACCACAAGATTTATTCAATCTAATAAAGGAGGTGATAAACTCATGAGACCTCTGTTTCTTTACTCTCCAATGCTTAAGAGATACGAAAACGACTACATGAATTCATCTAAGGGCTGGAAGCCTATCTCAGTAACTGGTACCTCTTGCGCGTTCAACTGCAAGCATTGCGGTAAAAGAGTTCTTGAAGGAATGAAGGATGGCTCTACCGTAAACTCTTTTGAGAAAGAGTTCGTGGACGCAATAATGAGGGGAGATGAGGGGGTAATCCTCTCAGGCGGTTCTACAGCTAGAGGAGATGTGCCAATTTGGAAGTATTCTGACATCACCAAGAAGTACGCACAGAAAATGACGATTATAGCCCACACTGGCGTTGTAAAGTCCCCAGAGATAGCTAAGAAGTTCAGCGAGGCAGGCGTGAGAATAGCTCTCCTTGATATGGTTGGAGACGACGAGACAATAAGAGATATTCTAGGTCAGCCCTTCACCGTAGACGATTACCTGAACTCCTTCAAGTACTTGAAGCAGGCCGGAATGCGCGTAACCCCCCACGTAATTGTCGGCTTAAGCAAAAAGGGACTAGAAGGAGACCTCCATGCTCTGGACCTCCTGACGGAGGTAAAACCTGACGCCGTTATCGTTGTTGGGCTGATGCCCTTGGTAGGCACGAAAATGGAGGGAAGCAGACAACCATCCCCCGAAGAGATGATTTCAGTCATGAGGGAGGCAAGGGATCAGTTTCAAGTTCCAGTTATGTTGGGCTGTGCTAGACCAAGGGGCTCACCTTACCTCAAGGTGGAAAAATTTGCCGTAGATTACGGCATAGACGGAATAGCCTTCCCCGAGGAGGAAACAATAGTTTACGCACAGGGGAGGCGTCCAGTTCACCTGAGCAGCGCTTGCTGTGGCAACGTTGTTCAGGACATATTAAGGGTGTGATATATGATCCAAGTAAGTAGTCCTGATTGGGTTAGGTTAAGTTTCGGTGCAGACATGGTCCTAGGTTACTCTCCAGGAGTTTTTTTAAAGGGCGCACTGAACACTACAATAAACCTACTACAATATTATCCCGATGGCTGTAAGGCTAACTGTCAATACTGCGGACAAGCCAGAGAAGTGGCTGAAGGTCCAGATTGCAAGACCTTGATTAGGGTAGAGTGGCCCCTTAGACCTCTAAATGACGTATTGAAAAGAATAAAGGAGAGACAAGGAGACCCCACTTACGGGATTCAGAGGATCTGTGTGGGACAATTAGCTCATCCGAGAGCCTCTCCTGATGCAATAGAGATAACAAAGAGGATCAGGGAGGCTGGAATTGAGGTCCAAATATCCGAGCTGGTTACAGCAACGTACACATTTAGGAGGCACATGGAGGAAATGAAGAAGGCTGGAGCCAACATGATAGACGTCGCAATAGATGGAGCAAGTAAGGAAGTCTTCGATAATGTCAGAGGTAAGCCGGTCAGGAGCATGCATTCCTGGGATAGGTACATTAAGGCTATAGATGAAGCCGTGGACGTCTTCGGCAGGATGAACGCAGGAATTCACCTCATAATAGGGTTAGGAGAGACGGAGAAGGAAGCCGTAGACTTAATGTTATATGCTCACTCAAGAGGAGCTAAACTGAGCTTGTTTGCCTTCTATCCAGAGGAGATGACGCCGATGGAGAAGGTTAAGCCTGTGCCCGTCAGCGTTTACAGAAGAATGCAACTATCCAGATGGTTGATCGAGAACGAGGTAGTGAGTTCTGATGCATTTGAGTTCGATGAGGAAGAGAGGCTAAAAGACATTCACCTGCCTTCTGATATAAAGGTAGAGGATCTCTCCCCAGCATTCATGACCAGTGGTTGCCCTGGATGCAACAGACCTTACTCTAACGAGAGACCGGGAGGAGTCATGAAGAATATCCCTTGGTATCCATCTAAACAGCAGACACTAAGGGCATTAAAGGCAACCAAGTTACCCTCCTTGGTGAGCATGGTATCTTGAAACCTCTCCTTTCACTTGAGGAGTCAACTCCGCTAAGTTTTTTCTCCAGCGGTTTTCCTTCCCACGTTCACGGGGAAGCTGTAGACGTATCGTCCCCAGACATGGAGACGTTCATTGCTCCCTTCTCAGGAACCTTATTGCACAGCGAAAAAGTTAAGGTAGGTAGACCCAACAGACACGCAAAGGTTAACTACGACGTTGTTTCCTTCCTCGAGGTAGATGGATACAAGGTGAAGATGCTTCACGTGGAGCCCTTCTTATCTGCCGGACAGACCTTTAGGAAGGGAGAAGCAATAGGCAAGTTTCTTTCAACACCTTACACTGGGGGCGACTTCCCTCATGCACATTTGGAGGGCATTACGTTTAGAATCCCACGTTTAACTGAAGATAAACTATCAAGCGTAGGTAAGGTTCTCAAGGTCGAGGAGGATTTCTTTGACGTTCAAGTTGTGGACTACGCTAAAGCGGGGAAGATCCACGGTTTAGGCGTGTCTAAAGGCATCCTAAACGTGAGCTATCCCTTTGCTTGTTATGGAGGAATTCTCGGAGAGTATACCTCTTTAGGTCAGAGAGTTGAGATTCAAGATCTTCCAATGGGTTACGTGGCAAAGAAGATTAAAAGGAATGCCTTTCTCTTTGAATGGAAGGCTGGAGCAATCTCCTCTTGGGATTACGATCTTTCGTTTAAGGTTCTAGTAAATGAGCCCCTGTGCGGATCCCCCTTCATGGAGGCAGTTCTTAGCTACGGAGGTTATCCTCTTATTAGGTTCTTCATGAAGTCGGAGTTCAAGGAGGGAGATGAAGTGAATCTCTACCAGCTCTTTTCTAGGTGTAAGAAATGTTGGGGGTAGTCTGGGACGATAGATTCCTGAACATATCCTTTTCTCACCCAATGATAAGGGATATGAGCAAGGCTAGAATAAGGAAGTTCATAGAGTTAGCTAGGGATTCCTTATCTTTTGTGGAGATTAAGCCAGAACAAGCGTCTGAAGAAGTTCTATTGGAAGTTCACACCAGGGAATACGTTAACAAGCTTAAGGAAGTGAGCAAGGTAGAACATATGGGCTTTTTAGACTCTGGTGACACTGTTCATTATCCAGGGATTTTTGAGGACGTCCTTTTGGTAGTTGGTTCTTCTTTAACAGCGTTGGAGCGATCCAAGTTCATAGATCAGATATACGTTCCGCTGGGTGGGTTTCATCACGCTCTTCCAAACAAAGCAATGGGGTTCTGTCCAGTTAATGATGTGGTAATAACGGTGAAGAGACTTCTGAATAATAGAGAGAGGGTAGCCCTAGTTGACGTTGACGCACATCATGGAAATGGGGTTCAGGAAATGCTCTATAAAGAGAAGGTGTTAAAAATTAATGTGTTCGCTTACAATGGTTCATTCTTTCCTGGTACGGGCAGACTAGAGGAAAGGGGAGAAGGAGAAGGTAAAGGACTAAACTACAACATCGGTCTTCCGCTGGGTTCAGGTGATGACATCTTTGAAGATACGTTGTCATTTCTGGATTTGCTGGAGGATTTTGATCCTTCATATGTTTTAGTAGTCGCAGGCGTTGATGGAATGATAGACGATAACCTAAAGTCATTAAACTTAACGTCATGGTCGTATTATTCCCTTGGAAGGAAAGTAGCTAAAATTCAGCGTAATCTAGGTTTCAACGTAATCTCCTATGGAGGCGGAGGATACGGCGAGAACTCTTATCTCGGAATGGTGGGTTTCCTTGCAGGTCTCTCAGGTGTCAGTTCATCAATTGTAGGATTGAAAAGAGAAAAAACTAGTACTGACAAAGATATATTCGATGAGGCTAGGAAGAGAATGCAGGCTTTAAAGAAGAGTTAACGTATTTTTATCTCTTTCTATCATACTGCAATGTAGCTATAAATAAAGTTGAGTCATATTACAACATGAGAAATTGTATTATGCTTTCTCAACTCTAAATTATAGGTATTTGTGAATCTCTGTGTATATAATCAATCACACTAAATAACAAAAATAATAGTAAGAAAATAAAAAATATTGACATCATCATCAAAAAATATATGTTTATTTTTAAGAAGTGTTTATAGAAATTTAGCCTTGTCTAAAGACCTTTCCTATATCTTTAGCCAAGCTCATCATAATACCTATGGCATATCTCACGTCTTCATCAGCTGGTATTCCTGCTGTCTTAAGTAGAAATCCGTTTCCTGCTGGCTTCACTGAGGGTAACTCATTGATCCACATCTTCATAGCAGTGGCGAATTTTGAAGACATTAGTACCAATCCGTCAATTACTTGTGGGTCTCCAAATGTCTCCATCATAGACATCATCTTATCCATTACGCCGGTCCTCTGGAGCTCAGCAAACTTGCCCATCATCCCCATCATGGAATCCCAGTCTAGCTGAGTCAGCATTTTCACCATGTTGGGATCTGTGAACTTCTTTAGTAACGGCATTGCGGCTTCCATAGTTAACAATAATGAATCTATGTCAATTCCCTCTATCAGTTTCAAGGTTCTTTCATTAGTCATCTTCTGCATTATCGGCATCAACTTCTCAGTGGCGTTCAGCAATCCGTCTATATCCATTCCATCCAAAAGCTTCAATGCTTTGTCGCTGGTCATCTTCTGCAATAGAGGAGTCATTTTTTCTGCGGCAGTTAACAATCCGTCTATATCCATAGATTGTAGGAGGGACAGAGCTCTCTCGCTTGTCATCTTCTCAAGTAGAGGCCACAATGCCTGCACTTTCCCTATCTGATCCATTGAGAAAGTTATCAGAGTGTTTATCAAGTCAGCCTTCTGCACAGCATCAAGTAGGGATAATCCCTGCTCCACGGTGTTCAAAAGCATGTCCAGTTGACCCTTGTTCTGTAGATCTACCATCATTGATGCCATCCTATTCAGAGCCGGGGTCAACTTCTCAGTAGCTTCTAACAAAGTATCGTAGTCTATACTCTGTAGAGCCTTCAGTGCCCTTTCATTAGTCATCTTCTGCATTATCGGCATCAACTTCTCAGTGGCGTTCAGCAATCCGTCTATATCCATTCCATCCAAAAGCTTCAATGCTTTGTCGCTGGTCATCTTCTGCAATAGAGGAGTCATTTTTTCTGCGGCAGTTAACAATCCGTCTATATCCATAGATTGTAGGAGGGACAGAGCTCTCTCGCTTGTCATCTTCTCAAGTAGAGGCCACAATGCCTGCACTTTCCCTATCTGATCCATTGAGAAAGTTATCAGAGTGTTTATCAAGTCAGCCTTCTGCACAGCATCCAATATAGAAGCAGATTGGTCAAGGATGCCCATGAGAACGTCAAGTTCTCCCTTTTTGTCCATTTCAGAAAGTTTAGAAGTTACCTTCACTAGAGATGGCATTCCTTCCAATAACTTGGACAAGCTTTCTATTGTCTCTTGATTTGACAGGATTTCTAAAGGATCCACAACCTTCTGTGAAGAGGACATTTTTAACTAACCTATTTATTAAGTATATTAACTTGTTAAAAAGTATGTCTTATACCCTCATCTAGCGGTTAGACCTAATCGTTTTTCAGAAACTTTAGTAACACTTTTAATCATGAAAGGCACAGTCGCCCTATGATAGTAGTTGTCGCTCCCAGCGCGTACGTGTATCTGAATGACCTAGTCAAGGTAAAGGACGTAACGTTCTATTTGACTACCATGGGCATTTCTTACGCTCTAAAGAATAACATAGACGTTGATTCCTCCTTGGATGCCGGATTCAAGGTAAGAGCATATTCTCACAAGCCCCCAAAAATAACCGGGATCCAAGATCACGAGCTCGAGGCCGCTCTCGTTGCCAAAGAACTGGAGGGATACCTTCTTACCCTGGATGAGAATGTGATTAAGAGAGCCGACGAGATAGGTGTAAAGCTAATTACTTTTGAGTCGCTTTCAAGATCATCTTCAATATGATATCTGGCGGGAATCCTCCGGGGACCTCGGTCTTATCGTTGACTATAATCTTTGGGACAGACATTACTCTGAATTTATTTGCTAAATCGTCATAGACACTTGAGTCTATTATTTCCAAGTTAACCTTGTCGTTAAGGATAGCTACTTGATATAACAATTCAGCTGCGATAGGACACTTAGTGCAGTCTGGAGTCACGAACAACTTCACGTTTCCTGCTAGCTGTGATGCCATTTCCTTTTCCTTGTCCTCTAGGTGGACAAGGTTATTTGAAACTCTTACAAGTGCGTTGAGGAAAGGCCAGAACTCGTTTATCATTGGTACTCCCTTGTACACGAATATGTTCCTGCTCTCTCCTTTTCTTGATACCTCTATGAAAGGCTTATCGCATTCCTCCTTTTCCGTCACCTCTATTGCGGAAGTCAAAGGTTCAAGTATGTCACCAGCCTTACAGTGGGTTACCCTTACGTTTGGCTTAATTGCCTTTATATATTGCTCTACAATTGGATCGTAACTCAAATGTAATACCTCAACCCTTCAATGCTTTCAAGTGCTTTTATTAACTTTTGCTCGAGTTCTTCCCTTGATGAGAATTTCCTGTATACGATTACTTCTTCTCCCTTAATTTCGTACGATAGTGGCGAACCTATCCCTTGCGATATCCTCGATGCCCTAGCGTACTTTATTCCCATGCCGACCAGATCGTCAAGTTTCTCCTTTCCAGTAGGTAAAGGTATAGGAATATACAAGGTATCTCCTTCTATGTAAAAAGAATAGTCATCAAGGTCTATCCATTCCTGATTGCCTTCTCTTCTGACTGATCCACCTTTACCCTTAAGATATTCTTCCAATGACAAATCTTCATCACTATCCTTATATTTCTCCACTGTATCTAATAAACTGTCTACGTTATCTTCATCAAGTTACTTGAACCTATCAATGTCCAAGTCAAACATAGTTTTTGCCGCATTTGATATGCCCTCAGACAAGGACGGATGTACGAAAACCGTAGTTGCTAGTTCGAATGCTGTAATCTTATGTCTCACAGCAAGGGTAATAATGTTAATCAACTCTTCAGCATTTTTTCCTATAACTTCCCCAAATACAGTCTCCCCTTTTTCGTTAAAACCAATTCTAACTTCCCCATCCCTCATTCCAGCTATAGTAGCTCTAGTTACAGCATTAAAGGGAAATTCGGCAAACTTTACAGCATGACTCGCACTTCCTACTACACCTATTTGGGGATCCGTGTATACTACCTGAGGTATGCAGTTATACTTTACTTCCAATTTCCTTCCAATTAGGTTATACGATGCAACTATCGCCTCATGCATCGCAGAATGAGCGGTCTTGTTTGGCTTATCAACAACATCACCTATTGCGAACACAGACGGATCGTCAGTCATCATGGTTGGTCTCACAATAATTCCGTTTTCCTTCACGTTAATAGAGTAACTTTTCAATCCATCGGGTATGAGAGGCGTTCTTCCAGTGGCAGAAACTACGACTTCTCCTTTGAACGTTCCGTTCTCCGTGTAGACTTCTCTCTCAGACATCCTCTTTACTTCGTGAAATTCTTTCACTTGAACACCATCAAACTCCAAGGACTGTAACAAGTATTCCCTAGCCTTTTCGGAAAAGCCCTTCATTATCCTGCTTCTTGTAATTAATGTCACTGATGACCCTAGCCTGGAGAATATTTGAGCTATTTCGACTCCAGCGTAACCTCCACCTACTACTATCATGTCCTTGGGAACATACTCCAAGTTAACTGCCTCGTCCTCGCTCATGACCCCTGGAGGAGTTTTAGGAACCGAGCCAGAGGCAACAATGAGCTTCTTAAAGCAGATCTTCTCTCCCTCGTCGGTTTCTGCAACTCCTTTGTCAATTATCCTTCCTGAACCCTTGTAAACATGACCTCCAGCGTTCTCGATGAGGGACCTTCCAGCCGAGGACAAATAAGATACCACGTCGTCCCTCTTGGAGAAAGTGGAATTCGAGAAATCTACCTTTACGTCTAACCCTTTATAGTCTCCTATCTCCTGCCATCTTGATAACATGAAAGAAGAATCGAAAAGAAAAATGCTTGGGACGCAACCTGAGTTTACGCACGTCCCTCCAAATTTTCCCTTTTCAACCACAGCAACGTTAAGCTTCTGTCTAGCTAGCACGCTTGCCGCAACATAGCCGGCGGATCCAGCACCTATCACTAGCACATCATACATGAGAGATCAGAAGAAAAGTGATCTATCTGCGTCGAAAGTTAGGTCGATGAGTGTTGATCCACCCACTAGTTCAACTCCTTCTACTACGTCAGATTCGTTCATGTGGCACATGTCCTTTAAGCTCTGAACGCATACGTACATCTTGACACCGTTGTCCTTAGCCATGTCAAAGAATCTTATGAAGGGATTGTCTCCTTTAGTTCTCTCGCTTTCCTGCCATTTCTTGTCGAGAAGTTTTGGTCCCTTTATCATGAAGAAAACGCTGGTCTCGTATTCCATTGAGGCAGCAATCGATGACATAAAGAGCGGTGCATACGTCCTATCCAGATCTTCTGGACCATGTGTGACTACTATTAGTACTTTTTTCTTTTGTTCTTCGGACATTTTTATCTGGTATATCTTCTTAACATTCTTACTTAAATTTTTTTTCGATGATTTACGTGATTCCAGATTTGAAGTAGTGCTTACCTATATGAATATATATTTTTTCTAGTTTTAACTTGCCTTTTTTTATTAACTTTTTTATACAACTCGTGTATTTTAGGAATGAAAATATGGTTACCGCTCTTTAATTATAGTTAATTTGTGTCAAAAAAGGAATATCTTTTATCTCTAAGCTACGATAATTACTTTTATTACTTCTTTCTTTACTAAGTTTATAACTCATTAACTTTTTCTAAGTAAAAAATTTATAAAACTAATCATCAAAATCGGAAAAGCTTAAATAAGTTTACATGTTAAATAAGAATAGGTGAGTAATCACGTCGGATAATAAAAGGAAACTGTCCCTCATAGTATTTTCTGGGACGATAGATAAATTGATGCCAGTTGGTATATTAGCTTCAGGTGCTGCAGCTGCAGGATACGAAGTAAACGTGTTCTTCACCTTCTGGGGTCTCAACGCAATTACTAAGAAGAGCATGGAAGGAATGCAGCCCATCGATAAGAACTACGAGCAATTCGGCCCAGTGATGATGCAGAAAATGAAGGAAATGAACTTCCCAATGTGGACTCAACTGATAGAGCAAGCAAAGGAAGTAGGAGAAGTCAAAGTCATTGCGTGCTCAACCACGATGGAATTCTTCGGAATAAAGAGGGAGGATTTGGCTCCATTCGTTGACGATGTTGCTGGCGTAGCTACCTTCTTGGATAGAGCCGAAGGTGGTATAACCCTTTTCATCTAAGGTGATATATATGGCAGAAATAAAAATAGCCAAAACTCTAGATGCAAAGGGATTGTACTGTCCTGGTCCAGTCCTTGAAACAGCAAAGGCAGTGAAGCAGATAAACATAGGAGAAGTGTTGGAAGTGCTTGCAACAGATCCAGCAGCGAAGCCTGATATTGAGGCGTGGGCTAGAAGGACTGGAAATCAGATCCTTGACATAAAGCAAGAAGGTGGCATAACTAGAATCCTCGTTAAGAGGGTTAAGTAACCCATTTTTTTAACAAAATTTATAAGTAACTAATCTTATTTTTATAATGAAGTATCATGGCAACAAAAACAGTTTTTCCACCTCTTCCAGACGATCCAAGATATATGGATATGGCTTATGATATTCAGGGTGCTGAATCCGAGGAGCAGAGGAATTTTCTGAGTAATCTCAAACCTGAAGAGAGGGAAGTGGCTGTAAAGTTCTGGGAGGCAGTAAAGGAAGATCACAGATTTAACGATTACTTAAGGGGATGTCTCAACTGCGGCGTCTGTACATCTTCTTGTCCTGCAGCTAAGTTCTATGACTTCGGTCCTAGGGAGATGATACAGTACATGATGAGAGATGCCGTAGATAAGATCTGGGAATTCACTAATAAGAAAGTATGGGCATGCGTACAATGTTTCACTTGCTCCATGAGGTGTCCATTCAATAACGAAATTGCAGGACTAATAATGGTTTTAAGGGAATATTCGGTTAGATTTGCTCTTCCCTCAGCTAAGGAAATCTTGGCTCCTTATAGAAGGATCTTGCTTACAGTTATAACAACTGGTAATCAGGTAACTCCTGATATGATCCAGCCAGATACCTTCCCAGACTGGGGTCCACAAGCGGTGGAAGAATCAAAAAACATGACTGTATACAGACAAGCCGTCCCAGTAGACTTAATGCAAAGGACTGATGTAGGATGGCACGCATCCCTGCAAACCGCAGTAGAGATGATGACCATCTTCATAGAGTCAGGCGTAATTGAGTACCTTAAGGGTGTAGACAAAGATCTATATGACATGATTATGGACATATATGAGGAAAGGAAACAAACCTTGGAAGACCTTAAGGAGAAGTGGGAAAAGGGAGAGCTCAACGAAGATGAGCTACCCGATAGCTGGCTAGATATGTAAAAATACTTTTTTTATCAACTTACAATATTATTAAAACTTCTTCTTTGATTCTTAAAAAATCTTTTATAATAAAGTTTTTAAAGCTGTAGAAGAAGATGGTAAATGGTGAAAAATTGGCACAGGAGAATGTAGAAAAGAAGATGAACGAAGAGATAAAGGACGCATTTCCAATGTCTGACGGTTTAACTTGGGATGACATTTACCAGAGAGTAATCTACAGATATGGTTCTCCTCATAATCTAGCTCATATAAAGGAGGAGTTATACAAGCTAGAGGATAAGGGAGAAATAATAGTACATCATATAAAGCCTTATAATAATCCAATGGAGTTCCAGTCATTAAACGGTTTAACTAAGAAGATCCCTACTACTAAGTTATGGCAGCATAAGAGCTGTGGTCAATGTGGTCACATACCTGGATATCCAACCTCAGTGTTCTGGATAATGAACAAGTTGGAGGTTGACTATCTAGACGAGCCACATCAGACTTCTTGTACAGGCTGGAACTATCACGCTTCTGGAGCTTCTAACCCAGTAGCTTTGGCAGGAGTTTACGTAAGGAATATGTGGAGAGCTTACGAGACTGATTACTTCCCGCTCATACACTGTGGGACTTCCTTCGGTCACTACAAAGAAGTGAGGAACAGTATAATCTTAGAGAAGGAGATAAGAGACAAGTTGAGACCGATCATGAGGAAAATGGATATGGATATCGTAGTGCCAGAGGAAGTAGTACATTATTCAGAGTGGATGTACGCTATGAGCAAAAAGGCTGCAGCTCAGAGGAAATACGACGTTAGCAACATAAAGGCTGCAGTTCACACTCCATGTCACATCTATAAACTTGTTCCAGAGGACACAATTTATGACGGTGAAGTATGGCAGGGAAGGAGGCCCGCAGCACCATCGGGTACAGTACAGAACTTCGGAGCCAAGCTGGTTGACTACTCAACTTGGTGGGACTGCTGTGGATTCGGATTTAGACATATATTGACAGAGAGAGAGTTCACTAGGTCATTTGCACTGTTCAAGAAAGTGATGCCCGCAGTAAACGAAGGTCATGCAGATGTCTTCGTCACTAGCGACACAGGATGTGTAACTACATTAGACAAGAGTCAGTGGGCAGGAAAGGCTCACGGTTTCGACTATAACCTGCCCGTCTTGGCTGACGCTCAGTTCGGTGCTATTCTGATGGGTGCAGACCCATATACCATAGGGCAAATTCATTGGCATGCAACAGACGTAGAGGGATTCATGAGGAAGATAGGAGTGCCAGTTGATGACTACAAGGAGAAGTTCATACAATACTTACAAGACCTTAGGGAAGGAAAGGCGGAGCCACAGTACCTATATCCAAAGCACAGGAAGATCGATTTCTACCTGACCCTGCCGGAGAGAGTCTCCTGGTATAAGAAGCAGGGAGGTCAGGCTAATAAGTAACATCTTAAGCAAAGTTTTTTAATAATTTTTACTTAAATAAAGGTGGTGAAAAAGTGGCAAATGAGCCCATAATGGTAATTGGGGCAGGTCCAGCAGGTCTATCCGCATCAAGGGAACTAGTAAACATGGGAATGAACGTAGTCCTAGTTGAGAGAGAGTCTTATCTAGGAGGAACTCCAAAGAAGCTTAAGTACAGTCTTCTCTTCCCTGAGCTCAGACCAGCAGGAGAAGTAATTGATCCACTTATAAAGACGGTTCAAGAGAGTAAGAACGTTAAGACTTACATGGAGACTATTGTTGATGGCGTAAAACAGGAAGGTAACGGTTTCGTGGTTTCTCTAAAGGACAAGAAGGGAGCAACGAAGACTGAGAAGGTAAGTGCTATCGTTGCAGCTTCAGGCTTCGAACATTTCGACTCAAGAAGAAAGTACGAGTATGGCTACGGTGTTGTTCCTAATATTTATCAGATTTCAGACATTGAAAGGATGCTTTCAGAGAACAAGCTAGTGACAACTACAGGTAAGCCGCCGAAGAGGGTAGCAATTCTACTCTGTGTCGGATCAAGAGACGCTACTATAGGAAACACTTACTGTTCTAGGGTATGCTGCGCAGTATCAACTAAACAAGCAATGGAAATAAAGGAAAGGGTACCAGATGCTACAGTTCACATCTATTACATGGATATAAGGACTTACGGTCTAATGGAAGATAAGCTATACTGGAAGTCGCAATTGGAGTACAGAGTGGGCTTCATAAGAGGAAGGATATCAGAGTTCATGAGAGGTCCTAACGATACAGTCATAATTAAGGGCGAAGATACAATGAACTTGAACAGAGCTCTGGCAGTACCATACGATATGGTAATTCTAGCTAACGGAATGGAGTTAGGTCTAGGTTCAAAGCAAGTTGCTAAGGCTCTAGGATTGGAGCTAGAAGACCATGGCTTCATAAAACCAATGGATCCAGACAGAATGCCAGTTCAGTCAACAAAGAAGGGAATATTTCTAGCAGGTGCGCTAACTGGGCCCAAGACCATATCAGACTCCATAACTGAAGGAACTGCTGCAGCAATTAAAGCGTACGAATATGCCACCAAGGGTATATGGGAGGAGTCTGACTTCAACAAGAAGGCCATGGCCCAGGTGGTACACCATTAACAATTTTTTACAAATAGATTATGTTAAGGATATTTATCAAGCAGTCCTAGGTATGGACTCTTTCAATACTGTGAAAGGGGATCCTAAGTCAGCTCTTTCTAACATTCTGAAAGCTATGGATCTGAAGTCCAAGGAAATGAAAGAGATTCAAATATACACTGATAATGACATAAGGAAGGTTTTTGACTCAGTGTTTTACGCTAGGAAGTACCGCGATCAGATCATTGATACGGTGGGAGTTGCAAAATTCTCCCAAGCTTTCTCCAAATTGCAGGACTCCTCTCTTCCATATGAAGAGAGGGTTTTGGCAATAGAGTCACTCCTCTCGTCCCAAGAAGCTAAGGAAGACCTCAGAGACATGGCTAGAGAACTGATACACTTCATGGAGCCTGAAAATTACCCTCTATGGACTAGATGGATTTGGAATAAGGAGAGGGGAACTGGCTCCATAACATATGTGCTGAAGGAAGGATTGAAGCTGGAGAAAGATGAGGATTTCTTTGCTGCAGTGAAAGAGCTGAAGGATACCCTTTCGGTGTTCGGGTTAGATGTCCCGAACTACTTCGGAACTTCAATTTTTTTAGTCTACGCATACGTCCGTTATGTGGACTATGCAACCCTCCTTGCCGTGGACAGGAAGGCAGGAGGGCTTTACCCGTCTCATCTGTCCACAACTGCCCTAGTTTTGGGGCTAAAATCTTATTTAAAGGTGATACAAGTTGCCAATTCCAAATCTTGAAAAACCTATAATTAAAGGTTTAATTGAAAAAGAGAAGGTAGTAGTTGACGGAGTGGAAGTAGACGGTACGTGGAACGCTTTTATGATTGAAAGAACACAGACCGGCTACGATCCCTCCGTCTGGGACGAGATAGCTGGAACCTTGGAGGGTGCGACCATAAGTGCCTGCTGGCAGTGCGGAACGTGCACCTCAGGTTGCACTATGAGGGAGTATGATCCAAACTACAGCCCAAGGAGGTTCATAGACCTAGCCAGAAAAGGAGACAAGGAGTCCCTAGTGGAACTTCAGAACTCCATCTGGAGGTGCGTCTCCTGCCAGAAGTGCACTCACAGATGTCCTAAAGGAGTTCTAGTTGAGGAAGTAGTTCACTCAATTCATAATTACTTGCTGAAGCATGGATTAGTGCAGACCGACCCAGGGACGGTTTTCGACGAACTATTCCTTGATGTGGTAATGAAGAACGGCGGAAGGATATCAGAGCTAACCCTCGGCGGAGCCTCAGCTAAGGCTGGCTTTGTAACCCTCAGCCTGCGCGACCTAATATCAATGAGCGGAGCTCTGCTAAAGTCAGGACTTATAAAGGACGTAATGAAACCAAGCAGGGTCAAGGATTGGAACAAGGTTAAGAGTGTCTTGGAGGAAGCAATGAAGGATGAAATAAGGCCAGAGGATTTAAATGTTAACATAAGATATCAGGTGGTGCCACAATGAACTCTCCATACGGTAAAGTGGCCTTCTATCCAGGATGTTCCCTGGACGGCCTCGGAAAGTCATACGAAGAGTCATTGAAGTTGGTTGCTAAGGACTTAGGATTGCCACTGGACAAGATAACTGATTATAACTGCTGTGGAGCCTTGGAGGTTAAAAACGTAAACACCATGGCCGGGCTTCTGCTACCAGCCAGAAATCTCTCCCTAGCAAGGGAAATGAACGCTGACGCAGTGGTTTCCGCTTGTCCAGGTTGCCATTATTCCTTATCAAGGACTCAGTTCTTCATGACTAGGTATCCTAAAGTAGCTCAGAAGGTAAACGCTTACCTTGAAAAGATGGGTAACAAAGCCTACGACAGTAAGCTTCTCATGGTACACGCGGTGGAATACATATACAACAGCGTAGGTGTGGAAGGCGTGAAGAGCAAGGTTAAGAGACCACTCAATGGATTGAAGGTAGCACCATATTATGGATGTTTGTACACCAGACCCAAGTCTTATACCCTCTCAGGTTATATGGGCCTAAGGGATGACCCAGAGAGACCTTCATTCATGGATGAGATACTTACTGCTCTCGGTGCTGAAGTCGTACCGTTTGAAGCCAAGACAATGTGCTGTGGAGGTCCTCACGCCTATTCAGACGTTGAAGTAGCCCTCCACTTAGAAGCTAGAATACTGAAGGAGGCGAAGAGGAATGGAGCAGACTTACTAATAACCGACTGCCCATTAGGTCATGTAGCAATAGAGACCAACATGAACAAGATAGCTGAGAAGTACGGAGAAGATTTGAGAATGCCTCTGGTATACTTTTCACAGTTAGTTGCCTTCGCTTTCGGACACTCTCCCGAGGAAACACTACTAACTGCAAACATAACTAATCCAATATCCGTACTGAAGAAGTTCATGTAAAGGAAAGTAAAGAGAAACAAGTAGTATTTCTTTTTTATCAAGTTTTTTAGCTTGATCATGTTTCTTGTAAATGTTTAAATTTTACTTTTAATCTTGTTTCCATTATCTCTTTCCTATGTGCACTAGGTTGCTTAGTTATTCTTTCTCTCTTATATGTATAAGATATCTTATACATATTTTCTTTCTTTATATATATACATATAATATTAATTTTCTTATATCTCAGTATCTTAAACAAGACGAGGTCTCCTTTCATGTCAAGTTAATTTCCACCTAGAGAAGACAGCAATTAAAGGGATGTAGTGAAACATCCTATATGTCCCTTCAAGGAAAAGTAGTCCTAGTAACTGGAGGTTCAAAGGGTATAGGTAGAGCTATCGCTGAGGAGTTTCATAGACAAGGAGCCAAGGTAGCCATCAACTACAATTCATCTGAGGAAGAAGCCAAAAAGCTAAAAGAAAAGTTGGGAGAAGGCGTTGACATCTTTAGGGCTGATGTATCCGATAGGTCTCAAGTATCCCTCATGGTAAAGGAGATAGAGAGGAATCTTGGAAAGGTAGACATACTTGTCAATAACGCAGGAATTTGGTACTTGTTCGGCATTGAGAACTACGACGAATCTAAGTTCGACAGAATGTGGGAGATCAACGTTAAAGGAGTCATTAACACTACTCTGGAGGTTTTACCTCATATGAAGGAAAAGAGAGAAGGAGTTATAATAAACATGGCTTCTAACGCGTCCCTTGGCACTTCAGCCTTCGGCAACACCTTCTATTCACTGACCAAGGCTTCGGTGGTGATGTTGACAAGAAGAATGGCTTTCGAGTTCGGCAAGTACAAGATAAGGGTGAACGCCATAGCTCCCGGTTGGGTTGAGACTGATATGACAATCGGAGGAAAGAGCGAGGTGGAAATCAAGGAATTAGAGAAGTGGTTCAAGGAAAGAACTATGTTATCTATGGTAGGTAAACCCGAGTACATAGCTAAGGTAGCTATATTCCTAGCCGAAGCAGAATACATGACTGGACAGACTGTGGTAGTTGACGGAGGAAGGATAGATTATCTAACTCACGGAATTTGACATATGCTCATGGTAATTGAAAATTTTTTATCTCTTTAAGTCTATTTATGTTTTCATCTTAACGTGAAGGTCGAATTTCCTACTCTAATCTAGTCCATTTCCCCAAATCGGGATGCAGACAATTAAGCGTGATAACTTTTGAAAACTTGTTAATTTCACTTTCGAAAACGGCTATAACCCCCGAATCCTTACTTGTTACTTGTGGAGGTAATAAAGCTGGAGAACGTTAGCAAGGTTTACGGTGGTCAGGTTGACACTCAAGCCCTAGTAGATGTGAACTTATCGCTTGAGGAGGGCGAGTTTGTTGCAATAATGGGTCCTTCAGGCTCTGGGAAATCTACACTTTTATCACTCATGGGAATTTTGGATCGTCCAACTAATGGAAAGGTTTACATTTACGGCAAGGACGTAACTTCCATGTCAGACAACGAGGTTTCTAAGGTAAGAAATTACTACATTGGCTTTGTCTTTCAGAGCTACAACCTGATTCCCAGACTAACCGCACTAGAAAACGTAGAAGTGCCCCTCATACCCAGGGGAATCCCAAGTCAAGAAATGGAGAAAATAGCAATGGCTTCTCTGAATGCCGTTGGAATAGGCTCCCTTTATAGGAAGAAGCCCAGTCAATTGTCTGGAGGTCAGCAACAGAGGGTTGCAATAGCTAGGGCAATAGCGCAATCCCCCAAGGTTATCTTAGCCGACGAACCAACTGGCAACTTAGATAGCAAGAGCTCTGAGGAGGTAATGGAAGTCTTCTCTAAGGTAAATAAGGAAATGGGAACCACGTTGGTGGTGGTCACTCATGATCAGGACGTTGCATCCTACGCCAGGAGGACAATTAGAATAAAAGACGGTAGGGTGGTAGAATGAAGAGAAATGCAGCTACAATCATCTTGGTGTTGATTCTCTCAGCCTTGTTTTTGGTGCTTTTGCCAATCTACTCCCTTGATGTTCAGTCTTCAATAGGAGCTTCAGGATGGGGAACCCCAAACGATCCAATAAATGCACATCCTGGATACAAGGACGTGCCGTTCTTTGTGATAGTTAGCGCGCCCGTAACCTTGGAGCCAGAGGAAGCTACCCTCTACCTTCCGTCCGGAATCCTTTCCTCAAGTTGTGAGGTAGAGGCCCAAGGTTCCTTCACGCAGTCGTCTCTTGGAAGTTATGTTATCACCTTCGACTTGACTGTGCTTTCCTCAACATCCCCTGGATATTACACCGGTTACCTTAACCTAGTTTTCGACAACTTGACAAATGGTAAGACTATACAGGAAACAGGGGAGGTGACGATTCCCGTAAAGCCTGTTATATATCCCACGGTACAGTTAGTCTGGGGGACATCTTCATCTCCTATCCTGTCTAGGGCAGGAGAAGGGATTACTCCCCTTACCTTAGTAGTAGAAAATCCATCAGAACATCCTATCTTAAACGTGAAGATAAATGTAACTTTACCTCACGGAGTTCTCTCGCTAACTGGCAAGCAATACCAATGTTTCCAAGTTTCTGCTATCCCCGAAGGTGAGGTCGTACCCATAACTGAACCAGTCAACGTTACTCCATTCTCCGAAGGCCAGCATCAAGTTAAGTATACGGTTTCCTTCACTAATTACTTGGAGTTCGAGTATTCTACCTCTGGGTCCTTCAATACTACAATATATCCCCTTTCTCCATTAAGTATTTCAGTTGAAGGTAACGAGAGCGACAAAAACGTGACTGCGGGCTCGCTTACCGACTTATACATCAATTTGAAGTCCAACACCACTGGAGTTCTTCTGTCACTTATACCTTCCCTGAAGACAGTTTACACTAACTTTACCCAAGTTTCTCTCACGCCAGGGGAGAGCTTAACCTTTGAGTACCAAGTTTACGTTCCAGAAACCTTAACGGGATACTTCCCAGTCATTTTCAAGGCAACGCTGGAATCCATGGGTCAAGTGGAGAACTTCACATTCTTTAAGTCAATTTACGTTGTGAATAACGCCACACCATCAATTGTGGATTCATTCTGGGGCGAGCCAAACCAGACAACTTTGGCTTTCCCACAAGAGGGAGTAACTCCCCTTACCTTAGTGGTAGAAAATCCCCTTCCAGTTCCCATAAGCAACGTAAACATAACCTTGATACCCCCCAGCGGGATTACTGACATATATCCCTACATCACTTTGCCAGGATTAGGCAACTTTTCAGTACATGAATTGGCTTACCCAGTTCAAATAGCCAACGTCAGTCCTGGCTTGCACATCTTCAAGTACCTACTTTCCTATGACGGTAAGACTGTGAACGGGAACTTCACCGCAGTCATCAGCCAGTTCTCTCCGGTATTCGCAAAGCCCATCATCTCTCCAATTCCAGCTGGAGGTTACTCTAACCTCACGGTTACCATCGTAAACAATGGCTCAATCCCAGCACAAGACGTAAGTGCATTCCTTGAAGTGAGAGGTTTAGAGGAAACCGCGTTCTTCAATCAGACCCTGCTTTACCTTCAACCACATTCCAATTCAACATTCGTTTTCTACTTGTACGCTCCGCCAAACCTCACCTCCGGCGTTTATCCTGCTCTACTTAAAGTGTTCTTCTCGGAGTACTCCAAGCTAATTAATGAAACCTACATTGTACCTTTAGTTGTGGTCAATGATCCGTCCTCTCTTGACGTTCAGTTAACTCCCACTATTATTTACTACTCCTCCAATAACACTGTCTTGCTTAAGGTTACAAATCCTCTACCTTCGCCAGTCTACGACGTTGACGTATCCATGTTAGCAAAGAGTCCTCTTTATATATCCTCTCCCCAAGTTTCAGTGGCTGAAATTCCTTCAAACACCACGACCACGTTCGTAGAATATATGATTCCTGAAATTCCTTCAACGTCAACCATCCCCTTGGAGGTAACTACTTCCTTCCTTTATAAGGGTTTACCTTACAACCAAGTAAGCGACATTCAACTGTTCTCTACGGGTAACGTTTCCATCTCCGTTAACGACGTTTCGGGCTCAGTGGTCAACGGATCCGTGGTTATAACTGGGACGATAGTGAACAATGGAAACTCCCCTGCTAAAGGAGTAATGGTAAACGTGGACAATTACACGTCAGTTTACGTTGGAGACTTATCCCCAGACACACCTACTCCTTTTAGCGTTTCATTCACAGTACCTTCGGGTTACTATCACTTCAACGTCACAGTTTCCTATTTGAACTCGGTTAACGACGAAGAGAGCGTGACTACCTCCCTATCTATGGGAGTATCTTACCCAACTACAACTTCTCATGACTCAAGCGTGAAACCGTTAGGCTTGATAACGGGAGCTGGAATTGTAATAATTATCTTTCTAATTATATTTCTAACGTTAAGGGGAAGGAAACATGAGGGTCAGTAAGTTTTTATCGTTCGCAATGAAGTCAGTGAAGGAGAGAAGGACCAGGGCTATCCTAACCATCTTGGGAATAGCCGTCGGTCCTGCCGCAATAGTTGCAATTAACTCCATGGTAGAGGGCTATTCAAATACGATTCTCTCTGAGATATCGGGTTTCCTCTCCCCTTATGATATAGTGCTAACACCATCAGGTGTCGGACCTTCCCTTACCCAGTATGTTGTAGATCAGCTTGATGCGATTCCGGGCGTTAAAATGTCCATACCTTTCTATACTATCCCAGCTTTAGCTAACACGCCTCAAGGTGAGATCGGGGTCTCCATTTTCTCAGTTAACCTCAATCAGCTTAAGGTTGCTGCACCAGCACTTTCTCTCATGAGTGGGAAGTATCCTCCATGTGTGGATTATGAAGCTATAGCAGGATATGATTTATCCTCGGATTATGGTTTCTCTTCTGGCGAACCAGTACAAGTAACATTATTCTACCACGGAATAAACGGTTCAAGATCATTCTTGATAACTGGTATCCTTAACGAATTCGGAAGCTTTCTCGGGGTTAACGTGGACAAATCAATAATAGTTCCGCTCTCCTTTGGAGAGCAGTTTTCATCGTCCTACAGCGGGGTTATAGTGGTAGCATCTTCCACTTCACAAGTTAACTCCATAGTTAATTCAATAAAACAAGAGTACGGTTCCTCATTTAATGTAGTAGTTGCACAAGAGTTCATTAATTTAATAGGAAAAACTTTAGTATCTCTGAATTCCCTTCTAATCTCGGCTGGAGCAACGTCTTTTGTGGTCTCCTTCATGGGGGTTACCACGACAATGTTCACTTCCGTGGTTGAGAGAACTAGAGAAATAGGCTTGCTGAGGGCTTTGGGGTTTACCAGACATGACGTTTTAGTGATGTTTCTTGCAGAGGCACTTCTCATGGGCTTCATTGGAGGTATCATAGGAATAGGAGCGGGAATGCTAATGGCGTTCCTTCTTACCTCTGAACACTTTGGACTTGGCTTCTCGTTCCTGAAAGGACTACAAGTTACCCCGGTTTACTCGCCAATATTCTTGGCTGAAGCTATAGGAATAGCTGTGACCCTAAGCATTCTTGCAGCCATGGCACCTTCATATAGGGCGTCGAAGCAGGAACCCTCCACCGCACTAAGACATGACTAGTTTTTATCCTTCTTCATGCTCCTCTCGTTATGTCTCCCTTCTGTTGATTTCTTTCCAGAACCTTTAATTACGCGTTTTATTTCGTTTTAATAATTTTTGAAAGAAAGAATTATAAGTTTTAACTGAAGATTCTCTTTATGGACAGAAATTGGTACGATTTACCTAATGAGGTAAGGTTCGGTATAAGATATCTCTCAGCCCATTTTTATCCAAAGAGATATATGGAAAGATGGTCCGTTCTTAAACCCCTTAGTGTGAAATTAGCAGATCAAGTTAAGGAGTACTCGCCTCAACAAGTGCAGGAGGAGCTTGATCATTTTCAATTCTTCGATTTATACTTCAGGGAGGAGCCACTCAGTCAAATAGAGTTACCTTCTTCTTATATAAAGTTCTTCGACGATCTAGTAGAGGACTTTCAAAGCGGCGAATTGGAGAGGATAGTGACTCGCTTTCACCTTGTCACTGAAGGGATTCTTGCAACTACCGGTCTAGACGTTTTAAGGAGAGCTGGGGAAAAGTATTCTTTACCTCAATTCGTTACAGGGATAAGACATATCATAGAGGACGAAGCAAGACACATAAATTTCGGCATGTCTCTTGTAACCTCCAAGGAGTACGCAGTGAAGAGAATTGAGGAACTTTACCCGCAGGCGAAAAGGATAGTTGAGGATGGGAAAGAGAAATTAGATCATTTAGTTCCATTCCAAGAAATATTGGAAGAAATGGAGGAATTGAAAAGGGGTAGAATCTACAGATTGTCAAAGTTATGAAAATAACACATATGCATGTAGTTATTTTCCACGTTTTTCAATTTAAAGAGAAATAGGATATTATAATCTCTTATGAAATCTAAATACAGTGTGAAACTCTAGTAAGGAACTCAACTCCTTT
Source organism: Sulfuracidifex metallicus DSM 6482 = JCM 9184 (assembly GCA_032834875.1). Taxonomy (NCBI): domain Archaea; kingdom Thermoproteati; phylum Thermoproteota; class Thermoprotei; order Sulfolobales; family Sulfolobaceae; genus Sulfuracidifex; species Sulfuracidifex metallicus. Next base: position 900,152 of record CP135238.1, read on the forward strand.
CGATAGTTTTTCTTGAAACTACTTCCTGAACTTCAGACAAGCTGGACTTTATCATGTCGTTGAGGATGTCCGCGAACCTTGCGGGTCCTTTGACAACCTTCGGTACTAACCATGGCATTGCCTTACCAAGTATTCCTACCTTAGCTTCCATTCTATTTATTATGGTTACGTAAGTTACGTCTCCTCTACCAAGGAGTCTAAATGAGACTTTGTATGTCGCAGGATTTCCGTTGATCTTCATTTCGTAGGTTAGAAGTTGTCCATCGAATATAGGACCCTTGATCCTTCCGAAGCTTATTCTATCTCCCGCATCGTTTCTTACGAAAACGCTTTTGGAGACGTCTTCTTTTTCTTTCTTTACAATAGAAATTTTCCCGCTTGCAGTGAAGAGCAAGTTAGGGTTAGTTATAACTTTCGACACGTAGTCCCTATTCATTTCTAGTTCCACTCGATCAGAGAAGGTTAGAAAGTGGAGGTCGTTGGACTTAACGTGACGGAAGAATTCTTCCTTCTTATTGAAATCTGTATCACAACATCTATATGCCATGAATCATAACTATCTATATTACTATTATACAGTATTTCTTAGATAGGTTTAAATAGAACTATATATAAAGTAGATAAATTTCTAAGATAATAGAGAAAGTTGACAAAATATTGTTAAGGGTATCATTTAAAAATATGGGAGAGAAAGACGAGGTAAACATTTGAAATTAAAAATTGATATGTAATCCCTTGAAAGCCGTACCTCCGTGCCATATGATCTTCCATGCTAATGAAACTATGGCGAAAATTAAACCTTCCAGTTCAGAATGAAGGAATAGAATAGCTGGAGTTAAATTAGGTAAAATAGAAACCATCTCTACTAAAGTACTGCAAAGCGAAAACTATCAAGGCTATGATAGCTGATAACTCAACCTCGTTTTTCATTCTTTTCATGGCTAGATTAAAAAGATCAGTACTGTAATCAAGTTGTACCTATGGAAAAGGACGGCTTAGATCCAGTCTATTCCTAAAAGATATTATTAAGGATGTAAATACTCTCTTTCACTCTCTAAGGAGAATCGCCAGAAGAGGAATCAAGAAAAGCACGGCTTGAAACACTCGGAAGTAGAGCGTGAGATTTAACACTTTATTTTCTGGAGATTTAATTTTGCATTCCGTCGTCCTTTATCTTTTGTGAGAAGTCATCAATTAAGGTACTTTATCTTTCTCATTTGGGTTTTTGGATAATTGTTCTTACTGTCTCTTTAAATTTCGAAGATCATTTTTCACTTTTATCTCTATTTTTAGTCGATATTCACTAAGTTATCAAGGAGTATTCAACGCTAGGAAAGTTTTGCTTTTTAGTCTCCTTTCTTGTCATAAATATTATATTTCAAGATACAATATTTAATATTTTTAGTTATAACACTATAATCCTTTTATTTTAGTAAAAGATAAGACTAAGCATGAAAATCTTGGCAATTTATCATAATCCAGTAGAAAGATTAGGTAACTTGAAGATCAATGCGGAGGAGAAATTCGCTAATGAAATAGAAGGTAATGAGAACTTCGATATGCTATTTCTAATGGGAGGGCCAATGGGTGTATATGAGGCGAATAAATATCCGTTCATAAAAAGGGAGATAGAATTAGTAAGAAGAGGGTATAAGGAAGGAAAGAAAATTTTTGGTATATGTTTAGGTTCTCAGATAATTGCAGAGGCCTTAGGAGGAAAGGTAATTAAAGGTCCTTTCGGTCAGGAGGTAGGAGTTCAAGAAGTTAAATTAGTTGATGAATTTATGGAGCTTTTTAAATCTGATAAGATACCTGTTTTTCAATTGCACGGAGATACTTTTTCACTACCGAGTAATGCTAAACTGCTAGCCTATAGCGAAAAATACTTTCAAGCTTTCAGAGTAGGTAAAGCTATTGGACTTCAATTTCATATAGAAGTCGATTCACAGATGGTAAAGGAATGGGTTAACACTTATAATTTGAGCCCTTCTTTAATCAATGAAGTCAAATATATAGAGAATAAACTACAAGACTATTCTTTAAAATTAATAGAATATGTTATGCATATATGAGTTAATTCGCCTCTAGGTTAGAAATTATTTTTTCCTATAAATATTTTATAAGAAATTTTTTGCCTAATCTTTTTCATTTTAGATTAGCCCAGGATTAAGTTAGTAGGATTTAGGAAGCCTTACCTTATAGGCTTATAGGTTACATAAAGATTATAAGTAAAGTTCTAATTGGGGAGGGAACGTTATAGTAGACGTAAACTACCCCTGCCCTTGCTGACGTTTTATCTGAGTTAGAAAGATGGGCATGAGCTAAGTCTTATCAACCAGACACGAGACATAATACGTTAGTGTTCATCATAAGGCCTGTGCAAACTCTTGTCTTACTTCACCAAGTTCTTAGACCTAGGTCTGGGGCTAAGTAGCAGATATCTCCGCATCCCTTTTCGCGACTTCAACTTACTCTTTAGAGTGGAACTAATCGGGAAGGAGATAAAATAGAGATACCACATCCATAACTGGAAGTTGATATTTGATGGACAACATAGTAAATTCTAAGGAATGAAGGCAGAAAGGATATTCTCTAGAAAAAATCTTTCACCTTAAGAGGAATCGTTAAGCATTAAGTTAAAAGAGATAAAAAAGGAAGGAAGCGTAATACCATGAGGATAATAGTTAAATAACCTTAATATGTAAAAAGAAGGAAGAAGATCTAATTCTTTATCAGTTATGGAGGTTCTATAAGATCTTCTTCAACTTAAACGCGACCACAATTACTGGTAATAACAGTAGGACGGAGATTATGTAAAGCTGGAAAGAATATTCATATCCTTTAGTGATTGAAACTGTAAGTAGAGTATAAGGTCTATAAACCAAGACCTTATTGGGTTCAGCACTCACCAGCATTCCTTTGAACATCCCTATCAATCCGTATGGTTTAAGCGGTAGCGAAATGTTTTCATTATCATTAAGATTGATTATCTGGTACCATCCGTTCTTATAGACTTCCACCGAATTTCCTAAGCCTGAAAGATATATTTGCATATCAGTGCTGTTATTATATGGAGATATGAATTGAACTGATCCTGGTATAATAGTAGCGTTTTTAAAGCTTGTGACTGTAATGTTAAAGCCATGGAATCTAATTACATTGTATATTCCATCTTTATATTGTATTAAATAATTAAAATCTAACTTGGCTATGTTATTGAAAAAGAACGAGGCAGATTGGTTACCTTTCAGCACTGTGACATTATATATGAATTGAAATATTTTGTAAGTAGATTTTTCGAATGTAGTAGACGCGTTACGTGTAAAAAAGACATTAGTTTCATTAGTTTTAAAGATTCCATCAACTCCTTCAAAAATATAGATGTAACCATTATTTATGTAAACTTTGGGGAAAACCAGTCCAGGTATAGTTGATCCCGATAAATACGAATATTCAGTAAGAGGTTGATTTAAAGGGATAGGTGGAATAGTAATATGTGGAAAACTTAAAAGAAATAATTTAACTTTTGTATTAGCAATTACCTGAAAGTTAAAGTTATAAAAAGTTGCATTAAACATTTCATAATTATCGGGATAGTTCTGCTCATATGTCTGATTTAAAGGAAGATAACATGATATTCCTCCGTTAAACAGAATAATGTTAGAAGATTGTGGAAAAGCATGTGCTAATACAGTTCCATTCTTTATATCTATTACATAATAAATTATATTTTTATTTTCTTCATATCCTCTTAAAATCAAATAATTTCCATGGAAGCTAGATAAAATATAAGAGCTTATTATGTTAAAATAAGAGTAATTGAATTGATTAGTGTCCAAGATGTCCAAGAAGGGGTTATCAAATTGTAAGTAGATAGGTTTATCTATAATTATATGAACTATACTATTGTTAATTAAATTAATTAAATTAAAAGTTATATTTACCTTATAAATACATTCATTTATTGAGAAATTTTTAATTACACTTTCTAGAGTCGCATTAACAAAAAATGAAACTATGTTTTTCCCTTCAACATACTCCTGTGGATCAACGGGTACAACTCTCACGATTTTTAACGAAGGGCTAATAACGTAAACTTTTCCGTTAATGAATGAGCCATTGTATAAATCTAAATTGTATAAATATACAAAGACATAACCATCATGAGACGAAAAAGACACCTTCGATTCATTATTGCCAATAATAGTTATGTTTTTCCCGCTGGAAGATAATAAAATTACAGTAAGATTTGAAGGAGGTGGAGGAAAAGAAAGAAAACAAATGATATTATGACACATATAAAAACTATTTTTTTCAATTATAGCGGATATATTATGGTTCACTTGAATGCAACTAACGGTGAAATTATCATTACTAACGGTTAAATTATCATTTTGAAATGGTTGATTGGATCCAGAATTCTGTGTTGAACTCTGTGTTGAACTCTGCTCTACCGAACCTTGTGCTAACGTCGCTAAAGGTATCATCAACAAGACCAAGCAAAACAAAGAGAGAACATCTTTCCCTGTCATGGAAATCTCCTTATTAGTCTTATCCAGCCTGCCAAGGTTAATGCCAAGGTTAAAAGAGAAATCTCCTCAATCCTATAGAAAGAGATATCCAAGAGGTAACCTCCTATTATCGTTGAGACGTAAAGCATTTCTTTTGTTCCCATGAATGAAGATAGACCACATAGCGAGAGGGAGAAGGCTATGGTAGGAATGAGGAGGGAAATAGTGTAAACTAGGGGAATTCCATCCACCAAGTATAGGACAATTAACGATGGTAAGGTAATGGAGGTGGACATGATGAATGAGGATATTAACTTAGAAATGAACACGGGGTTAACACCAACTAGCCTCATAACTAGATCCATCTGTCTCCTTGTTAAGGGAGACAAGATGAAGTAAGACGCTATTGCGATCATTGCCATGTCAATTCCCAAGGTAGCTAATACTACATTTATATTTTTTCCAATTAATATCGAAGCTCCATACTGAATAGGAACTCCTTTAACTGGTAACACATCCTGAGATGGAATCACTGAGAGGGAAGAATTTATTTCATGGTATACTCCATTCACCTTTACTTCGACTGGGGGCGAAGCCACCACAGTCTCCCCCTTCACCGTTATCATGGAAAAAGTGCCGTTGTTAAAGGAGGAGTAAGCATTAGAAGCCGAGCAAAATGTTGAATATTTTCCGCTAACGTGAATTAAGAACGTTTCATTCTCGGTTATGTGGAGAAATGAGGAAAGCACGTCCTTCTTTTCAAGCGGTGTTATACTTATTTTAATCCCGTTGTCGCTTACGTTTGAGACCGGAATAGAAAGCTCGAAAACACCATTTGAGGAGTTTACCACCTTGTAAAGTTCTCCAACAGAAAAATTAACTTGAATGGGAATACCTTCCCCATGAAAGTTAAAGGCGTAACCTGCCACTTCTATATATAAGGAGTTGTACTCAACTATTCCAACCACGTTATAGTAACCTGAGGGAATTTGGACAATCACCAAGGATAAGGATACAGCAATAAGCGCTAGGATGAGGAATGGATATGTCCTCCTCATTTCAAGCGTAAAAGCGGAGGAAAACCTCATCTTCTTCAACTTGAATCACTTCGTACTTTACACCTTCCATGTCTAGTGCATCCTCAACTTTTCTCTGGTCATTCCTTTCCCAAACCTCACCTATCTCACCTGCCATGGTAACATATAGGTCAGGAAAGCGTTTGACGATATTCTGGTTGGTCCTTATTACTTTGTACTTGAGGCCGTCTTTCCCACCACTGTAAGTTATCCTTCCGTGGGAGAGAATCATTACTTTTTCGCATAGATTAGTAATCTTCGTGTTATAATGGGCTAATATTACCCCACCGTTAAATTTGGATATAAAACGGGAGAAGAAATCTACATTTTCCTGATCCATTTCGTCCACTAATAAAAAGGAAGGGTAGAAAGGAAGGGAAATAGCTAGGGACAACCTCTTCCTCTCTCCTAAGGTTAAATCCTTTACTCTCTTGTTTCTATCCAGCTCGACTTGGTCTAGGTAGGGCAAGGCATCCACGTAGTTGGCTATGTCCTTCACCGTTAAAAGAGGATCAAACAACGGTACTTGGGGTATGTAGGCAACTGTTTTTCTCAGCTCTCCCTCGTCTGTTATGACTTTCCCTTGGGTAGGTTTACATATTCCAGCCATAATGTTGAGGAGTACGGACTTCCCGGCGTTATGGATTCCCACTATTGCTAATCTCTCCTTTCCGAGAGTAAGGTTTATCCCTTCCAATACATTGCCTCCTCGAAACCTCTTAGAAACGTTTAATACCCGAAGCAACGTTCTATGTTTCTTAGAGTAGGAAATAAGGATTTTCATAACAACGATAAACGAACAGACGTCATATGTTCTTGGCGACTTCTTTACCAATACTAGGACATTTTAAAAACGTTTCTTAATCCCTCTTCGCCTACGGTCTTAGACTACCCTTATTATCTTGTTATCATTTTAAAAATAAATAGTAGAGAAATTTCTGGTCATTTCCAATACTTAACTAGTAAATAAAATAAATGGTATCCTCGTTTTTCTCATTTATCTCATTATTGCCGCAAAGATCCCGTCCACAAGGGCTGGTTCTTCACTCTCTTCTTGAAGAGTATAAATAGTCATCTCTAGCACATTTAAAATATTGTATATCTCTCTATAAGCTTAGTAATGAAGACATAGTCGCTCAATAATGAGGTCTTAATCTTCTTAATTTTAAACGTGAAGGTAGTTAAAGTAAAACAAGAAATTGGAAAAAGAGAAAGAATGTAAGTACCGAGAAGGTAGATACATCTTTTCTTATTTTATATTTATTTGCATAAAAACTTTTATTTCTTTTTATCATCATTATCATCGCGTATTTTCATTTCCCCTTAACTTCATACTTTCTCCGCATACTATCTTCCACTCTTCCCTGCTAGATCTTTCTCCATCTCTTTTCCTCCGCCACTTTGCCTAGACGTCATATTTTTATGAGTTCAATCAATCTATACACGATGTCAGTTGTTGAAGCCGAGGGCTTAACAAAGAGGTTCGGCGATTTTGAAGCCCTCCATGGAATCTCTTTCATCGTAAGTAGGGGTACAATAACAGCTGTTGTTGGTCCAAATGGTGCTGGGAAGTCAACCCTTCTCAAGATTATCTCCGGCTTGATCAATAAGACCTATGGTCACATCTCCGTTCTCGGGGAGGACCCATGGAAACCAATATCTCTTCCAAGGAGGCTCTCAATCATATTGGATAGACCTTTCCTACCGACCCTTATAACAGTGGAGGACGTGGTTAGGGAAGCTGCCTCCGAGTTTCGCGTTAACCTCAAGGACGTTGTAAATCTCATGGACGAACTTAACCTCTCACTGTTCTTCAAGAACAAAGTAAAAGACCTCTCTACGGGGACTAAGCAAAAGCTTCAAATAGTCTTCTCTCTGCTGAAAAATCCTGAATTGATAGTCGCGGACGAACCTACAGCAAACCTCGACGTTGCATCTCGTTTTGAAGTTTACAACATTTTCATTAGGCTTAAGGAGAAGATGGGGGTTACAGTGTTGATCTCCTCTCATATTGCCTCAGAGGTCATATCAATCTCAACTCACGTCATGGGGATAAACAACGGTATCGTGAAATACTCTGGCGAGGTTTCACGTCTCATAAGGAAGGACATGTTAGAGGAGTTCTACATTGTGGTCGACAACGTTGAGGTAGCAAGGGAGGCGTTGAAGGGCTACACAACTGAGGTAACAGGAAATCAAATCAAGGTGAGAGGTAACATGGTTGATGTAGTCTCTAGGATTAACGCCTCAGGGGCTAGGATCTTTTATCTCAGGAACTCCCTTCTGGATAAGAGCGTTCAAGGTGAATTAGGTTGGGAATGACCGAGATGTTTCTGAAGCATAGGTATGGGCTATCGGGTCTCCTCACCTACTTAGATCTCTCCATGGCACTGAGTGCAGGGATCGTGGTAGCCTACAACGTCTCATTCCCAGAGAGCAGGTCAATTACTTCAAGTTCAGGGTCATCCCTGTTCCAGATACTATTTACCTTGGTATCTCTAGTCATGGCAGTACTAACTTTGAGGAATACATCCTTCGGCCTGGGTCAAGATTTCGCTGATGGGATTATCATCACTTTTCTCCAGATGAGGAGGAAAGATTTAGTCTTCCTCACCTTTTATGCAGTGGACGTGATACTTCCAGCCCTTTTCTTCTTAGTCTCATGCTTCCTGGTTTTTATTCTCTCTTCCTTCGACGCAGGACCTACGTGGGAGTTATTATTCCTCCTTCCCTTCCTTTTTCTGGCTAACTTGTCCTACGTGATCACTATCCTTGTGAAGAGACCATTCAGATCTTTTGTGGGTTCAGTGGTTGTTGCAATTTTCTCCCTTTTCTTCTTCTTCTTCGGCGGGTTAGTTAACCAACTCATCTTGGTTCCCATGGATTTGGTGTCTTTTGCGTTAGCATACTTTCTCTTTAAGGGCGTATCAGTTTGAGGTACGGTTTAGTACTATTGTCAATGGGTATTATCATTCTCCTATTGGGTGAAATTGTGTTTCCTTTCAATCCTACCGTAAGGGTTAAGGACCAGTTCACTATGCCTCCATGGTTTAAGTCAGCCACCGTAAACGTGGTCCACGGTAAGTATCAGATAAAGTCGGAAGGTCTAGAGGAGAACCTGAGCCAAGGTGCAGTGACATGTTTTACTAACTTCACAATGAATGGAAACGGAACGGCCTTAGTTACTCTTCACGGGTTAACATTGTTTTATGGTAAAGACTTCATGGACGTCTCAATATCACTGATGATAGTTGGGATACTTGTGGAGGTAAGCAGGGAAGCAATCAACAGAATGAGAAAGTAGAGGATATGTGGTGAGAGAAGAGATGTTATTTCCTCAGGCTTCTAGTGATATGTAGAAAATGTGAAGTTTGTCTGAACTTTTTATCTTTTTCCTCTCCTTCTTTCTCTTCGCTTTACGTTGCTATCATGTTTGCTCATATGTTGATCATCTCCTGTCAACCGTATACGGTTCTGAATGTCATTTTATTAAGATATATATTGAAAGAGTAAAAGATTAGGAGAAGAGGAAAAAGATGGCTATTTCTTACTTTCCTTTATCCATCCAATCTTATCCTTTCTAAATCCCTTAACTCTCTCCAGAACTTTTACCTTAATCTTGTCGTATATCTTCAGTGTATCACATAAGGGAAAACCCTCGTAAAAAGAATCTATAACGAAGGGATGAAACTCCTCTATCTTCTTATCTAACGAGGACAGTTCTACGAAGTATACGTCTATCCATTCCTCTTGGTGCATGGGAACATTGCCTTCACCGATCACCAAGATGTCGTAGTCGCTCTCCTCCGTGAAGTCTCCTCTACCTCTGGAGCCGAAAAGGATAACCGTATATTTACTGCACAATTCGTAAACGTAATCCATGAATTCTCTTTGTCTAATAGACAATCTACTTTCACGATTATTTTGAGGTTCTTTCATTAGCATCTGGAAATGATCTTATCACATAAATTCCCTTTCCTCTTTGCCCTTTTTTGTTTCTGGCTTCATCTGATTATGGAATGTTACCCTTATGGTTTAGCGATTACATAAATCTTTATGTAAAGTTTTAGAAGTTATAGATTCTCTCATTCAAATTAGGCGCTGAAACTAAATTGTGATCGTCCTCTTAAATACTAATACCATATGAAAGTCTGTCGTATCAATTCTCTTTTAAACTTGTATAAGGTACGCTTACACGAAGTAATATCTACTTTCTTTATTAAGGTTAAGCTTTTGAGATTAGCCTTCTCCAATTCTAGTTTAAGTACGTAACGTAAATATAAAGCCTTCATAAATAAGAAAATCTAACTGGAACCACTCTCATATCTTCTCCTTCTTTGATAAAATAGAGACATAAATAAGGAAATTCAGTGTTTTAGATGGTGTAATTCACACGTTCGAAGTTTATATAAGATACTTAGGCTACACTGAAATATAAAGAGTTTAAGGAGATTTATTATCTATCCTTTAGCTAGTCTCTATTCAGCTTCCATTATACCTGACTAACCTTCACTATTCCTCCTTGTTCTCTTTACCGAAGGAGTAGCTTACGCATATCTCGAAACCGTAACTTTCTTTTGTACACGTTATCTCTCTCTTGTCGTCTAGGCTTAGCATGTTATATAGATTATAAATAAATCTTATAACTCTTGTTGCACATAAACTTGTTTAAATATATCAAATGTCATACTCTATACTTATACATTACAAAGGTAGACTTTATCTTTGAAATGGATCAAATAAAATACAAAAGAAGTAAAGAACATTTTGATGAATCATGCTTTAATTCCAGCATTATCATCTAAACTGGAGATTATCGGGTCATTCACATGGAGGTTACAATAGGAGTTCCCACTTACAGAGAAGGGGGTTAAGGGGGCGGAAAGCCTCGCCTTTTAAGGCGGGGATGGATAGCCCCCTTATATTTAAATATTTCTTTTTTCAAAAATCTTTTAGTGACGCTAACGATGCTCCTCCCCAGCTCGATTGGGGGCTTAATGGGACTGTGAGAGGAGCAACCATCATCTTCCTTTTCCTTCAAGGGACTAGAGCTCAGCAATGAAAGTCCCCTACTCACTCTGTCCAAATGGGAGTGGTTCTCTGAGCCACTCGACTGCCCACCAAATGAGAGATGTAATCCCGAATCGATGGTGGGAACTATGAACCCTCTGGAGGGGAACCCTCGCCCTTCCAGGGCGGGGAGGAAGTCAGAGGAACGATGGTACCACAATTGAAGGTTTTCTCGAGGCTCTAAGGAGGCAATCCTTTAGGAGGTTCAGAGTTCTCTTGGTCTACAAACCCTCTGAGGGAGATAGGACGGAGGAGGTGATCTCAAGGTATAAGGACAAGTTAGACTTGGAAATAATATATCAGGACAAAGGTTACATTGAGGAGGCTATGAACATGCTGTTTTCTAGGGCAGATTCCGACTTGCTTCTCTTGACTGATGACGGCACTGTTCCCTCAAGTAACTGGGTAGAAGATCACGTTAAATCCCATCAGGTTTCGGAAAGGGGAATAGTTGGAAACAACAAGACGGTGAGGAAGATTAGGTTTGGCTTAGCGGAGAGGATCTACTCCAAGATATTCGAGAAACCAATAGACCCAAGGATGTCAGAATACGTAGTCATTATAGCGGAGACTGGTCTCTGGACTTACAATAAAAATGTGATGAAGTCTGGAAACGTCGTGAAGACCCTCGGTCTATCGGGTTATAATATGAGTGTTAAAAGGGAAGTATACAAGGACTTCAGACTTGAGGAAATGACCTTTCGTGGGGCTTATTACGAGAACTACCTAGGAGTTCACGCCTTGAGGAAAGGTTTTCACTCAGTCCTCATCGAGAACTGTTGCGAGACTGTTCACCTTGAGAGAGAGTCCATAAGTAGATCTAAGGATCTAAACGTGATCAAACAGCTCTACGCTGAAAGCGTGTTGTCAGCGTATTATTTCTCCAAGTTTTATAAGGTCAACTTGAAAAAACTATTTTTTGACATGAAAATTAAGACAATGAAGTGGAACATGAAGGATAAAAGGCCTGAGTCTCTTGCTGCAGTGTAAGGTCTAAGGATAGGTCTAAGGATAGCCCTTGAAGCAATTAAAGGAGGATATGAAGCGAGGCGAGTGAGAGAAATGCTGAGGAAGAGCTTGAAGATTAGCATGTGAAAGGGCGCGTTCATGTTAATATCTTGCTCTTTTTCTCTAGCTGACATAAAGAAAAATACACTTTTACCTGGTAATATAGGAAAGGGATAGGAGAGAAGAAAGAAGGAAAATGCGTTTTGGGATGGATGCATTTTTTGAGATGTTTTGAGATGCTAAACATTTTTATCTTGAGGCATGATAAGGTAAAAATAGGAGGAATTTTCTTCGCTTAAAGTTAATCTTCTTATCCTTCTTTCTTCTCTTATACATATTATTTATTTACATCACAGTAAAAGTCATGTCAAGTTATGAAGGAAGTCAGCAAAACTTTGCTATGTAATTTTATTGCTCCTTTTATTTGTTTTTCCTTTAACTCTTCTCAGCTTCTTCTCTTCAACTTCCTCTTTCCACTCATCTAGTTAAAAGTTAATTATGCGTTCACTTAAAACCTAATACTTCAGCATAGTTTCCTAGATCCAATAGACCGTGACCTGAGAAGCTCACCAACACGGTCTTCTTCTCTCCTTCCTCTCTAGCTTGATCCGCTATTTCCTTTATTATTGGTAACGCGTGGCTAGTTTCAGGAGCAGGAACCCATCCCTCAACCTCGGAGAATATCCTAGCCCACTTGAAAGCTGTGTCTTGATCGTAGTCCCTAGATTCAACTATCCCTTTGTTCATGAGTAGGGAAAGTGTTGGTGCAACGGCGTGGTATCTCAATCCTCCTGCGTATACTGGCGGAGGTATGAACTGTGAACCTATAGTGTACATCTTTAGCTGGGGTAGAACCTTCCCGCTGTCAGGGTAATCATATCTGTATACACCTTGTGTCATCTTGGGTACCTCTAGCGATCCTGAGGCTATGTACTTTCTCCTGATTTTTCCGCTTCTCAACTCGTCTCCAAGGAAGGGATAAGCTAATGCTGCATAGTTGGAACCACCTCCCACCACCCCTATGATGTAATCTGGATTTTCGCCAGCCATCTCCATTTGCACCTTAGCTTCCTGACCTGCGATTGTCTTGAACATTATGTCGGAGTTGACTACGCTCCCTACCACGTACTTTCCTCTGTTCTCCAAAGCGAACCTAACTGCGTCCGTGATTGCTATACCTAGGGAGCCAGGGTTGTTAGGATCCTTCTCAAGCAGTTCCCTACCGTAAGGTGTGAACTCTGAAGGAGAAGGATGTACGTCTGCCCTATACATCTGCATTAAGTACCGTCTGTATGGTTTTGCGAAGTAGCTTGTCCTAACCATGAAAACGTGAGCCTTCACTTTGAATAGAGCTGCAGCTAAGGAAACTGCTGCACCCCACTGTCCTGCCCCAGTTTCTGTGGACACAAAATTAGCTCCCTCCTCTTTGGCGAAGTAAACGTGTGCAAGGGCACTGTTTATCTTATGTGATCCGGTGTAAGTGTGGCTCTCCATTTTCAGGAAAATCTTAACCGTGTTTCCCAAGTAGTCCTCGAGTTTTCTAGCCCTTATAAGCGGGGTAGGTCTTCCAATCTGCATGTACCTATCGAGAATCTCTTCAGGTATCTTAGGATACCTTTCCTGCGAGAATTCATATTCAAGGACTTTTGAGGGTAGAACTTGCTTGAGGATTTCCATTGACCTACCTGTTTCGTCCATAGGTGTAGGTAACGGCTCTGGAAGATCTGGCAATATGTTGTACCACGTTTTAGGTATCTGATCCTGAGGTAAATCGTATCTAGTTATCATAAGATATTATATATATCTAAGTCCTTAAAAAGAGGACTTCCTCGCACTATTACATGAACCGTGTGGCGACAGGATAAGAGACGTTTACACACAACTATAATTCCAACAGATCACGTCAGGGGCTGAAGTAAGACTAAATGAAGAGGATACGTATAGAAGAGAACACGCCAAATATATGGAAAAAGGAAGATAAAGTAAAAAGTAAAAAAAGAAGAAGATATAAATAGAAAGGAAAGGAGATATCTCAACTAGCTGAGATATACGTACTGAACTCTCCTATATCTCCAGGAAAGCCTCAATAAGGTTTTCCCGTTCCTCCATTTCCTTTAAACAATTGTCGTAGCCTAATAACAAAGCTCAGGAGGTGAGCGTCAAAGGAGTTGGCTGGCTTAAACGTGATTGGATTGGGGTAACTGTCCAGATCTGCCACGTAGGTGTAGTCAACTCTTCCTCTCCCCGTGAAGTTCCTGTCCTTGTATATCCTCATAGATCTGACCTTGTAGTTCTCAGCCAATATGGTGAGAAACCAGAAAGGTTCATCCACGTCTATTTGGTAGGTTCTATTTACACTACCATAGATCTTTAGTCTATTCCCGTGAATAGAGAGCAAGTCCCCCTTTGCCATGTTTATCTCGTCCTCGATTCTACCTACGTATCTCGTCCCTAGAAGCACCCCGAGTTTTACTTGATATGATGAATGCATGCAATGTATTTATATTCTTGTCCGGTTTTCAGAGTGAGATCGCACTTATTATAAGGCTGGATATTACATATGCTATTGAGCCAAAGTAAAGTCCCAGTGTCAGGAAAAACAAGTAATAGAGCATTGTTGCTACCAAGTCCAACCAAAGACCGTCCGCTAAGCCGACTCCTCCCACTATTCCCCCGCCTGCAACGTCCAACTTCCTTCCCTTCAGCGTATCCACTATAACGTTACCCACGGTCTCAGGGAGAAATATAACTGAGAAGTTCAGCTTGTTTGGATAAGGCAGATATCCCACGTAATGGGAAATCGCGTACCATACCAAGATAGTCACCAATGGGAAGAGAAAGACAGCGAAGTTTGACGTTACAACTCCACCTGCAATTCCCTTTTTGGTGTAAACCACAACGACTCTCATTGTGACTCCGTAATAGAGCAGAGCTATACCAAGAACCAGGACGGGAAGGATGAGGCCAGTCTTCAAAATTGCGTCTCCAGTTAGGAACCCTGCAGTGGCTAAGAGTCCTATCAACGACAAATTGAAGCTTGTTCCATACTCCTTACCTACGGCGAAGAACGAAAGAAGGTATGAAAAAAGGAAGAAAGGAATCACCTCATCCGCCAGACGATCCAGCTTGAAAAAGTGGGAAAGAAGAAAGAATGAAACGTAAACCACTGTAGCACTCCACATCTGTAGTGAAGGCAATCCGTGGGTTTCCTGTTTCACTCTGTTTAACCTAACCAAGGACGTTATTGCAGAGCCAACTATAGCGTATAGTAGAGGGGAAGCTACGTAAGTGAGTAGCCCTAGATGATAAGGGAAAAATGGAGTATAACCTAGAAAGAACTCGCTCACGAAGAAAGCCCAGAACCAGGAGAGGAAGTATTTCACTGGCTCCTCGCCATCGAGGTAGGCTTGGGATATCAGCGAGATTAAGAGTGAACCAATTCCAACCTCTAAAACTTGGTCAAGAGGTTCGCCGAAGTTGAGGAAGTGTACCTTGGTTACAGCAACTGCAACAATTAACGCTGTAACGGCGAAGAGAGCCATCCTCGCCTCGTGACTGTAAAACCTCACATTAATAATGATTTTTCCTAGTCTTTTAACTCTAGGGGTTATCAAGCTAACTTCTTGACCGTAAGAAAGAGGGGAAGTTGAATTGAGACCTAGAAAGTGCTAACTAATAAGACATGATTATAAGTAAGACCTACTTCTTTGAGAAGTTTTGATTCTAATATAAGTTAATAATAAAGAAAGGATAAAAAAGAGAAAAAAACGAAAAGAAAGTAAGAAACTACTGTTAGGTAAGGTCAGAGAGACATAAGATAAGAAGGATCTAACATTCAATGACAGAAGTCTAAAATAAGTTATAGAGTACTAAAAGCCTTGCCTTTTATGGCGAGTATGAAGTCGGTTTGAGTTATGAATTCTTTGACACTATAAATACATATAAAAATAACTATATTTTCTAAAACTAAAGATCAAAGTTAAACAATGCGGAGAACTTGGCGGTATTAGTCCTATGTCCTAAGACCATCATTCAAATAACTTAAGGAAAAGCTATAGCATATAAAATATTTGGAATTTTTACAAAAATATGTAAAGAAAGATTTTAACAAATAGTTTTATTGTATCTTAAAATCTCTATTAGTAGTCTACAATGTTTATAGGACATTTCGGAATAGCTTTTATTCTAGGCTATTTTTCCCTTCCATACCTTTATGGGTATTTTTAACAGCGGTAAGTTTTCCAGATTTATTATGGCCAGTTTTAGTTCTAATTGGAAAAGAAAAAGTACTTATAAATAAGGAAGATCCTTTCATGAGTAACGTTAAGTTTGAAAGCTATCCTTAATTCTCACTCTCTTATATTGTCTTCCTTATTTTATGCAATGCCAGCAGCAATTTTCTCTATAGTACTTGAAAATGCTCTTATATTTCCATTATTTTTGATTGGAACTACATCGCATTGGTTTCTTGATTACTTTTACCATATGCATGACATGCCGGTGAAAGGTTTCGGTAAAGACAAGAAAGTAGGATTAAGTATGTGGAAGAACGGAACTATAGCGTTTTTTGTGGAGCTGATATTTTATATTGTAACTGTTATTTTATTTTTACCAAAAAATTTTATGATACCAGCTATCATTTTAGGTTTAATATTTCATTTAGCTAATTCCAACTCATTTTTTTGGATATATAAAGAAAAACTCGTTTGGAGGATATAAAACAAATGCTATAATAGTTTTTTTAGGCTATTTTCTCTTTATTCTGATAGGTGGAATATATATTTAATATTTCATTTTTTAAATATAAATATAAAAAATATCTTAGATTGTATTCCTTAGTTTTATTTTATATAGACTATATTTAATAGTGAATTGATATTCTCAGTATTTGTCTTCGTGTTTATTCTAGTATTGTAAGAGATATTCTTCTTTAAAGTGTTCCGCATTTGCAGGGTCTTTTGGAAAAATGGTAATGTGTCTGAGCTAAAAGAATGCGAATATCATTGTTTGATGAATAGACAAGAGGTAGATATAAGGGTAAAGCAAGAAATGCGTAATTTTTGTCTTTATTTAAAAATAAGAAAAAAGTTATCACAAGAGTCATGAAAAAGGGGAAAAGATACAGCGCATGTAAACGATCACGTCTACATGACCTCTACCCTAATAACTTAAGTTTCATCCAAATTCCTCGTTTAACCAACTAGACCATTTATTAGTTGTCGCACCTTTTTTCTCTGTAGCATGAAAATTGCAATCATAGGAGCGGGAAACATAGGATCTTCTCTAGCGCTTGGGATCAGGGGAAAATATCAAGTTGTAGTCACCGCTAAGTCAGAGAAGACCGTTTCTATATTGAGAGAAAGAGGTTTTCAAGTAATGAAGAACAGAGACGCAGTATCGTGGGCTGACGTAGTAGTCTTGAGCGTGAAGCCCTTTCAACTGAGGGATGTCTTAAGGGAAACGTATGATTTGATGAGCGAAAAAACTCTCATCTCTGTAATTGCTGGAGTGAGGATCGAATCGTTAAAGAGGATAACCGGTTCCAAGCGTGTGTTTAGGGCTATGCCTAACTTGGGCATATCAATAAAGAAATCCGTTACTGCCCTCTCTGGCGACGAAATAGAGGAAAATGTAGAGGAAATTTTCTCCATGGTTGGAAAGACTTTCTGGATTGATGAAAGATCATTTGATGCATGGACCGCACTTGTTGGTAGCGGTCCCGGAATTTTGGCTGAATTGATTGACGGTTTAATGTTGGGAGGAGTTAAAGCTGGGCTAAAACCTTCAGTTTCCCTTTCCGCATTATTGGACACGCTAGAAGTTACCCTTGAGTTGTTGAGGAAAGAAAGTCCCTCAAGCCTAAGAGATAAGGTAGCTACTCCAGGGGGAACCACAATTGAAGCCATATACACGATGGAGTACGAGAAGGTTAAGGGAGGTCTAATTAAGGCTATATATGATGCGTCAAGACGCTCTAAGGAGATTTCCGAGGAGTTAGAGATGTCTCTACAACACTAACGATCTCCTTATATTATTTTTTATCCATGTGGAGACGGAAAGCTTTCCGTAAATCACTGAATTCACATGACTTGAGAAAGCTCATGAGCATTTTGCACTTAACGTATTTTCCCCCTCTATTTTCTCATTTTTTAGATAAAAAAATAAATATTAACTTGTATATATGAATTATAATAAATGCTTCATTTTATTGGAGTTAAATCTGAGGAAAAAGAATATATATTTACATATTAATGTTTTTATACATAAGCGTTGAAGCTTCAATATTTTTATAGCTAAAGTGCTATCTTTAACTTCTCGGAATTGTTGCTTACACGCAAGAGTTGGACTTTATTGAAAAATAAAGTCTATTTGTTATTAAATGAGCTATGATGTATATTATATAAACGTACGAGCACGTTCTCAGTTTCTTCTTTATGTCAAAAAGAAACGTTCCTATAATAACCCCCTACCTTTAACATTGGTTATTAAATTTAGCGTAAAGGTACTTCGGAAAAGACTTATAATATAATCTTCGTAACATCATTTATGAAAACTAGCATACTAATTGGTATAATTGCCATTGTGCTTATTGTTGTTGCTGCTGGTGCTGCACTTTATGTTTATACTAGTCACCCTTCAACCTCTACATCTAGCTCTACGTCTATGATAGTTCCTTCTACAACTTCAACTACAACTTCAACTAGCTCTACATCAACTTCTACATCATCTACATCAACTTCTACATCAACTTCCTCTAATACTACCCAAGTATTTCCGTCCACTGCAAATTCCTACTACGGTCTATTCTCTCCTTCTAATGCAACTTCAGTAACTGGGATGAACAAATTCTACGTATTATCTTACCTAGAAATAGAGAACCTCAACACGCTCAAGGTAGGATCTACTGTAGGCGGCTCCAGTATTTCATCCGCAATGTTTCCATCTGGAATTCCAACGTCCAAGTTTGCTTACATAATTAATATGTCAGCTCCAGTTTACATGGAAGTGTTGGCACATAACTCAACTACGTATATGCTGCTATCCGCATTTAATTACAATACTACCAAGGGAGAGTCGTCTGCCATGCTGATAAGCGGTATCCTAGGTTCAATATTGAAGAACGCATCCTCAGGTTATTATAACGGTTTACAGTACGTCTACGGTTACTATAATGCAAGTTCGAACCATAATTTCATGGGCAATATATCAATGATGAAATCAAAAGCTGTTCTCGGTATAGCCTTCGGTTACCTTAGCAATGGAAGGGCATTCTTTGTAGTTGCAGCAGGTACTCAGAACGTTTCAAACACGGCATTCTCTACCCTTAAAATGTTAGCCTTGATAGACTCAGGAAAGATTCCATCTCCGCCTAAGCAGCTGGTTAGCACGGCTTTTCCCACGATAGAGTACGGATATCTCAACGCTACTTTACTACGCAATATTGCAATGTCAATAAACTACACTACTAACACAACCTATAACGTACACAACGTAAGCTTCAATATGAACGTAACTTTCCTGAAATATCTAAAGTACGTTAACTTTACCTCAGCATCTGAGCTCGTTTCTGCTCAAGTAATGACAACTTCTTCTCATCATCCATCTGTTCAATTTATATCCCTAGCAGTAGCTAACACGACTAACGGAACAGCAATAACTAACTTGATAGACTTATTATCAACTCATGTTAATGGGACAATTTACTTCAACGGAACTAGCAATGGTGCACGACTATTAATAGTATATCTACCACATTCCAATCTTACATATGCCGTCGCATCATACGATAACTTTGCAATCACTGCAGCATACTATTCAAAGGTTGATGAAGGAGCCTATCTGATGGACTTAATACAGAGTGAGGTTAGCCTACTATCATAAACTTAACTTACAAAATTTTTGTTTAGTTAGTTTTAAAGACTTAATTATCTCATTTTTTTAAAAAATTGATAAGTAATAAATCTAAAGAGCTAATTGCATTGAGGAGTCTATTTAATCCTATGGTGTCATGAAAAATTTTTCGTCTCCTATTAATGACTTCATTATATACCTTCCTGATCTCACCTTACGTAACCTTAAATCATCGTACGATCATCTTTTAACCATGTTTCTCATATTTTCTTCATGGTAGAGGTTTCATCTTATGAAATAAATCTCTCTTTTAAGGAGTTACACTATCAAGGGACAGTTAAGATAACCCTTTCAACCGATGAGGACCTTTTTCTGGACTCGGTTAATCATGATGTTAAATCAGTGAAGGCTGATGGAAGAGAACTACCCTTTTCAAGGGAAGGGGATATAATCCACATTAAGACTGGAAAGTTCAGCGGTACCTTAGAGGTACAGTTTGAGGCTGACGTGGATCAGGACGGGATAGTTGGAATCTATAAAGCTCCCTATGAAGGGGGTTACATGATTTCAACGCAGTTTGAAGCCAACTATGCAAGACGCTTCATACCTTGTATTGATGATCCTTCCAAGAAGGCTAAGTTTCTCCTTACAGTCGAAGTCGATAAGAACAAAGATGTCATTTCGAACATGCCAGTAAAGGAAGTGATTGAGAAAGGTGATAGGAAGATTGTTAAATTCCACGAAACGCCCAAAATGTCAACTTATCTTCTTTATCTAGGAATAGGTAATTTTGAGGAGATAAAAGAAGAATTCAGGTTTCCCCTCATTCTAGCAACAGCTCCAGGGAAATCCGTTAGGGGTAAGTTTTCTCTACGCATTGCGAAGGAATCTATTGAGTTCTATGAAAACTACTTCTCGATCCCTTATCAGTTACCCAAGATGCATCTTATAGCTGTGCCGGAGTTCTCTGCAGGCGCAATGGAGAACTGGGGGGCTATTACCTTTAGGGAGATAGCACTTCTGGTTAGTGATAAATCGCCGTTCTCGTTAAAGAGGAGAGTCTCCATTACCGTAGCTCACGAGTTGGCACATCAGTGGTTTGGCGACCTAGTTACAATGAAGTGGTGGGATGACCTTTGGCTTAACGAAAGCTTTGCAACATTTATGAGTCATAAGGCACTGGAAGATATAAGAAAGGACTGGGATGCAATGGGCTACTTCGTTTCAATTGAGACAGCAGAGGCAATGGAAAGGGATTCGTTGTTCACTCACCCTATTCACGTTACAGTGAAGACTCCTGACGAAATTGAGGAGATATTCGATGACATAAGTTACGGTAAAGGGGCTAGTATCCTTAGGATGATAGAGGCATATATTGGTAAGGAGAACTTCAAGAAGGGAGTTTCAGAATACTTGAGGAAGTTCTCCTTCTCCAATGCCAAGGCTTCCGACTTATGGACTTCCCTTTCTCAGGCTCGGGAAAGGACGTTAATTCAATCATGGAAGAGTGGATAACTCACGAAGGTTATCCAATGTTGAGGGTTTCGCGTTCAGAAGGAGGAAAAGTGAGAATAACCCAGGAAAGATTCTCCCTTGTGAAGGCTGAAGATAGGTTATACATGGTTCCCGTTACTGCAATTGTTGATGGCAAGCAGACTCAGTTCCTGATGGATGGTAAGGAAACCTATTTGGAAGGTAAGAAGGTAAAGCTCAACTTGGACAGGACAGGATTCTATCGTGTCTTCTATGAGGACTTAGAGTCTTTCTTCCAGAGCGATCCGAACCCAATGGAAAGGTGGGGGTTAATCAATGACTACTTTGCCTTCCTGTTGAAGGGAATCATCACTCCAGAGGAGTACGTTTACCTAGTAAAGAGGATGGAGAGTGAGGAACATTATTTGCCTGCGGGGGAGGTGGCATCTCAGTTGACGCTGCTTTATAACATAAATTCAGACAAATGGTCTTTAGCTAAGGATATCATTTCAAATTATGTCGCCAAGTGGGAGAACAGGAAGTCAGATGTAGACAGGCAAACTTACGCATCTATGATAGCTTCCCTTTCATACATGGATAGAGACTTCGCAGCCAAAGTCTCTACTATGATGGATAACATGGAGTCCCTAGTGCCTGAGATGAAGGACGCAGTTGTCATCGCTTACTCTGTTGCGAAAGGAGAAAAGGGATTTGAGAAGTTGATGGAGATGTACAAGAACTCTAAATTCGATGAAGAGAAATTGAGGTACTTGAAAGGAATGCTTGCATCACATGAACCACATCTAATTGCCAACACGCTCAATATGTCACTCTCAGGAGAGGTCAAGAAACAAGATATACCATTCATGGTGATCTGGGGTTCTATATATCCGCGGGCTAGAGACGTCACGTGGGAGTGGTTCAAGGCTCACATGGAGAGGATTTCAAAGTACTATGAAGGTACTCCGAGGATGGGAGTGATAATGTCTAATATATTGCCTTTCGTAGGTCTCAAACATGAGGACGCTTTAGACATAGCTTCTGAAATTAAATCGGGGAAATCATTTGTGGAGGTAGGCAAACAGAAGCTCGAACTTTACAGGAAGTTACTATGAAATAGAAAGATAGACATTTTCCTTTATTCTTATTTTAATTCTTTTTATGAATAAAAGCTAAGAAGAGCTATATGTTTATAGATCTCTCACAAAGCTCATCTATTAATCCATTTCTCCGTTTCCCTTTTTAAAAAATTAACAAGTATAAATAACGTCTACTTTAGTTTGGTTAGATGTTAGAAAATCATGAGAGAAATCTTAGGTTAGACGGAAGAATGATAAGAAAAAGGCTAATCTTGCAAAGTTGGAATATATTAGATGTAAAAAGAAAAAAAGATCTTTTCTTGATTGTTTTATATTGATATTCCTGTCTAGGTCCGTTATGGGGCGTACTTATAGTACATCATGTTGTAGAAGTACCCTACGTACGGATTATATTGGAAACCTCCTATGTATGGCTGAACGAAGTAGTATGTAGATGGGTAAGGTAACCATATGTAGGGCGCATTGTTGTAAGTAATGTTGTAGGCTTTTCCTACTAGCTGTTCCTGCTCTGTAGTGTTAGTTATGTAAGGTAAAGTGTTATACATTTGAGTTAGTGTACTTACGTTCATCCATGCAAGGTCTCCAGATAGTCCTCCATCATTTATGTCAGTTAGAGGTATCAATTGCTGTGCAACTGGATCAGGCCAATCTGGAACCCAACCTAGCTGGACTAGGGCTGGAGTCGAGGACCCACTGTCCCAGTTATCTGTAACCGAAGCTGCAACTGCCTTTATGTTCGCTGATACGCCTATTTGAGCAAGATCCTGCTCGACAATAGTGAGCTCCTCCTGCATTATCTGCGGTACTGGAGAAAGTGTGTATATGTCTAATGTAGGTAAAGGAGATCCGCTTGTATCTCCTATCTTAGTTCCGTTAGGTAAAGTGACGTAGAACTTTCCTTGTTCACCTGCAAGTTGTAAGTAATGTATTGCCTCGTTCAAGTTGTATGAATACATAGGTAAGTTATCTGGGTTATAGTATCCTGGGAAGGTTGGAGATATAGGTCCCAGAAATTCCTTAGCTAAGATGTTTCCATTAACACTATAGAGGTCCAGTAAGTCAGTGTAGTTCACTGCATGCTCTAACGCTAGTCTGAAATCAGTAATGTTAGTCGGGAACACTTGCTCATTCATCGATATGTAGAAAACTCCAGGGGTTTCTCCTAAGTTATCTAATATAGCGGAAGATGCAGAGCTGTTGTAATAGCCAGACTCCATTTGCGATATGTATGGCACGGACACGTAAGATATCTGAGCTTGGTTCTTGTCAAATTCTTCAAGTCTGTCCGTGTGAGATAAGCCATAGTAAATAACGATATTAGGAATCTTCGCAGGCTGAGCCACTACTGGAACGGAGTGTCCATTTGCCCAGTAATTGGGGTTAGCCTTCAGGGTAATCTGGGAGAATCCAGTCTGCACCGAGGAAATCACATAAGGTCCAGATCCTATAGCTCCGTTTTGATTAATGTAATCGTTCTGCTGGTTGTACTGAACTCCTCCGTGGGCATCGATGTAGCCTGGGTATACTATTGCCCCCCACCATGATGCCATATCCGTCAAGAAGAACTTGTAATGTATTCCTGGTAACAAGTTAACCTCCACCTTATTGTTGCCAAGAACTACTACAGCCTGATTAGGATATTCCATGATTTTCATTATAGTTGTATTTGATGGGTTAAAGTTGGACAATATCTGGGACAAGATCTTAGCGGTGAGGTTAGCGTTTCCTTCTGTGTGTATGCCAGTGACGTTCTGTATGGCGTCGCACACTCCCCAAGGTAGGGCTATGTTTCCGTCAGTAGAATATTGTGTTGCGTTGAATAAAAGTCCTATATAGTTGGATATTCCTACACCTTGTCCCATGAGGATAGTTCTATAGAGCGAGAACCATACGTCAGAGGCATTAACTGGCATCCCGTTGCTGAAGGTGGCGTAAGGTCTTATGTTGAAGACAAATGAGTTATAGTCGTTCTCTACACTGTAGTTTTCAGCTAACACCGGGACCACTTCATGATAGTCTGAACCGTTGAACTCTACTAACTCTTGATAAACTGCTGAGAAAAGTGGGCCATCCTGAACGTAAAATCCAGTGGCAGGATCCAATGAGTCAGGAGCTGCAGGCTGTGCTATATCAGTGAGCACAGAAGTGTCGAAAGTTGGAGTTGTTGTTGTGGTAGTAGTGGTAGTTTTATGTGTTAAGAAATAAACTCCAGCTGCTACCGCTATTATTATCACTACAACTACTGCAATCGCAGCAGTCTTAGATAATGCCTGCCTGCTCTTTTTCGACGAAAATGGAGACTTCATGGTCTCGTAGAATTGTTGATAATAACTTTTTAAGTTTTATCGAATTTGTTACTGTTCTCTTTATGGTAAGTTCTATACTATTTAAAAACTAACAAATGGCTGTACAACTTACAGTTGATAAAATTTAAATTATATGGGGGCTTTTACAAGTCTGATGGGTCACGAGATACTCAAATTCATTCTGAGAAGAATCGTGTACGCCTTCGTTTCCCTTATATTCCTGATAGTTTTGCTTTTCGTTATTATAAACGTTATATTGCCTTCTCCTATAGCAAAGGCCAGGATATACGTGAGGAATCCTCATGCCCCCTACGCTGAATTGGAAGCCATTGCTAAAGCTCATGGTTTCTATCAACCGCTTTACGTTCAGATAGCTGACTACATCTGGAATGTGTTACACGGGAACTTGGGCATAGATCCCGTGTACGGGATCCCTGAGAGTTCGCTTATAATGCAGTACCTACCAGTAACCTTAGAGCTAGTGATTCCCGCGACTATCTTGACTGTTCTCATAGGAATTGCAATGGGAGCCATAGCCGCGTCAAATAGGGGGAACTGGAAGGACTTATTTGTGAAAGGAATATACCTCACCTCTTGGTCATCTCCTCCCTTTTTTATAGCTACGGTGATATTATTGGTTTTCGCATATGATTTGGGTCTCTTTCCATCCTCAGGAATAGCAAATCCTCTGTTGTCTCCTCCGCCTAACGTGTTAGGATTCCCAATTCTAAATGCAATAGCTGCAGGAGATTGGGCTTATCTAGATAGTCTTATCAGGCATATGATTCTGCCAGTGATTTCTATAGCTTTGGTTAGCTTTGGAGTCATAACTAGGATAGCCAGAAGTTCTCTTATAGAGACTTTGGAGTCAGACTATTCAAAGTTGGCTTTGATGAAAGGAAGGACAAAGTCACAAGTCACCTACGGGGTTGCATTAAGAAACGGATCCCTTCCAATAGTTACTTTAGTTGCACTTTTGTTTGCCCAATCCATAGCCGGAGACGTAGTTGTGGAGGACATATTCGATTATCATGGTCTAGGTTACTACTTGTTGACTGTGGGGATATATCAGTTGGATTACGTTGCCTTGTTGGACATAACCTTAATAGACGGAATTCTTGTCATAGCCGCTAACCTCATTGCGGATATCTTATATGGAGTCCTCGATCCAAGGGTGAGGTTATCATGACAGAGGAGAGAGCTGAAAATAAACCCAGGAAGGAAATAAGGACAACAGGTTTAAGATTTTACTTATCAGCCATAAGAAGGGATAAACTTGGATTATTGGGGCTTATAATAGTTTCCCTCTTCTTCGGATGGTCTGCAATAGAGGGAGCACTACAGATGATAGGAGGTTATCTTCATAACCCCTCTTTGGGATGGGCTCTTCTACCCAGCGACCCGCTTAAGATATCTTTAACCAACTCCTATCATCCTCCTACCCTTTCCGCGGTCTACTTGTTCGGTGCTAACGCTGAAGGTGAAAGCATACTCTCGAGGATACTTTACGCTATGCCCAGGGACGCGTTAGTATCCGTAGTGGTAGTGTTCATTGCTGTATTAGTAGGGATGATAGTTGGTGTTCTGGCAGGTTATATCGGAGGAATTCTCGACGATATACTCATGAGGTTAACTGATGCTATTCTAGCATTCCCCGCCATCATCCTAGTGATAGCTATTTCAGTGATATTGAGTGCAAACTTTAATGCAGTGATAGTGGGATTAAGCGTGGTATGGTGGCCCACATATGCAAGGCTATTTAGGGCACAAACCTTGAAGGTGAAACAGATGGACTACGTAACTGCAGCAAAGCTTTACGGTGTGTCGAAGGTAAAATTCTTCCTCAAATACTTGGTACTAAATACCATAGATCCAATCATAGCTTACTCTGCCCTAGACTTCGGCAACGTTATATTAGCTTACTCTACGTTAGCTTTCTTCGGAATTGGAATAACTGTTAACATACCTGAGCTAGGAGAAATGGCATCAGACGGTTTAGCCGGACTTCCAACCTACTGGTGGTGGCCTATATTTCCGAGCATAGCTATATTGATAATAGTTCTAGGTTTTGTGCTACTTGGCGATAGACTCCAGGATATAATTCAGGGTAGATCGGCATGACGTTAATGGAGATAAAGGATCTTGAAGTTTATTATAGGACGTTAAACGGCAACGCTAAGATATTGAATAAGATAAACATGGAAGTTAATAAGGGAGAGATAGTTGGCGTAGTAGGAGAGAGCGGTTCAGGGAAGTCAACGTTAGGTCATTCAATTGTTAGGCTATTGCCTTACAATGCAAAGATGAACGGAAGTATTATACTAGATGGAGTTGACATCGTGAAGGCTAAGGATCAGGACATGTATAAGTTAAGGGGAACCACAGTCTTCATGATATTCCAAAATCCACTCAATAGCTTAAACCCTGTCAAGACTGTGGGGCATCAACTTATGGAGGCTTCAATGATACGTCACATGAAAGAAAAAGGCAAAAAGAAGAACGACGAAAAAGAACTTTACAAGGAAAGCGTCAATGCGTTAAAGGATTTGAGGATTCCAGACCCTGAAAACGTTATGAAGAGGTATCCTCATCAGCTTTCTGGAGGCCAGATACAGAGGGTAGTAATAGCAATGGCATTGTTACTTAAACCCAAACTTCTAATTGCGGACGAACCAACCTCTGCCCTCGACGTGACTGTGCAAGCTCAGGTGGTGAAACTGTTGAAACAACTAAACTCAGAGTTGGGCACTTCTATAATTTTCATAACTCACGACATAGCCTTAGCTTATGTTATCTCAACTAGGATCATGGTACTTTATGGAGGAGAGATCATGGAGGACGGTCCAAGCGAGAATGTGATAAAAGGTCCGCTACATCCGTACTCTAAGGGGTTAATATCCAGCATTCCCTCAATTAACAAGAGGGAAGGTAGACTGAAGGCTATTCCGGGAAATCCTCCCTCTTTCTTCAACTTACCTCTAGGATGCAGGTTTTTCCCAAGGTGTGATAGCTCAATGGACAAGTGTTCAAAGGAGGAGCCGATCCTTGTGGAGAAGGATAAGAGAAGAGTAAGGTGTTTCCTTTATGAGTGAATTATACGTTGTGAGGAACCTGACCAAGGAATTTCCAGCTTACAAGCAGGGACTCATAGATTCCTTGCTCAGGAAAAATGTACCTCAGCTTAGGGCATTAGAGAACGTAAGTTTGGACGTTAAGGAAGGAGAGGTGGTCGGCGTAGTAGGAGAGAGCGGTTCAGGGAAGACAACTTTAGGCAAGATCATGGCGATGATAGAGAAGCCCACCAGCGGCGAACTTCTCTTTATGGGAAAGGAGGTAAAGGATCCTAAAGAGGTTTTGAAGAACGTTAGCATGGTGTTCCAAAATCCGCTCACTTCAATGAACCCGAGGATGAGGGTGAAAGACATAGTCTCAGAACCGCTGGGTAGGTACGATGAGGACGCTGTGAAGGACGCTTTGGAGAAGGTTGGTCTTGAGTTTTCCTACGTTATGGACAAGTTGCCCAGGGAACTCTCAGGAGGTCAGTTACAGAGGGTTGCAATTGCTAGGGCACTGTCAAGAAAGGTGAAATTTCTAGTTCTGGACGAACCAACCTCTGCCCTCGACGTGTCTGTCCAAGCTCAAGTCTTGAACATGTTGGCCGATATTCAGATAGAAATGGGTCTTTCGTATCTCTTCATAACCCACAATATCGCGGTTGCAAGGTTCATAGCAGACAAAATCATTGTGCTTTATGCCGGAAAGGTCATGGAAATAGGTAACTCTGATAAGGTGCTTAACGATCCCGCTCATCCATATACGAGGTCACTTGTTGAGTCGCTTCCGTCCTTGCAAAGGAAGGAGGTTAAACCTCCTGAGGGGGAAGTTCCTAGTCTGATTAACCTTCCCAAGGGATGTAGGTTTAATCCAAGGTGTCCAATGGCCATTAGCATTTGCAGGGAAAAGGAACCCCCCCTAATAGAGATGGGTGACAGGAAGGTTGCGTGCTGGTTATATCAGACCGACGGTAAAGAAAACGATAGTTAAGGGAACTATCGTAGTCGCAATTTTCTCTCTTTTTATGAAGATAACTCCTTCCAACATTAGTTCATACTTGATATTCCTTGTCATATGGTATTCCTTTCTTGCGTTATATATGCTCTGGAAGAAGAGTTACAAGTATCAGTTTAACGGGAATTCTGTCATATTCAAGAGTCCGTTAAAGTCCTTTACTGTGAGCTTAGAGAATGTAGATAACTTGTTCGTAAGTCAAGGTCCACTGGCAAAAAGATTTCACTGTGGTTCAGTTTATCTGGTATTAGGTAAGGATGTGAAGAGAATATGGGACGTGAGCTTCCCTCAAGAGATGGAGCAAGAAATAAGGCGTTGTATGGGTGGTTAAATAAAGGATATACCTTTTTGGTTCTCTCTTTCCTTTAAGCTCCTTTTCCTAATTCTCCATAACCCCTCCTTCTTTGTCCCTTTTCTCGATTTCGTAAAACTTGCTAAGGTTTATGAAGGACTAGTACGTATCCAATTAGTAAGGATGGTCATTTTCCCTTTTCTCTTCTTCAGCTCTTACTTCTTTGACCTTTCCCTTTCGAAGAAATTTATCTCGACGTGGAGCACGTGTATTATAAGCCCAATCAAGAGGGAGACCAGACCTACGACCAGCGACTCATCTCCAAGAACTGACATAATAACTAGGGAGGACATTAAGCTAAACAATTGAACCCAAGGATAAAAGGGGGATCTGAAGGTAGGTTTCAGCCTTTTTCTGCCTATGAACACAGCCAATGGGGTTATAAGGTAAGAGAAGATGGTTCCAAAATTGGATATTAATCCCAATACCTCTACGTTTCCAAAGAAGAGTGATAATATCATAAAAGAAGATATAGCGGGAAGCGTAAATCTCCCCGTTCTAGGGATGAGCTTATCCTTAACCATCTGTTCCGTAGTCCTGACCGACGCTATGATCAAGGATAAGGTCACGGAGAACGTTGAAAGTAGTGCAACTCCCGACACAATCGCAACTGTCCAGTAGGGCGCATGAACTAACATGAGAGCGAATCTGAGCGGATCCCCTTGTACCCCGAACTTCTGCCAAGGAACCCCATACAACATCGAGAACACTATCAGAATGTAAATAATAGATGAAATTGAAAGTGAGAGAATTATAGCTCTGGGAACGTTCCTTACGCCGTCCTTTACAGAGGGAGTGAGGGTAGCCACTGTGTTGAATCCTGAGTATGCAAAGAAAGCTAAGGAACTGGCTTCCAAGATTCCGTTAATGCCGTGAGGAGCTACAGGCGTAAAATGGGATATACTAAAGGTTGAAACTGAAAGGATCACTATGGCGAAAATCAGGAGGCCTGCCACGTTAATTAGGGATATATATTTCTCTAACTCAGATGCAATCTTTAATCCTCTTGAATATACCAGAGAGAGCATAATTATCAAAGTTCCAGCTATTGGGATAGAAATGGAAGGGAAAACGTAAGATGCAAAACCTAGTGCAACGGCGCTACCACTAAAAACATAGGAAATCATTCTCATCCATCCAACAAGGAAGCCTACAGTATTTCCCATTGTCTCCTTGGCAAAGGTGTAAACTCCTCCTTCCTTGTCCGGGAATTCTGAGGAAAGTTCGGCACTGTTTAGCGCTACGCTAAAGGCTATCATGGCGGTGAATAGGAAAGAGATAAGTGCCCCTGGTCCTGCTAGATCTATAGTACTACCAGCCATTACAAAGATTCCCGCTCCGATTATGTTTCCTAAACCTATTCCTACAGCATCCCATAGGGTGAGTTTACGTTCACTCAACGCACTTCTAGACAATGTTTACTTTTTAAAAACTTACGTGGGGAAGCAAGAGATAAAGTGTGAATGTTTGTAATTCTTCTTTTCATTTTCTTTTCTTCTAGATCATAAGGAATTTTAACCTTAGCACATTAAAATATTCATCTAATGTAAAACTATTAGCTCTATACAAAATTAAAATATAAATATAAAGTAAAGAAGTAAAAAATAAAAAGAAAATTAACTTGTCGTTTAAACTACTATTTACCTTCTTCTTAATAGTACAACCGCTGCTGCAATTATTATGATTACAACTATACCAATTATCACATAGGTTATTGGGAAAGACGTAGAGGTAGTAGTCGTAGTCGCAGGAGGTACAGTGGTTGTAGTAGTTGGAGATACCGCTATGGATCCGAAGTTGAATAGCTCCCTGGTAGCTCCTCCCGCATTCCATACTGCTTTGGCAACTATTTCATACGTTCCTGGCTTCAGAGAGGAAGTGTTTATGTTTGCAGTATATACTCCATTTCCGTCATTTGTTGCCATCACGACGAATGGTTTCCCGTTAATTGTCACGTTCTCATATGGCATTCCGTCACCCAAATACTTGAGATATACGTAAACTGTTGCGTTGCTTATCTGGACTGGCATGTTGGTAAGACTAGCGTTATTCCATACATATGCCGTTACGTTGTCGGTGTAAGTGTATGTGCTTCCCGCAGTTACGTTCTTCAAGAAGATTAATGCATTAATCCTTGGATAGTGTAGGTTAGCCTTTACTAAGTATTCTTCATAGTTGTTGAACACGCCTGCAAAGTAGTATCCTCCACCTCCTAGTAGGTCGGCTATTCTTTCCGAATATACGGTTGCTGGGTTGGTAGTGTTGAATACGAAGGCTGGGTAAATTGGATAGCCATCTATAGCATAAAACTCATCTGTGTAGGTTGATCCGTTCATATAGATCTTAATTTGATAAGGAGATGTTACGTTAGTCCAGGATATGTATGGCTGCGAACCGAAATAGTCAGTGCTAATGAAACCGTTATTATATAGGTAGGTATAGTTTACGTGTAGTCCATCGAAGGTGTTAGTTCCTAACATTCCCGGAAGATCAAGCCACCATATTGTGAAGTTTACATCATAGGCAGTAATAGGAACTCCGTTTATCCATGTAGCGTTGTGAACTAAATTGATAGTTAATATAGAGCCATTAACTATCTTTCCTCCATTAGGTAATGTCATACTGGAAATTGGCGTTAAGGTCCAATTTTCTGCAATGTTAGGTAGAAGTGCAGTCTGATTTGCGTACTCACTGAATGCCAAGCCTGGGTATATGTCATCTAGGACGTTAAATGCATAAACCGATGCACTTGCATATGGATTAATGTGACGTGGTTCGCTAGAGGATACGCTGGAATACACGAAAGTTCCGTTAAGGAATTCTCCCCTTGGGTGAACGTTTAAAAATGAAAATGCATATTCAGAAGTTACATTAAGATATATATAATCAGCCCACCCTGGTAAATACACTCCGTCCACAGCGTTAGTCCACGAGATTATTACGTATGGCAGCTGCTGCTGTAAGTATAAATCTGCTTCCTTAACATATGTAGCTGCCGCAGATAGAGTAGGTGCCGTTAAAGCCTCACTTAAAACCTTGTCTATAGTGGAATTAGAGAATCCACCAGTATTCGACGGAGATGTATATATTCCCTGCATCCAACTGTTGGCGAATGGACCTAGGTTGATCCATCCAAAAGTTGTAATGTTGAAGCCGTTGAATGGTGGAGTTGTAGCTGCGCCTATTAATGTAGCAAACGATTCAGCTTCTGGAACTATTGTAAGGTTTATTGATGCTGCTGCAGTCTGTAGGTAAGTTGCTAGGTTCTGTGCTGGGGTGTCTCCAGTTGGATATGTGAAGGTAAGCTTTAGCAACGATCCGTTATAGTACCATTTTCCATCCACATGAGTTACTCCAGGTATTTTTTCTAAGTACGATACAGCCCTGCTTGGGTTATATGACTCGTAGTTGCTGTACCAAACCGCAGCTTCGGGATTGACATATGGTTTGTATGCTGGAACTTCTGGATAGAGATAGAACGGTGTACCAACTCCTAGTAAACCGTCCTCAT
The DNA here is from genome assembly GCA_032834875.1 of Sulfuracidifex metallicus DSM 6482 = JCM 9184. Classification (NCBI taxonomy): domain Archaea; kingdom Thermoproteati; phylum Thermoproteota; class Thermoprotei; order Sulfolobales; family Sulfolobaceae; genus Sulfuracidifex; species Sulfuracidifex metallicus. Next base: position 932,478 of record CP135238.1, read on the forward strand.
CTACAGACGTAGTAATGTTGTTGTAGTTTATCAGACTTTGTATTGCATATCTAAAGTTCAAGTTGGCAGTTAGAGGATTTCCATATGCAAATACTAGCATGAAGAAGGACTCTTGTACAGAGGCGTTTACCCAGAGATTTGGATCATGCTGACCAGTCTTAAAGTCGCTCTGATGAGTTATCGTTGCGAAGTCTATTTTTCCGTCCTGGAGAGCAGAGAACTCGGCTGAATGGGTGCCGTAGGTGAAAACATACTCTATGCTTCCAACCCAAGGACAAGTATAGGAAACTTCGTACCAGTTGATAACCGGTTGTTCAGCGGTAGCAGACACGTAGGCTGCTTCAGTTATTACACCTGTATCTACTATTATGGAAAATAATAACACACCTAGGGTTAAAATCGTTATTAACCTTCTTACTTTATTTTCCATAATAAAGTCTGCTACTATGGTACTATTTAAACATTAATCTTGGCTTGTTATGTTAATATACAGATTTATAATTGAATTTTCTTGACATTGGGAATAAAATAATTTGAATTTTTCTCTCTCATAAAATAAATCCTTTTATCTAGTTTAGATGAATAGAAGTTATGAAAAAATGTCATAAAATAAATTTATATAAGGTTTCAGCTGGCTTGTAAAAGTAGTTAATAAAATTATAGAAGAATATAATTAAAAATCTAATCTTATAATTTAAATATGTATTTTTAGTATAAGTCCCTCTACTGTAGTGTCGTTTGTATAACCGACCGCGGTAATGTAATTTCCAGATACACTCATATCCTCTATCACTTGGTTGCCATTCTTATATAATACTTTTAATTCTTGTAAGGATTTACCACATAAAATGACAGTGCCGTACTTCAAGCTAGAACTAGAGGTAAATGGTACTTTCAGTGAAAGGATGTATGTTCCGTTTATGTAAATCACGGAAGTTACAAATCCTACATGATATGGGAGTGTGATGTTATTGGAAGTCCCATTGTGAAAAAGTACCACGTAGGGCGAAAAATGATCCGACTCGTATAGTTCACCTACTGCAATCCAGCCTTGCGGTGAGAACGCGGATGATACGAAAGATCCCTCGTCGTATCCTTTCACGCTGAAGTTTTGAAAGGTACCGTTGTAAACAGCAAACGTAGCATTAAATGTGTTCCCGCCTGCTATTCCTACTCCTGTAGGTGAGGGAGAGAGATCGTAAATTGAATCTATAAATCCTCCTCCTACTGGGGTAAAATAAGAGGGAAGATTGGGAGAAAGGTTTACGGTTGAGCCGTTTGAGAACTCCTTAACTAACATAGGTAATAGAACTCCTTCACCGTTACTTAGATATATGAAGGTATTACCTCCAATCAACCAGTACCCATTGTACCAAGTGACACTCCATATCTGTCCCAACGAATTATCTGAGCCTAACTTATAGCTAAAGTTATGCAAAGATCCACCGTTATCTGCTACAAGACAAGTGTGAAGGTTTCCTCCTATGTAATTGTCTCCCCCGAACATTAATGTCGTACCGTTATATCCTATTGTATATATGGAACCGTTTTGGAAAAATCTACCCAATTTCAATTGAGTATAATTCATCATGTTATTCAAATTGACTACGAACGCTTCTCCGTGTGACGGATTCCCACCAATTCCCGCAATTATTAACTGATTATTTCCCAAATAGAGAGCGGAGAATACCTTTTCTAGCTCTGGTATAGTAATTGCTTTTATATCATTGCTTTGATTCGAGATAAAGTTTGTATAATAATAAATAAACGAAATTACAATCAAAATCAAGACTATTATAGACAATCCGGCTTTAGTCCTCTTGCTGAACGTTATCATAAAATATCAATTACGAAAATGGATCCGAGGTAAAAAACCCTTAACACAATAAACCCACAAACTTTCATTTTGTCATATTATTCTCTAATAAGTTTTTTAAAGAGGACGCTAATCTATTAAACGATGGAAGCAAAGAAGAGCAACGAATTAGAGAAAACGACCAGACGAAAAGGAAGTTTGTTGGCTAGAGCTTCTTCGCGTTTACCACCTAGATATATTGTAAAAAGATTGATAGAACGATTTATACTTCTATTTGCTATCGTAAACTTTCTCTTTTTCATTTTCTGGGTCTTTCCCCTTTATATTGCTCACTTTAACCCGGCAGAGTTCTACGTTCCTCTCAATTACAAGAACATAAATAGAGAAGCCGAAGTTCAGGCTTTGGACAGACAGTTTGGATTTGATAAGCCGGTGTACGTACAGTATATAGACTATGTTATTTCCATGCTGACATTTCACTTTGGATACTCTCTAATATACGATCAGAGTATAACTTCACTTATAATTTCTCATCTTCCAGTAGATTTGATAATTCTAATTCCTTCGCTAATCTTGAGTACAGTGCTTGCAGTAGGCTTAGGACTCTTCTCTGCCCTTAGATATGGTAGAATTGCAGATGTAATAAATTCTAACCTTGCAATAATTACTTATTTCGTACCAGCTTTCTGGCTTCTGACTATCATTTTAGATTATTTGGGTTTCACTTTGAACCTATTTCCTACAAACATAGTAGATGCTTTGACTGGACCTAACGGTGAGCCTCTCAAGGGATTCGCTTACGTCGCTGGACTGCTGAAGTTTTCTGCCCTACCCATAATACTTCTTACATTCCTGTCCTACGGCATAAGAATGGTTCTAACTAAAGCGTCCGCGGTTGAGGTCATGGGTAGTCACTTCATAACCTACCTAAGAGCTAAGGGTATACCTGAGTCTAGGGTTGTATTTAGGCATGTACTTAGGAACGCAATAATTCCAGCTCTTACTAGGGTGGGCGTAGATTTCGCCTTCGTGATAACTGGATCCGTCTTTGTAGAAGAGATATTCAACTTTCAAGGGGTTGGATTACTTCTATTGCAGGCTGCTGAAAACGTGAATATTCCAGTACTTGGAGCGTCATTCTTCATCATTAATTTCTACATTATAGTTGTTCTTCTTATTTTAGATTTTGTCTATCCATTTATTGATCCGAGGGTGAAGTACGAATGAACAAGGTCATGAAACAACTTTTCTCAAGGAAGTCATTTGTGATATCTCTAGCTATTCTTCTATTTTTCGTGATTATATCGATATTTGCTAATTATCTTACCCCTTATACTAATCCATATAGCTTCAATCAAGAATATGTTGCTACCCCTTATTCTCCTCCACAGTGGGCTACCATCTTTCCTCAATACAGTGGCCTGCCTCCTACATATAATAACCTGCTTTCTTCTTCACAACCGCAGTTTGTTAAAAACGGAACAGTTAGCTATGCCCAAGTAGGTTCATCGAAACTTTCAGTTTATATGAAGGGTTCAGGTTCATTCCTTAATGTTTCATATCCTTTCTCCTATGACGGTTCAAAGTACAAAGAGGCTCCATCATCTTTCACTATTACATTTTCTTATCTTCCAAAGGGTGTTAACTCAACTGAAGTGCAGCTAAACGTGTATTTAATTCATGGGAACAAAACGTTCTTCATAAGTAGTTACGTTCCTCCAACATATACTTTGCTGTTCTTTTATCCGGTATGTACAATAAACATGGACTCACTAAACAATATTTATATATCTTCTCAATCATTGACTTATTCCAATAGCCCATTTGTCAATTCTTTATCTGGTTCAGCTAGGTATGAAGGTGCTTTTGTTATACCATCTCTAATATTCAAGGGAGAACCTTCCTCATATAAGTTGATGGTTTCTATTGTTGATCTTTCAGGTCAACCCATAAACGTAACAATGACCAAGCCTAGTCTTCACACACAAGGATATCTATTCGGAATTATGGGTACAGACTTCAGAGGATCTTCAGTCTTTGCAGAATTCGTCCTTGGAGCCAGATTTGATCTAGAACTGAGCGTAATAACTGCCGTAGTAATAGTAGCTATAGGGCTAATTGTTGGACTGGTTGCTGGATATAAGGGAGGAAAAACCGACCTTACTCTTAACTCTATAACTGATTTCTTCCTTACTATTCCTACTCTTCCCCTGTTCATAGTACTGGAAAGTATGCTAGTAGCTACAGGGCTCGTCCTAGATATAAATATAGTAGTATTGTTATTTCTTTTAATAGCCCTACTTTCGTGGATGGCAACAATGAAAGTAATAAGGTCAGCTACCTTGACTCTGAGAGGGAGAACTTTCGTTGAGGCATCTAGAGCCTTGGGAGGAGGAAGCTTCCATATTATAATGAAGCACCTTATCCCTAATATTCTTGGAATCATAGTTGCACAGATAGCTTATGACGTACCCACCGTGATTTTAATAGAGTCCGGAATAGACTTCTTAGGACTTGGAATAACGTCTTTCCCAACTTGGGGAAACATGTTAGGTTATGCGTCACATGAGGTCGCAGCAAGCAACGGGTTCGTATGGTGGTGGATACTTCCTCCTGGTTTAGGTATAATTCTGCTGTCTGTTGCCTTCTACTTCATAGGTACTTCGCTTAGGGACGTACTAAGTCCTTATAAAACTAGAGGTGAGATATAAAATGTTAGAGATGTCTGTTGACGACGAGCTCAGCATAAGGGGGTTAAAGACCTATTTCAAGACCAAGACCGGATACGTTAAGGCGGTTGACGATTTCAGCATGACCGTTAAGAAGGGAGAGATAATGGGGTTGGCTGGTGAGTCTGGAAGCGGAAAGTCTACAATAATTACAACCGTCTTCAGGGTACTTCCTCAAAACGCCTCAGTTATGGGGGGCAACATCTTGTTCGAGGGTGGGGACGTCCTTAAGATGGATAGGAAGAAGTTTGACAAAGAAGTTAGGTGGAAGAAGATATCTTGGATTCCTCAAGTATCAATGGATTCTCTAGATCCCCTTTACACCGTGAAAAGTCAGATGGTAGAGACAATAATGGTCCACGAGGATGTAAGCAAAGGTGAGGCGGTGGAGAGAACCTATGAGGCACTGGAATCCGTAAAGCTTAACCCCGAGATAGCTGACAAGTATCCTCACGAGCTTTCCGGAGGTCAGAAACAAAGGGTTATAATAGCCATGTCACTCCTTCTGAAGCCCAATCTAGTTATGGCGGACGAACCTACAACTGCTCTAGACGTGGTTACTCAGGCAACTATAGTAGACCTCCTATTATCAAAGAAAAAGGAACTGGGTTTCTCCATGGTTTTCGTCACTCACGATCTTTCCCTTCTGGCTACTTTTAGCGATAAGGTGACCGTGATGTATGCAGGTCAACTTGCCGAGAGCGGTCCATCAGAATCCATATACAGGAATCCTCAACACCCTTACACTCAGTTACTTCTGAAATCCATTCCAGACATAAGGAAGTGGAAGGAGAGAAAACTTTACTCTATACCTGGAGAGCCTCCAGATCTGGAGAATCCTCCCTCCGGTTGTAGATTCAGGACGAGATGTCCATTTGCTATGCCGGTGTGTAAGGAGAAAGTTCCAGAGCCCGTGATGACCAAGGAAGGTCATGTGGTTGCTTGTCATCTAATAGGTGGATCGAAATGATAGAGGGAAAGTCTATTAAGGTAAAATATAAGTTAAATGGAAAGGACTTCCTGGCGTTAAAGGGTACCGACATTACTGTAGGAAAAGGAGAGGTAGTTGGCCTTGCAGGTGAGTCTGGAAGCGGAAAGACTACCCTTGGAAGGGCCATATTGGCTCTACAAAAGTTTGAAGGAGAGGTTCTCTGGAACGGAAAGAATGTGCTGAAGCTAAAAGGAGATGAAAGGAGGGAGTTTAGGAAAAAGAATCAAATAGTTTATCAGGATCCTTTTGACGCGGTTGATATAAGAATGAAGGTTTTTGACGTTATAGCGGAGGGACTGAAAATAAACCACATGGGAAGCAGAGAGGAGATAAGGGAAAAGGTATTAGCTTCACTGAAAACTGTTGGGCTCAATCCTCCCGAGACGTTCGCTAACGTTTATCCTACTCAACTTTCTGGAGGTCAGCTACAGAGGGTAGCAATAGCTAGGGCTACTGTCATGGAACCGGAGTTCATAGTTGCCGACGAGCCTGTCTCTATGTTAGATATGTCAATAAGGGCTGGAATTCTGGAGATATTTAATGAACTTAAAGCGAAGGGAACGAGTACTTTAATGATAACTCATGACCTCTCAACGGTAGCTTACGTATCAGATAGAATATATGTGCTTTATCAAGGAAAGATGGTCGAGAGTGGTTTGACTTCCCAAATTGTGGAGAATCCGAAACATCCTTACACGCAAGCCTTGATCTCATCAATCCCTGTTCCTGAGCCAGGCTTTAGGGTAGAGGCTAAGTTGAAGGACGAGGATTCCCCTCCACCTCCTAGGGGTTGTCCACTCTATCCCAGATGTCCCTTCAGGATGGATAAATGTAAGGACAATGACCCAGAGTTGGTGGAAGTTGAACCCGGACACAGGGTCGCATGCTATTTATACTGAGGAGGATTTGGTTAACCTGAAGGGATGGGAGCTTGCAGTTATACTTTTCCTAGTTATCTCTGCTAGCTTTATAATGTCTTTTATTTCTCTCTTCCCTTTTATAATATCCCTTCTGCTTTCCTCAGTAGGTATCATGTTGTTCAGAGCCAGATATTTTCTGCTTTATATAAAGAAACTAAGAGAGGAAGGAAAGGTGAAGTTCATTCCCAAGAAAAGCGTGCAGAGGAAAAGGGGAACGGAAGACCAAGGTTTCATCTTAGCAGAGGTCTTCCTTCCATTGGTTCTTCTATTCCTGCTTCCAATTCCTCTTAATCTAGTTATTGCAATCGGTTTCGTTATAGGGATACCACTTTCCATCCTCTTTGAGAAGTTACTTGAGATCGGCCTAGAACGTAGTTTAGGAAAGGTAAAGAAGTTCTTTGTGTGGACTGTCTTAAACGAGAACGACCTTTACCTTAAAGAATATGGTTATCTAATCTCTGGGAAGGCTAACGCAAACGAGAAATGAAAATGCGAAAACGTTGCGCTGATGTAGGGAGGATTCTCTATATAAAAAGTTTCAATTTTCTCGTTATCTCTCTATGTCAATTTTGTTGAATGTTAACACAAATTGTTCATTCAGAATGAGGGAAAGTTAATCTTTCAAAGGAATAATTTTTTAAACTGATGAAAGTTTCTAGCTTTATGTTTAAAAAGGATTTTATAGTTTTTAGTGCACTTACATTGATTTTTATCTCTACTGTGGCGTTTCTATTCTCTAACACCTCTGAAATATCTGGAAAGAGAGATTTCTATACGGAAGTTTATATGTTTGAGGGTGGGCCCGATCATCAATATCGTGGGCAAATATATTCTGCTCCCTTTAACATTACCTTGCCAGGAGGCGTGATAGTTACCCCTACTTCTTTGGTCGGAAAGAACTTGATACTTTTCACAACAAGTGGGGAGATAGTCAATAATTCCCTTGATATGAACGCTTGTGTAGGAGGAATTTACGCAGTTAACGCAGACTCAGGTAAAATAGTCTGGAGCAAGACTTTCCCAAACATGATAATGACTCAGCCAATAGTTGTTGATGGAATAATAGTTGTGGGATTGGGTAACAATATGTTCGTAAACTCGTCATTCAGAGGACCGGGTTTAAATGAGCTTGTTGCTCTCAACGAACAAGGTAAGATATTATGGACTCATCTTACCAAGGGAGAAGCAATGCCAACACCGGTGTTCTTTGACGGAAATGTAATAACTGCTACGGGAGGAGGATATGTATGTTCCGTCAATCTGATGACAGGGGAAACGGTATGGGTCAGTCAAATTTCATCTTATGTAAGCATGTCTTCTCCTTTGTTGGTTAACGGTCAAGTTATTTTCGGAGGAGCAAGTCCTTACGATTTCTATGACATAAATGCAAGCAACGGTCATGTGATATGGAACGTTACTCTTAACGCCACCGGGGGATTGGACGACTCCTCACCTTCTTTCTATAACGGAATAGTGATAACCGGTTTTACGTACAAGGTAAACAACTATACCTTAGATTATAAGGAGGTCGGAATAAACTTTAACAACGGAGAAATAGTCTGGTGCCTTAATGAAGGTGATGGGGACGTTCCTCCCAACTTGGAGAGTCCTCCAGCAACAGTTGTAAATGGTTTAGCGTTGATATCGTCGCCAGGAACTCCTTATCTTTACGCCGTAAACTACTCAAACGGACACGTGGAATGGAAGGTGAAAACGGGTCCTGACATTGATAACCCCGCAGTTGGAGGAAACTTGCTCTTTATCCTCAATCAGTCAGGATACCTTTATGTTATAAACCTACAAGGTAAAGTCCTAAACGTAGTAAAGACCGACGTGATACCCGGACCTGGCGAGCCTATGTTGACGGAAAGCGGAATAATCATCTGGGGTGTAAACGGAGTAGTAGAATCAATACCGCTAGATAAGGTGATTTAGACGGATGTTAGAAATTTATTTTTAGCATCATTTGTATCACTTTTATCCTCTTTTTTTCTCTTTTCTTTTCTTGCTTTATCCTATTTTTGTCTGTCCTTCCTGTGGTTTGGACTGCAGACGTGACTACAACGCTTCCCTCAACATCCTGAGTAGGGGTCGGAATGACAGTGCCTGTGGAGCTGAGACCTCTACCCTTGGCAAGCCTCGTGAAGCAGGAAGCCCCGTCCTTTAGGGCGGGGGTAGTTCACTCCATGTCTTGGTCTGTTATGCTAAGTCTTAACATTTCTTTTTCATCGTAAATTATCGAAATTATATCTCTTTTCTATATCATCTATATATATTCCTTTATATATATTCCTTCTTTTACTACATTTTACCTTGTTTTCTATTCTATTCTTCGCTTCTTATGACAACTATGATAGAAGAAATTATCAGCGTTGAACCAAGTAACTCCAATGGGGTTGGGATCTCTCCGAAAAGCGGTATAGAAAGTGCTGTGGCAACAACTGGTTCAAGAAGGCCTATAGTTTCTATATGTTGAGGCTTAACCTTTCCTGATGCTACAACTATTGAAGTGTGACCTATCAAAGTAGGTAAAAATATGAGCCCTATTAAAGATAATATCGAGACTAAATCTATCCTTCCAATTCCTTCCAGGAGGAAAAAAGGGAAGGAAAATAGAGCGGAGGTCAAGTAAATCCACGCCGTACTTCCTAGCGGGTCCCTGACAGCGATTTTGCTTAACTTTAACGTATATAATGCAATAGTAAATGCTGAAAATACGGATATCAGATTACCCAATATATCTCCCTCATCTAGGGGGGAGTTAATTAGAACTACGCCTAGGAAACCTATGGTGACTGCAATTAAGTCCCTACGTGTTGTGCTGTATTTACCTAAAAATGAAAGAATTACAACGAAGAAGGGAGACGTAGAAACCAGGACTGTAGCATCTATGATGGTAGTATGATAGACCCCTTCAACGAAGGTAAACATGTGGAGAGATAATAGGCCACCCAACACGAGATATTCCTTTAATTTAAGCTCGTGGACGAACCTTCCCTTAGACAAGATGAATCCAGCTACGGCGAACCTGAGGAAAGTTATAGCTGCGGGCGTAAGTTGGCTTTCCTTTATGAAAATGGAGGCAGTGCCGAATGAGGCACCACCCAAAATTAACAATATGAAGTATTTTAATCGTTCAGTGTTCAGCTTTCAACACCCAGCCTTGTTGTGTTATGTCTCGGGATATATGTGGGCATTGAACAGTAAATTTACAGGATCAGATTTTATGACTTCCTCTTTTTTACTTTTCACTGTAGCATCTTTTAAAAGTAGGAAAAAAGCCACTTCTAAAGTTAGACCTCTGGAAACGGGAGAGGAAAGAGAGTCTAGGTTATCACTAGGTTATCAAAGGAGAAATCGGTTCTGAGTTAAGGGTAAGAAAAGTTAATGAAAACATCTAGCAAAGAAAAATGAAAATGGAATAATCATATTTTAATAAAGTATCTTGAAGGAGAGATATTTTCATTATGAAAGCTGAAAAGTTCTTCTAAGCGATGAAGTCAGCACATATACATTGAAAGAGTTTCTCTTCCTTTTTCAAAGAAATTTTAATTATCCCTTGAGTTGAGATCCTACCAAGAGAACAACCCCGAAATAGACAAAAATGAATATGTAATCATTATAATGGCATAAATTAATGGTAATGCATTAGAAAAAACTGAGGATATTGTGGCAACTAAAATCGCAGTTTATATAGTCTCATTCTGGCGAATATTAATTTGATCCTTTCTTTTTGATACTCGTCTAAACTCATCCCAGTTATTGTAAATCCTACCAATCTCAGAAGTATTTTGATGGTGAAGCTAAAAATCCCACGTTAATCCAACTATTGCCCACCCATAGATGATAATGAAAATACGATTTCAACATCATCCAAGGAAACGTGGTTTGATTGAACTATTGCGTGTATTTCGGGAGTGATGGAGTAAACCACTCTAGCAAAGAGCAAAAAGATATAGTCATTAGATAAATTTTAGCAGCATAGTTGTTTTGTATAAAGAAATTCGTATATGAAATATTTAACGTTAAACTATAGCTAGGCTAAGGCGTAGTTTTCATGGTCGCTTAATTGAAAAATATTTTATATTATAAAATTGTGAGGAGGAAAAGTGGGAAAACTGTTAAGTCTTAAGACGTTCTAAATCATTATCATGACCATTTCTTCTACCGGTATTGAGTAAACAGTGGCGTCAATTACATTATCGGTTTCAAGCACCTCTTTTAACGCCTCGTTTCCCATTGCTACCTTTTTTCCATATATTAGGCAAAAGTCTACCTTTCCGTCATCAATGAAGATCTTCACCACGTTTTCGTTAATCCTAGTTTTCAGTAATTTTTTACCTCCCATTGACATTACCTTCTCTATTACATCCTTCAGTTTTCCGTTCAATTTAAGAGTAAAGAACGGAGTCTGGTATATACTTCTGTTCCTGAACTTTTCCATGTATGGGAAAAAGTGATCCTTGATTATATGTTCCTCCATATCATCTATGTCTTTAAAGGTTACCTTTAGTTCCTGGGGCAATTCCACGTCTACTGTTAGTAGTGTATCCTCATCTGAATCCATGGTAAATCTTATGTGACCTAAATGATCATTTACGACTAGCCTATACTCAATGTAGTCTTGTCCGATTTCAGGTCCTTCCAAGTATCCCTTTACCACGTCGATTTCCTCGTTCTCTGGCACTATGAAACCTATTAAATACTTACCAGGGAAATCGTTCACCCTTCCTACGTGAACTAACTTTCCTGACTCCCTATCGTATGCCATGAGAACCATAAAGTGTCCCAAAACTCCTGATAACCTGATCACGTCGGTTAAAAGCTCCTCCACTGCGCATCGCGTTAAGCCAGTGGAAAAGCTATACGTGTAGGTCATTTCTATATCAAATTGAAACTCGTCAATATTCTATTTAACCTTTTCTATTAATAGATATGGAAACGAGTTAATATAGATTGTTAAATAGTAGCTTGACTTATATAGTTATATTTATATAAAGAAAATTTATACCCTCCCTCTCTTTCTATTCATTGTTTTATCTCAAACGTTTCCAATCTCTCTAGAAGCTGTATGAGAAATTTCAGCAAGTTTTCTTTGTCATTGAAATCCCTCAAGATATCCTCAGCTAGGCTCTTGTAAATTGTCATTCCCTCTTCAAATACCTTAACTCCGTCGTCGGTTATCTTTACTGTGATTATCCTCCTATCGTCGCTTGAACGTCCTCTGCAAACCAGTTTCATTTCCTCTAATCTGTCCACAGCAGCTGTAATTGCGGATTGCGTCACAAAGAACCTCTTGGCTAACTTAGCCATTGTAGTTTCGCCTTCCATTGTAGCCTTCAATATGAGAAAATCAAGGTAAGTGATATTTAACGAACCTAATCTTCTGTTAAGCTCTCTCTGAAATGCTCTGTGTATTTTTGCTATGGAACTCATCAAGGTTATGTCGACGTTGTTGCTTACGTTCACAATAACACTTAACTGTTGAAGTTATTAACTCTGAGGTCATAAATAGAACTTCAACAGATAGTATATCGGTTTCATTAGAAAAGAATTCAAATTAATTAAAGTTATAAACGAGAGGGGTATAGTGGCATTATATATACTTTATTGTTCCTTGCTTAATGGAAGAACTGAGATGTCTTATTATATATAAAGATTTCTACTAATTCCAAAAAGAATTAATTCGTATTCAGTTGTTTTTCATTGATGATTAAAGCAGTTTCCATAATGACGTTACTTTTAATTCCGTTGCTTCTGACCACTGGTTACTCTTACGATCCTAGATATATTATCGTTGAGTCACCCGAGGTAGTTTCCCTTTCATTCGCTTCAAATGACAGCGGTTACGGTTGCTTGGTGCTTGGAAATCATACCTTACTTAGAATGAAACCTAACTCGTCTTCTTTAATTCTTCTAAATAAGGGAAATTACACATTTCTCTCAAACGATAGCAAATATAATCTCTCTTATAAGGAGTTTAAACCCTCGGGAGCCCTTTTCGACATACCGCCAAAGCACGAGATAATTCAACAGCTTCTTCCTTATTCCAAGGGATCTCCTTTCAATTTCACAATAAGGATAGTAGGAAATAGTACCTTTAGCTCCTATTTATATAATTATTCACTCTTAATTTCAATTTCCCACAACAGAACTTGGGTTCAAAACCAGACACATCTTAATCCGGGAAATTACGAAGTGATTGTCCAGAACCTTAACAATTACTCAGAGGAAGTTTGCGTCAGCTATTCGATTTCGCCTTTCTACGTGAACCCTTACATTTTCACTTCGAGTTCCATGCCAATTGGATTAGCCTCGTACGGGATACTTAATCAATCAGGCAACGTCACTACGTATGAAATAAACACTACATCTCTTTTAGGTTACCTTAACATAACTTACGTGTCTGCACTAAATCAATCACAAAGATTAGTTGATCCGTCCTCCGTCTCTTTTCAGCTTAACGGCGTAGTGATCAAAGACGATCAGGACTACTTCGTGCAAGACGTTCTGGTGCTCTATACAGAAAATGAGTCATATTACCTTTCAGCAGATGTATTCAACCTGACTAATGGGGAGGATCAGTTGATATACACTAACTCAACAAACGTAAGACAGTATGTACTTCCTTTGGAATCATACATAATCATGAACGTTTCCCAGGAGGGAGATGACTCAATGCTGAAGTTCGGCTTCATTAACCTAACCTCAGGAAAGTTCATTTGGTTCTCAAACTATGACTTGGGAAATGGAAAGGGATTCTTCTCAGTTAACGGTAACAAGTACACACCTGGTAACATGACGAATCCAGGCGTGTTTTATGACGCTGAACTGGTAATAGGCGGAGGAGGAGATGGAGAAACCACAACAATGACAAAGTATAGTGGATGGATAGCTCTGCTTTATTTGAACGGGAGCAGGTACTCAGCATTTCCAAGCTACTATTCGTTCGGGGAAGATACCAAAGAGGCGGTTTCAAACATCTATGTAGTGTATCTAGGATACGGCGAAGCCTATACATATGAAGGCGAAGCACATTTGACATATCTGCATCCTAAGGGAGTTTCATTTCCCCTGCCAAATCTGTTTCACGTCGAGAAATTAAACGTGACATCCTTCCCCGAGACTAGCACCTTAGTGAGGGGAGACATCAACGTCAGGGAAGCCTTAGCTATTGTGGCTATATTAGCGATTTCCCTTTCGCTTTTAGTATATCTATGGAGAAGGAAGTGAAACTGGTTTTTATAATTATTCCAAATCTAAGTTTTAATATTATGGAAAGTGATAAAGATGTACATGGACAAGAAACTTGTAGAAGGATTCTTAGTGGCTCTAGTCGTAGTCTTGGCATTGGCAATAGCTCTCCCCATAGTACATCCCGTGAAGGTTACTCAACCCACCTATAAGGTAATTGAGGGGGAGCTAACGCCTAACTACTCAAGTCACGGAGTTTATCTTAATTTACAGTTCGTCAACTTCACCAAAGTTTCTCAAGCTTGCATAAAGGTCAATGGATCAGTTTATCATAACTCGTCGCCAGTTTCAGTACTTCCTGGAAACGGCAAGGTAGTAGTGTGCACGACCTTTAACGTAGAATTAATTAACGGTAAGTACTATACAGTAATCTTAAATCTTAACGACGGAGAGATTTTGTCTTACAGTGTTAAGTATGTAGATTGACACATGAATAATGATAAAAAGAAAATATATGTATATATACACATACTTCTACATTTTCAAATTCTACTCCCCCGAGATCATTTCCTCAGCCTTAGCGTGAATTTCCTTAGCTAATGAGACTACGCGGCTTGCTACATCCTTTACGTTTTCCTCCTTTATCATATTCTTCCTCTTCTCATCTAGGTAAATGTATCCATCCTTCAGTTCAATGTCGAAAGAGCCTGAAAGTCCAGTGTGCATTATGTAGTTTCTCAAATCCAGAAAGTCCGGATACTCTTCCCTTAACACTTTCCTAACAGCTCTTCTGCAAGTCATATAAACGCTCTTCTTGTCTCCCTCAATGAACTGAAGCTTACCGTAACCCCTCTTAGCCATGCAATACACTATGGGTAATTCTCTACCAAGGGAAATGGCCTTGTCGTAATATCCTGCCCTCATATATTGGGAAATTAGCCACTCCACCTTCTTTACGTCATCACCTTCAGGCATTCCCAGAGAGGAAATAACTTGCCTTATTAACGGATCGTTGGAGTTCTTCAAGTTCTCCAGCTCCTTTATGGCAAGAAATGATATTCCATTTCTAAAGTACCAGAGTGCTTGCCTGAGCTCAGGATATAAGTTTCCCAGCAGCCTGTCGTCCATGAGCTTTATTGCGGTTATGACGTTCTTAAACGTTAAGTCAAACTCTTTTAAAGTTTCGTGATCTAGGATGAATACCTTGGATTCTAACATAAAGGATAGGCTCATCATGAGTGCAGAAAGCTTTCCGTTATCTGGGATCACGATAATTGCTGGTGCCTGTACCTCGTTGTAGATTTCCCTCAAGTCAGGCTTTAAACAACCCTCTATAGAATCGTCAACGCAGATTATCTTCTTTATGTTAAAACATCTAGAGAATATCTCGGGTACTGATTCGTTAATCTGGTAACCGTTACAAGTCAATTTCACCTTCCTTTCGTCAGGACTGTAGACTAGAGTGTACATCTATGATGAATTTCTAGACACGGCATAAAAATAAAACGTGAAATTTATTCTTGTCGAGAAATCCGCTTACCACTGGTAACGCTTGTGCTAATTTTATATGTCATCCTCTACGTTTTTAAAACTGGAATTCCAACATTAATCATGCATGAATGGTCTGTTGCAGATGGAATTGTAAGGACTGTATCGACATGGGCTAGGGAAAACAACTTCTCGGAAATAACGATGGTGAAGGTTGGTATTCCCTCATTTACCTTTCTGGAAGTCGACATTCTAAAGGAAGCCTTTAACGAGATAAAGAAGGGGACTCCGCTGAATAACTCAACCCTGGAAGTTGAATTTCTTTCCGCCTCGTTTAAGTGCAGGAATTGCGGTAATTCTTTCTCTGAGGATCAGGTCAGGGAACAGCTAGACTCTATTAGGTCGGAGTTCGGGGAGGAATATCCTCTACATCTAATGCCGGCTCTATCTCCATCCTTTTTATCTTGTCTAAGGTGTGGATCCCACGACTTAGTCGTGGAAGTCCAAGACATAATGGTAAAGGAAGTTGAGGTGAAGGGTCATGGAACCATTAAGACAGTTAGCTGAAGATAAACTAAAGGGCAGAAAAGTTATTGCAGTAATGAGTGCAAAGGGAGGAGTTGGAAAGAGCGTTATATCATCTCTCTTAGCTTTGTCCATAGGTAAGGGAACCCTATTAATAGACATGGACGTTCATACCATGGCAACTGCTAAACTGTTCGGGTTTAATTCCATGCACAACGTAGGTAAAGGAGGGCTTGAGCCATTCTCCGTGGGTGGAATAGGCTTGATTAGTCTAAGTGGAGTAGTCAAGGACAATTACGTACTCCTTCCCGGGAACAATGTAGGAAAGGTGATGGAGTCCCTCGTAGCTTACGTGAACATGGAAGGTTTCAAAACTGTAGTCTTCGACTTACCTCCAGGTCTAGGGGAAGAGTTGCTTACATTGGAGAGACTCACAGGGAACCGTTTTACCTCCTTGATAGTTACAACGCCTTCAAAGGTTTCCATTAAAGTTGTTGAGTACCTTGTTAGGTACTTGAAGGAAAGGAGAGTTAACGGTTTTTTAGTAGTTAACATGTCCTATTTTAATTGTGGTAAGATCGTGAGACCCTTCGGAGGGATAGATGAAGCTAAGTCCCTCAGTGAGAGGTATGGCATTCCGTTGTTTGAGATGCCAATAGATCCTTCTATAGAGGAATTTGTGGGCAAAGTTCAAGATTATCGTGGTGACTTAAAGAAAAGTTTAGAGAAAATTGCAACCTCACTCTGATCTATAAATACTTTATATTTAAAATACAGCGTTCTAATAACTATACATGGAAAGGAGCCAATTATTAGGAGCAGTGGTCGTATTTCTGATCTCAGCTGGAATATTTTTAGTCTATCAAGTTAACGCCAGTCAGAAAGATCTTCAGAGTCAGAATGACACAATCTTTCTCAGCTCACCTATGTCACTCTCTCTAAGTAGAGAATATTATTTAAGTACGTATAACGCAACGCTGAAACTCTTCAAAGAATGTCCTTACTCTAATGTATATTTCGTGGAAAGCGATAACTTGCTTGCATCAATAGCTATAAAATATCTAGGCCTTTCGTATCCTGTTAAACAAAACATAGCAAATAACTTAACATTAAGTCCCTACCTTGTGCTTCTAGGAATTCATAATTTTTCGTGGAATTTTCGCGGGGCTACTGTGGTTAAGCTATATAAAAGCGTATACGAAACTTCGTTTATTAATAGTTCGAATCCAGAAATAGCATGGTATGAATATGCGGACTTATCTTTTCTATATTCCATATATTTAATGGAAAATCATTATAAAAACGCAACTAATGTTTTCGCTACTACAATGAAAGATTTCTGGGACGGTCATGGAATGGTGGATGAAGCCTTTCATGGCTATTATTCTTCGTATAAGGTTGCCCTCGGGATCATAGCGTGGAAATATATGTACAATTACAACAGAAGTTTTGCCATGGGTTTTCTTAAAGACGTTGAGTCAATGTATTCCATAGCGTCACACCTACAGTCTCCAGACGGAGGATTTTATACGTGCTATACATATGAAAACGGGACCGTGATACCTTACGGTAACGTAAATACGGAAACGACTTCCCTCTTCGTCATAGCTTTCCAGATGTATCCTCAAGTGTTGAAGTCCTGATTTTTACAAACATCTTACTTATTTAATTCTCTATTATTATGTCCTTTTTGTTCTTTTCCCCTTCTTTCTCTTACTTCTTTCTGTATTTTGCAGAGGTGCTCTTTTATTCATCATGATCTATGAAATCTTGTTTTCACGTGATCTCATCCTTGAGTTGGAAGTCCAAAGATGAAGCTATCTCGTCTACGTGTTCTTTCCTTGATGCCTTAGGAATTGGGAATGACCTCATTGAAACGTAGTTCAGGGCTATCTGAGCGGGGGTTTTTCCATACTTCTTAGCTAAGCCTAAAAGCCTCTGATCCCTCAAAATCCTACCCTGAGCCAAGGGTGAATAAGCGATTACCTTAATTCCCTTACTTTCACAGTAAGGAATAACGTCCCTTTCAGGCTCCAAATGAAGAGGATTGTACTCAATTTCGTTGGCTTCAATTTTAGCTAGCTTTAACGCTTCCTCAAGCAGATCCACCGAGAAGTTACTAACTCCTATACACTTCACAATTCCTTCCTGCATCAAGTCCTTCATTGCACCTACAGTTTCCTGTAAAGGCACCTCAGGATTGGGCCAGTGTATCATATATAGATCAATGTACTCTCTTTTTAGACGCTTCAGACTCTCGTGAGCTGATCTCTTCACTTGTTCATACCTTAAGTGTGAAGGCCATACTTTTGTTATGATTACAACGTCCTCCGATCTTCCTACTGCTTCTCCTACCAGTTCCTCAGAGTGCCCACCTCCGTACATCTCTGCCGTATCTATCAGGGTAATTCCTTTTTCTATTGCATACTTTATAATTTCCAAGTTTTCCTTATCTCTTGACTTGTCAGGAGTCCAGAAACCTCCTCCAATTTTCCACGTTCCCAGACCGATACGGCTTACCTTCTTACCGCAGATTTCCATGAAGATTATATTTGTTCACTCAACTTTTAAGCATATTATCAATTTTTTAACTTTTATATTCACATTCTTACTTTGATTTAATGCTATAGTTCTAAGATATATCTCATGTATCAAGGAAAAATAGGAAGGAGTTCAGTTTTCACTAGGTTAACATACATAGTTTTTCCAAGCTTTTTAAAAAGAGAAAATAAAAAATAGCTATAATAATATCTGTTGACACTATTTTAAGAACAAAATCAAATTACCTTGCCTAACACGTAACACGGAATGCCCAACTTTTCAAAACTTTCGAAGAATTTTTGAACCTCTCTTTCACGTCCTATGGTAATTGCGTTGAATTCTCCGGCTAAAGGGTTTTTCATTGCGTTCAACATTTCCTTTGCTATTGGGTAAGCTTTAACTTGTTCGACCTTAATCTTCCTTCCTATCTCCTCTTCAACTGTCTTTATACCGTTCAATCCCATTCCGCTAATGACCTCTGTAAGAACTTCTTCCTGGGAGAGCTCTTGATAAATTCTCTCTGCTCTGTTTAGGACTTCTTCCTTTTTTTCTATATCATCTGAGGTAAGGCTCATTCCTCTCATAATTTTGAGGTTGCATTTAACCAAGTATCCTAAACCACCGAAATAGTTCACCATCCCAACTATCATTCCGCTCTCAACCTTCAAGCGTTTCCTTGGCTTTCCATACGCAAAGGCAAAAGAGGACATATAGCCCTCCATGTAGTCATATTCTATTTGATCTGCCTTGGGTATCAACGGATTCATCGTCCTAGCTCTCAGAAGTTTGCTATGGTCTCTTCTTCGTTCGGCATCTAAAATTCCTGGGCTCTCAACGTTACCACAACCATCGTAAACACGAACCTCTCTTACTTGTCTCACAAGGGGGAAAAAGGTGACTTTATCTCCACGTTCATGCTCATCGTAAAAAGAAGTAGCTATTAACTTAACCCTTTCGCCACAAGGCGCCAAGGTTTGGTTTAATGAACAAGTTGTGAAGGCAATAGGGTAAACTAATCTCAGCAAATCATCTAGCATTTAACCTTTTCACCTCCTCATCTAGCAATGGGCATTTGTGAAACACTTTGATTCCGGAGATCTTACAGTCCACCGCAAGTCCATATACTTCTCCCTCGGAGTTGTAACTTAATATAGCCTTACATCCGTTTGAGGTAGTAACTGTGGGGAACCATTCAAGGAGAGACCTTCCTAAGACTTTGTTGATGTTTTCATCGTCACAGTTAGTCATGTTCATCAATATAGCTAAATGTAAAGGTTCACTGTAGCACAGAGAAAACGGAGATATGTTGTTCTTTTCAAGGAAAGCTTGTAAGGAGTTTAGGAAACCTTTCAACTCCTCCTTATCACCCTTATATTTCCATTCCTCCTTTAGCCTTTCAGCTACCTTGTCTCTGATGTAATCTTTGTCAATCAAGAGGTAAGCTATAACTAACCCGCGAGGGGTCACCTTAAATCCTCTTTCCTCCTTGATTATCAAACCTAAGGCGGAGAACCTCACCAAGATTCTCCATATAGAGGCAGGAGGTATATTGGTAATTTTAGATATTTTATATGCTGAACATAGGATCATCTGAATGAATATTCCTAGGACTTCCAGATCCCTCCTATTGAAGTGAGGAACCATCATTATAGAATAGTTTAATCTTTAGTTTAAAAATATTTTGATTTATTTTATTAAGCTTTCTTAATTAGATCATTTAATTGCACTTTCTAACGGTAGGGCTCAGATATTCCTTGTGTTTAAAAAGAGAAAAGTATTAAAAAAATTTCCTTAAAATTTAGCTTTTATGGTTTTCTTTAGCTATCCTCTCCATCCGAATGCTCCTATTGGAACTGGCTGTGTCGAGGTGAGCTGGAACGGAGTCATGGGAGCTAGTTGGTACGCAGCTTGTCCGACAAAAAGGACGTCTGCTCTCGTCAAGTAGCCTGCAACTAGGGCAATCAAGGCAATCGCCAACATCAGGTACTTAACCTTGTTGGATAGATCGTTGGTAGTTTTTACCGAGGACGAAAACCTAACGTAATACGGTACGGTCAATATTCCAGAAACTCCCAAGGTAACGAAGGTCAGACCAATGTCGAATGCGAAGGACGAAGATGTAATTAGAAGATTGTAAGCTACCTCATCGAATACGTTAATGAAGTTCACCGTAGCTAGGAATAAGAACCAACTTGCTAAGACCGAAATGGAAGAAAAAGCCAAGAGCTTAGTAGTTATTATCCTAGCCCTTCCACCTTCCTCTCCTTTTGTGAAGAAAGCTAAAATGTAAGATACCGCAGCACCTACAAATATGCCATCTCCTAAGTAAAGCAGCGGAAGTGCTCCGTTATTCCAGAATGGAACTCCGGTTGTTGCGGCAAGCTCGAAGCCGCTGTAAACCGTGGAGAATATGCCTGACAGTAGACCCAGTATAGCAACAGTATTCTTCAATGTGTTGACTCTTATTCCTAATACTTTGTCATTGGTGAAGAACAAGTTCAGAACCATGAAAACGAAGGAGAACAGAAGCAATCCACCTACAAATATTATACCTCTCGCCATCCACGAGTGAAGGAAGTTCAAGATAGCTGAAAAAGGCGAGTAAAATCCCGCAGTAGGTCTTCCCAGATCCATGTCGAAGAAAAGCAGGGCAAGGATAGCGGAAGCGAATACGGCTACCGAACCTTTTCTTGACATGGAGGAATATCCCTTTAATTGGAACACCGCAATTATTGCCATAAGCATTCCTGCAAGTTCGGTGAAGTATAACGCTAGAGCTACATAGGTTCCCCATAGTGGATATTGATTTATTTCCAACAATGGAGCTTGAACCCCAAATGGAGTCCCTGGAGCCGAAGTAGTGAATAGTCCCATCGCTATCTCCAGTTTCTTTCCTTTTTTGCTTAAAATAAGTCTTCACTCCGCGAGATCGAAATTACTAGTTATACATATTTCTATTACTCATAACATTCACGGCGGTGTATAGAACTTGGAAACGTTTAGGTTTATAAGCCAAGAATTTTTTAGGAAATATCTAATGGAAGAAGAAAAAGATAGCCAACAGTTTCAAGATGATGAATTGAAACTTGAGAGAGGGGAGGAGCTTTTTGAACAAGGCAAACTGGAGGAAGCCTTGTCGGAGGTTAAGGACGTAAAAACTTTGGGTGGTTTTATGCTCAGATTTCAGATACTCGAAAAGCTGGGAAGGGACGAGGAGGCAGACCATGAGATAAGGCAAGCATCACAAATCTACCCTTATAATTATTATCTTCATTACCTTCTAGCTAACAAGGAGAAGAGTGAGGGAAACTTTCAGACAGCGTTGCAGGAGATAGACCAAGCATTATCCTTGTTACCGATCAACACCGAGTTTCTCACTCTAAAGGCAGAAATATTATTTCAGCTTGAAATGTATGAGGATGTGATTATGGTCACCAACGAGATTATCAAGAACAGACCAGACGATGTAAACGTCAGAACCATGAGGATACTCTCCTACTATAACGTTGGAGCATTCTATGACGCTTTGATGGAAGTAAACAAAGCTTTGGAGTACTCTAAAGACGGTTACCTTCATTTCCTTAAGGGAACAGTTTACTATCACTTGCGTTATTATACGTTAGCTCTAGATGAGTTAAGGATTGCGATCCACATGGATGAAGACCCGGAGTACATTTATTGGGCCTCCCTTTGTTTGTACTTCCTTAAAAGGTTCCAGGAAGCCACAGAGTACGTGGATAGAGCCCTTAAAAAGAAAGAGAAACCCGTCTATTTAGCACTGAAAGCTAGAATTTTGAGGGAAATGAACGATTATAAAGCAAAGGAATTTGCACGTAAAGCAGTGGAGATGGACCCTTCCCTGAGGAAAGACCTACAGGATATTATTAAGTGAACTGCCTATCCTCATGTACTGGGCATTCAAGCTAGCACGGAAAGGGACTTTTGTCCCATGAACCTCGTTATGTTGAATTAAAATATTTCTAATTAGTGATATCGCTTTGCCGAAGAGATTCCTTATATAATGAGAAATAGTTAACTAATTCTCGACGTAAAATGGGAAGTCTAAAGCTCACCAGGAGAGACTTTCTAAAGATCTCTGGTGTGGCTGCAATAGGCGCAACTATAGCTTGGAAGGGAAGAGCAATAGAAAAGCTCTTTGATCCTAAGCCAGATCCATATACTCTCAACTATCCCAATGACGAGATAGTTTACTCAAACTGTTTCCAATGCTTAGGAAGATGCTCACTGGAGATTGTAAGGACACCTTCTGGATATCCAAGGTTCATAACGGGAACCATAGGATGGCATATAAACGACGGAGGAGTATGTCCTAGAGGAGCATCAGACGTTTTCTATTATTTCTCCCCTGCAAGGTTGAGGTATCCCATGATCAGAGCTGGAAATAGAGGAGAGGGTAAATGGTTAGCTGTAGATTACGATACAGCTTACGACGTTATAATCAACGGAGCACAAGCTAAGTCATGGAGCAAAATAGGGTTGAACCCCAATGACTTGGGCATTGGTGGCTTTCCAGGTCTGTTGGAGATTAAGAGTACGAACCCGCACTCCTTCGCCTTCTGGCAGGGAAGGGACCAGCTTATACCAGGGGAGACGGCAGGTTTCTTCGCGGGTAACTTTGGGACGGCAAACTCGGCTGCTCATGGAGGATTCTGCTCTATGGACGTTTACACTGCTGGCGTTTACGTTACTGGTGCTCCAGTATGGGAATACGCTGGCCCTGATCAAGAGAGAGCTCAATACTTCATACTTTCAGGGCTTGCTGGAGATCACTTCCCCAACTGGATGAGGAGGATAATAGCCCAAATAAGAGAGAATGGAGGCAAGGTTGTAACCATAGCTCCGGAGAGATATGGCTTCTATTCAGTATCCGATGAGCACTTGTTTGTTAATCCAGCAGGGGACGGAGCACTGATAATGGGTATGATAAGGTCCTTGGTTGACTTTCACTACTACGTATATAAAGCCTCTAAGGGGAAGGTCCTGAATCCAGTAACTTTACAACAAGTATCTGTCGCGTTAGATCCTAGCAGTGGAAATTTAGTGATGCAGACCGTCACCCCTCAGGGCAACGTAGTCCAATTGTCTAATCTGGGTAACATACCTAATTCCGCGGTTTTCCCTCACATAGACGAGGAGTTTCTAAGGTATTATACGAACTTATCTTGGTTGGTGATCCTGAATCCCAACCCCCAGGAAGGTGATCCCCTAGATCCCAACGACCCAAACGCGGGAAACAACGTTGGTCTTCATGTTAGAGCAAGTGTTAATAACCCTCAGTATAGCAAGAACCATCCGTGGCTTGAGGCAGTTCTTGGCAACGATGGAAACGTTTACTCTTACGTTGACGTTCCGTGGTCAAAGGGAGTTGAGCCCATAATAACTCTTGACGAGCTTCCCTCAACTTCGTCCATAACCTTAGTTTCCTACAAGCTAAAGGATGGTTCTACCACTAAGGTACCTGCTATCCAAGTTACGGTACCGTCATCACCAAACGGTTCGAACATTACCCTAACTGTTACAACCGCATTTGAGTTGTTGAGGGCTGAGTTAATGAATTATGATCCTTACACTCCATACACTGAGCCAGCTCAGTACGGTGTGATAAATTGTGCAAACGTAAGTGGGATACCACATAACACCATAGTTAGAATAGCCAATGAAGCTGCTACAGTAGCCTTCCAGAAGTCAATAGAGGAGCCTGTTAAATGGATAGATTACTTAGGAAGGTATCACGAGAGCGTTACAGGAAGGCCAGTCTCGATCTATTTCATGAGAGGTATAGCAGGTCATTCCAACGGGTTCATGACTGCCGCGTCGTACTACTATTTGGTCCTCATGTTGGGCGCATGGGATAATCCCGGTGCGGATCTTTACAAGTATCCGTATCCGCATTATTTCCCAGGCGTAGCTGTACCTCCACATCCACTGGCAAACACACCTTCAATAGATCAAGAGATAGCTAGTTCGATTTCCTCTTCGTTGTCAGTGCCCAAAGGGAGGACTGGCTTTTTGAAGAGAGAGTACATTTACAATGATGGCACAGTTAACGTGGCAGACGTTAAGGTCGTTCCCGCTGGACCGTATGGTTATCCAGACGGTCCTGACGACCTAGTAATTTATAAGACCGGAAGGCCTCTTCTGGTGGATAGAGGTTACAGCTGGGAACTACCTTTGTCAACGCAGAGATCAATATCGGCTGTAGCATATACTACATACTATATGAACAAGTATCAAGGCATAATCCCCTACAAGATTCAGGGAATGATGTGGTATATAACTGCACCTTACTGGAACAACGCCTATACCCTCACGGACCTTCTACAGAAAGTTACTGAAAAGGACTCCAATGGTAACTACGTGATTCCGTTTACCATACAAGTAGACTTGTTCATGCAGGAGACTGACAACGTTGTAGACATATTGATACCTGATAGAACATTCATGGAGATATATGGTTTTCATTCCACGTTCGATAGACCAACTAGCCTTCCTCAAGGACCGTCAGACTCCCTCAACTGGCCTGCATTGCCAGCTCTCTATCCCGTTCTTTCAGCAGGTAGCTTCTTCTTAACTTTACTTTGGCTATTGAGGAGTTACCCAAAACAAGGGAATAACGTAGATCCAATCAAATGTCCTCATTATACTACGCAGGACCCAGTGACTGGACTACCGCTCGTGAGCCCCATTGACCTTCATGACCCAATCACCGGTCAACAGATTTACACCGCAGGCCAGCCAGGTTATATATCCTCTGGAATGTTCATCCTAAAGCAGGGCATACTTCTAGCAGGTTACGGAGATAATTTCCAGTATATATTCAAAAACGAAAAAGATCAGGAAGTTCCTAACCCGCAACAGCTTAAGCTCTATGCTTCCTTCGTTCCTGACGGCGTAAGCCAGAGCAGTGTAATAAACCAGATCCTAAGCAACGTACCTTCAGGCAAGCTTTTCTCGACCTCTACCACCTACAAGATAGCCGCAGATTCTAGATCCACCGGAGTCGAGCACTACTTTAGAATTCCGGTTCAGTTCCAGCCCACACTACAGTCTATGTTAGAGAAGATTATTAACACGTACGCATCTGGACAGATGAGTTTGGACGACATAAACCCCGGAGTAGTTAAGGTAGGAAAAGGAGGAGCATCCTATGTCCTTCCACCGTCCCTCAGGTACATGAGGAATGTTAACATGCTCTACTTCCTTGGTTGGGGGGCCTACATGCCTGGTGGATATGGAACAATAGGTTTGCCTTACCTTCACAAGATATATCTGGAATATCTGCAGAAGTTCCGTCTTGCAGCCGCCGGGAAGTGGACGGGGTATAACTCAGCTTACTATTATTACTACCTTCACACCAAGAATCCAAGTTTCTTGGTTAAGTCAGTGGTGCCCAACGATAGCTACGGTAAGGCATTATCAAAGAACATTTCAGACTACTTCAAACCATTTGGAGGTTACTATCCTCCAGTTGCATGGGAATCCAACTTGACTCCAGACGGAATAAAGGAGCAGGAATATCCCTTGACCTTCTTCGTGAGAAGACACGACAGGACCTATCATACTTGGTCCTACAACATACCGTGGCTTATGGCAATGATGCCCTACAGTCCAGTCATGTTGAGCAGTGCCGATCCTTATGTGAAACAGTTCAACCTACAGTCTGGAGACTTCGTACAATTTGAAGCCGTAAACGAGCCTTGGAGCGGAGGACTTAGAACAATGATAGATGCAATAGTGTTCCTAGATAACGCCACAAGGCCTGGTGCTGCGTGGGTAATAGTTAGCAATCAAGCTTTGCCAGGATTCAGGGGACAGACAAAAGACTCACCTCAGGTTAAATATAGCGTGTTGAATAACTGGGCTAACATATCCTACATGCCACCTTCAAGAGGAGGACAGCTTTCGCCTACGGTCGATAACGCCTTTCCCATCATGCATTTAGACCCAATAACCGGGCAGACCTCGTGGCATGACAGCCGTATTAAAATACTTGGAAAGAGTACATCATCTACCGTTCAAGTATCAGCAAACAGATTTGTTTATATGGGCAATGATTACTCTAATCAGGACGTGCTAGCTATAATTACCTCTCAGATGAACAACCAGATTTCGGTTAGTAATACACCTTCCACTCCTACTTTTGCTGAGGGAGTAGATGTCCCGCATCTCAGATTCGATGTAAACAATATTCAAGGTACATCAATCTGGTCTTACGTTCAGCCCTCTTCTCTAGCTGCCAATAATTTTGGGCTAGGCAGCTATACCGTGAGATATGGTTTCGCATCTGAACAAAGGTGATTCACATGTCAGGAAAACCCTTAACTCTAGATATATACCAAGGCGGAGTTCAAAACGCTCTGCCTTTCACTCCAAATGCAAACTATGCAATAATAACCGACCTGAATAAGTGCTTCGGTTGTGGAGGCTGTCAGATGTCATGTAAGGAATGGAATACGTCAGGAATGTTCGGTCCTCTCCCAGACCTTAATCCTTACGGCGATCTGGACGTTATGTTCTGGCTTAGGGTCCTTTACGTGGAGGTAGGAACTTATCCCCAGACCAAAGTTTACAACATACCTATAAACTGTTATCACTGTATGGATGCACCTTGCGTTGTTGTTTGTCCAGTGGGTGCAACCTTCAAGAGGAAGGAAGACGGAATAGTGCTTGTCGACTATGAGGAGTGTATAGGCACTAAGTACTGCATATATGCTTGTCCTTACGGGAACAGATTCTTCGATTATCTGCAGGGCGTAACCAAGAAGTGTACTCATTGCTTTGACAGGATATACGACCCCAACCTACCGCCAGAGGAAAGAATACCAGCGTGTATACATGGTTGCATGGTTCAGGCTAGGATTTGGGCAAACAGACTTGACCCCACGGATCCCGGTAACATACTTTTCCAAGATAAGGGAGGTTTCGTGATGGGACCTGAGACCGGAGCAAATCCAGCTAGCGGTTATTTACCCTGGCATAGCGACTACGCCTCCAATGATGACGTGGAGCTGTTGGATCAGTCTCAATATTTTAACGTATGGACAGCCAATGGGACGGTGCAACTTGGTGCTCAAGGGAACAATTCCACTTCTACAGAAGGTAATAACTCCACATATACCGAAGGTAACGGTAACAATGGGGGATGAGGAAAATGATGTCACTTATAGATAGATCTCTCCTTTACGAGTTCTACTCCGACCTCTTCATATATAAATGGGACGAGGAGGAGTACTCATCCTTTGTCCAGAGGGTAAAGGATGTAGACTCAACATACACTAATCTTCGTCCTTTAACATCTAAGATATTGAATGCCTCCAGGAAGGATCTTCTAGTGGAGTACTCAAGCCTTTTCCTAACAGGGACAGGATCTAGACCCCTTACTCCTGTGGAGAGTAAGAGAATTTTTTCAATTATGGGTGAGAAGATTGCTCTCTCCAAGTATAAGGACTTACTTTCCTTTTACGATTCATGGGGACTTAAACCAAAGTCTGTAGGTAACTTCTTCCAGCCCGAGGCGGATCATATATCCTCCATCCTCGCCTTCATGGCTTTCCTTATTTCTAAGGAGAATGAGACTACAGCTGAAGGAAGGAAGCCTTTAAGGAGTATGTCTGATCAGAAACTCTTCTTCTTCAATCATGTGTTGAGCTGGATTCCCTCCTGGGCTAACGACGTTATTAAGGACAAGAGGTCCAACTTATTCGGTGTAGCTTGTTCGTCCCTTAATCAATGGATAGAGCAGGAGAAGATACGTCTGGGGTTATAACATGAACGTGGGCTTGCTCGTTACGAAAGAAGCTAGAAGAGCTGTGGGCGACGAGACCCTAAAGTCACTCTTCGAGAATAAGGATCTAGTTTACATGGCAGAGTTGGGGGATTTCGTCTACTCCGACCTCAGGGATAACGAAGTAAGATCCCTAGTTATCCTAGGAGATGCAGGATACACCTTGAAGGACGAGATAGAACAGAAAACTGGAATTTCCCCTTTAGCTATGGATAACCTTCCATCGGAGTGGGTCAAAGGGAAAAGCGTGAAATATGTTACTGCGCTCCTTCAAGCCTATGTCTCTAAGGCTTCCCAAAGCGACCTAGCCTATAGGGTTCAGCCTGTCCACACTAAAAACGTGGACAGAAGGTCTCTGCTGAGGTTCAAGTTTTACCAGTACGTTCCTTACCCGGTTTTGGCTGAACAACTTCACATAGAAAGGGAAATAAACAGAACCGTGGAGTTATGCCCTAAAGGAGCGTTGAGCAAGACCCCGGAAGGTCCTCAAGTAACTAAGCCTGAGGAATGCTCGTGGTGTGGTTACTGCTCTGGATCGTCTTACCTAGGCTACTTAGAAAACCCAACCTTTTCAACCACACAGTTCGTGGAATTCGTAAACAAGATTACCTCCATTTATGGGCCTTCTAAAATGCTGTTCTCCTGTAAGCCGGTTAACGTAAAGGAGGGAGTATTTCCCGTGATTTTACCCTGCATTGCTTACGTTCCTGATGCCTTCCTTTTAGCCTCATATGCTGCAGGTCTTCAGCCCATGGTTTACCTTGCCGAGGATTGCAGAACTAAAGACATGGGAATGAAAAGGATGAATGAGATGCCATCCCATTTCCCTGGAACTAACTTGAACATTGTGAAAATTACATCGGAGAAAGAGCTGGAGATCGCAATGAATACTCCTGTTCCGCCAATGAAGATCAGGGAGATACCATTAGACTTGATATATAGTAGGAGCAGGAGGAGGAGCCTCCTGTTATGGTCCATCAAGGAAATGAGTAAGGAAGTTCCCCTTGACGAGGAGGACGAGGTTCCCTCTTCGTTTTACGTTACGGTCGACACTGAGAAGTGCGTCCTATGCGGAGTTTGCGTGAGGGAATGTCAAATGTTAGTTCCGCAGATAAGGAACCAAGGTGACTCCATCACGCTGGAATACGATGAGTACAACTGCATAGGTTCGGGAAGATGTCTTAGGAGTTGCCCAGAGAAGGCGATTACGGTGAAGGAAAAGGTGAAATTGAAGGAAATGAGAAAGGTTCAGTTCACCAAGTCCGTGGTGACCAAGTGTAGGTACTGCGGTAAACCAATTGGCTCATTCAAGGTGAAGGACAAGGTGTCAGTTATGTTAAACTCTATGGGATATAACACGCAATTCGTGGACGTGTGTAACGACTGTAAACAGAAGGAGCTTACCAAGATGTGGCTTCAAAGGATAGGTGTTTCAAAATGATGACAATCGTAATCAGCTCTCCTACCCTGGTTCTCGACTTCGAGGAGGAAGAGTTGAGGCAGAAGTATAATTCTCTGGTTTCATCTATTTTGTCAGGTAAGTTGGCCCAGTTTCCCATACCCAATCTCAAAGTTAGGGAGGATGCATACTCCATCGAGGAGTTAGGTTATAGAGCTAGAGTTTTCCTGTTGACTTACCTAGACCGTTTACAAGTCAAGAGGACCATTTTGAAGTATAATTTAGATTCATTCATCACCGACGTGATTTCAATTGACGTCTCATCAACCGATATTCTAAACAAGGTGTCCTCTCGCGTTAGGGGAAAGTGGATCTTGCTGACTGAGAACGAGGCTGAGGCTTCTTGGTTTACGAGGTTGGGAGTGAACTCGGTGACAGTAGGAAAGGGAGGCAAGTTCTCTTCCATCTATGGATTCGTGGATTATACCTCATCCCATAGAGTAGATAAAGATCTCTACGTTTCCAAAGGGTGCGGAATTTGACGTTAGATCAGGAGATAACCGAATGGGTAAAGGAACTGGGCATGAAGGTAGAGAAACTTGAAGGGAACAACTTCTTTCAAATTAAGGTGACGCCTCCTCTAGGTGGACCCAGCGTAGCAATATTGAGACCAAAGATGGAGGACACATACTATATTTTTACCATAGTTGTGGACATAGACGTTGAAACCCAACTAAAGGTCTTAAGACAAATCATGCTTGACCTAATGAGAATGAACGTGGAGTTTTTCCTGACCCCACAGGGAAAACCGGACAAGCTTCACCTAGCCAGGCTTGTTTTCGCTGATGGGCTTACAAAGAATCAAATGTTAGAGAATCTGACCTTAGTGAAGAACGCTGCATATTTAGCGATTACTTGGTTAAAAAATGGTGAAGACCTTCAGTAATAAAAGAAGATTTATTTTTATATTAGCCATGAAATATCTATGCTGCAGGGAGCAAAGAAAAAATGATAACTTTTTTATTTTTATTTTCAAAAATAACAATAGCTACGGTGTACCGGTGCTATATTTCACAGTGGTAAGCTGAATCCTAAGGAGAAGTTTAACGCCGCAGCGAAGGTAAGATACATGAGCCACGTTCTCGTAACTAGATGCCAAAATCCCTTAACTCTTGTCCATGAAGGAGACTGTAGCAAGCTTGCTGGAATATCTTTTACTGACTTCCTCCCCGCCCTAAAGGGCGAGGCTTTCCGCCCCCTTAACCCCCCTTCTCTGTAAGTTCCAGTCAAGAACTGAAGGAAACCAGGCATCCATATGCCCCATTGTCCTAACGAATGGTTTAAAGCACTACCTCCCTCTTTTGGGAACCTAAAAAATTCAGTACCACCGTATATATAATATCCTGTCCCTAGTCCGAAGAATCCGACTGCTAAGGGTGGAAGAGGTCCTACCATGTACTTAAATTTATTTTCTAAAGTATAAAAAGCTATCTTAATTTATCTAATTAAGCTATAAAGTTTAAAATAACTTTTTATATGATTTAGATTTTTCATCTGATATCTACTAAATTTTCACTCTAACAAAACTTTTTAAAAGTTAGTTGATACTTATCTTTCATGTCCCTTCGAATTAAACTAAATAACAAGGAGGTTTCAGCAGAAGAGGGAGACACTATTTTAAACGTTCTTGAGAAGAACGGGATTTACGTTCCTCACGTATGTTATAACCCACGTTTAGGTCCTATCAAGACTTGCGATTTGTGTCTTGTTGAGGCAAACGGAAAGATTGTGAGGTCATGTGAAACGAAAGTTGAACACGGAATGGTGGTGAGCACTGATAACGAGAAAGTGAAGGGAGTTAGAAGGAAGGCTTTCGACTCTGTACTCAAGAATCATAACATGTATTGCACATTCTGCGACAATAACGTTGACTGCGAACTCCACGAGCCGTGTCCAAGGAGGGTGTATACTCACAACATTTCGTTCCTAAGCCATACGTCGTTGATGACTCCAATCCGTTCTATGTTTATGACCCTAAACAGTGCATACTTTGCGGTAGATGTGTTGAAGCCTGCCAAGACGTAGTGGTGAACGAGGTAATCAGGATTAACTGGGACTTAAACCCTCCAAGAGTTGTGTGGAGCAATGGTAAGACCGTTGACTATTCCTCCTGCGTCTCATGCGGTACTTGCGTCACCGTGTGTCCGGTTAATGCATTGATGGAGAAGTCAATCCTAGGAGAAGCAGGATATTTCACCGGGATAAACAAGGAGGTTAAAGAGAAGTTAATCGATGCTGCAAAAGCTGGAGAGAAGAACTTTTCCCCCTTCATGTTGATAAGCGACATCGATAAGAGGATGAGGAATTCCTTAATAAAGAAGACCAAGACCGTGTGTACCTTCTGCGGTACTGGTTGCTCATTTGAGGTCTGGACTAAGGGTAGGAAGATTCTGAAGGTTGAGCCTAAGCCTGAGTCTCCTGCTAACGGTATCGCCACTTGTATCAAAGGAAAGTTCGGACTGAACTTCGTAAACAGCGGTGAAAGGCTAACTAAACCGCTGATAAGAGAAGGGGATCATTTCAGGGAGGCTCGTGGGATGAGGCTATACGCCTAGTTGCGAGCAAGCTTCAAGAGATAAAGGGGAAGTTCGGACCAGACTCTGTGGGAATTATCGCGTCTTGCACTTCCACAAATGAGGAAGGTTACCTAGCTCAGAAGTTTGCGAGGGCAGTGATAGGTACAAACAATGTTGATAATTGTGCAAGATATTGTCAGTCTCCAGCCACAACGGGTTTAATAAGGACAGTAGGATATGGAGCTGACAGCGGTTCCTCAGATGATCTTGCATGTGCAAATCTAGTGATCCTCATTGGGACCAACACCGCGGAGGCTCATCCAGTCATAGCAGGAAAGATAAAGAGGGCTCATAAGCTTGAAGGAAAGAAGCTTGTGGTAATCGACGTAAGGAAACACGAGATGGCTGAGAGAGCTGACCTTTTCATAACGCCTAATGTAGGAACAGACGTGGTGCTAATAAACGGCATCGCAAAAGCGATCCTAGATCATGGGTGGGAGGATAAGGAGTTCATAGAGAAAAGAACTACCGGTTTTGAAGAGTACAGGAAGAGTCTAGAGAAATATACCATTGAATACGTGGAGAAGGTTACCGGAGTGAAGGGAAATGTGGTGGAAGAGATAGCTAGGACTATACATGAAAGTGGAACACTAGCCATAGCTTGGGCTATGGGGGTGACCCAGCATCAGGATGGAAGCGAAACCTCTACTGCAATCTCTAACCTTCTCTTATTAACGGGCAACTATGGAAAGCCTTGTTCTGGGGCATTCCCACTAAGGGGTCATGCGAACGTTCAGGGAGTAGGGGACGTAGGAGCCCTTCCTAACTATCTTCCTGGGTATCAGCCTTATAGTGAGGAGGTGATTAGGAAATTGGAGGATGCATGGGGAAGGAAATTGCCCAGGAATCCTGGTCTCACTAGTACGGACATGGTAGATGCTATTCTCCAGGGGAAAATTCATGCTATGTACATTATGGGTGAGGACAAGGTGTTAGCTGACTCGGACCAGAGCAAAACAAGGGAAGCGTTAAGCAAGCTGGACTTCCTCGTAGTTCAGGACATGTTCTTCACAGAGACAGCAAAATACGCTCACGTAATCCTGCCAGCAGCTGCTTTCTTAGAGAAGGATGGTACATTCACCAATACAGAAAGAAGAATTCAAAGGTTATACAAGGTCATGGAACCGCTAGGTGATTCTAAACCTGACTGGGAAATCATTCAGTTGGTAGCAAACCAGATGGATGCGGGATGGAACTACGTCCACCCTTCTCAGATCATGGATGAGATATCCGCTACGGTTCCCATATATGCAGGGGTTACATATGGAAAGTTGGAGGGATTCAAGAGCATCCTCTGGCCTCTGGAAGGCGACAAGGACTCTCGCTTCCTCTATAGGGAAAAGTTCCCGTTCCCTGATGGAAAGGCCAAGTTTTACGTTACCAAGGAGATACCTCCCTTGAAGACCGATCAGGAGTACAACTTGTACCTTGTGAATGGAAGGATGCTGGAACACTTCCACTGGATGAGAATGACAGGCAAAACCCAAGGTATTATGTATAAGTTACCCGAGACATTTCTTGAGGTATCCCCTCAATTGGCTGAAAGCTACGGGCTGAAGGACGGCGACACAGTGATGGTGAGATCTGAGACTGGAAAATTAATGACGAAGGTTCTGGTCACCAACAGGGTGTCCGGAAATAAGGTCTTCCTCTCAATTCACGATGACAAGGACATGAACGTGAACATAGTTACCCTTAATGAGAAGGATCCCGCAGCTAAGACGCCCGCGTACAAGGAGACGCCGGTCAGGATAGAGAAGATAGAATCGTGCACTAACTGCGAACCTCCTCTACCCAAATGGAACCCCAGGAACGCAGAGAGGACTCCTCAACGTGGGGTCATGGTAGAGAAGAAGTGGGAGAGGAAAGACTATGTGAAGGTGATTTAAATGAGCGAGCAAGAACAAGAGAAAATGATAGAGTTCTTGAAGGAACTGGAGGACTCCGGCGTTCTTGACATTCTTACTTCTTTATTAAAGAACAAGGATGGAGCTCTCCTGGAGATAGCCAACTGGTTGCAGAAGAATCAGAACGTAATGAAGAACGTTTCCACATTGATGGCAGCACTGAGTAAAGTAGATCCAGATCAGGTGAAGAAGTCTAAATCACTCATCGGCTTATTTAAGACATTAAATGACCCAGACGTACTTGCGGGGATATCGTTCTTTCTTTCTTTAATGAAATCCATAGGTGAGACTTTACGTGAGTGAGAAAGTTGCTGTGTTCAAGTATAGCGAAGATCTAGTCACGAAGGAGGAGGATGAAATAGCCGTAGAGGAACCACTGAAGATGACGGTAAGATACGGGGATAAAGAGAGGACAATCTACATTATGAGGACTCCTACCCATGACACTGAGCTGGCTGTGGGTTTTTTATACACGCAGGGTATTGTCGGGAAAGTGGATGAGATCAAGAGGATCGATATAAAAGGGCAGGAGATCACAGTATGGATTGATCATCCCTTTACCTTTGAAAGGGAGGCGCTGGTAAACTCCAGCTGTGGCGTTTGTGGTAACCCAACCCTACTCAAAGTGATGACCAAGAAATCTCAGGTGAAGGTTAAGGCTGACGTGCTGATGAATCTTCCTAACAAGATGATCAAGATGCAGAGGATCTTTAGGGAGACTGGTGGACTCCACGGAGCAGGAGCGTTTGACGTTAACGGTAACCCTCTTCTCATAGAAGAGGACGTGGGTAGGCATAATGCAGTAGACAAGGTGATAGGGAGGCTCCTCCTGAAGGGCGTTGATCCGTCGTCGTTGATACTTCAGGTAAGCGGAAGAGCGGGATACGAAATCGCGGAGAAGGCTGCAGTGGCTGGCTTTCCTGTCCTTTCTGCGGTATCAGCACCTACAACTTCCGCAGTTAAGATGTGCGAGTTAACGGGGATCTCCTTGGTAGGTTTCGTAAGAGGAAATAGAATGAACGTCTATACACATCCCGAGAGGATAGTTAGTGACATATGAAAATGATCTGCATTGCCGTAAATTTTTGAGCATATTTACATAAAAGTCAAAATTTTTCACTTTTTATTAATACTTTTATCTGCCTTCCTGTTCTTCCTGTAATAGCTATGTTAATCCAGTGCTAAGCATTTCGTTAAGTGTATATAAAAAAGACGAGAACCAGAAGACTAATCTCTGTTAGCATTTTCTTCCTGTCTGGGTTCTTGATATATTAATTTTAGTATTTTTTAAGAGAAAAAATTTTTATAGATTAAGCAGAATATGCTTCTGTTTTGGCTGAAATGGACGAAGAAGACTTTCAATACTGTCATGGATCAATGTCATTATCGATGCCATTCGTGTTGACATCTCTATTGTCACTTTCAATACTGTCATGGATCAATGTCATTATCGATGCCATTCGTGTTGGGGAATTTACCCCCACTCGATTTCTTCTTTCGACCATAATAAATTTTACGACTCCTCCCTCATCTCGTTATGCTACATATCTCCTCCTATTTCTCGGTCGCATGGTGTTTTACACTAACTAAAAGAAACCCACCTATTTATAAATGTAAAATTACTCTAAAGATTTCGTTTCGATCGTAAGGAGATTCGTACTTTATCATTTATTATTTACATTAAATATTCGTATCTTCTATTATCGATTTAAGAAAAGATTGATTCGAGTATGCTCAGGCATGTATTCACAAAATTAGAATAATAAGATTTTAATACTATATTTTGATAATAAAAGAATATTACATTCGTTTAAAGAAAAATAAGCTTATAGCATTTCAAGAAAGCTATGTTTCCTAGTAGCGTATATGTTTGTGAAAGCTAATTGTCTAAGTTTACGGAAAATTAAGCCAAATAAAATAAAATATTATACAAGAAGTATAGCCAATATCAAGAATAGGGAAGCTGAGAAACTAAAAAGAATTTATATAAACAAGATTTTTGAGAGAATAATTGTAAAAAATTACAACGGTAAAGCTAAAAACCAGGAAGTACATCATATTTCCAGTTTTGATGTCGTATTTTTTGTTTACATCTCATCGTACTAAAGCTCTCATAGCTTGTCATACAAGTACTTACACAATCCACATCTCATCCAGTTAACAGACTGGAAAGGTATGAGTAGTTATATTCCTCCTTTAAACTCTCCACTGTAGATTTCTCGGTATCCCATCCTCCTATTCTGAGGAAAGTATCTCCGTTAACCTTCACTTCAACGTTTTCAAAGGCGGACAAACAGAAGGCCTTAGAAGCCAAGTCTTCTTCTTCCCTCTTCTCCAAGTCGTGCAAGAACACAACGTTTATTCCCTTTAGTCTGGCAGACTTCATAACTCCCGCGTCACCAGTTATGAGGGTCAAGTTTTCTGTCATCTCTCCCTTCAATGCCCTTGCCTCTCCCACTAGGGAAGCATCGCCGAACTTCCTATTGGGATCGGGAAGCTTCTCATGAACAAGCCTGAACGCATACATCCCCAGCTGGAACTTGATAAGGTTATAGTCGTTCCTCTGCGTCGAGGTAACCTTGTTTAAAAGCTCAGCGTATGTGCTTGAGGCAGGC
This sequence comes from Sulfuracidifex metallicus DSM 6482 = JCM 9184, assembly GCA_032834875.1. Taxonomy (NCBI): domain Archaea; kingdom Thermoproteati; phylum Thermoproteota; class Thermoprotei; order Sulfolobales; family Sulfolobaceae; genus Sulfuracidifex; species Sulfuracidifex metallicus. The sequence goes on from CP135238.1 coordinate 969,044, forward strand.
AGTATTCTGTTCCTAAGGGAAAGAAGCCTGGGACCAAGATTAATATAGACGTTGGTATCTGCAATCAGTCTCCCCTGCGTCTCGAAGAGAATTTTCTCTTCCTTGAACCTCCTTCTCCCAGACCATATCGAACACATCTCCTCTATCCCCTGATCTACCCTCACATCTTGTCTCGGAATGCCATCAATCTCTACCTTTCCAAGTAGGGATAGCATGTTTAGAGTAGTCCTGATACCGACGTATCCTAGCTTCACTCTTCTCTCTAGTTCCCTCCTAGTCTTAATAGCTCTCATTTGAATCTCCTTTCCGTCTCTGAGGTTCACAACTTTGATCTCTTGGAAGGGGACGTAACCGAAGGGACGGTACCCCTTACTCTCGTTCTGCAGGTAAACATATCTAACTTCTCCCGCCTTCACGTAATTGTGAAGGGCTAGAGCCATGTATTTTCTACCCGGCGTCACGTCTGCTACGTCCACCGTCTCAGTGGAAAGTTGCTGTTTCCAGTTTGAAATCCCAGTCCCAATTACCTTGACTTCTACTTCACTATCCACGTTGAGGACTCTTAAATATTCCCTTATTTTCTGATAATCGAATTGAGGTTTCTGTTCAGCGAAGATCTTCACTTTGTTGGGCGAGATCTCTGTGAACACCTCGGAGAGGATAGCGTTCACTGTGGTGACCAACTTATCCGATGCTAGGGTTCCTAAGATCATAATTACAGATAGTATACATTTAATAAGTTAAAAATACGTGCGGATACTAAATTACTCGTTATGCAGGGTTAGTTCACTATCTAATAAGAGCATTTTAAGACCATGTACTTCCAACTATGAGAAGATGAGAATCCGAGATAAAACTATCTATAACTAGTTATATTTCTCTTCATTTATAATTATTTTAAGGATTTTGGAAGCTTTTTTAGGTGGATTAACTTATATAAGTAAAAAAAGAGAAGTAAATATGTATCCCCCAGAATTTGGATATTTTAAACCGCAAAGCCTCGAGGAGGCGTTGGACTTCCTCGAGAAGGAGGACGCCAGACCATTGGCTGGAGGACAGAGCTTGATACCTATGCTCAAGTTAAGGATTATAAGCACGGGCTACCTAGTTGACTTAAATCCCTTGTCGTCCCTCTCCTTCGTTAAAGACGAGGGAAGTCAAGTCAGGGTAGGTGCTCTCACAAGACATGCGGAAATAACCTCGAATACCATGATCAAGACGGAAGTGCCTCTTCTTTACGAAGCTTCAAGGCAAGTTGGAGACGTTCAGGTAAGGAACGTAGGTACCATAGGCGGTAGCGTGAGCAACGCAGATCCCGCAGCAGATTACCCATCGGTTCTTACTGCGTTAGATGCAAAGATTGTTACAACCTCAAAGGGAGGTTCCAGAGAAATCAACGCATTGAACTTCTTCAAGGGTCCCTTCACTACATCCCTCAATGAGGGAGAGCTGGTGAAGGAGATCGTGTTCCCCAAACTTAATGGGTACAAGACCTCTTACGTGAAGGTGGTCAGGAGAGCAGGGGATTACGCCATGGTCTCCATTGCAGTTGCGTTAAGGTTAAAGGAGGGAAAGGTGGAAGATGTTCGTTTGTCTTACTCTGGTGTCTCAGACACTCCATACAGAGCCAAGGAGGCTGAGAAGGTTCTCATGGAAAGAGAACTAAACGAGGAAAACATCAAGAAGGCTGCAGAGGTTGCGGCTTCTGGAGCTAATCCCCCCTCTGACGTGAGAGGTTCCTCATGGTATAGAAAGGAAGTCATGAAGGTAATTACGGTTAAGACTTTAGGTGATATGAAGTGATGGTGAAGCCTGGAGAGAAGGTAAAGATCAAGGTCAAGGTAAACGGAGTTCAATATGAAGGTGAGGTTCCTCCGAGGAAGTTGTTAGTGCACTTTCTTAGGGACGACCTAGGTCTCACTGGCACGAAAGTAGGATGCGACACCACTACGTGTGGTGCATGCACCGTTATACTGAACGGTAAATCGGTGAAGTCGTGCACCCTCCTTGCAGTTCAGGCTGACGGAGGCGAAATACTTACAATCGAAGGTCTTGGTAACGGTAAGCTTCATCGCATACAGGAGGCTTTCTCCAACAACTTCGCTCTTCAGTGCGGCTTTTGCACACCAGGAATGATAATGCAGACCTACTATCTCTTGAAAGAGAAAGGAAGTGAAATTAGCGAGGAGGAAATCAGGGACGGATTACATGGAAACATATGTAGGTGCACCGGTTATCAGAATATAATTAAAGCTGTAGAGGAAGCTTCAAAGGTGAGATCATGAACTACGTTGGAAAACCAGTTAAGAGGTTAAACGACTCAAAGTTCATCACGGGAAAAAGCGTATATATAGACGATTTACAGATCTCATCTCTCAACGCTGCCTTCGTCAGGAGTCCGTATGCTCACGCGAGGGTTAAATCTGTTGACGCCTCGGATGCCTTAAAAACTAAGGGAATAGTAGCTGTCTTTACTGCAAAGGACTTGAACCCCATGACCAGTGACGGGCCGGGACCTTGGGTTACTTACATCAATCAAGCGGAATGGAAATTCGTCCCTAGGAAACCATTGACAGAGGAAGCCAGATACGTTGGAGATCCTGTGGCAATAGTTATAGGCATTGACAAGTACTCCGTCAGGGATGCGGTGGACAAGGTCAACGTGGACTACGAGGAGTTGCCCTCAGCTATAGCCTTGGAGGACGCACTCAAGGGAGAAGCACTGGTTCACAAGGAGCTCGGAACCAACGTGGGATACAAGAAGGACTTTTCAGCTGGGAATGTGGAGTCAGCCTTTAAGTCAGCTGACAAGGTGATACCAGTGGAAGCATCAAACACCAGGCTGATTCCCTCACCCATGGAGCCTAGGGGGATCGTGTCAAGGTGGGAGGGAGGATCACTGACTGTGTGGTATTCAACTCAGATACCACACTTCGCTAGGGAGGAGTTCAGCAAGGACTTTGGAATTCCGTCAAGCAGAATAAGAGTGATCATGCCAGACGTGGGAGGAGCCTTCGGAAGCAAAGCGCACTTCGTGGCTGAAGACCTCGCAGTTGTGGCTTCCTCCATCAAGCTTGGCAGGACAGTGAGATGGACTGCAACTAGGAGCGAGGAGCTAATCTCCTCAAATGCAAGACACAACACATTCAAGGGAGAGGTTGCGGTGAAGAGAGATGGAACCATCTTGGGAATTAGGGGAGATCTCACTGTTGACCTTGGAGCTTACCTGACCTACACCGAGGGACTTCAGCCTGCCATAATTCCTCTGATGATTCCAGGTCCATACAAGATAAGGGATATTCTAGTGAGAAGCACAGCGGTTTACACCAACACTCCTCCCATCACTATGTACAGAGGTGCAAGTAGACCTGAGGCGACTTTCATCATAGAGAGAATCATGAGTACTGTTGCTGACGAACTGCATATGGACGACTTGGAGTTAAGGGAAAAGAACATGGTTAGAGCTGACGAGATGCCCTACAAGAACCCGTTTGGGCTAGTTTACGACTCTGGGGATTACCTATCCTTCTTGAGGGAGGCCAAAGAGAAACTCAAGTATCACGAGACGCTGACGTGGGCTGAGGCTGAGAGGACTAAAGGAAAAAGGATCGGCGTAGGAACGGCGTTCTACCTAGAGATCTCCGGCTTTGGACCGTGGGAATATGGCGAGATAAGGGTAGACGAGAGAGGTGATGTGACAGTGGTGACTGGAGGAACCCCTCACGGTCAAGGGACTGACACTGCAATAGCACAAGTTGTGGCGGACGAGCTACAGATAGACATAGGCAGGATCAACGTTGTCTGGGGAGACACGCAGGTGGTGGCGTCGGGAATGGGAAGTTACGGTTCTAGGACCATTTCAATAGCAGGAAGTGCGGCTAAGTCAGCTTCAAGGCAGGTTTTAGAGAAAATGAAGTATGTTGCTGCGAAGATGCTTAATGCAGATGTGGAGGAGGTGGAATACTCCAGCTGTGAGTTCAAGTATAAGAAGGAGGGCAAGTCGGTGAAATGGGATGAGGTTGCTAAGGCAGCGTATAGCGGAAAGGATCCGGGCCTTTACGCATCGGTGACCCTTGAAGGTGATGTAACATATCCTTATGGTCTTCATATGGCAATAGTTGAGATTGACGATACTGGAATTGTGAGAGTTAAGGAGTACAGAGCCTACGATGATATAGGTCGCGTGATAAATCCAGCGTTGGCGGAGGCACAGATTCATGGAGGTGCGATGCAGGGAGTAGGGCAGGCGTTATACGAGGAAGCCAGAATAAACGACGAAGGTCAATTGGCTGTGAGCTACGCTGAATATTTCGTGCCCACGATCATGGAGAGCCCCCACTACACGTCCTATTTCACGGATAGACCTTTCCCTTCAAACTACGCAACTGGGACCAAGGGAGTAGGGGAGGCTGCCCTTATTGTGGGACCAGCAGCAATAGTGAGGGCAATAGAGAACGCCACTGGTAAGAGGTTCAACAAGACTCCAGTGACACCTGAGGAAGTATACAAGAGTTTGATAAAATAGAAGAAATGAAAGCAATAAGAAAATAGAGACATGTATATAACGTTTTATCTCTATAAATGCAAGTTTTCTTGTCTTTTTCATAATGTAGAAAATATGTAGGGCTTAAAGTTCAGAATGATTGCAACTCCATTTTTCCTCAAACTAGTCTTTCTTTTAAATTTTAGGCCTCTTAGAGAATTAGCTGGATAAACAGCTCATTTTTTTCTCTGTGTCTTTTTTGCTGCGTAGACTATTAGTGGTCTTATTGAGTCCTTCTTGTCAGTCTTCTTGCACAAGGGACCCAATTCCACTAACTACCGGTAGATACGACATTCAGCCTTGATGGTTGGTCCAATGAGGTATATGAGGTAGATGGGTATCTCTTCCTGAAGGAAGAGATCAAGCCGCACAGAAAGTTCGTAGGGAATGGAAAGAAGGTTCTCGAAGTATGTTTGGGGAGAACAGCTTCTCTCGCCTTCTTTAAGAGGATCAGTAACAAAGAGAGTGGCTTCGAGATAGAATGGGGAGTAGGAGATCAAGTTTGAAGGAGAGTTAAGTAGGCTAGGAAAGAGGAGAATGTATTTCACTGGCATGATGATACGTTAGCCTTTGTCATAGGAATAAATCTTGCCAGCATATAGTGAAAAATATTTCGGATCTTCAGGGGGAGAAGGACAGTGGACCTATAGTTCCACGCTGACGTTGCGACTGAGATTGTGGAGGATTGGACAAATGGGCATAAAGGCGAGGAAAGACTGGTAGAAGACATCAGGACAGTAGAGGATAAACTGAGAGAGTTAAGATAAGATAGGAGTTACTAAGCCGCTGGTTAAGCCTATAACCGGTCGCAAAGGTTATATTTTACTATTTCCCGATAGTAAATTATCTTGTGACTTACTTTAAAAATTTTTATCGTACTTTGATATTTTACCTACCTTTAATCTAACATCTATCGAATTTTAAGAAAGTTAGATGATAAATTTAACATCTAAGGAAATTGAAGAATTCCACAAAGCATCATTAAGATAATATCCCGTTCCTGAAAAGAAGTTTCAATGAATCTAAACGGCTAAATATCTGCCGAAAGCAAGGCTGAAGTTGTACGTTACTCAAATATCATTGGGGCTCTAACCAAATGGCTAACCTCTTAAACGCCATGGCTCCCAGCAACGTGGTGAGTATTGCCATTAATACTAAAGCAGTGAACTCACCTTGTGAAACTGCACCAAATGACTCGCCTATGGAGGCTACCACTAAGCCTGTCTCTCCCCTAGGGGTCATGCCCACTGAAACTGCTAATGATGACCTAAAATTCCTCAAACTAAAGTAGGCAAAGGGGAATACCCCTATCATCTTAAAGACCATCGCTATGATGGTGAGCTCTAAACCTAACTCTAGGACATTAAAGCTTATTCGTAAAACATCAACTTGTAAACCTACCACGACAAAGAAAATAGACCCGAAAACGCTGAGTAGGGTCTCCGAGATCCTCCTTATCTCCTCCCTTTTGGTGCTCTCGGCCAGGGCTACACCAGCCACGAAGGCTGATATAATTGGCGAGAACCCAAGGGCTGTCATAATTGCAGTGAGGCCGAAAAGGACGACGAAAGGGAACTCCTCCACGTACTGTGTGCCTATCCTGTTTGCTATTCTTGGAATCAGTATGACAGATACAAGGAAAATAGTAACCCAAGCCAATAGGTAGAAGGTTATTGTTCTAATTAGCTGGATTGCTGTCAATCCTGTACTACTGATTGAGGCCAGGACAACAGAGAAGAGAATCAAGTCAACTATATCGTCTGTGGAGGAGGCTGCAATAAGATAATTGATAGCCCTCCCATGAAGCCTCATCTCCATTAACGTTGAAACAACTGCGGCTAGACTCGTGGCTCCCAATGCTGTACCCACGATAAGGGACGGGGTGAAACCCAATGTCTCCTTATAGACGATGAACGCCACAGCGAAGGGAAGTACTGCTCCTACGCTAGCTCCTAGGAAACCCATTACCCCAGCACTCCTGATGCTCGACGTACCATGCTCCAGTCCAGAGGCGAATATAAGCAGAATCATTGAGAACTCGGACAGGAAGAGAACGTACTGGTTCAAGGAAAAGATGTCTGTACCAGAGATCATATTTATCGCACCTCCCAAGGCGAAAGGACTTAGGACAATGCCTGTTAGTATCTCACCCACTATGAGAGGTAGACCGTATTTCCCCATGAAGCTCCTGACTGCCTCAGCTGTGAATATGAGGAGCGACATCTCCAAAAGAGTTAAGGTAACCTGATTATCCATGGATTAGGTTTCTAACAACTTAATTAAAAATTAAGGTTACTATGAGGTCAAACTGACTTTCCCCCATAGATAGCGAGGTTTCCCTCATGGATTCGGAACTACATCTCTCATTTGATGGGCAGTCGAGAGGGTCAGAGACCCCATTTAGATTTATAATTGTAAGAATATCACAGTTATTCTTATAACAGTAATTCATACAGCTAAAGTACAAATAGGCAACTTTTTTCATCTTCTGCCCGCACTTGGGACATGAGACTGAAGAATAACTGGGATTAACGAACTTAATAACCATACCACGCTTCTTTACTTGTCATTCATTAGGAGTTGACTGCGTTAGGTTCTACATAGATTTAGCATTATCTACAGGAAATATAGGAGTTATGATGGACTTTCAGTTTTTAGAGGTTAAACTAACGTTTAAGGAGCAGGAGACATTGCAAAGCCAAACGTCTTTCCTAACGGGGCAATGAACGAAGAAAATGCGAAAAACTCCTTAAAATATGAAAATTTAAACTTTTTATTATCCACGGTTATCTGTTATAAACGTTTTGTTTCTCTGTGTTTATTATCTATGTCCTCTAAATACTAAGGCATGGACTCCACTAAGATAAGAATGTTGACCGTGTTAAGCGATAATTTTTCTTCTACGATCATTCCTCCCCTTCTGGGAGAGTGGGGTTTCTCTGCTTATCTGGAAACTGAAGATGTCAAGATATTATATGATGTGGGAAACTCTGGAATACCCGTGCTACATAACGCAGAGAAGTTAGGAATCAGACTGGAACAAGTGGACTACGTTGTTCTCAGTCATGGACATTTGGATCATACGGGCGGATTAGGGAATTCAAAACTTCTTCGCAAATTGGAGGGTAAAGTTTTAGTAGCTCATCCTTCTATTTTTGAGAAAAAATTCCTAAATTGGAGCGGGAAATTACAATATATAGGTCTACCTCTCACTGTTGACGAGATGGAGAGGAAATTTCACCTTATACTAACCAAGAAGCCGGTGGAGCTGTCCAAGGGAGTGTATTTCAGCGGAGAGGTAAAGAGGTATGGTTACGACGAGTACGTGTCAGGACTGTTCAAGGTTTCCAACGATGGTGTCGTAGAGGATCATATGAGCGATGACGCTGCTTTATACGTGAAAACAAGTGAGGGAACCGTGATCCTGACAGGTTGCGGACATTCTGGTATCCTTAACATAATGAATCATGCAAAGGAGGTTATGAATGATAAGATTTACGCTGCAATAGGCGGATTTCATCTTCTCTCTTCATCGAGGGATCACGTGGAGAAGGTCACTACTGAACTGATGAATAACGTAACTAAGATAGGTCCTGCACACTGTAGTGGTAACGTGATAAAGTCCATAGTGGGAAGCGATAGCAAGAGATGGATCGACGCAGGGGTTGGAAAGGGACTGTAAAAGTTGAAAGGAGGTTGACATCTTGAAAAGGATAAAGAGAACATGAGACCTTAACTTTTTTTTCTTTCTCACTGGCGTTAAGGTAAGAAGAGATGAAAGAGGAATTTAACATTCAAATGATAATGCTCAGTAACTCTTTTCACATTGACAATTATTGATATAGTATCTCTATCTTCATAAGTCAATCTACGTCTCATGTGGATCATCGTCCAGAAAAAAATTATCCTTTAGGGATCAACCTATCTCCAATGAAGATTCTGGTTGTAGGTGTAGGCAACGTATTCATGAAGGACGATGGATGTGGAAGCATTATGGCAGGTGTATTGGAGGGAAAAGTAAAGGGTGCAGACGTTAGGGACTACGGAACAGGAGGTATCTCATTAACGGACGAGCTCCAAAGTTACGATGTCGTCATAATCTTGGACGTTGCGGCTATAGACGAGAAGGTAAAGGTATTCGAGGTAGATGACTTTAACGAAGATAAAGTAGTGGAAACTGTTCTCTCGATCTAAGGATATTTCACAATCGAAAACAACTAGCATTTTTGCTGATTATATAACTTGTAGAATTTATTAAAAACGAACCAAGAGTTCCTTTTCCTCTTATTCATTCTAGGTTATGAGTTCGTTATCATTAACCTATTTTTGTGTTCACAAAGGTTTAAGACTTAATTTATAGATGAACCATGTTTTAATATATTGTTTCAATTCAAAATTCTCCTCTTAATTCAAAATATAATCCTTATTACATATTATTTTTATCTATATGAATAAAATAAAAAGTTATATCAAAGTTATATAAGGTTATAAAGATCGTTCCTTAATGAATCATGCAAAACCATAACCGATGGGGGAAACTCTAGTCCTTTAGGACGAGTTGAAAGTTAATCATGCATTATTTATGCACTATCACTTCAAAACTCAGTCTCTTTCTAAACGATTTCTTTACTTGCTCTACTACGGGCAGCAGGAACTATATATATCACATTTTTAATCTATTTGAGGAGTAAAAAACGACTTCACTACGACAGTAAAGTTTTTAATTAGGGTTACCCTAATATGAATAGTGAGTTTGAAATGGTGACGATAAATCTTTGGAATCCTCAGGAGGTTGACTTTGTAAGTGCTCTAGTGATAGCTTACCTGCTTGGAATACTTCACGGGGTTACTCCAGACGAACATACATGGCCTATAACCTTTTCTTATTCCGTAGGTTCGTTTAGTAGTAAAGGAGGAGCAAAGACCGGCTTAACCTTCTCATCAGGGTTTACCTTACAGAGAGCTATTCTGTCAGAGCTTGCCTATCTAGCCCTCGCTGGAGTTTTCATGACCACCTTTGCCTTCGGAGTAACATACGTTATTGTAGGAATAGCCATGTTTGGAGCTGGAATATATATTGCCAAGAAAGGGGGATACTTACATTGGCACTACTTGGAAAGGAAGCTTGGAGAATTGAGTGGAATACACGGTAAAGGAAGCCAAGTACAAGAGGAGGAATTACAGCACAAGATCAATCCAGCCTACGTGAATGAGAAGGACCTAACTAAACCCGTTCCAATCAAGTTAGCATTCTTACATGGATTCATAGCTGGCTTCGGTTTCGGAGCGTTTGCCCTTATCATTTACACCGTACTTGCTCCCTCCATGCCAAGTCCATTATTGGGTTGGCTCCCTGGAGCGCTGTTCGGTTTAGGCACTTTGACTGCTCAAGTAATGTTCGGAACTGTATTTGCAACTTGGTTAACCAGGATGAAGAACCTTACTTTGGAGGGAATTGTAGTAGTTGGAAAGACGATCACCAGAACAGTGTTAGAGTACGGAGGAATAGCTTTCATAGTTGCAGGAATAGCTATCCTTCTATATCCACCTCTGTTAAATTACAACTTCGTGACTCCAATAAAGGTTCATAACCTTCACTCGCTGGGAATAGGGTTCTTCCTGGTAATAATTACGGTAATTGTCTTCGGGATTTATGGGTATAAGCAGGGAGTTAAGAAGGCAAAGGAGATGGGATTTGTAAAAGAGAATTAAGTTGTTACGTTTAGTATATGTAAATTGTTTTTATATTTTTATGAATATTGTTTTCTATAAGAATGAGATTAAAAGTATTTCAACGTAAGAGATATATTTTTTAAAAAACTTTCTTACTTCTCTTGTTTTCCTTTCCCTTTGTTTAATGTCGTGACATTTCCTTGAAGCTGCTGGACGTTTTTTTTCCTGGGATGACATAAAGGGAGAACAGGGAAAACGTATAAACATACTTCCTTTATTCACAAATTATTCCAGCTTTTACATTCTTCATCTAAAAAGGAGATAACGGTATCATAGACTCCAGAATATCTTGAATTTCCGTCTGTGAAGGTTGAACGTAACATCACTTAAACATAATGTAATTCCCTGAATTATTTGTTATGCAAAAAAACTTGAATATATACTGAGAGAAGGAAAAGAAATTATTCAAGAGGTAATAATTACTTTTTTCCCTTCAGTCTTACTCTTGAGTCTTCTTGCCGTATCCTCCTCCACCCGGGGTCTCAACCACTAACTCATCCCCAGCTTTAAGGCTCAGCGTTATCTTTCCAGGCATCTCTTTTCCGTTAACCGTTACCCTACAAGGCTTACCCCTCTCTCCTCCCATGAGACCCCAAGGCCCCATGATGCACCTATCCGCCAGGATAGAAACCTTAGTTGGATACTTTACCTTGAATCCCCTTACGATTCCGTCACCTCCTCTGAACTTTCCTTCTCCTCCACTTCCCTCCCTTATCTTGTACGTTGTGAATGTGATGGGGAATTGCCTCTCGGCTATCTCTATTGGTGTGTTCAAGGTGTTGCTCATGTTAACGTGAACTGCACTGGGTCCGTCACCGTTAGGCCTAGCTCCGGCTCCCCCTCCCACGGTCTCATAATACGACCAATATTTTCCGTTTATAACTCCTCCCATCATCACATTCATCATAGTCCCATGAGAAGCTGCGGGAACGCGATCTGGCAACGCCTTGGACAAAGCCAAGAATACCACGTCTGCAACTCTTTGTGACGTCTCCACGTTTCCTCCTCCTACTGCAGCTGGCTTTCTCGGATTCAACAACGTTCCCTCCTCTGTGACAACTTCGACGTTGGAGTAGAAACCCTCGTTGGTTGGAACGTCCTCTAGCATTGATCTGATAGCGAAGGATGTAGAAGAATAAGTGACACCCAAGACTGCGTTTAACGGACCCTCTATCTGGGGATGCGTGCCGGTGAAGTCTGCCTTAACTTTATCTCCAATCTCCAACCTAACCTTTATCCTCAACATCTCGTCTCCCCACTCCAAGAAGTCCTCGGCCTCATAATTTCCCCTTGGCCAATCCTTCATCTTGCTTCTAACGAGTGATTCGGTGCGGGAGATAGTCTCATCCCAGCCCTGAAGGGTCTCCTCCATGCCGAACTTGTCCACCAGTTGGGCAACTCTCTGAACTCCTATTCTATTTGATGCGATCTGAGCATTGAGGTCTCCCAAGGAGAACTCAGGCACCTTGAAGTTTTCCTTTATCATGTTTACTACGTCCTTCACCATTTCACCTTTTCTCATCAACTTCACAACTGGGATAACCAGACCTTCCTCGAAGAGGGTTGTGGCTGATGGATTAATGCTCCCCGGAACGGGTCCTCCTACGTCCACATGATGTGCCTTATTGACTGCGTAACCTAATAACTTATCCCTTATGAAGATCGGCGTAAGTACACCCACGTCATTGAGGTGAGTTCCAGAAATGTAGGGGTCATTAAACAAAAAGGCGTCGCCCTCTTTAACGTCCTCCAGGAGGGAGAGAACGTTCTTTATCCCTACCCTGAATGATCCTAAATGAACAGGTATGTGTTCAGCCTGTGCTACGATCCTACCGTTAACGTCCACTATTGCACAGCTATGATCCATTCTCTCCCTTATGTTGGGAGACAACGCGCTCTTCTTAAGGGATACTCCCATTTCTTCAGCTATGAATATTGTCGCCTTGTTAATTATCTCCCAGTTCACTTTAGTTCACCTTAATTACAAGGGATCCGGTTTCATGAACCTCTGCGCTCCATCCCTCCTTTATTAAGGTAGTAGAGGAGTACTCCTCCACTATGGCAGGTCCTTCAACCACGTAACCTAAGGGAATTTCCTCCCTTCTTAATATCTTGGTCTTAACCCACTGACCGTCAAGGAAGACATCCCTCCACCTTACTGAGGGATTTCCTTCCCTCCTAGGCGAAGGTAGGGATAATGACACTCCTTGCATGACAGCGAAGGATCTTATTGTCACCACTTCTATTCTCCTGTCCAGAAGGAAGCCGTAAGTCGAGAAGTGTTTCTGCTTAAATTCCTCCTCCACCTTTTCAGGGTCGTTCACTGGAATTGTCAACTCCCAGCCTTGACCCTCATACCTCACGTCAGCAAAGCGTTGAAACGTCGCGTTTGGAAATGCCTTACGCATTTCATCCTCTATCTCCAGGAATCCAGCCTTTATGTCCCTTGGGTAAGCTATAGACGCTTCGAACTTCATGTCTGCCATCAGCATTCCCAACGCACTAAATAGTCCAGGATGCGGGGTCACTACAACCTTCTTAACTCCCATCTCCTCTGCAAGTTCCACCGCGAACTGTGGACCAGCGCCGCCGAAAGCAAACATTGTGAAGGATGACGGATCGTATCCCCTCTCCACCGTAACCAACCTTATTGCTCTAGCCATTTCCAAGGTAGCAAGAGCAATTGCCTTGGAGGAAACCTCCACAGGATCCCCCAGAGCTCTTAGTCCTCTCTCAGCCAAATCCTTCCTCAGCTTCATACCCTCAGAGAGGGTGTCCCCTATTCTACCAAGGAATAGGCTAGCATCCGTTAGTGTGGGTTTGTCTCCTCCCTTATCGTAACACATGGGCCCAGGATCAGCTCCCGCGCTAAGTGGCCCAACTCTAAGTCCTCCAGATTCATCAACCCATATTATAGTTCCTCCTCCTGCAGAGACCTCAGCCAGATCCACAAAGGGAAATCTGACGGGATACCCAGATCCCTTAACGAGTCTTCCATAGTGTGTTCTTCCTCCAACCTCATACTCCTGAGTTGTCTCCACTTGATAATTCACTACAGTGCCAGCCTTAGCTGTAGTTCCTCCCATATCGAAGCTTATTGCGTTTGACTCTCCCATGAGTCGCGAAAGAGCTGAAACTCCAACCACTCCAGCTGCAGGTCCAGACTCTATGATCTGGACCGGTCTTCTGCCAGCTTCCTCTACATCAATGAGTCCTCCCGAGCTAGACATGACGAACAAGGAGGAGGTTCCCTGAGACTTCAGGGCGTTGAAGAGGGAATCCAAGTAACTCTTAACTACAGGCATCAACGCTGCGTTCACAACCGTGGTAGAAGTCCTCTCATACTCCCTGGGAGCTGGGGACACCTCATGCGACACTGAGACGTACTTAAATTGCCGCTCAGCCAACTCCTTTGCCCTCCTCTCGTTAGACGGGTTAAGATATGAGTGAAGGAACGAGATTGCGATTGATGTAACTCCCTCAGTTTTTGCACGGTCCAAAGCCTCGTTCACTTCCTTTTCCTTCAATTCCTCAATCACCTCACCTTCTGGTCCAACCCTCTCAGATACCTCATACCTCAGATTCCTCGGAACCAATGGAGTTGGCTTTTGGAAGAAAGGATTGTAAAGCTCTGGTCTGTTCTGTCTTCCTATCTCTATAACGTCTCTGAAACCCTTGGTTGTAATTAACGCAATCTTTGGCAACTCCAAGTTAACTTGACCCAACAAAGCGTTGGTTGCAATAGTAGTAGCGTGAACCACGGTCTGCGGTACTCCCACCTTCTTGACTCCCTCCATGACTCCTATCTCTGGCGCCCTAGGTGTGGTAGGACCTTTGTATACTATCAACTTTCCCGACTCCACGCCCACGACATCAGTGAAGGTTCCACCAACATCAACGGAGATTATCATGCGGTAATATATTTTCATGGAATAAAAAGATTTTATGTTTGCCTTCACTGAAGAAACCCCTATCTGTTGAACAGTAAATTGAATCTATAGTAACGTTTTTTAATAGCTTTCATCAATTGAAGTTCCATGAGAAAGTTAACCATATCTGCTTCAATGATAGGTACATTAGTGGAATGGTATGATGTTTTCATTTTTAGTTCCGGAGCTCTTTACATAGGCAAGGAACTCTTCTCCTCCACTAATCCAATTACCTCTATCCTTGACGTGTTGTTGGTATTTGCTTTAGGTTTCGTAACTAGGCCTATTGGTGCTATTCTGTTCGGTCATTATGGTGACAGAATAGGCAGAAAATACTCACTCATTTACACCTTGTTAATATCAGGCATATCATCGGGACTTGTAGGGACTTTACCCACTTATCAACAAGCTGGTCTGGTGACTGTGGTTCTACTGGTGATCCTCAGGCTAGCCTTGGGCTTAGGACTAGGAGGCGAATGGGGAGGAGCAATTCTGTTGGCTGTGGAGAACACCAGCAAGAGGAGGGCTTTCTTTAGTGCTTTCGTTCAATCTACAGTGGGTATAGGTTTGTTACTAGGTAGCTTGGTTTTCCTTGCTTTGTCATCAGTACTCACCAAGGGCCAAATGTTCAGCTTCGGATGGAGAATACCATTTCTGCTTTCATTTATCATGGTCGTCATAGGAGTAACCATAAGGCTGAAGGTAGACGAGACTTCTCTCTTCAACCAGATAAAAGCCAGGGGAATGATCTTGTCCTTCCCTTCAGGGGAAATGTTTAGGAAATATTGGAGGGAACTCCTTCTTGGCACCGTAGTTGCAGGCGCGTTAGGTACCATCTTCTATGTAGGTGCAGTCCTCTTGCCAGTTTTCTATACTCTGTCCAAGGTTATCTCCTCAACAACTTCATTTGAGGGTATAATACTTTTCGCCTTAGCCGACATAGCCATGGTCTTCGCAGGCGGTCTGATCTCTGACAAAGTAGGCAGAAGACCCCTCTTACTTCTCTCAAACTTGTTGGCCTTGGTCAGTGTTTATCCTGTCTTCATTTTCAGGTCTCAGGACATCTTTTTCGTGGCTTTGGTAATGTTCGGCATATTTCACGGTATGGGCTACTCTCCCTTAGCTGCAATGATATCCGAGATATTTCCCACAAACGTCAGATACACCGGATCATCGTCGGCATATCAGTTCGGGAACTCCTTCTTAGGTGGCCCAGCAAGTTACGTGTCAGCAGATCTCGGAACCATAAACTACCTGCTTTATCCTGTATACACTGCAATATTGATAATTGCTACAATAGCGTTCCTATTGAAGTCAAAGGAGAGTAAGGGAATAGAAATGGAAGTTTAGCGTCAATTTCATCAATATGGGGAAAATAGAGGGATAAACACATTTTCACACGAGAATTCTTGAGCTCTCGTAAATACTTGAAAGGTAATCTAACGACATTTTTTTCCTAAAAACATTTAATGTTTCTCCTAACAATTCTAACGTAAACTTGTAAAGGATATATAGAACTTATGGAAATCTTTTTAAGAAATGAAACACATCGAGGCTAACCATGACGGTAGTCCTTTCAAGCTTCAGACTGATTGGATCAATGGTCCTCATGACGTTTTTCCTCCTTTCCTTACAGTCCAGTGCCTCTTTAGTTCAGGGACAGCAACAAGATCAACTTCAGGAAGCTAATAATATACACTTTCAACTTCATCATCCTCATATATTTCCTCCTCATCATGGACATGCAAGGAAAAAGGACCAAGCAGTGAACGTATATTCTTCTTATTCCTCTGAGCCAGCTCCAATGGGTTTAGCAGATTATGGAATAGGACCGAACGGTCCATACTCTAGATATGCGTCTGAAGTAATAGGAGTTATAAACGCTAGTAACATACAAGTCTATGCTTCCGGTTCTGGTAACGACTGTTTCACGATACAACTTAACGCAGTCTTAACTTATAACTATCAAGGGCAGATCAATGCGCTCTGGGCTCAGGACGTTGCGTTAATAAATTCCAATAATCTAGAGTTCATAGACAATGTATGGAACATGTCTTCACCTAATGCGGGAGTATCTGTAACAGGAAACGGACAAGTTTCATCATCGGGAGGAATCTCCTTCTATTATTATTGTGACACAAACACTTTAGGAAGCCCAACTCAATTCTCCTATCCTCTAAACTTAGAAATGATGATTACATTGTCATCCAATAGTCAGGGACCAGAGATATGTTTCTGGTATAATGAGGGACAAGGATGGATAAAGTACGATACAGTACAAGTGAGTGCCCAATCTGCAGTCCCATACTTCACAATTAATGGATATAACTATACTGGATCTGGTAATTTCTACGACCTCGAATTAGATCTAGTGGGACCAGGGGGAGGATCCTGCGCATATGTAGAGTCAGCTCAAGTGGCGTTCCAGTTGTACTACGTAAATTCCACTGGAACTCATGAGATAGGTAATGCGTATAACTTTGGTTCAGATACAGGAGAAACATCTAACAACGTAATAGACCAAGGATATCAGAATGGCTATCTGTACGCTGAACTCACAGCTGGACAAGGTTCCCTTGGTTGTATATGGAATTAAGGTCCTTGACTAGGTTTAACGGAAAACACTTTTTTTTATTCATTGTTTAGTTAGAATCAAGTTCTCATTTACATCTCTTATGAATATTTTATTAATATTTTAATAATAGTAATTATATATATATTATATAAGCTTACATTTAATAGAAAGCCTAAAATAAATGTTATGAGAAAATAAATGACAAGGTTAATCGTTCTTTAATTTTATGATAAGGAATTCGTGATAGCGCCATGAAATGACAAATATCTCTCTTATCTCTCAGTCTTAATTTTGCCAAGAAAGTTGCGAGAGGAAAGGCATGATTAGCGATTTCGATGTGTTAATAAGGACATTGAGTTTTTGGTAAAATACTTAACAAATAAATTCTTTCTCAAAACAAGGGAGATAAATAATAGAACCTTGATCAAACTTAAGTACTTGGAGAACAAAGAAGATATATACTATTAATAATAAATAAAACAAATTATTTTATAGAAAATTAGTTGATCTTCAATAGTTTTAAATTCATATTAATTGTTCATTTACTTATGACACAACCAAATTTCAACTACTACGATAATCCAAAAGGTGATAGACCACTATACCTTAGGGCTTTAGATTTAATATTAGCTAATCCCGTTGTTTTTGTTCCTTCAGTAGCTTACTTGGTAATCTCCATAATTCTGACCTTATTTGTTCTTCCTGCTTTTTTGGTCTCTGTCTCCCTTGGTTTAGCGGTATCGGCAATCATAGGTCTATTGGTAGGTGTTGTTTTAGCAGGAGCCTTATTAATGACTCAAGGTATGATAACCTCCTCCATGAGAGGAATATCCCCTTCTTTATCAATGAATGGGGTCAATCTATCTAGATCATCGGGAGTAGTGTTTTCAATAGTGGGTGCATATCTTGTGGATTACCTATTGGGCGCAGTTACACTGGGAGCATTAGGTACGCTCATCACCTTAGTGGTTATAGTTTTGCTGATCCCTGCACTAACTGTTGAAGGGAGCGTACAAGATGTGTTGAGGAATGGATATTGGAACTTAATAAACATCTATAGAAGGGACGCTCTCCTAGCTCTTATACTTGCCGTATCTTCCATTCTAGTTCTTGTTCCTATCGTCAATATTTTCTTCATTCCATATTCCATAGCTCTGTACAACTTGGCATCCCAACAGCCTATAGTATATCAGCCTCCACAACAAACGAATGTCCCTCAGCCACAGTATCAGCCACAAGCCTACCAGACCGGTCCATACGGAACACTGAGGTCGGACGGAATGCTCACTTTTCAAGTTTTCGCTAACGTCCCTATTCAGCTCACTTCGGTAGTAATTGAGGGTTTAAACGTAGCCTCCAGCAACATATCTCCATCGCTTCTGTCCAGCGGAGTGAACAACGTTACGGTCAACTTTGGTCCACTTCAAGTGTCGCCGAACTACGTGTATAACGTGATTGTTAACTACGTCTCAGGTAACATCTCGTCTAGATTCATAGTTAGGGCTTACGGTACTCAGTGAAAAGGCAGAATTGAATAATAGTTTTTACAAAGAAAAGTTAAAAAAGTACTTACCTCCACTAAATGCTAAATTTTTCCTCGAGTTGGATAAGTCTAATGGTTAAAAATAACATTGGAATACCTTTTTCATAATATATTATGTATAATGTATTATAAGAAAATTATCTATATAAATATTATATATATATACACATAGTTTTAATCATGTTAAATATAGAATTCATTTATCTAGTTGTGGGTTAAGGGGAAAATATCCTCATCCTTAAAGGCGGAATAATTCATGTAAACTCCTAGACCATAGTTTTATACTCACTAACTAAGAAAAGTAATAAAAGATCCAAAAGATAGGCAATGTAAAAATAAAATAATATGAAAAAACAAAGAAAGAAAAAAAGAGAAACAATATTTTTACTTTTCATGCTTTACGTAACTTAGTAAGCAATAATTCATTAATTCATTATCACTATCACTTATATCCCTAATATATCTCGTCCTCAGGATCCCTCTTCTCCGTAATCACTTGCAGGACTCCCAGCTTGTTTCCTTTCAATTCATTGAAGGCTTCCTGCAGTTCCCAAGGAGACTCCACAAGCCTATAGTATCCACCATAAGCCTTTACTCCTTCCCCGCTGTTATATCTCCTCATCTCTGCACCTGGAAACTCGCCTCTTTCCTTTGCCACACTCTTTTGAAACACGTCATCTAAGGCTTCTTCCGACGCTAACCATCCTCCGTTGTCGTATATTACGACCTTGCAATCAGCGTCGTAAGTTTTCACCGCATAGTAGAAAGCCTCAGGAACTCCGAAAATGAATGACCCATCACCAACAGTCGCAACAGTTCCTCTCCCTGTAGCCAAAGAGTAGCCGAAGGATGCCCCCATAGCCCATCCCAAATGACCGAAGGTAATATCTCCAAAGTATTGACCCCATGAGAAATTGCCAAAGTGGAAGTTGAAAGGATACTCGTTGAAAACTGTTAATCCCATCCTTCCCACATACCAGGAGACAAGGTCAGGTTTAACTTTCTTTTCACTCATGAATGTCTTAACTTTCTCCTCCTTTCTTCTCTCCTGTTCCCTTCTAATTTCTAGGGTCCTCATCTTCCATTCATTCTTCTTTGAAACCAAGGGAGTTATTCTGTCGAAGAAATCTTTCAAGTTTGACATCACACATAAGTCACACGGGAAGTCATAGAATGATATCCTGGAGTAGCCAGGATCTACGTCTACCTTTATCACCCTTCCCTTAACCTTCATCTTCTTGGGAGTCCAAGGTACCTCAGTCTCAACTGCTATAATAAGATCAGCAGATGATAAGTCAAATTGGTCCAATCCCATGTCGCCAGTGTAATTCACGGTCTCCCCCACATAGTTCAACACGGGAATTCCAACGGTGTCTGCGAAATTCTTCAAGGAATCAAACCATTCCTTCCTCCTTCCAGCCCTCCATGTCACTATCACTGGTCTGTCGCTATCCTCTATCATCTTCGCAGCTTCCCTAACGTCATCCTCTCTCGGATCGGGCTCGTAGGTGGACATAATAACATTTCTCCATTTACCTTCCTCCAAGGTAACTTCCCTGGGGAAGATCAGGTAAACCGGTCCTCTGGGTTCGCTGGTGGCTAAGTGGATAGCTCTAGCCAGAGCTCCGGGTATTTGCTCAGTTCTCCTCACCTCAAAGTCCCACTTCACCATCTGTCTTACAAGACCTCCTTGGTCCGCTATCTCCTGTGCCCACTGAGATCTGAGCGATCTGCTTGCAGGATGACCTTCTTCGGTGTAGGGAGACCTTCCTGCAATTACAAGTAGTGGTCGTCTAGCGTAAAATGCGTTAGCAATTATTCCCACCGCATTAGCGGTTCCTGGGGGTAGTATGGACCGCAACGACTCCAAGCTTTTCGGCCATGGAATAACCCATAGCAACAGAAGTGGCAGTGATCTCATGAGGGACAACTATGAAATCTGGAGCGTCATCCTTGTCTCTCACCTTCTCCTCTATGAATGCTGGGTAATCTGTCCCCGACACTATGAACATCCTGTCAACTCCCATTTCCTTGAGTCCCCTGAGAACTACTCCAGCTCCTAACATTTCCACCGCCCACTACTCAAGAATCTCACCTCTAATTTATATTTTATTGCACAACTTTATAAACTAAGCTAAAGAAATCAACCTAGTTGTTTTATATTAAGTAATTTTAAAGTCTGTTACATTAGAAGACGTAATTTCCTTAATCTTATTTATTATTAATAATAAATTGACATAAAAAGAAAAGAAGAAGAGGATGAAATTAGGTATGGGTTATGTAAATATAGGTAACGAATGTATTAACTCTATACATCTATTATTCTTTCTGTACCTTTTCCATACATAAGCTTTTTGGTTCTTATTATATTTATATGACATTATATATATAAAATAACTTGAAAAGATATATTATATATTAATATATGTTGTGCCATCATCATTTTCTTCTAATGACATCATGTATCTCCTGCATATGATATTTCCTTTAAAGATGAAATCTTTCATAGTATGTTAGACAGCGGTATGGCGAAAGCCCAGCTATAACTGTTATCCAAGAATACGGTGTTTCCTACCACTACTGCGTTAACGATTCCGAACCTTCCTCCAACGTAATAATTCTTGATTAGCATTCCGTTAGTTGCATTATACACATTTACGTAACTTCCTGCTGGTTCTATCACATATCCGTTCACAACTACTGGGTTAGCTCTTCCTCCTCCAGCTCCCTGCGGTGGTCCTTGTACATTAGGTATTTGCGCTTCCCAAACTATCTTTCCATTGCTTTCGTTAAGGGCAAAGAGAGAGTTTGTTACTGGAGATCCAACGTAAACAACTCCGTCAACTATGGTTGGAACACCACCTTTGAACGCAGGAGGTACATATCCTCTTCCTATCTGCTCTATCCAGAGCAGATGTCCGTTAGTCACGTTTAACGCGAACACTCCTAAGCCTATAGTCTTGTTCTCTTTTACGAAGTTAACTATAGTGCTCTGGACAAGGATTCCGTTGCTTTGATCAACTGCAGGAGACACATCTCCCATTCCCGTGTTAAATGGAGTGTATCCAGATGGCAGAGAGAAATTCCATACTAAGTGTCCGTTGTTCACGTTTACTGCGACCATCTCTCCGAACGGTGCCTTGGCCAAGGTGAATCCCATTACTGCAATAGCAGTTCCGTTAGGGAAAATGTAATAGTTTGTGGAACTCATTGAGTCGAAGGCTGATGTCCCCACATAAGTTCTCCAAACTACCTTTCCAGAACTTAAATTCAATGCGACAATATGTCCGGAACCGTCGCCATATACCACAAGACCGTCCACCACTGCTGGAGTTGGCATCACGTTGCCTCTGTCGAAGTGTACCCAAATGAGGGATCCGGTGGTTCCGTTGAACGCGTAAACTGCACCGTAACTGTATCCCCTAACTACATTAGCCAAGTTTCCTGTTAAAACTGCGAAAATCCCGTGGGAAGCTGAGAACCCAGCGTCTCCAACCGAGGATATGACGAGTGGCCCCCTTAGAAGTACCAACCACTAATGGATTACTCATCACCGAGTTAGCAGTGGTAGCCATCCATACCAAGTGACCATTGTATGCGTTGATGGCGTATAATGTGTTGGAGTCTGCGGGAACATATACTATTCCCCCGTAGTAGGAGACACCTACTGCGTCACCTACCATTTGCGTTAGCGTTACTGCGGAGGACTTATTTCCCAATACTTGATAAGCCGGGAACGGTGCATTTAAGGGGAGAGCATTCATCTGTTGGAAAGACCAAGACTCTGCTGGGAAGGATGTGTTTAAGTAGCTTTCATGGTTCTGCGTAAATGCGTATACGTCCCAATCATGTGACGAGGTTGCGTTAGGCGCGTTAAAAGGATAATATGTCACTGTGCTCCAAACGGGCAATAGACAGCTACCGTAGTTGTGGAAGGTATATTGATACCAAGTGGAGGTGGAGTTCCTGTACGTTATGAACGTAACGTTTTCGGTCATTCCAGTGGGTGAAGTCATTACCTCGTTTTTAGATGAGGAGATTGTGCCTATAATCGAAGGTGAGGTTACGTTCTGCGGGACTGTCTTAGTAACCGTCGTGGTAGAGATTGACGTAGAGATTGACGTTTTAGTTATTGTACTCACCGGTGCGGGAGAGTGGAGAAGAAAACCTATTCCTGCACCTACTACAAGTCCTACTACAAGCAAGACTATGGCCAATACCGTTGAGCCATTTTTCATAGGTATCCGAGTTACCTATCTCTTAATAGATTTAAAATTTAACTTGTATAGTTTATTTTCTTATAATTAACAGAATTAATCATAAACTAAGGAAATGAAATTAACGTAATATTTAAAAGGAAAAGGAAACGGGGTAGAAAGATCGAAGAAAGCTCGTTATGAGCAGAATATATGATAGGGACAGCAGAAGGTAGAACGAGTAAATCAATGAAATTTACAAATATTAATTTAGGGGAATAAGAACTGTTATCTAGAGAAAAGATAGTTCTTGAAACGGTGTTATGATGGCCAAAATTAACCTACATCTAAGTGGGATAAGGACTATTTTGAGATTAAAAATTCTATAATCAGGAACACATGCAGGAAGAGGGAATATATGTTTTAGTTATATGATTACGTTAATATTTTATATATTTTTATAAAATATTTTATTTAGTATATTTCTAATAATAATAGTTTATTATTTTTTAAAAACTCATTATAAATAAATTTATATTAATATATGGTTTTATACTCTTTATTCCAATTTCTGTGACGTCTACTTGATCCTTCCTTTATAGAGCCTCATTGAATACTTTCCATATCACGTTGCCCACAACTTTATATATATCCTTCTATAAGTTTTACTATGATAAAAGATTTTCCAAAGTTTGACTGTTTAATAACAGGCGAAAAAGAAGGTTATGATTCTGAAGTAGAGGTTTATTTTGGTAAGGAATTGCAAATAGCGTCTATATTTTCAATTTTACAAAATTATGATACAGAATGGAAGGAAAATTATTCAAAAATAATAGAAATTTTGGATAAAATGGACGACTATATAGCGAATGGTAAAGACTTACCAGATTATACTCTAATCAAAGACCTTAATAAAGGTGATATTACGTACTCTTATTCACAGCTTCAATCAATTCAATTTTCTGAGAAAAAAATTAGCGTATCTTTGTTATACTATGTAGCAGGTTTGATACAAGAAAATCTATATTGGTACTCTATATTAGCTAAAAAGGATAAGTTTTCAAAAAATTTTAATCCAGACGCATTTGAGATACTACATACATTGATGAGCGTTGTAAGAAAAAGAGCTTATAGTATATCTCAAGGAAATTAGATATTTTCTTATAAATCCTTTATTACTTCCCTTTTTTCTTAATATCGGTCATAAGAAGATAGAGATCCATATTTTACAATATTTTATAAAAGATTCGCAGTATTGTTTTTTTAACTCTCTTATCCTCTAGTTTCTACATATATTTATCGTTATTCAACTCATCATTCTATTTCGTATTTTCAACCTTATTCCTCTTTATCATTAACACATAAAATGTTCGGATGCCTAATTATTGTATGAAAACTATTGGAATAGTTGGCTTAGGAAGGATGGGTTCGGGCATGTGTAACAATCTATCCAGAAAGGGATATCAAGTTCTGGGCTATGATGTTAACCCAGACTCCTACAATAGGTGTCACGTCATTCCAGTAGAAATTTCTCAAATGGCAGAACAAGCCGACGTTATAATCCTGTCTCTTCCCACTGGAGCTGAGGTAAAACAAGCATTAGAGAAGCTTAAGGGGTTTAAGGGCACTATCGTTGATACAACAACCCTTAGCGTTGATGAGACCCTTCAGATACTGGATCAAATAAGCTTCTGTTTAGACTATTTCACTTGTAGACTAGAGAGGGGACCAAAAGAGGCAAATGAGGGAACTCTTGCCCTCTATTGTGGAGGGGATAGGCAAACTTATGAGAAACTTTCTCCTCTCCTGAGTGATCTAGGTGAACATGTATATCTAGGAAGTCATGTGCAGGCTACCATGGTTAAGTTACTGGGAAACATCATAGGTACGGTCATGGTGGTCCTCAACGGGGAGATATCCTCAATAATGAGGAGCATCGGGTTGGATCCAGAGCTCGCTGCAAGGGCTCTCTCAATGGGAGGTGCTAATAACGCCCAACTTTTCAGGCTGGTGTGGCAAGTTCGCGGAGAGCATCAAGAGTCCTTCTCATTGGATCTGGCTCAACATGTGGTGGAGATGGCGATAGAATCCAGCAAGAGGTATGGAGTTAAATATCTTCCCTTAACTGAGCTTGCTAACGGACTCATGATAACGGCCAAATCCTTAGGCTTCGGAAGGAAGGATGTGTCTGAGGTTTCGAAGCTTATGGACTTGATAAATTCTACGAGAAAGGAAGTAGAAAAGAAATGAATGAAGAGAGACATATGAAATGGAAAGAAAGGGAGAGAAATGTAAAGAATAGCAAAACAAGGAAAATCCAAAGGACAAAACAAGGAAAAGCATGTTAGGCTAAGACAAGCGTTTCTAATGGTTTAACTCTCAACCACGATTTTCTCCTTCTCTTTATTATTCCTTCACTTCCTAGCGTCGCCCACCTTCTCCTTTACTAATTCCCTGAACGTCAATGCGTCTTGAAGCATATTAGTGTTGTTGAAGAACACGTAAATCACTTGTGGCTTCATCTCTATCAGCTTTTCAAGATCTTCCTCCATCTCCTTCTTTCCGTAATGATAATCATACCATACCTTTCCCCTTCCGTGCATTCTCAGGTAAATGATCTTGCCCCTTATTAAGAAAATCCCTATGGGAGAGTCCAAGGATACCACATTCACTCCCACATCCAGAGAGAACCACTCCGGATCCCTGAACTCAATCACCATTCTGTCCTGAATCTCTTTAGCGAACTGCTCCACTCTTCTCACGTTCTCGTCGCTTGCTTTGAAGGAAGGAGGCATTTGAAAGAGGTAAAAATCAGGTCTTAATGGCTCCATTATCTTCCTGAAGTTCCTCCAAGCCTCTACATCAGTCAACCTCTTTACATGAGTTATTATCTTGTTGACCTTCACCGACCATCTAAGGGAGTACTTACTCCACGTCTCAACTTGTTTAGAAGAGGGAAATCTATAGAAGCTATAGTTTAGCTCCACAGCATTAAAACCCTGCTCTACGTACCATTTCATCGATCTCTTTGGATTCCAGGGATAAGACCATCCCGAAGTTCCTACGTAAATCTCCATTATTGAAGAGAAAACAATAGAGGTAAAAACGTATTTTGATTCGTTTTCAGCATTACTAAGGAAAAATCTTAAATTTAAAATTTAAGGCTAGTAAATTATGGCTACAAGAAAATTAACATATCTTGGCCTTCTGATATTCATTGTTATTATAGCTTCGCTGGTTTGGATTAATATTTCATACATATCTTCATATATATTTCCGCCTAGTGTGAAAGAGATGAGAGAGAATTTTAGTGTAAGTATTACAACACCTAGCGTTTATATAGATAGTATTAAATCTCAATCTCTTTATTTATGTTTTTACATTAAAGTTAACGTCCCTGGTTATTTAGGAAACATTTTTCTTGCCACGGGAGCAATTCCCTTAGGAGCAAACCCTTGTACTTATCTTCCACCATCGTTATCACCTACTCATATGCCATATGGTGCAGTAGAGCTTTTGAACGCAACAGTGTATGGTGAAAACGAAACCTTTAAGATCAGCGCTAGTATAGCAGTAGTCTCTAATGGACATGGCGTTATACTAAGCCGAGGCTTTAATATAACAGAAATTCCTGTCGTATGGATCATGATACTTAAAGATCATCATATTTACAGACTGGGAGTAATAGAGTTTGTTAGAGTTGGAGAAGGTCTACTTTACTTACCTAAGATAGTAGAAAGATGTTAAAACGAATTTCATAAAATTTTATATTAAAATTTATACAATAATTAACTAAATTTTCATAAAAATAGTAAAAATGAATATACGCAAATCATACAAATTTTTCTTTCTATTAACAATTAATTCAAATAGAACTAAACACCTAAATGGCAAACCAGGTAGCTGGATAGTTTTTATATATTATATGTAGTGATATTAATCAATATAGAAGAAATAGAATAATATTTATTAATAAGTGAAAATTTTCTTTAATTTATCTCGATAAAGAATATAGATTAGATTACAAAAGAATGATAAATTTCATTAGGACTGTAAAAGTTTTCGATGAGTTCTCTAATTTCAGGAATGAGAAAGAGTATAATGGAAAAAGGAGAGCTTTAGTTAGAAAATTGACTAGAAAGATAAGGAAGCGATTTATGTGATTAATGTGGACGACGAAGTGGACAGGAAAGAGATCAAGAAGAGTTATATTTTGTCAAAGTCAGATTCTAGGTAGATAACGTGATATCATCAGATTTTATTTATATTAAAATATTTATATTAAAATCTATTTACTTGCTTTAAACTTTCTTCATATTGGCGAGATTTAAAAGGAAACCATTAACTTTTTCCCCAATAAGTAAGGAATGTTTTTTCTATAAAATTAAAGCAACCCACTAGCTTTTTATCTTCACCTTAAATCTTCACATCGTGAAATGTAAATTAACCTTGAACTCTGCAGACAGGGAAAAGCTACCTTTGGAGGAGCTTAACATTTACAGGGTGATTTTCTCAGATCATATCTTAATTAGGGTGGACTTAGAGGGAAAGCCCCACTATCTATCTGTTTCTGACGGTCAACTTACCGTTTATGACCAAGAGCTCTACGATCTATTGAAGGACACAGATTGGGACAGTTGTGAGCCTTCCTCCTTGGTTAATGGGATAATTGATGAGATTGTGTTCTACCTAGGGGTTAAGAGAACCAAGCTCTTTGAAAGCTTCGACCAACTCTTCGATAGAATAACGGAGGGCAAGGTGAAGGATCTAAAGGAAATAGAGAGTCTAAGGAAGAGCATCCAAACTGTTTACTCTGACTCATCTTCCTTGTATTATGTGGCGAAAAAGCTCTACAAGTTCGTGACCAAGGACACGTTGGACGACGTGGCATTCGCGTACGAGAGGGCTGAGATTCTGATCACTAGGTCTGGCGACTTGTACAATATTTACCTTACAGCAGTCCAAAATGAATTAAACGTGATAATCAAGAAGTTGACCTCAATATCCTTCATCTTCCTTCCCATTACTGCTATCGCAAGCTTATATGCCGTGTCCTATTCTTCCCTTCCATCCAGTCTAGACTCTTTGGACACTTTATATTTCCTCACCCCTCTGTTGATCCTGGGCGTGGTTCTACTCGTTTATTTGAAGAAGATAAATTGGTTATGAGACGGTTCTCTCGGCTCCATCAACATCAGAAGCGATTTTGACAGTAAATAAAAAACAAGAAAAGCTAACGTGAAATTGCATCATGTTTTTGTTTCTTCACGTCATAAGCGAAAAGCTGTATAAATTTATAATATTTTTATGTATAAAATATATTATTATAATACAATATGTATATATTTAGATTAATATGATATTTTTATATCTTCGCATTAAAAATGTGTGTCGAGTTAACACCAAAAGAAAAAATTCTTCATATGTGTTAAACCTTCTCTATCTGCTATCCTCAACTTTCATTAATTTTCTTATTTCCTTTTTCAGGTCCTTTATAATTGAGGCTATTTGGTAAAGTTTTTCTACTTTCATTGCTACCTCAGTTCCTTTTTCTGTAAGAGAAAGATAGTTTCCTTCTTTAACTAGTCCCTTCTTAACAAGCCTCCTCAAGTGATTGATAGATCAAGTATTGCTTTCACGTTCTTTTCTCCTCTATTCCTCCAGTATGCGAAGCACATCAATCGCTTCCTTATCGCTCCAGAAGTACTTGTTAATACCTGCAAGGGAATATGTAAAAAATATGATAGTTGTTAACTATCTTCTTAACATCAGTTCATTCAAGGTTAGTTCCTGCTATGTATTTTTCAGGAACATAGATGATAATTTTAACGGAATTCTATTCTCAGCTATCTTACGTTCAAGAGGCTTTTTTTTATCTTCTAACAAAGGAGACCCCTCAGAAATGGTTGAGGTAATTTGCTCTCTGTTCAACTAATGAGAGCACATTTTCAGGTAAGACTAGCATAAACTTGTGGATGATTTTTGTTTGTAGTTTATTTTTTTTAAAAAAATTATTTAATTTCCTGTGTATATACATGCAATTGCTATTTTTCGTCAAATAGAAACTCTTTTTAATGTATCAATAACTTAATTCATTCATGAAATTTCTGATTAGCATAGTAGGTAAACCTTCTGGATATAAGAATGTTAAATATGTCTATAAAGGTGCCGAGAAGAAATCAAATTTCTCCTCTTCGCTGGTCAAGGAATTGGAGAAGCCTGATGTTAGTGTGTTGATAGGACAGTTTACCCTAGCTCATGAGAAGAGAACATTATCTAAGGATGTTTCAATGAAGGATCTGCAGGATCTCTCCTTAGAAACCATGAAAGAAAGTCTGCAACTGGACGATTATCAAATCATCGTTTCTCCCGGAGTGGTATCGGAGTACGATAAGAAAGGCTCTCCCAATGCCTTTTACAAGGGTGATATATACAACTTCTATGGATATACCCTTCATTCTCTGGCTAACATCTTCTTGGATCACGTTAAGGGAATGGACAACGATGACATAGAGATCGTTCTTGATCTAACTCACGGAATTAATTACATGGGATATCTCACGTTTGACGCAGTTAGTCTAGTTGCAGACGTTATGTCAACGAAATTTTCTGTGAGGATGCGGGTGGTAAACTCAGATCCCTTTCCGCTATGGTTTATGGAAACTCCTATTTTAAACATCAACGAAGTAATGAATCTAGACGTTAAGCCGTCATTTTCCTATCCGGTGGGTGAGGGATGTGTTAAGTCCCTCCGTCCTTCCTCTGTTATTCCCGACATGGAAAAGAAGGGAGTATACGATCAAGTAAGGGGTGAACAAGTAAATGATGGACTACCTAAGGTAGAAAGCAAACATTTCGTGAACTCGTTGAATAGGGGATCCCTGCTCTCAGCCTTCTATTTCAATGATGATTTCGAATTGTGTGTGAAGAAAGCCGTGGACTTGTTCGAGAGTAACATTGTCGTGAATAGCGTAAATCCATTGACCGTGATTCAGAGACTATCATTCACAGAGACGTTCCAGTCTTACGTTGTAGCGAACATGCTTAAGAAGCTACACGGTTTCCCCAACCAGCAGAACCTTGATGACGGAGTTTCAATAGATGAGATCCAGAAGTTATCTGAAATTTACTGCAAGAGTCAACCATTACTGTTTACAATAATAAATAATGAGCTACACTCACTACAAAAAGTTGACCGTGAGAATTGGACTCCCCTCAGCAAGATCCTCAATACTAAGGATAATCCGGACGAAAGAACTTTCTATGCCCACGCTGGACTTCCGGGAGGATTCACAGAGGTAAGGAGAGATCGAGCGGTAAGAGTTAGGTACTCCAGGGATATGCTGGGAAAGGTGAAATCTTTCCTCGGATGACCTTAATAATTGAAAATGATAATTCGGTGAGCTACCCCCGTCAGGACGGGGGCTTCCTGCTTCATGGTCCTACCTTGCCCCAAGAGGGGTAGAAGGCGGAGCCCCACAGTGATGGCGGTTCCGGTCTCCGATCTACCATTCGACCCCAGTCCTGCTGATGCCCACTAAGGGCCTTCGGATGGGGCAGAAACGTACTACATTGACCTCCGCTTTAACCAAGGCATCTAAGTGACGCTTACCCCTCGGTGACTATCATTGATATGGTTTCTCGTGAGCTCATATTTAAACACTTTATAAGGGGGCTATCTATCCTCACGGTGATGGTCTTCCGTCCCCCTTAACCTCCGTTAAGATAAAAACACTCTCCCTTTGGAACTTTCGTCAAGATGCAAAGTATGGAAAAAGAGATATAGAATTTCTTCTCGTTTCTCTTTTTCTCCGATTTTGTTAAAATGGAGAAAAGCTCTTTCTCCTTCTTCTTTGCACTTTATCTAAGTCTAGCTTTTTAATAGGAGTTACATCTTCGCGTCTCAATTAGCGGTCGGCTTTCACTATTTATGTGAAAAGTCTCAACGTAAACTACCCATTCCATTGATGGCTGTGTCATTAGGTTAAATAGAAGGAAAAAATCACTTATATATAAAAGATATCAAACAAATAATCATAAAAAAGAGTGGGAAAAAGAAAAGAAAGTACTTTCCATAGTAAAATCGATGAATTGGATTTCTGTTACATTATGTATATTTTTGTAGTTTTACCACCAATGACCATGATGGTGATGGTGACCGCATCCGTGGTATCCATATCCTTGATAAGCTTCATATCCCTGGTATGGTAGGTTTCTTCCCATTTCACTGATCTCTACGTAATCTTCTCCGTCCCTTTCGAACCTTCTTACTAATCCATTCATCATTAACTGACTTAACACGAAATCAAACGCGTCTCCGTACAATGGAACGTTAGCCTTTAACTGAGATATTTTAACTGGGCCATTTTTTAGGCTATTTAATATCTGGTATCCTCCTTCTTGTACTAGTCTTCCATACATTTTATCACTGATTATCTTTCGATTTCTCAATTATTAAACCTTTCCCTATTCATAGTAATAGATATAATCCAAAAACTTAATAAAAAAATTAAATAATATAAAGATATACTTGATAAACTAAATTAATTTTTATCAATTGAATGAAAATCTTCTCGAGTTTACGCTGAAGCGAGACTCATAGTCTTTTTGTTGTAGAGTTTCACGACTTGATCTGCTTTCTTTAAGGCAAGGTCGTACTCCCCTTTCTGAAGGAGGATAGAGTTATTCAGCGTACACGGTATAGTTTTTTGCTTCGGCAACTTAGCCTCCTCAATTTCCTTCATTGCCTTGCTTGTATTTATTGTCATGAATGAGACGACTATATTTTAATTAACAAGCGGTTAGAAACTCTACTCTTTTCAAATACAATATCTAAAATCCCTTTCTTTATTTGTATTGATAGAATTTTAAGCCTTTTATCTTATGTATGTCAGTTTTGGCTTAGATATTTTGTATATTAGCAGAATTTTTCAGATACTATTCAAATTATTGGAGTTAAATTCTAGATTACATAATAATATAAAGAAGTTACGCATCACCCTAGATAAAAATCGAAGATCCACATAAAACAGGAAGTGACTTCCTCGACATTTAGTAGAGAATAGAGTACCTCACATGCGGTAGAAAAGTTGTAGGAAGGCAAAGCTTAAGCTGATGGACTCACAATCTCCTTATGTCTAAGTGTAGAGCTCTCCACGTTCATAAGGGAGTTTAGGAATGTCCACTTCAATGTTATCCAGTGGAGGTATAGTAAGAATTTTTTATTAATAGCTTTAATAAATAACTAAGTTATAATTAACGTGAAAACTGGCATGAGATAACTTATGTAAATCTATATAGATTTTATGAAATCTTCTAAAGAAATAGTGTTCATCTTTCCTATTAAGTCCTTATCGTTGGACACTAAAATAAGTCCTAAAGATGTAGCGGCATAAAGGTAGGACGCGTCGTAATAAGTTAAACCTCCTTCCACTGCAGTTTTCATCACTTCTTCAAGAGGAGGGTCTTCTATTACATTAAATTTTCTCAAAAATTTATGAAAAAACATCGCAAGGGCTATAGGGTCTTTAACCTTTTTACGTAGGTAATGCTCCTTCCATATTGCATTACCTACCTCGTAGAAAGTCAGGCTAAGCACGTGAATTTTGCTAGGATCTATCTTGTCTACATAGTTTAAGAGTGGATACAAAGCTGAGGCATCGAAAAGAAACCCCTTATCTTTCATTTCTACTCTCCCTAATATCTGTTATCCAATCGTCTTCACTTACGTCTGACATTAATTCTTTAATTTTCATTACTGTCTCTTTAATTTCTTCCTTTTCTTTTTCCCTTATCGCATCCTCCAAAGCCTTTTCCACTACTTTTCTAATGTTGATTCCTAATTCCTCAGCTCTCTTCTTTATCTCCTTTGCTACTCTCACGCTAATTACGTCAGACATGGATACATATACGAGATCTTCGTATATAAGAGTTCCGTATGCATGCGCTTTATGTCACTATTCTAAATGACTCATGTTAAGAGGGATCTAACTTTGTCTTATCGTATTTTTTGTTTGTCCTAATTGTAGTTGGACTATTAGACCGTGACTATAATGCTTCCCTCAACATCCTGAGTAGGGGTTGGAACGACAGCGCTTGTGGATCTGAGACCTCTACCCTTAATGGGCAAGCCTCAAGCGTGAAGCAGGAAGCTCCGTCCGTAAGGGCGTGGTAGTTCACTTGAAGAAGTGTAACGAATTTAATTGAACATTATAAGATCGGCAAGGTAGGGTTTACCCTCAACAGCTTACTTTATCATATAAACTTCTTAAAATCTCTGGGTTCTTCCTTCTATAAAGAGAAAGTAAGAATTCTATTACGTCGTTAAAGTCTACTTTCTCCCCTCTCTCTATCTACAGTTCACCCATAATCTTAATCAACTCCCGTTTTACTTCCTTTGATACCCTTGTTGTTTCTGACATTATTTTGTTACTTTGTTACAAAGTATATACGGTTTACTAACTCATCTACGTTGTAAGTCGCTTCAGAATTATACAAAAATTTTAAGCAATTATAAAGTATTACCTACGGGAAAGAAGTACACTAGAGATTGGAGCGTGACGAGGACGTAATGACTATATACAAGTTTAACGTTCCCCTTCTACATCTTCGAACACTGGATGGACCTATTAGCAGAAGGAAACAGATATATGTTAAAATAATTTTAAAAAATTCAACTACCAGCATTCCTACATCTCTTCCTACCTTGAAGGAGCTTGTCCAACAATTTCATCCACCTTAGTAAGAGATTCTATCAGTGAATGACGCCTTCACCCACCTCAATATTGAAATTACTGGCGTTTTGAGGGAAGTGCTTGTACATTATCGAGCCTCAGTTTTAGGCCCAACCCTTTCCATATAAGTCCCTCTCCCCGGATGCCTTGTGTTCATGTGCTTCTAGAAAGGTGACGAGGAAAAGCTTTGACATACACATTCACATTTTGTACAGCGACTAGGACAAGAAGATAACTCAGGAGGATTAAGGCGGTCCAAGTTTCTTTTGCGAGTATATTTTACGAATAAAGTAAACTGCTGAACGTAAACCTCTACCTCGCCTACGCTTCAACGTTTAATTAAATTTGTTACGTCACTTTAAATAAACTGGATTCGTGATGGGCCGTAAACGGTCCGGATTTTCAATATCCCTTTAAGAACACAATCATAGATAAATATAAGAGGTATTGTTAAACTTATCGTTACGTAAAGTTAAACTTAAATGTCGTAGTGTAGGATATGTCTCTATGTATAGGTTAAAAGTTCATAAAAAGGGGATTATAGTAATACCCAAAGAGATTAGAGATAAGTTCAACATAAAAGAGGGTGACGAGGTAAACGTTATAGTCGACGATAAAGGTATTTATATATTTCCTATGCAGACTATTGAAAAATATTTCGGAAGCGATAAAGGTGCAATAGATGCTCTAAAAATTTTGGAGGAAGAGAGGAGAAAAGAACGTGAGAAAAGTAATGCTTGACGCATCGGCAATTATGCTATATTTCTATGGGAATGAGAAACTGAAGGAGATAATAGAAAATAGTGAAGTTTACGTTAATTCTGTAAATCTCACAGAGTTCCTTTATGCTTACGCCAGAGCTAAAGGATGGAAAGAAGGACTATTCAAATACAGTATCATAAGAAACTCCTTTAAACTGATTGATGTAAATAAAGATGATATAATTACTACTTCTGCTAAGTTAAAAATTAGGTATAACCTTTCTCTGGGGGACTCTTTCCTTTTAGCATCAGCTAAACATGTTAAAGGAGTTGCAGTAACTAGCGACCATGAGCTCAAGGACGTAAAAGAGGTAAAAGTTCTAGTAGTTTCTTTGTGAATTTATCAAGCGTATAAACTCGATCTAACCGTTAACTATGATTTTAATGGGTAAAGGGCGGAAGGCCTGTGAGAGGAAGATATCACTTCATTACTCCCTTCTCAGATATTTTTTGGTGACGTTAATAACGTTCTTCCCTAGCCATGGTAAGGAGGTGCTGAGGTATGATAGCGTCACCTCCCTGTCTACACATAAAGTTAAGCGGGGTTCCAGCCTTGGTGTTATCTAGAGAGAACTGCCTAGACGATGAGAACTAAAACCCACTGGGATTCTCGCGGGGGAAGAGGTCCCCATTCCTAACACTCTCGTGAACTACTTGTTAAAGGGCAGAGCTTTCAATTTCCAGATATACCTAGCGAATAGCGGAGAGTCGGAGACGAAGGGCTTAAGCTCCACACTGAAAATTGCCTAACTCTTTAAAATGAGAGAAGCATCATCGTTTATTGTCTACGTCTAATCACGTGTTGGACATGAGAGAGGTCAGACAAAGTGAAGTCTTTCTTCACGCCGAGCACCGGGGATTTGAGCAAGTACGACGAGAACGTAGTCATAATGTAGTTCTCATGTTTCCCTTCCACATATTTGCACTGACTGGAGTTACTGCAGGAGAACAGGGACGATAAGAAGTTTTACAAGGACGAAGGAGTTCAACACTTTCCTTGCCTTCCTCCATGGCTTCCTACAGGGAAGTGAAGAGTCCTCGTTGTCCTTGAGCTCAGGTCATCCCGCTAACGACTACTCCACAGTCAGGATGAGGATTAAGGACATGGGTACTCACTTCCCGGAAGCTGAGGACTAGGTCGAGATGATCGCAGACTGGATCGGGATCAGCACCTTCATTGGTGGGCAGTACGTGGTAGTAGGGGGAAGGACATGGACTTACGCTTCCTCAAGGTGGAAGTAATAGGAGAGAGGTGAGTTGAAGGTAGTGAAGATCACCAACGAGGTGAAGTCTGCAGTCAACGCAGTGAAGGAACTCCAGCACAAGGGTAAACACGTGACGAATTCACGGCGACAAGGCATACGACATTAATAAGGTCTACAGACGGGAGTGGATGTGAACCCCTCCCAGGAGTAACTCTTTCAGTAGAGGTGAACCCACAAGGCTATCCGTGAGTTCAGGACGTTTATGACAGCCGGAGAGAAAGGGATACGGATCTAGGTGTCCCGTGGGGTCTCTCTTCTCCGTGAAAGCTTCGGGAACCCGTGAGAGCCAAGTCCTTCCCCTGTCAGACTAAGGAGGCTATACTCAGTCAGGCTATAAGCTTGGATGACCCACAACGCTGACTTGGTGGTGGACAGAGCCTGAAATCAGGACCTAACCAAAGGAAGCAGAAATATCTATTGAATACACCCATTTATACTGTATCATTTATTTGAAATAATGTGAAGAGATACACTAAGCGATCTTAATCCATTAACCTTGGAAACTTATTAAGGAAGACCTTACTCCGCGACAGTCATAGCCACCCTACCAATACGTACTTGTATTCCTAACCAACAGAAGATCCTAACTTTATTAATATCATTCTACGATTATCCCATTATAATGACTGAGTTCGATATTTAGGGAGGAAAAAGTCATCCAGTGATCATGACTAGATTGAGGTCATGAAGCTCCTCCCTTACCCTTAAGAAGTCAGTGTCCTTAGTAACAATGGTTAAACCTCTATTCATTGCTTGCGCTGAGATTAACACATCAAAAGACCCTACATTCTTTCCCTTATCCCTGAGCCTTTTATAAATCCTTGATCCCATTATAGAATCCCTCTTGCTTACATTTAGAACTTTAAATGCCGATAGAAAGTCCATAACCTTCCTCTCCTCTATCCTTCCAATTAACACTTCAAAGACACTAATGGAGCTAATATAAAACTCCTCTGACTTATCAATGATTTCCTTGACTTCCCTGTTTCCCTTTAGGTATTCAATGATGGCCGAACTTTCTATTAATACTTTCATCTGCTTTTTTCCTCATGTTTCCTATCTCCCTTAACCACGCCTCAGCGTCATCTTCCCCTAAAGTACCGAAGTATCTCTCCATTTTTCTCCTCCTCACACTTAAGGACTCTTCTATTAGCTCGTCAATGATTTGGCTAAAGCTCTTTTCTCCTTTTATTTCAAGCAATTTCTTATATACGTCATCCCTTACCATTATAGTTTTCATCCTATATACTGTATACATGTTATAGGTAATAAGTTTGTAACTATTTTTCCTAGCGAGCTATCCAGCCCTTACCAAGTCCAAAATCTTTTCTTAAAAATAACCCAAAACTAAAATATCCATAGATTTGGTAATCTAGTTTGTAAATCTTTAATAACAAATAAAAATTTAAAGCAAAATCTATGATCTAAATACTTCAACCCATATATTATTTAAAAGGAGAATGTCATAATTCATGAAGATTTTCTTATTTTGCTCCAAGTTCTAGTAGGAATAGGGAAGAAATCCTTTATTTCAAGAAAATTTAGATAGACTCATTCTCTCTCAAGGTATTTTACAGAGAAGGGGGTTAAGGGGGCGGAAAGCCTCGCCCTTTAGGGCGGGGAGGAAGTCAGCATGCATAGGATAGTATAGAGATTTTAATAATAGAGCGTTATTACATGTAGCTAAACGGTTTTGAGTCTACCGTAAAGGGCGAGGATTTTAGTCTTTTATAATCCACGACCTTTAGGTCAGGGGGTACGAGTATCTCTGCGCTCTCCCAAACTTCTTTCAGGTAGGTTAGGAGCAGTTTGTCCGGATGGGATTTGAACTGTTATCCACGCTTCTTTATCATTTCTTCCAGAATCATGGTGACTTCGAGAGAAGCCATGGAGCATCTATATGGTATCTTTGAAACGTTAATTACTATTGTATCCCCTGAGGTAGGATTTGAACTAAACTTGAAAGATATCAAGGAGTTCAAAGAAATAGGTTTATGGAGGGTCACTCCTTGTTTCCTAACCATGCTTATACAGTGCCCAAATCTCAAAATGGATTCCAGCATTTCAATACCCTTATTCTGTTTGGCATAGGGATAACTGAGTGAGTTTTTAACACTAGTAGCAAGAAAAAGAGCATCCATTGGCATAATGAGCTTGAGGTCATGAAGCTCCTCCCTTACCCTTAAGAAGTCAGTGTCCTTAGTAACAATGGTTAAACCTCTATTCATTGCTTGCGCTGAGATTAACACATCAAAAGACCCTACATTCTTCTCATGTCTCTTTTGTATAGATCCATATAGAGTCCCTAACCCACAAGTAGAACTTTAAATGCTGACAAAAAGTAAATAGCATTCCCTGATTCTTAGATTAACACTTCAAAGACACTAATGGAGCTAATATAAAACTCCTCTGACTTATCAATGACTTGATGGGATTAAGGAGACTCTCAGCTATCTTCCGTCATAGTCGCCGAAAAGGAGTCGATATCGCAGTAATCTTACACGGTAAGTAGGAAACTATATTCCACGTATATAGTAAACCCGTTATAAGTCATCTCCATACCCCTCATGTGTAGCGTGCTTGTGGTGGTGTTCGGGGGTTAACTTCATCTTCACATCATCAGCTTGAAATAGAGCAAAAGTGAGGAACTTCCTTTCCCGTAGTTAAGAATACCTTCATTCGTGATAGGAATCTCCGGTCTCAGGGCGAGCTCAATTCATCTCAGAGATAATAATTGTCTCATCCTCCACACTGGTTGAGAGTTACGGCTCCATCTCAAGTAGGCTTTTCGCACAACCTCAATTCCTTAAACAAGCTGTTGCTTTTCATCCACTTTGCTTCCATTCTATACCAAGTCACCTCCTTATTACCTTTTTTTGTTGACGTTTTTCTTGGAGAAGGAAACGAGTATTTTAAGCAGTAATTAATCAACCAGTATACTTGTAGGTTTACCAGTACACTTCATCTCCACTGGATGGAGATCAGCCGCAGTTTCAAGTAATTGTTCAAAATTTATTCCTATAAAATCTTCACTCACATGATATAGCCCGCGAGCAGAAAGTTTCAGGAGTATTCCCCATGATCGTAATACGGCATCAATATAAAATATATAAAAGATTTTTATAAATTGTTTAAAAAAATATATCTAAGAAGAGATTATATCTAACATAATAAATAATGATAGCTTAAATAATACGAAGTCTTTATGATCGCTATAGTTTTAAGGATAATCATAATAGGGAAATGTGAAAATCCCTTGTCCTCCTGCCATATCTTGTTGTAAAATAGACAACATGCTAAATAAAGTTACAACTCTAGCAACATATACCACTGTCTGAGTATGGACCTATTATGTGATCACCTTAATAAGGGTCGAATGTCTCTAAGATTGAGATCTACACCGGCACACAAATTTTACCTTGTAAAGGGGCAAATCGCACCTACTTGGAAACCCCAGTCATGCCGTGGGATTGGCCCTTTCGGAGCATTCGTGGGTAACTCCAATCATCGTGAAACTGTCTTTTAAGGGTTTCATTCAGAAAACTAGATACGTAACAATGAGCTTAACATCCGAAATAATAGAAAAGCTCACAAAGCAGAACCTAGCGCTAAAAGAGGAATAGACATTGTCCTTGAGGTGCCACAGAATCTCCTTATCAACAGAAAGTCGAAGGTCTAATTATTCCTACCAAGTCGCTTACTCTGTCATAGTTCTCGTCATTACTCATGATCTTCATCCCGTTCCTTTTAGACTCGGTGA
The DNA here is from genome assembly GCA_032834875.1 of Sulfuracidifex metallicus DSM 6482 = JCM 9184. NCBI lineage: Archaea > Thermoproteati > Thermoproteota > Thermoprotei > Sulfolobales > Sulfolobaceae > Sulfuracidifex > Sulfuracidifex metallicus. The sequence goes on from CP135238.1 coordinate 1,008,082, forward strand.
CGCTTTATAGCGTCACCGACGCTGATCTCTCTTTCAAAGACGATATGAACTGACTGTAAAACGTCGGCCTCAGTGATCTCTATCAATGATCCCTTAACGTCGTTCATGACTACGTTCAGGAACATAATATATCCAATCACCCTGTCTTTGCGACCTCGTTTCATCATTTCCATGTACTTCCTTTAACCAGTGTCACCAGCTCGTACAGCGTGGTCATAGTTGCAGATCCTTGCTTGAACTTCAAAGTGAGGGCATAAACGTGAAGGACTTAAATGGACTTAGCTACACGGGAGAGGGAGCATTCCACAATATTCAGGGCGTTCCGAGCTTGTTTTCAGATGAAGACAAACCGTGCGGTAACAGTGCAGCTGTCTTGACTTCTTTATGTTTAACGCTTTTTTCCTCTCCTGGGGAGAATAGGTAGATAAAAATTGACAAAACTGACCATATATTTTCGATTATAATTGAGAAATTTAAAAAATTTAATATTTCTATGATCTATCAAAATGAAGAGCCAAGCATGAACTTGTTACTATAAGATCTTCAGACCTTATACTCGCCATCTCTTTTTACGAGATCTCTAACGTGCTTCTGCATGTGTACTTTTGGTCCTAAAGCTCTCTTAACGTGATGATCTCTTATCGTAATACATGTAATACAATAGAGTAAAGCTTTTTATATACACACATGATAAAAGGATATAAATGCCAACCATCAGCTTTAGGATAAATAACGACTTAAAGAAGAAGATGGACGAATTAAGTTACATCAACTGGAGCGAGATAATAAGGATGAAAATTGAAGAAGTAATCGAAGAAGAGGAGAGGAAGAAAGGCAGGAAGAAAGATCTCAGGAGGATAAAGGAAGCTTCAATCAAGTCCTATGAGTATTTCTCTAACTATGGTGGAAAGAAGAGCGAAGAGACGATAAGGGAGTGGCGTGACAGGAATTGGCAGTAGTCGATGCTTCGGTAGTGATAAAATGGTTAGTGAATGAGGAACATAGCAAAGAGGCCTTATTGTTGAAGGAAGCCTACGTAAACGGAGCTATAGACCTATCTGCCCCTTGTATACTCCCTTTTGAAGTGATTAATGGTCTGAAATACACCTATAATCTAGGGGAGAAAGAGCTGAGCGATATAGGAAAAATATTGAAGGATTTTCAATTTAGTCTCCACGATTTTGAGAAGATAATCGATGAAGCAATTTCCTTTTCCTCGGCTTACGGTATCACAGTCTACGACTCAGCGTATATAGCGTTAGGAAAGGTACTTAATGACGTTATATATACTGCAGACGAAAAGCTCCTCAGAAAAGTTAAAGAATTACAGTTTGTTAAACATATAAAGGACTTTAAAATAACGTGAGTCCAACAGTGTTCAAGGTTTAAAATTGTGCTTTATGGGTAGCTTCAATTTCTTCAGGGGTTGGGTCTATGGATTTACATTAAAATTCTAAATTAACGGTTTAATATATGGACTCCAGCAGGAGTTGATGTATCATTTTTGACGTGATTAGTTCATGTTATCAAGGGAGATAACGAGACTAAGGTGGAAAAAAGAAAACGGAAAGTTTTTAGATAAAGCGTCAAGACGGTGAGAGAGAAGTAAAAATCCCTTCATGAAGAATTCTATCTTTTTCTTTCCCTCTTCTGTTTTTATCCCTTCTATTCTCTATCACTTGCGGGATAGCCCAAACTGCAGAAAACCCCCGGGAATACCTCAGGAGCGTATTACTTTCAAATCTTGAAGAGATTAAGAAAACCCCCTCTTCCTGTGGAGTTCACGTTATGTTAGGGATTGCCCTCAAAAGGGTAATATTTGGTATAGTTAACTACCAGTTATCTAGACAAAATAAGGGGTGAAAATCTCAAGGAGTCAAACCGAGGGACAACCTTGCAGTGACGAAGTTTACGTGTGGGCTAGGGGTTTGACTTGTTCCAGTGGAAGGCTCGATAAGAGTATGAAAAAAAGAGTATAAAAGGATTTCTCTCCTTTTTTAGTTGAGATAAGGTAGGTTACTAGAGATTGAAGAAAAAATGAGTGAAAATCCAATTCTACTCTATGAGAAGAGTTACAAAGACGTCAATTCGAAGAGAGCAGAGTCTAGAAACCCTTCTATTCAAGGCTCATGAAAAGAAATAAAGAAGACAATAAAATGAAGAAATAAAGTAAAACATTGAAGGATTAAAATTTAATAAATAGAGAGAAATAGCTGATTCTTTCAGCAACTTGTACATGTCAGTAAAGAAGTTAATATCCTTTGTAATTAGGTTAGCTCACGGTTATCAGGAGAATATTGTCTTATGGATCGCAAAAATCTAGTTCATCATTTAAACGTCAAAATTAAGAGTTATGTAGGAGAGGTATCAATTTCTCTTAGTTAATGCAAAAATTCCAGCCAGAAGAAGGAGGACGAATGATATTCCGAAGAACCCGAAGAACGCCGGAAGGGATAGGAATGCTGCAATCAGAAGCAATATTCCCCCTGCCTCTCTATTGTCTATTAGTGAACCCACAATTCCTAAGACTAGAGCCGGAATCCCGAGGAACATGGGGAAGAAGGTCATGTAGCCGAAGCCACCCATCATACCCATCATTCCGTTGAAGAAGGGATGAATAAAGAAGGTTAGGATCAAGAGAAGCGATCCTACCAATCCCAGAATCTGATAATTCTCCATTTCATTCACCTACAACGATTTCACCGTACATCCCGTTCTCTGCGTGTCCAGGAAATGTACAAATGTACCAGAATTCACCTTGATTTAGCGTGAAAGTGTACTGATATTGATGAGCTTGTTCGGTGCTATAGTCAGCTGGGGGTAAATATGGCATCATAGTATCCATTTTCCCTCCTCCCATCATCTGCATTCCTCCCATCATTACGTTATACTGATAAGGCGGGGGTTGAGAGGTCACAACAAAGTTGTGATAATCTCCTGCGTCAAGATTGATCACCGTCACGTGGATTTGAGCGTTGCTAGGCATGATAAGCGTAGGATTAACCAACCCATAGATTACGAATACGTTACCGCTTGCATTCATCCCAGTTAGGTTCTCAGCCCTCTTATGTCCCATGGTAAGGACTACAAGGTCAATTTGATGGGAGGTGAACACGATTGAGTCATTCTTGGAAAATACATGGGCGTATGAAGGAGGAGATCTCATGAGTGAGATTGCCTGATCGATGGGAACTAAAGTGCCGTAGGTGGAACCTGGGGAATAATTGTTGCCTTCGTGTTGGAAGAAGATATAACTTGCGCCTAAGGCTCCTAGCACTATAGCAATTACCATAATAATGAAAACCGGTTTCATAAAGGTAATATTGTGGTTCGAGATTAATACGCTTATAATTTATTTTTCCCCAAGCGCTAACGGATAGTCCCATTTCACGTTGTTAAGTTTTATGTTTTTAGTCTCATAATTTTTTATTAAGCTAAGGTTTAGATATTAAGCTATGAGTGGAGAGAGGGTAATTGACGAGATCCTTAAGAATCCAGAGCTTATATCAGCCTTAGCAGATAAGGTTTACGATAAACTGAAGGATGAAATCGTAATAAAGAAATTAGAGGAGAACAGTAGCGCTATTAAGGCACTTGAAGAAACCGTCAAGTCTCTTCAAGAAACCGTCAATAAACATACCGAGGCAATAGAGTCGTTACAAGAGGCAGTTAAGAAGCAAGGAGAAGCCATTGCCTCGTTACAAGAGACCGTCAAGTCTCTTCAAGAAACCGTCAATAAACATACCGAGGCAATAGAGTCGTTACAAGAGGCAGTTAAGAAGCAAGGAGAAGCCATTGCCTCGTTACAAGAGACCGTCAAGTCTCTTCAAGAAACCGTCAATAAACATACCGAGGCAATAGAGTCGTTACAAGAGGCAGTTAAGAAGCAAGGAGAAGCCATTGCCTCGTTACAAGAGGCAGTTAAGAAGCAAGGAGAAGCCATTGCCTCGTTACAAGAGGCAGTTAAGAAGCATTCTAAAGCCATTCTTAGGCTAATGAAGGAACAAAAGAAGCTATCCGTGGAAATAGGTAGTTTTACTTCCAGGGCAGGAAAAGGATTAGAGAAAACTATACTTAACATTTACAAGAAGGCTTTGAAGCTCCACCATGTTGATATTAGCAAAATTAGACATGGCAATGTGGTTGATGAGATGGGCTTAATTGAGAAGGGCAAATCATTTGAAATAGACTTTTACGAGACTAACGACCACGTCTACATATTTGAGGTCAAGAATTTCGCTGATGAAGGAGTTATAGAACAGATTCTCATTAGGAGGAAGCTATTGGAAGCTAAATTCATGAAGCCCGTGAAAGCCTTTGTTGTGGCAAATTACGTAGAAAGGGAAATTAAGAACATACTAGAGAAAGAGGGAGTTGAAATAATTTACTCCTATGAAGTGAAATGAGGGTTTTAGACATTATATTGGAATACTCTTTTCTTGCATAACTGACATGATATAAGATTTAATTGATAGTATTTGAAAACCTTCAAAGACCAGACTTTGCTCTCCCTTTACCTCAATTTGTATAGACAATAGGAGAGGAAGAAAAATACGATATAAATAAAAATATACAATAAAAGGAGATGTGTTTATATATCTTAACTAACATTGAGCCCATAAGATATCGTCATTTTTTTTCTTGGTCAAACCTTGAAGAAAACACGAATTTGAGTCAAAGGGCTCCAACACTCTTTTCAACTTTCCTTATAATTTCGTTTCTATATAAAGCCCTCTAGCATAACATCTATTCTCAAGAATTCTCTTCGGCGCTAAAACATCAATCTTTGCCTTTTCATCTTCTCACTGACGTCCTTTAGGGTGAGGGTAGTTTACTTGTGTTAATACATCTTCAATATCTTTACATTATTCTTGTGACATCTCATCAAGTTTTGGTACAATCAAACAAAGTTTCCAGCATAACATCTAAGATAGCTATATTTAACATCCTAATGTTAATGTCGTATTTCTCTACGTTATTATTACACAATAAATAATAAACTTTCTCCGAATAGATCTGTTCAATGCTTCCTTTGTTATCTATATGTGCATCGTAACGTAACTTGCGACTAAATAAGGTGATCACGTTTAAACCATTCAGTTTTACATAAGCTTTCCACTCTTCAACACTAAACTTTATAAGACGAAATCTATTTTTTCCTTTTCATGCCAAAGCTTTTCCCTTACTTGTTTCTTCTCTTCACAATAGGTTTCGGTTGGTTCATAATTGCTCCCCTAGTTCCCATCCTATCAGCTGATTTTTATGTAAGCATCGCTTCAGTTATTTTACTGATCTCAATCTACGGTTATGCAGTTGTTTTGGTAGGCCTACTTGCAGGTTACATCTCGGCTAGGTTCACGGTGAGGAATGTGCTTATAGCGTCATCCATTTTCACCTTTTTAGGCCTTACCTTGAGGTTGTTTTTCCTTCACAACTTCTTCCTCTTCCTTATCATGCAGACGTTGGCAGCTGTGGGATACCCCCTTGCAATAGCGCCCGTGGGATCGGTAGCATCTTCCTTCAAGAACCAGAGAACTGTGACCGGTTTAAGCGTGGGAATTCTCTTTATAGGTATGGGGGTTGGAAGCTTCATCTCTCCTCTACTTCTTACCTTCGGTGTGCAAGGCGATCTGGGATTTGCCACTGTGCTGTCGCTGATCTCTTTAGCGTTGGTGTTGGTATTCACCAGAGGTTATCCTAAGAACTACACCAGGAACTTGAGAGGTTCATTCTCTCCGTTAATGGTAAGGAACTGGTATGTTGGGTTAGTAATAGCTACGTTCTCCGTATTTTTCGGCGGAGTTGCGTCTACTCTTTTGAACGTGCATCATGTGCCTAACGCGGTTTCTTTTGGAGGCCTTTTAGGAGGCCTTTCCTTCGTTGGATCGGGACTCGGCGCAGCTGTACTATTACCAATCTTTGAAATAAAGAAGTTCGTGAAAGGCGGGATGATCTTGAGCGCATTTCTAGCCTTCGTGTTCGCTATCGTTATAAGTTACTCCCTACTGTTTGCACCTGAAAATTTCGTCTTAATTGTATCTTACTTTCTTTACGGGTTCTTCGGCAATGCCTTCTGGTCGTTAGCGCTATCGTCCGTAATCAAGTACGTGAAGGACCCTACCCTCAGTGGATTTGCCACCTCCATGTATAGCGTTGTAAGTAACTTAGGCGTAGCGTTGATTCCGTCAGAGCTCACCTTAGTGTTCCTGTCATTCCCGCTGGAAGGATTCTTAGTCATATCGGTAATGCAGTTAGTGGCTCTGGCATTGGCTTGGTGGTTATAGGCGAACATACTTTTTCTCTATGTTTATGTATTTTTTCTCTTTTTCTTTCTTTCTTTCCTTTTTCTTTACTCTCCTCCGCTGTCTTCGATTAAGTCATCAATCTCTAAGTGACACTCCACTTAATAGTATTTTTATGTGCTTTTTTCGAATGCAAAATATTGAGATTGCTGTACACACGTTATATGTTCATTTAAGGGGCAATATAGTATCGAGAATTTAACCATTCAATCATGAAAAGGTTCGTATCTGGCTTACGTTAAAAGACATGAAATCGATTTAGAAAAGTGGAGTTGAAGTTTCATTTCAAAAAGCCTTATGAAATAGATTACCTAAATTCATTCTATTGTTTACTTTAACTGTCCTCATGTAAGCAGAGAAGAAAGGCAGCTAGTTTCTTTATCTGTAACTCAATGTATAAGTATACCGGTCAATTGATTGATACACTAAGACCTCCGAAGTTCTGAGGAAAGGTTACAAAGGTCATTAGATGAAAGAAAGTTCCTCTACTATGTGAGAAAATCCTCATGAAAAGAATTAACTTAACTACAGAGAGAAGTCGAGGAAATCCATCAAATTCTAGAACGTGCAAAAACAAGGCTTTTTCATTCATTTGAATACAGACGAGGGCTATATCGTGAGAGAAAACTTGTAGAAGTATGATTCATTAAGGTAATACAACTATGATCAAGTTTTTCTGTATTCAAAGTATTATTTTTTATACACATATACACATGAGAAATTATTATTATGGCATTACATCATGTTAAAGTTCTTTGACACATTAATATTAAAACTTTGAAATACCTTAAAATTATTAATTTAAGGTATGAAAACTCTGCCCTTGGCAACTTAGAGAGGAGTTAACTTATTCGTTTTACGTTTTGCATTAACAAGTAACTGACTTCCTCCCCGCCCTAAAGGGCGAGGCTTTCCGCCCCCTTAACCCCCCTTCTCTGTAAAGATTAGAGTAAAACATTACTCTCAATTAGTAGGTAAACGTCTCTATAAAGTGAATGAAGGTATATGTGGAGAACAAGGGCTTACACCAGAATTATGTTAATCGAATCAAAAATTGTTAGTATTAGTTAAGGAGAAAAGAAGTAAAGATAATCATGACGAAAAAGTTATCCGTTTATCTCCTGCAGGATCCTATGTTTAGGTATACCCTCCAGTATAGACTTACCGTATCCAGTGGTGTCCTTGTATTCCTTGCTTGAGACGAACTTCTTAAACGTCTCAAGGGAGTCCCACTCGCTGTATATTAAGTACTCTTGAGGATCGTCAACCCTTTTGTAAAGTTTAGCGTCAATGAAACCGTGAAAGCCCTTGAGGAAGTTGACGACTCCTTGAAATGACTTCTCAAATTCCTCTTCATGACCTTTCTTTACTCTATAATAAAGACCTACATTTATCATAACAAGAGTTATCTCCTTAAAGTTTATAAATTTTTCTATATTGATTGTAACATAGTATAAACATTATTTAGTAATTTATAATTTCTAACTTATTAAATTAAAGAGTACGGAAGATGAAGTTCGTGCCATCTTCACGTCTTGACATATATCTTGTCTATATGCTTAATTTTTCATTACGTGAATTCGGGAAATGATGTTATAGGTGATCCTCGTGCCTCGCTGCAAAGAAGTCTCAAGAGAGACTTAATGGGATTGGATTCTTATTTCATTAAATCCCTATCCAGCCGTGAACATATCCCCACACTTGATAGAACGGGTTGATCCCAATCATTAGAGCCACAACAATCCATATTAGGAACCCGTAGAGAAGGAACAGGGAAGTGACGGCTATGTCACGTTCATCCTTCCTTGTCATCAAGTAGTTAACTACAGAGCCAACTGGACCCAGAAAGAACGTGAGACCTAACCATCTATATGGCTCCCTCTTAGAGAGGAGGAAGTAGAAGATTGCTACAACATAGCCAAGTCCGGCTATGGCACCTCCAACAATCCACAGTTTAGAAGGCAAGAATAGCACCCTTGAAATATTGCTTTATCTCTTCGCATAGAGCTCTCCTAACTTTTCTGCATAATGAGGGACTTCTATCCTCTGAAAAACCCAGCTCAGCAAGGAGAGCGTAATCTATCCTGCAGTCTCTCCTTAGGTCAACCAAGTGGACAACGTCTCTTCTCACTATTAGGTACAATGGGTCCAGTTTCAACATCTCATTTCTGTAGTCGAATTCGTAAGACACAGCAACCTTGAAGTTCACCTTCCCGTCCTCCACTAGTTTGTCCTTTCCAAGCCTCTCCAAGACGTAGTAATAGTAGCTCTTACTTATGTTAAGCTCCCTGTAATCGGGCTCAGCCAAAACCTTCATGAAAATCTCGTTCTCCATTATTTTCCTGAACTCTTCCCTGTTCAACATAACCAAACCGGCTTTCTCTATCTTCTCCCTTCTCAACTGATAACATAGCTCCTGCATTGCAACAACATATAACTATTTCTCATTATAGATTTTTATTACTTTCTTCTCTATAAATTTTGGTTTCTATTAAAAATAATATTGATCTCCTAGTTTAATTTTATCTAGTTAATTAAGGTAACTCACCTCAAGAAATGAATTAAATAATCTTTGTATACTTAATCAAAAATTTTTCAGAAAGACGTAGGACTAATACAGGATAAATTACCTTCAAGTTCAACGTGTTATCATTTTAAAAGTTTATAATGACGAATTCATTTTTACTAAATTTAGAGATGGTGAAAGAAAATGGGTTTATTCGTGTTCGATAGAGTGCTGGCTGCATTCACAATGGGAACTCATATGCTGTTCACTTACTGGGCTATCTCTTTGCCTATATTCATCGTTACTGCTGAGTATTTAGCTTATAAGAGGAACGATCCCTATTACATGGCTCTAGCCAAGAGGTTTTCCGTGGTCATGGCTGTGTTGTTCGCTGTCGGTTCAGCAGCAGGCGCAGCAATCGCAGTAGAGTTCATAACAGTTTGGTATAGATGGATGTACATTGTGAACGAAGTCGACATCCTACCCTTCGAGATAGAGGTAATGGCTTTCTTCTCAGAGGTAATATTTCTGTCGCTTTACTTGTACGGATGGGACAGACTAAGCAGGACTGCCCACATGGTACTTGGGCTCATGGTGGGAGTTGGTTCCACCATGTCAGCCGTGTTGATAGTGTTGGTGAATTCATGGATGAATACTCCTAACGGTTTCAACGTGGAGGAGTTCGTCACTACGGGGAAGATAACCGATGTGAATCCCATAGCTTCCCTGTGGCCTCCTGCAGCAAGCGCCGAGGTCCCAATGGTAATAGCAGGCGCATGGTTTGTTGGCTTCGGCAGTTTAACGGGATACTTCGCCTTCAGGAAGCTCTTCAGTAAACTAAATCGAGACCAGAACGAGTACTACAATAGAGGACTTAAGCTTTCACTCTTCCTTGCTTCTCTTGACGCTTTCCTCCTTGGTTGGAGTGGAGACAACGCTGGAAAGGTACTTTATTCCGAACAACCGTTGAAGCTAGCTACTCTTGAGGGAGTTATGAAGACCGGTGCAGGAGTTCCTATGACTGTGGGTCCAATTTCCATACCAGGTGTATTGAGTCTATTGTCCACTTGGCCTCCGAACCCAAACGCTGTAGTGCTAGGTTACTCTAGCTTCGTAAAAGCAGTTCAGGACCCAATATGGTGGATATCTCATGACGCTTACGACCTTCATGCAACTCTTGGAATTGTTGGTGCCCTAGTGTTCTGGATTCTGGCGTCTTTCACGTTCTTCAGGCTACCCAGGATGAAGAAGGCTTTCGGCTTCCTTGGTCTTGACAACCCGCTAGAGAAGAAGCTTCCTCTATACGTTGCACTAGTTGTGGGATGGCTTCAACTTTTAGCGTGGGAGTCTGGATGGGTAGCAGCTGAGACAGGAAGACAACCCTTCGTCATCTGGGGACCTATGGAGGAGACCTCAAGCGGTTTATATACCATACAAGCTGGAATGCTTACCACTCAGGGTTTCAACAACAATCCCGACGTTCTGCCAATAGGAATAGCAATCATGGCAGCTCTAGTTCTTGCAGTGTTGGGAACTCTTTATATGCTAAGGAAGTTGTTCATGGGAAGGGACGTGAGCAAGGACGTTAAGATCAGCGAAAATGAATTGGATGTATCCGTAAAGACTGCAGGCCCCTAGGACGTCTATACAGGGGAGTACCGTTGAGGATAAAGGAGAAATGAAGGATAAGGGTGAGATAAAATGAATCCTTACGTTTTACTGTTCTTCGTTCCACTCTCCTGGTTCGTCGCCATGTTCATGATGGAAGTAGGCTCCCTTGTTATGCTGCCAGTGTGCAAGTTTGATAAGTACAAGGAGAAGATGAACCTGGTTGTAGGTTCAATATGGGCTATAATTGCAACATCGCTAGTTTACCTTGTGGTTTCATTGGACGGACTCTTTGCTCCTGTTATGTTCGCAACCGGTGAGGCTCTGTTCGGACTTCTCATGGTTCTTATAGTGATTTTGGCTTTCCATCATTACCTTATAGGGTCGGCTGAAGGAGCCGAATCCGTTGAGAAGGACGAAAGCTCCAAAAAGTATCTGTTGCTTGCAACTCCATTTGCATTAATTGTAGCTCTCATAGGTAACAGTCTCTTCACCTCAGTGTTCAGCGGTTATGGGATAGGGCTAAGCTTACCGCTCTCCACTGTGGCAAGTGTGTTGGAGAATCATCAGCTCTCAGTGGTTATGCATAACTCTCCTGGAGTTCAAGTCTTTTACCCAGAATATATGACCATGATATTTAACGCGTTTAACTGGGTGTTCTTCTTAGGCGTTGTAATGTACGTAGTCTTCTTCACGGTGGCTTTCTATGGAATCAAGGAAAGGTTCGCTTTAGGTGCGTTATCCTTGAGCTTAGCTAACGTGCTCTTCCTCGCTAGCAGTTACCTTTGGTTACCTTTAGTTTTCCAAAACGCAGTTGGAAACGTTGGTTTCTGGATTTATATTGTGTCGCTTTACATAGTACTTTACTTGTCTACCCACGACATGTTACCTTTCAAACAAGCTTGGGTATTCACGCTCACGTTCTTAGGCGGAATGATGTTCGGGCTATTCACAGAGGGTAATATACTGGTGGACACTGTAAAGGGAGGTATACCGGCATCATTGTTGTTAACCAACCCATCCATGCTTGAAGCCGGAGCAATTATGGTTGTTCTCATAGGGATTCTAGCTATGGGAGGAGTAACTGCCGTTTCATACGAAATATTATTCAAGAATTCTCTAGAAAAAATGGAAACTAGAAAGACACAGCAGAGCTAAGTCACAAAAGAAGAAAGCGACGTTACAAATCTAAGCTTCTTTGTTTTTTCACTTTTTTAAAGAAATATTATCTATTTTTATTAGTCTTCTTTAGATTTTTTTCTTCTTGTTAGTCATTTTTATGTTTATACCCTATGGTATGCATGTGTAACCTTATCCATTATGCCCACAGAAACTCCTCTGCCCTCAAAGAAGGAAAAGACATGCATGTATACTCGACTATTAACAACTAAGTTTTGGACTACATTCGAAGGAAGATAGGGAAGGTAGATTCTCACCTTGGTGGAGTTTTCTATCCCTTAAGATATTTTATAAGCGTAAAAACCAGAACTAAGATCTTAATAACGATGAAGTCGGTAACGAGGAGGAGTTCCATCCAATTGTATTCTCCCGGGTAGTTACTCAAGTGAGAAGGTCGACATTTCTAAATTTCTGAATTCCTTAATTAACCTGCTAATAAAATGAGATATATCATCGGAAGGTATGAGCAAGATTATACACAGCGGAAATTATAATATTATAAAAACCGATATAAAACAAGGCATTGATACCTTGTTGAAGACATCAAATCCAAGCAGGAGGGAGTGACTCTTGAAGATTAAGATAAGGAATCACGCATTATATTTCGTAGGAATTTTCTCATACATAGTGTCCCTAGTTCCCTTTCACGTCAACTTCGAAAGGGCTCTCCTTCTGCTTCCCGTCGTGTTGATAAACCTCCCTGTGTTGGAGTACCTTCAGCCCAAGGTGATGTCCCTCAGAATGAGGTGGACGGATGCTGGATTAGCTATAGTGGCTGGAGTTCCATACATTTTCATGATATCTCCCCTCATGGTTGTGCCCGTCTTTTCGCTTTTCCTTTCCCTTCTTCTTTTCAAAGAGAGAAACACTATGCTGGGAAACGTTATGGGTACTACCTTTGTGGTATCGCTCTCCCTCGTGTGGGGAAATTTCGTGGAGAACCCATTTTTGTTACCTGATGTTTACTGGATATTATATATTCTCACTGGTGCGCTTTACGTGGAGTATAAGATACCCTTCAGGAACCTTGATAAGAAGGTTACATCAATTGTATGGATGGTTGTTGTATCAATGCTAATCTACCTTAGCTTAGACAGTCCTCTCCTTCTCATTTCCTTGATTGAACCTTCCATTCGGTTCCTAAATCCAGGGGATAAATTAAAGTCTACAAAAGAGATTTCGACTATGGGAAGGAATATAGCGAAGAGGGACGCAATCTTCCTAGTGATCCTGATTATCACTTCTGTGTTAGCGTTTAAATGAGTTGAGAAAGAAGAGCCTTCTAAGTAGAACTTGTGCTGAAAAATCATAAAAACGACGTATCTTCCATGTCATTATCAAAGCTTAATGTCAAGATTAGTCATATAGAAATAAAATCCTTTTTTCTTACATTCTCTATATGTCTTTAATTCAAAAGCCATGGTTTAGGGCTTTGAGTTACGTAGGGATTTTCTTCTTATCATGGGTACTAGACGTAGGTCTATTTATGGCTCTTTATGAAAAGGTCTTTTACCCCGGTTTTTCTACAATGCTTTACGTAGATTTCAGTGCTTCCGTCTACGCTTTATTGTTCTCTCTTTATTTCCTGAAGAAGAAACACTTCTTTTCCCTTATAGTTCCTACACTAAACTTCTTTATAGGATTAGTCCTCCTAGCTTTTGAAGCAATAGTCCTAATTGGTGCATGTTCGACCTAAACCTTTATAAATTTTCTCTTCTTCTTTGAATGAAAATAAGATAAACAATAATAGTTCGTGTCATTTATTCCTATTTTATTATTTTTAGTCAAACTTATACTATTTCAATTATTTCAAAACAATCATTAAGTCCGTTTCCATACTCTACCTGAAATTCATCAGTAGAAGGGATATCTTAGACATATGTTATCTTTGTGGGGATAACACTAACAATTTAACTGAAATAGCTTAAGGTTATACGCTTAAGCTATGTAATATGTAAAGATTTCTGTTATTAATTCAACTTAAAGAAAAGTAGATGTAGTGGGTGTGAATGTAAACTATACACGGATAAAGAGATCAAAAGCTCTTGTGTCAGAAGATTTATGTGAGCTTCGCTAACTATTGGCGTTTTATAGTTAGTATTGATAGACCTAGATTTCAATCATATGTTAATCGGTTATGCTTATCAACTAAAAAATTAAAAATATTATTCTTATGTGACTGTTTTTCTAAATACTTTTAAAAGTATTCATAATATTTATTAATATATAGATTAAAAAAATTTTAGATAGTAAATTATATTATATAATTCTGTTTGAATCGATATGATTACAAAATGCAAGTCAACTAAAAGTCTCCGGCGAAAATAGACGTTAATTTTCTTTATGTTCAGACATGAGATCTCTTACTTGAATACCACATTAGAGAAACCAGAAAGTCATTACTTCCGAGAGAAAGTAGGGAAACTGCTATACTTTAATTAAAATTCTTTAATCATTGAATTTTACTTATAAATGTATTCGAAATCGTTTAAATGTCTTAATTATCTTTTGGACGAATTTAAGTTTTCGTCATAACATTTACCCAGAGAAATTCTAAATAGTTTTGAAAGCCAGTTTAACATATGGCGAAAAAGAAGATAGTTGTGGTTGGAGGAGGAATTGCAGGAATGGGAGTAGCGAACACCTTATCCGAAAAGATGAAGGATAAGGCGGAGATCACGGTTATAAACAAGGAGGACTTCTATATATCAGGTCCAAGTAGGCTCTGCTATTGACCGGGGAGCAACAATACGGAAGAATTATCAGGGGCTATGAAAACGTAGGCAGCAAGGGTATAAAAGTAATGACAGGAAACGTAAACAAGGTGGATCCTGATAACAGGAAAGTTTACGTTGCAGAATCAACCTTCGGTAACAAGGTAGGTGAGGTAAGTTATGACTATCTAGTTCTAGCCCCAGGAATAGTATTTGACGGCTCTGACATTGTAGGATATGACAAGTGGTGGTGGAAGAACACTAACGTATATGACCCGGGAAAGGTTAACGTGCTCAAATCCAAGCTCTGGAGTGACAATGAAGGGTCTGTGGTGATTTATGCGCCTAAGGCTCCTTACAGATGTGCTCCAGCACCAACGGAGACGGCAATGCTGGCTCACACTGTCCTCTCAAATAGGGGGGTGAGAGGTAAGTTCAACATAGTTCACATTGATGCTAACGATAAGACTCAACCTCCATTCATAATGGACGTGTTAAAACAGACCTACGAGAAGGCTGGTATTCAATTGGCTACTAACCAAGAGTTGTCAGAGATCGGAGAAGACTACGTTGTCACTAAATCCGGTGAAAAGTATAAGTACACTGTGTTAGCTCTGCTAGAACCTAATAGAGCTCCAAAGTTCGTGGAAGAGGCAGGGTTAGGTAAAGGTTTCATTGATGTACGGTCTCCCCAAGACTTGAGACATCCTAAGTATGACGATATTTTATCTGCTGGAGACGCTGCTAAACTTCCGTTCCCAAAGAACCAAGAGATAGCCTTTGAAAGCGCAATGTTCGCGTCTAACAAGATCATGGAGATGGAGGGGTTGACTGAGAAGTTACCAGTCCAATACGCGTTCGTGGGTTGGGCTTACATGGGTAATCTTGAGGGGAAGCTTGAGAGTTGGAGTTTGCAGTTTCAACTTGACTTGACAGTTCAACCTCCTAAACCAACAAAGGACCCACAGCTTAAGAGGGACTATACGCTACAGAAGGATAGATGGGAACAAGCCTACCTCGAGAAACTTTTCGGGTACAAGGCTGTATAAAGAAGATTTTATGTAGTTTTTTTGTTATATATTTTCTTATATTTTAATCTAATTCTCTTTTTATTTTTAAGCCTTTTATTTTCATTTATAGATTTCCTCAACGGGCCGTTTGTGCTATATTTGGACTATTTTAAATTTCATTATTTCTAAATTATAATATAAGATAAAAATAATACTCTGCCTTAAAATTGATAAATTATCTTTGAAGTAGTAATGAAATATCTCTTTTTTCTATTTAAATAGTATTATTATACCTTAAGTATGTTCTTAATTAGTTGATTTTTAGACGTTTCTTATAAAGAGATTATCTCAAGAGGAAGCTGTATAGAAATTGAATGAAAACTAGAACAGTCGTAAAATTAACTAAAGAGGGAGAAGAAATAGCCTCTAAGTTATTAACAGAATATAAGGTTTAGCTTTTCTTTATGAAACTTATCAGGCTTCTTCCAAGAAGCTTGAATATCCTAAAAATGCAAACAGTTTTACAGCGTCTCAATTGCGCAATTAGCTAATCGTCACTAGGTTTTTCTATCGACTACTTTACTGTATTAGAAGTCTCCCTGTCTTCGAAAAATACGTAAACCCCTCTCAATCCTCTTGTTAGCATTATATAATACCTATTCTTAAGAAGTGCCAATGCCTTCTTTTCGTCCTTATTAGCAATCCTCTTTAAAGACTCCTTTCCGCCTACGTAGTCAGTTATTGCATCGGAGTTCACAGTCCAACCGTTGTTTCTCCATATTAAGTCCCTTCCCCATACAACTCCGACGTAATCAGCCTCAAAACCCTGAGCTCCATAAACTGAGGCGCAGTATTTTAATGGGTCAAGTTCCCCATTCCATGTGAATCTTTAATTTCACAAATAACTTAATGATTAAGAGTTTTTAAATTTATTACTAAATATTATTTGGGTATCTCACTGGTATAGTTATTAAGCTATAAACTTATTAAATACTAATTCTTTATTTAGAGAATTAACAACAAATTAGAATATTACAAGATGTTAAAAAAGAAATATAAATAGCTTAGTGGCTACACTATGGACACACTCATTTTATGAATAATAAGATTACCTAAAGTCCACATTGTCACAAGAATTAAATAACTACTGATAAATACGATAAATTTAATCATTTTATGGATACCTCCTTGATATATAATATAGGTATATATTTTGTGATAAATAAACTAAGACTTTCTATGCTTAGCATTATATGGTTGTTAAATCATAAAAATTTTACTTTACCAACCTATCCATACCCACCATTCATTAATCCATTCGGATATCCACTTATCTGGATCCGTAGGCAAATTCTTACCAAATTCCGTAAGCTCAAAATATTCCTCCTTATCTTTTACGTATTTCCTAATTATTCCGTAAGTTAGGAGATAACTTATTGCAAAATCAAAAAAACAACCGTAAGCTGTTGTTCTTTCTCTAAGTTCACTTGCTTTTAACGGACCATCCTTTAAAGCAGAATATATTTGATTTACTATAATTCTTAGAGGTCTCTTAGCCATATCTATCACGTGACTATGTGGGGTCTGATAATTCTATTTTTTCTTTGATGTGTTTTCTATTCTTACATTACCACTACTGCAACACGAACTAGATGACGAAAGTATGTCTGTTGTAGTACATGCACCAGGAGCTAATTCTACTTCGATGTTATCTTCAATACTACTAGAGGTAGTTTTAACCTCGTTTTTATTTGTTATTTTCATAGTTAATATCCCCAATACTTTTTTCGTAGATTCTAATATTTAATTACGGCTATTAGTTCATTTTTTTGAACTACTAAGTAATCTTGTAAGATTATGCGTTAATTATGCTTTAGATATGGAGAAAGTAAATGGCATAGGTGTTATCGTATCTGACTCCATTATACCGGCAATAATTGCTCATGAAATCTTTGTTATTTTATATATTAGGAAAAAAGATATTAATGTCTAGGAAAATATACTTGAAGTAATAGGAGGAATAGAGGACGAATCTATTTAAAAGTTTTAGAACATTCTTTGTTCTTCCACTTGCCTTAGATATACTTTTCTTAGCATAAGTATATCAACTACAGTTAGTACTATAATCCACGGAAAGATTCCGAGGAATAAATAGAGAAGTGAGAGTTCAGAACTATAGTCCGGCACACTTACGGGTAAAGTATTGCCGTAATAGGAATATGCAGTCAAAAGCATTGATGATAAAAACGGATTTGCATAGTCTACTATAGGGTTACTGTAAGGATATACTATATAAAGAAAGTATGAGGCTATGACTATAAACATTGGAATGTAGAGCAAGAAGAGGGAGTATTGTAGTATCTTTATTTTAATCAGAGAGAATAGTTCAATAAGAACTGCTAAAGAGATTAAGAGTAATCCTTCAAAGAACACACCTACTATTAAAAGTGCGGGGTTTGACGGTAGGACAATAGTGCCCTCTAACTTAGTGAGCATTATGAATACTAACATTGAAAATATGCCGATAATTTCAGCATCTATAAGGTTTGCTGAATAGAAGGCTAATATGTATTTAGGTGGTGTTAATTTAGAGAACTTAAACATAAACGGTAAAGCTTGTGTGTTGAAGAATATTGCAAATGCCACACCTATTGCGAATGTGGAAAGGGCTATTAACGTGGTTGAACTATAACCTAAAGAAACATAAAGTGAGTATTCTCTGAGGTCAGAAGGTTTATAAACGTTAATAAGTAACATTGAAAGAATACTCCAGAATGCTAAAAAACCTAACACCCAGCTCAAATTGACCTTCATCGTAAGTCTTTTTACATAAGATATGAACAAATTCTTCATTTTCACACCCCGTAAAGTCTATCTATAGTGCCTAACGAGCCTATTTTCGTTCCTTCTTTACCTTTAACTATTGAAACCTTTTTACCAGATACTTGAAGCGTTAAAATAGCATCTTCTCTTTCTCCCTCTACTACAGAAGACTCTAGAAAATCCTTGACCAATATAGGACTGAAAAGTTTGCTGTCCGATAAGATATAAAGCTTATAGTCTGGGAATTTGCCTAAAATATCAAGATTATGAGTTGTAATTATCCCTTCTTCTCCGAATTTCTTTATCCATTCCGCTACTATTGCTCTTCTCGCTGGATCTATGTTTTCAAAGGGTTCGTCGAGTAAGATAATCTTTGGCTTTGACGAGAAAGCCAGAATATTGCGAACTAGCAGAGATTGACCGGTTGATAGTCTAAAGAGCGGTAAGTTCAAATTAATGTCTAAGTCTACCTCTTTCAAAAGTTCAGAAAATAACCCCTTGTCCACGTTCATTTCCTCTGAGTAGATGTCCAATATATTGTTAATAGTATAGCCTAGGTTATATACCTCTCCCAAGTTTGTAGCTAAGCCTAGATAGTTCTTAATTTCTTTTACCTCTTTTCCTTCAATGCGTATCGAGCCTTTATATGGGAGTAAGCCTGCGGTAGCCTTAATTAATGTTGTCTTCCCAGAACCATTTTTACCTATGATGAATACTTTCCCAGCTATTTTAGCAGTGAGGTTTTTTATTACGTCCCATTTCCAGTAGCTTATTGTAACGTTTTGGTACTCGATCATCATGATAATGTAGGAACCAGCATATATAATTAATTAAAATTGTTCAAAGAATTGAACTGAATTCAAAAATATGAACTGAGATATCAGTTTAAATAGTAGAAAAAAGAGTGAATTTTAAATGAGCAATGAGCTTGATATTATCCGTGAGGCAAAGAAACAAACTTACAAGTTTCTGTTACGCAAAGGAAGAAAAGCAATGGCAATGTATTATCTAATGTGGAGTATTTACTCACTCTCTTTAACAGTTGCTATTCCATTGTTATACTCACTAATTCCGCAATTTTATGTTCTTCTCCTTATCGTAGTCCTTATGTCTATACCTAATTATTATACCGCAAAGATATTCTACGTACTAATTAGGAGTTACCTATTACTTTACAAAAACAGTATAACTAGTGAAATAAAATTTAGAAAAACTTACGTTAGATCTTATGTTATAAGAAGTGTAAGCACGTACCTTTTTATATTTCTTTCCTACTTCTTTAAACCTCTCTTATTTCTATTCATAATGGCTTCCGTACCCTTATTTATAATTGTTGAAAGAAATCTTTATAAATTCTTATTCACAAATGAGTTTAGAATTACTGAGGGAAAGTTCTATGATAAGATTGCAATCTATACATTGAATCTAATACCGATTACGTTCTCCTCCCTCTACTTATATTATATATTCGAAAATACCCTATTCTACTTTGCTTCAGTAACTATAGATTATATCTTCGGAATTCTATGGTTAATATTCTTCGCACTCTCCATGAGCGATCTAGTGGAGGCTAATAAGGATGACTGATGAGAAAAAAGTAAAAGCACTTAAGGAGATCATGGATTTACTGAAGGAAAACTCATTAACTACGAGCGTCAGGCTTAGTATACTCCTTATTCTTTACATCTATGGTAGACTCACATTCAGTGAACTGTTAGCTTTTACTTCTCTAAGGAAGAATACGCTTTACGTAAACTTACAAGTCCTTGCAGATAAGGAACTGATAAAGTACAAAAAGGCTTTCTCGCTAAAGGGGATAATTAGTATAGTGGAAATAACACCTAAAGGTAGAGAAGTAGTAGAGAACTTATTTAAAATTATCGAGAATATAAAAGAGAAAGAGAAATAGTCTGACTTTTCTTACTCCTATTAAGAGATTTTATAAGAAAGTTCTCTCTATAAAATTTTTAATGATTGTCAGAAATTAAAATTGATATATAAATATTTAAGTAAAATTCCATTAGCTAACTAAGAAGGAAACTCTTCCACGGGAAATTCACGCAACACTAAGGAACGAGATAAGAACGAGTATTACGAGAGTAAAACAAATAAGCTGACAATGGGAAAACAACATAAGCCCAAGGACACTAAGGGGATTAAACCCTATTCGTGAGGCTGGCTGTGACGCCCCTAGAACGGTCTAACAAGAGGGGACAAAAACCCCGAGTGGAAGGTTGTAGCGAATTTTTCTAGGGGCTGAAGGTAGTTAACATCATGCAACAAGAACTTAGTATTATAACAGTAAAGGAAATATCCTACGCTAGTATTTCAGGGAAGTTCTTAGACCTCAATTTTATCTAATTCTAAGTATGTTATTGCATTAAGATTAAACTTATACTTATTTTCCTCAAAGAACTGCTTAATACAATTTACAACTTCATCTATCGAGTGAAATACTTTATTGCTCATGTATTCCTTGAGGGGCTTGAAGACTGCCTCATGTTAAGCTCAGGCGAGTAGGGAGGAGTAAATATGGGATGAATGCCCTTCCTACGACAAACCTCAAGCGTACCCTTGGTTTTGTGAGGAGAATAATTATCCATAACCATGTAGACCCTCCCACTACCAAAACGTCTCTTAAAGTACCTCAAGAAGTACTTAAGAGACTCAGAATTAGGTCTTCTAAATATACCAACAACTACTTCACCGGTCCACGCGTTTATAGCGAGAAAAACGTGAACCGAAGAAAAACCTATATTGACGTGCATTACGGGCTTACTACCGATCTTAAAACCTTCCTAATTGCCGTACTAATTACTGCCCTACTCTCGTCTAGAAAGAAGAGAGCCTCTTCTTCCAATTCCTTTATTTTTTTTAAAAAAAGTCTTCCTACATGTCCTTTCTTGCTTGAACGTTAGTAGGCCTAGGTTTTACTAGATTGTATCCTAGTTCGTGAACTATCTCGTATAGTCTTGATTTCTTGTACTCTATTCCTTGTTGTAGTAGTGCTATCTTGAATGTTCTCATTGTCCAGTACTCTTCTTGTATTCCGTATTTTTGAGGCTGGTCTTCTAGTATTTGTTTTATTTTTTCTTCCTCAGCTTTTGTCGGTCTTCCTGATCTAGGTTTATCTCTTAGTCCGTCAAGACCTTCTTTCTTGTACTTGCCAACCCACAATTTTATTGTGGAATAACCCTTGTTCAGCATTTTCGAAACTTCTCTCTCCGATTTACCGTCAACCACATGCAGCTTCACCGCAAGAATCCTCTCCTTAATCCTAGCGTCCTTCTCTTCCTCGTAAGCTTTAACTAAATCTTACATAATTCGAATGTTAAAGACAGGAGAATGTAATAAGGAAACTCTTTTAAATGTCATAGTGTTTTTTCATCTCATGAAAAGAATCTTTATCATGATTTTTCTATTTTTGTTTTTTACATCTTCTGCTAATTTACTAGGTTTTTCAGAGCCGATGCATGACGTGAGTCAATCAGGCATAGACTCCATGTATCAGGCGAACCAGCCCAAAGGGACTGTATTTTACAGCGGGATTACTCTACCTCAAGGTTACTACGATGACTTTCAATTTAACAGTACAAATGGAGTTAGCATCATGTTAATTTCAAACTCAACAGTTTACGTAATGATTTCGTCTCAGCTTCCTTCGTCTGGAAACTTCAATGACGTAATTCTTCATCAGCAAGGTAGAATAGTCACAGAAAGGCTCAACGAGACCGGAGAATTTTACCTTATAGTTTACAACAACGTGTCCTCTGGTACAGCATTGATAAGCAACCTCTATATCGTGGGACAGAAAGCTCCCACAGGTATAGCTGACATAGGTGTACAACCTCAAGGAAACAGCTTGGTACCTTTCATTCAGAACTTCACTGAGGCTTTCGGTTACGTGAAGCTCTATTCCATATCAGCTTTCAATGCAACTCCTCCAAACGGAACATCTAGATACGGTGCTTCACTACAGCTGAACACAGTGATCCAAGTGAATACTCCCTCAGGAAGTCAGCAATACTGGGCTCAAGACGTGATAGGCTTTAACACGAGGGAACAAACCTACTACGTGGAGGACAACGTGTGGAACTTTACCTCAATTTCAAGTGAGCTTAATAATAACCTGATCCGCGGAGAAGGATCGGTCTACCTAGACGGGTTGCAGGAATACTACGCCTTCGGAACATCTACCTATAATTATTCCTTGCCTCTCTCCCTAGGTTTAATGGATTACGTAACGTCAAATTCCACTTCCTTCACGGTGCACTTCGGCTTCACCAACTCCTCAGGCACCTTCTGGTACGACAACGTGACAGTCCTAATACCTAACGACGGGTCATACATGTTGGTTTCAGGTTATAATGCAACTGGGGGTGGGAACGCTTATGACGCAGAGCTGGTTTTCGGCGGTGAAGGTAACGGTGAGTTCACCCAATATCTTTCCCTAAATGCTACGCTGGACATGTTCTTCCTTGACGGGAACCACTTCTTCTCTCCGCGTTATGTGACGCCTTTTGGACTAGACACGGAAGAATCTGCAGATGACCTTAACACTTATCCCGTGAACGGTGCTTGGGAAGTTACAACGGGAAAGATGACCCATATCTTCCTTTCCCAAACGTCAAGCCTCAAATCTTACTTCTCAACAAGCATAGCTGATGCTAACTTCGGCATCCCAGTGAATTGGATAGAGAGCGGAGGCGAGGGACCATACTTTGCAAACCTAACATTAACTTCAGACGGAGGAAGTCAGTCCTACCTCTTCCTGGAACCTTTCCCGGGAAACTATAGTGGAATAGCACAAGTTAATCTAGCCTCAGGTAATTACACTTACACCTTAACTGTGACCGACGGATTGGGACAGTCATCGTCTTTTACGGGTCATTTGATCGTGAACCCTGATCCCAAGGTAGAGGTACAAGGTGAGAACGTTACTGACGCTCATGTGGCCGTCTCTGAGGATGCTATAGCCTCCCTTGGAACTCCGCCCTACAACTACACTTGGCTAGTCAACGGAAAGGTTGTCGGTCACGGAACGTCAATAGTGCTGAACTACTCCGAGGGTAATTACAACGTTACAGCGATAGTACAAGACTCATTGGGCTTCGTCACGTCATTCTCCAAGACCGTGAATGTAAACCCTGATCCCATCCTGAACTTTATCTATCAGGAGGACGAGGTGGGAATCCCCGTCATGGAGAAGGTTAACGTGAGTGAAGGAACTCCACCCTATACAATATCGTGGCTCTTCCAAGGATCCACTTTCCAGGGAAGCGTGTTTACCCTCAATGGAACCAAAGCAGGAACCTTTGAAATCACGGTGAAGTTAACAGATTCCGTAGGCTTCACCAAGGTTTACAACTTCACAGTAAATGTGAAACCTCACCTTATACTCTCAGTGACACATCAGGAGACTAACAGTTTCCTCTACACCAACCACGATGCGTCTTTACAATACTCCATCACGGGAGGAGTAGGAAATGTGACATATTACGTTTACCTTAACGGTGAAAAGATCTATCAAGGTTCTTCTCCTCCAACCACCTTAACTCTGGCACAAGGTGAGAACAACGTAACCGTAGTTGCAGTTGACTCTCTTGGAGCTAGATCAGTAGCTGAATTTACGTCATACTCATCCCTTCAATACCTTCCCTTCTTGATAGCTTCTATTATCGCAATAGCGATCGTGGTAGCAGTAGTATTGAGGAGAAGAAAGTGAACAACTTCCGTTATATTCTTTTTTCCAACGAGTGAACCAAACAAGATAAAAAAGAACGTAATTTACATTAGTAATTATTTTTAAAAATATTGAAAATAAAGTAATAAGAAGCCTTGATATCGTATATAATAACATTTATTTAATTTTTTCTCTAAAAAGAGAGGAGTTTCCTACTATATGTTAGAGTGAATTTTAACATGACAACTAAAGGGATTCCATTCTTATCGTTCTTTTACCTCTTCGTTGTGTGCAGAAATTCTCCACGTCGTTACCATTTCCTATTCTCAAAAACATTGATAATTACTTTAGGTAACTAATTAAAGATGTTGGACCTTGCCTTTAGAGGACGATGGAAGTTTACACACGTAAAGAAACAAATACACTGCTCTCTCCGAAGATTTCCTCATCGATTCGGGTTAACATCCATCATTTAACTGTTGCTTATCTCTCGCCGAAGCAGTCGCGCTAATCCAAGAGACAGAGAAAGGATATATGTGTATATAAATAGTATACACCTATGCACACAAACAAATAAGTGCACTCATCGCTTACTTCTTAGGGTCGTTCATCGCGGTTGCAGTTCTGACCGTAACGACTAAGGACGTCTGCGTGACGCGAGGACTAAGTACGCTATAGTCATCAGGTTTAGTTTCTCATAAAACTGGTCTCCAGAGAAGACCACTTTTCCCATAAAGGTGGTAGTCACTAATTTATATCTTTCCAGTTAACTTATCCTGTGAGGAGTGAAGACTTCAAGTACGTCATCTCGGAGTTCTTAAGTTACGGGGTTCCCGAAGTCAAGGAAAGGGAATTGAAACTCCCGCTAGAACCAAACTTGATAGTTACTGTGACCGGTGGAAGGAGGGGAGGAAAGACTTCCCTATTATACGATACTATGAGGAGGATACTTCAGGGTGGCTTAGCCCAGAAGGACGAGATCCTCTACGTTGACATGGAACACCCAAGGCTCAGGGGTACAAAGGTGGAAGATCTCGACGACATGCTAGTGGCCTTCAGGGAACTGACTGGAAAGGCGCCAAAGTACCTCTTCTTGGACGAGATCCAGTCGGTGAAAGACTAAGGCTCCTGGTTCAGGAAGAGGCTTAACGCCAAGGTGTATCTCTCTGGCTCGTCCTCGTCTCTGACTCCCATGAAAATAGCGGAAGAACTAAGGGGTAGGAGCGTGAACTTTGAGGTTTTCCCCTTGAGCTTCAGGGAGTATCTAACCTTCCTTGGGATAAAGGTGAACAGAGAGCAGGTCATGTACTCCGAGGAGAGGGGGAAGCTCCTCTCCTTCCTCAGGGAGTACCTAACCTTCGGTGGTTACCCTGCTGTCGCGCTAGAGGGGGACTTGAACATGAAGAAGATGATCCTCAAGTCCTATTTCGATTCGGTGGTGGTAAGGGACATGGGTGGGACCCCTCAGGGGGATGCTGTGGCAAGGGCCCTCGTGTCTGGCTATTCTACCCTTCTCTCGGTGAACAAGTTGTACAACACGCTAAAGGGGGAAATGCCGCTGAGCAAGGAGAAACTGATTGAAATGCTGAGCATCGATGAGGGGAGTTACTTCTATTTTCCTGTAGAAATATTTGAAAAAAGCGAAAGAAAGAGGAAGGTCAACCCCAAGAAGGTGTACATAGTTGACACTGGGTATCCCATGGGGCTAGGTTACGAGTCCTCCATTTCTAAGGCAATGGAGAACGTAGTCTTCCTGGAATTAAGGAGGAGGGGCTACGACACTTTTTACTGGAAGGAATACGGGAAGGCCACAGGGGCTGAGGTCGACTTCGTAGTCTCAGAAAATTTCAAGGCAAGGGAGTTGATACAAGTGACGTACGCCCAAGACAAGGTGGACGAGAGGGAGACCAAAGCCTTGAGGAAAGCGAAGGAACAACTTAACCCTGAAAAGATGACCCTGATAACGTGGAGCTACAGGGGAGAAATTGACGGAGTGGAGGCAGTTCCCCTCTGGTATTGGTTGCTCTCCCTGTAGTATATGGCAACATTAACGTGTCCACTTCCTCTAGAGCTGGTTTCACCCCTTGTGTTACCCGGGTGTTATCCCATTCTGCGTCCCAGTTTCTCCTTCCTTGGAGAGTAATTACTCTCCTCGACACTTGGCTTCATCCTTTTCTTATGTGAACTGCCCTCTCGGATTGTGATAGGGAAATTACGTTGCAGTTAATTCGCGGGATTACGTGGTGTTGACCTAGTCTCTCAAAAGCTCTTATCTCGTTGTTAGGACAAGTCGAAAGAATATCTGACTAACCCAATCATAACGAGGAGATGTCCCCTTGGATTTTCCTCATCTCCCGTGGCTCCACATACACCGAAAACTTGTCGTCTTGTGCCATCACCTTGATTTTGGATATTCATCGAAATAGCTCTCCTTGAGTAAGTGCAGGAGCTTGAGGGGTTCTCTGACTTCCTGCATGTAAATCTCAGTCCAGATTTTATCGCCCATGGATCACATCTCCTCCAGTTCATTCCTCGTAGTTACGGTGTCCACGATAGTAACTCTTAACGTCTTCCTGGACAAGAGGATGCTGACGTTATATATATGGTAGCTTTAAAGCTATGTCTTGGAGGGATATCAGGTCTACTTTCACTTCCTCGTAGTCTAGGACTCCCTCCAGATCAACGTGTATTATATCTCCTTGCAGTTCCTGATCCCCCGCAGTTGTGTAAAATACGACCTTCTATTCTCTAAGTCGCTTCTTCCGCGTTATCGCTAATCAAAATGCGTGAAGACCTGCGGGGCCTGGGGGACTTTTAACCCTCCTTCCCCAGAGCTCCTTGGGCCTCAGGTTTACCAACATGATTCAGTCATCCGCGATTTCGACCCTCCTGCTTATCTTCCCCTCCCTCATGAACTTGGCTATGTCAATCACGAGCTCTGGGTGGAAGGAGCTGTTCCTGACGTGCAGTCTCAACCCTCTAATCAGGGGAAAAAGCCTCCAGTATTCTCCCCGGTGATACCTTGACGATGGCCAAGGAGGTCTGACCGTCAGCAACATAAACCCTTACCCCCCTTACCTTGACAGTCCCAACATCGCCCAGGGAAATCCCCGTGCATGATGTTGAAGATCCACAGTTTTGACAGCTGAAGCGTCATCACCTTCTTCTTGCTTTTCGTCCTGATCTCCTTCACTTTCAGGACTTTCCAGCCTGATTGGGATACACTAGTGAGTACTACTTGTGTGCTTTCTTTTCCTTGGGAAAGCGTGCCACACCGTGAAGGGACCTCTGTCTTGCGTCGTAGAAGCGGTCTGCGACTTGTTGCAGTGTTTGGGAATAGAGCTTCTTCTTGTACTCTTCGTCCTGTTTCCTCAGGTCGAGAGCTAGTTGTCTCAACTCAGTCTTGGTGAGTCCTTTTCCATCCCTTTCATGAAAATACGCTTCCGCCCAGCGTAGTGTGTTGTACACTTCACACGCTAACTTCAACTGCTTTCAACGTCCTCAACGTTCCTTCGTCAGTGTAAGCTCCAAAGATTTAATATCGTATATAATAACATTTATTTAATTTTTTCTCTAAAAAGAGAGGAGTTTCCTACTATATGTTAGAACGAATTTTAAC
Organism: Sulfuracidifex metallicus DSM 6482 = JCM 9184; assembly: GCA_032834875.1. Classification (NCBI taxonomy): domain Archaea; kingdom Thermoproteati; phylum Thermoproteota; class Thermoprotei; order Sulfolobales; family Sulfolobaceae; genus Sulfuracidifex; species Sulfuracidifex metallicus. Next base: position 1,035,526 of record CP135238.1, read on the forward strand.
ATGACAACTAAAGGGATTCCATTCTTATCGTTCTTTTACCTCTTCGTTGTGTGCAGAAATTCTCCACGTCGTTACCATTTCCTATTCTCAAAAACATTGATAATTACTTTAGGTAACTAATTAATATAGAAGACTTATATAAAAGTGCGATCATAGAAGTAATTAGGGAAAAATATGTCGTATAATTATAGTAATAATCCTAATCCTTCACTTGAGGCCGACGCTGTGGGGAAACTGAGGACTGGCATACTTTACTTCATCATAGTCCCTCTAATTTCCGTAATAGCAAGTCTCACCTTTTTCAGTCCCATAGTTGCAATATTCCTGTTAATAGTTAGTCTAGTGGTAGCGATTCTAGGTTTCATGAAAGCTAAGGGGGGTATGTCAGATCTTTCTAATTTCATAAATTCTGTTGGAATAGGCTCAACGGGCTTGACTCTCGTTTTAATAGGACTTATACTGGAATTGCTTGGGGCTATACTTCTCTTAGTCTTGGTGGGAATAGCGTTCATCTCTATAGGTGCCTTAGCGGAGCTCATAGGCTTCATCTTGTTCGGAATAGGGATATATAGAATAGGTTCTACATTCAATAACGGCCTTACCAAGATCGGAGGTATACTCATTGCGACGCTGATATTGGGATTCATAGGGTTGATAATGTCTTACATAGGACTGGGAGAGGTGGAGAGGAATTTGAGATCATCCGTCGGGCAGTTTCCTGCCAGTCAAGGCATGATGCCTCTATCTTCTCTGCAGGTATATCAGATAGGAATAGGAACTCTAAACGGGAACGGAATAGCCACCTTCGTATTATACTCCTCTCAACAAGCTTTAATATCGTCAGCTCAGATAATGGGGACTCAGTACCTTACGTCTTCCATATCTCCAAATAGTTTAAGCGTGGGGAACAACAACGTCTCCGCAAACTTTGGAATGATTAGCGGACTTAACTCAGGATCAACATACACAATGAGGATAACCCTCTCCACAGGTCAAACAGTTGACGTAAACTTGATTTACAGACCTTAGTTCGTTTACAATCGAACTTACACTAAAAATAATACTTTTTCTTTTCTAAAATAAAATTTTCTATATATATTGTAAAATAGAGTCAATACAAGGTTTAGATACACTTGGACTAGAGTATATTAACCAAGTAAACTACATGTTTTCATGAATAGGATCTCTGTTGAAGATGTAAAGAAACTGTCCGTATATTATGTTTATAAAGTCATCCAATATCTTCATATTATGTTTATAAAGTCATCCAATATCTTCGTGATATTCTCTATATCAACTAATATCACATGAATAGTTTTTAAAATTCTGAGCGGAAATCGTTGCTCTTAACGCTATCAAATAACTTGATTGTACATTCTCTGTCCATAGTGCTATCTCTCCGTCATTAACTTAGATTACTTCTACTAATCTAATCTTTCACAGGAGAGTGAACTACCCCGCCCTTACGGACGGGGCATCTCCACCTCGCGATGGAGATTTCCTGCTTCTTCCAGGAAACTTACTATACACACCCTCAGAGAAGGGTATGTGTAGCAGAGGTCTCCTGTCCACAGGCTCTAAGGGCAGTCCCGACCCCGCGTGAAGAATATTTAGAGAAGCATTATAGTCACGGTCTACAGCCCAACCACACTTGGGACATGAGAATATACGGTCAGCCAAAGTCAAGTCCTTCTTAACGTATCCACATTTAGCACACGTCTTAGAAGTATTCCTCGGATCTACTTTCACTACCCTCCTACCAGCTCTTTCAGCCTTGTAGGAGAGGTAGCTCATAAACTTAGAAAAGTTAGAATGAAGAATATGCTTTCTCAAAGTTTTACTTTCACTGTCCTCAACCATCTCTTTCACACCAAGGTCTTCCACGTAGATCCCGCCGTAATTTTCCACTAGCCACGAAGTTACCTTGTGAATATAATCACTCATCAAGTCCTTTACATGCTCGTGAAGCTTAGCTAGTTTTTCCCTGACCTTCTCGTAGTTTCTAGACCCCTTCTTCTTTGTAGATAATGATTGTTGCAAAATCTTTATCCTCCTCTCTACCTTATCAAAGACCTTGGGGTTCTCTATTACTACACCGTCAGAGGTGGTTACAAGTTTCTCCACTCCTAAGTCTATTCCAACCACTTTCCCAGTTTTCTCAAGAGGTTTCTTTTCAACCTCGACTTGAAAGATAGCATACCATCCAGTTACACTCTTCTTTATTATAACTCCTTTTACCTCGCCTTCTAATGGTCTGTGAAAGAGAACTCTTATTTCTCCTATCTTTGAGAGGATCAGCTTGTCTCCCTCAACCTTGAAACCAGATTGATTGTAGTTGATGATCTTCAAGATCTTCTTGTACCTAAGTTTCCCAACTTTCTTCCCTTTCTTCTTCAGTTCGTGAAGAGAGCTGATGTTGTACCATAATTGGTTGTTAACCATTTGAAGAACCTTGGAGTAAACTAGATCCTTCCCTTCTATTTTCAAGTCTTTCAACATGTTTTGAGTGTCTTTAGGTGTTATCGTTTTCCCTTCTTTCCTCGCGTTATTCACCACGTCTAGCAAGGCATTGTATACTTTAGCCTCAATTTGCATTGCCCTGAGGAGTTTCTCCTCTACTTCTCTCGTTGGGTAAATCTTGTACTTGAATGAGAGTTGGATCTTGTCATTCTTCTCCTTGGCTCTCCACATATTTTTTCAGCACCTCCAATGAATGCGATCCTCTGTCCAATCTGTACCGCATAGTTATTATCTATTTTTTAATAACTGTAAAATAAGGTTTCTGTAAGGGGGCTATCCATCCCTCACGGAAGGGGACTTTCGCTCCCTTAACCCCTAATTAAGTTAAATCAAATCATAAGCGTGTATTTCCCTCGAAACAAAAAGGGATGAATCCCAATTCACCTCTTGCTGCAGCAACATATAACTACTCCGATGATCGGATTTTATCAGAAATGATCATAGCTCCTCACGTTTTATATACTGAAAAAGACATAAACATGAACATGGATAAATGTCCCATGTGTGGAAATAGACTTACGCCCGGGCTCAACTATTGCGAAGCCTGCGGTGCAGACGTCTCAGTTTATGACCAAGTGTATCACGACGTAGTTTACGCTTACTCTGCTACGCCTATCCAGCCTCAATACCCTCAACAACAACCTTACCCTCCAGCTACGCCTCCGCAATCTACTCCACAAACCCCAATGACGAATTGTCCCCATTGCGGGGCATCAATTCCGCAAGGCACGAGATTCTGTCCTTACTGCGGTAAGGAGATAAAGAAGCATCACTTCTGGTGATCCTATGGAGGTAAGGGTCTTAGGTTACGATATGCAACACGTAAGGGTTTACCTTCAGCCTAGCGAGATCATCTACGGGGAAGGTGGCCATCTGGTTGCAAAATCCCCCTCCGTCTCTATTGCGTTTAAAGCTCAGGGTGGTTTGCTGAAGTCTCTTGAGAGGGAATTAACCGGTAGTAGGTTCTTCATAACTGAGTTAACTGGCCCAGGGATGGCTGAGTTTTCTTCTTTCCTTCCCGGAAGGGTAATCCAAGTACACCTTGAAGGTAATGGAATTAAGGTTGAGAGTAACTCCTTCCTATTCGCTGAGGCGGGAGTTCAATATTCAGCGTCTTTGGCACCGTTAGGCGCCGGAATCCTTGGGGGCGAAGGGATCCTTCTGGCAAACTTCAGAGGTAACGGAAACGTCTTCCTTCATGCTTTAGGAGGAGTTTCTTCATTCGTGTTAAGGCAAGGAGAGGAAATAGAGATAGAGGCAGAACACCTCTTGGCATTTGATGAAAATATGCAGGTACAAGTAACAAGGCTTGGAAATCTAAGGACAATGCTCCTTGGAGCAATAGAACAAGAGGGTATATTCTTCGTAAAAGTGACGGGACCAGGTAGGGTTTGGGTTCATAACACTTCTTTAGGACAATTAGTGGGCAAGCTGTCCAAGTATTTCCCTGCTGGTGGAGGTGGAGGCCCAAGCGTCTCATTGGGAGGGTTTCAAATAGGATTCTGATATGCGTTAAAGGAAACATATATGGAATCCCCCCAGTTTTCTTTTAGAGTTCCGTGTATCTTTCATGTAATTTATCTTCTAATTCAGATAAAAAAAGTCTAGTAGATTTCAAGTGTCTACCCGAGAGAAATGTTGAAACTAATCTCTTTTTGTCTTGTATTAGAGATGAAACTCCTAAAAGTGGTACAGTTCTCCCCAATTGAAAAGTAGAGATCTTGAGGGAAATGGTGAGGGTACTAATCTGAATTTTTTATTAACTTGTATCTCTTTCAATTCGTAGTTAGTTATACGAAACTTTTTATAGAAAGCTAAGGAGATTGTTAATTTGTTTTGTAAATCAAATAGCTCTAGTTTATCGTTAAATTAGAATTGTTGAATCGCGAACTCGAACCTTATTGTTTATTAACTCTCATCTTTCTCACGTCTTGTTTTTTATTAAGCTATTTTCTAACTATCACTTAAACTAAAATGGATTCAAGGCGTCGTATGCGTCCTTTCTTCAACCTATTATCGGGATGAGAGGCTTGTGAACTACCCCGCCCTAACGGACGGGGCTTCCTGCTTCACGAGGCTTGCCAAAGGTAGAGGTCTCAGCTCCACAGGCACTGTCGTTCCGACCCCGCATAAAGGAGGTTCTAAATATGACAGAATCCTATTTGACGTTCGCGAAAAAAGTTTACGGAGTCAAGATTTAAGTAATTTATCATAACTTGATTCTTTTTCTAAAATTGAATAATTTCATAAGCATTTAATTTCATTCACATAACGTTTGCTAATTCTCATATCCTACAAAGGAGTGAACCACCCCGCCCTTACGAGGGTCCTTCACTCCTAAATCCACATTGGGATAAAAAGTGACTTAAAAGTATAGATATCATATCCATGGGCGACATTGAATCTGAGTACCTCTCATGAGAGACCTATCAAGGTACTGATATTTGGCTTTCCATACTCCTTTCAGAAATAAGAAGTTCATGGAGTAACTTATCCATCCGCAATCATTTCCGATTCTACGAAGGGTAAACCATAATCTTTAAAATATCTTGTAATTTGAGTAATTTATGGTAAATAGTAAATCTTACCTTAACTCCGCTAAGCTCATTGCCCTACTTTCTGCCGTGGGATTTACAGTTGAGGCTTACGACTTCTTTGCAGTTGGAATAATATCGACCCAGATATGGCCACACCTCTTCGACGGTTCCTCGTCCTCAGCTCTGGCTCTATCGGTTTTAGCATATTCCACCATTCTTGTAGGAAGGCCAGCTGGAGGAGTCATGTTTGGTCATCTCAGTGATAAGTTGGGGAGAAAGTGGAGCATGTTCTGGACTTTGACACTTTCGGGCTTCGCCATGTTAATGATAGCTATCATGCCTCCCATAGGTATCATTGGACTTGAAGCCATAGCTGCGTTCAGGTTCATACAAGGTTTCGGATTGGGAGGAGACGGCGGCAGTTCTTGGACCTTAACTTATGAATACTCCAGGAGGTTTGACAAGGCACCGATTTTCTTGGCTGGACTGTTGAGTACCGCATCGTTGGGTATACTCCTCGGCGTGCTGGGAATATTCTTATCGGAAAGTTTGGAGACTAGGATATTCCTGACAGATTATGGTTGGAGAATCTTAATAGGATTGGGAGCAGTTGCTTTTGCTCTCACCATTTTCTTTAGGTATAAGGTAATGGAAAGCCCAGACTTTACGAAGTTGACTGAGGCAAGAGAACTGACGACTAGTCCAATAAGAGAGGCGATACATAAGGCTAGAAGAAAACTAGTATTTCTCACTTTGATTGCAACTTATTATCCTACCGTGCTGACTTTCGCAGTCTACCCTTTTGCGGTGGAATATTACAGCAAAGTAGTTGGGGAGAAGGTAGTTACGTTAACATTTATGGGATTTGCTCTCCTTGCAATTTTATTTACTCTAGCTGGAGGAGCATTGACCACACTAATAGGGTGGAGAGGAGTTTTGTTCCTCTCAATTCTAGGTAGCGTAGTCACGTTACCATTACTCCTTATCCATTCCTTGACCGGCTTCATAGTATTCCCAGTGGCTTCAATAGGTTGGGGGCCTTAGGTATGATGGCAGAGGAATTCGAGACACCAATAAGGAACACTTGTGTTGGGACAGTTTTCGGAATGATGTCCTTGATCCCTGGAATCCTCCTAGTGGTTGTACTTCCATCGCTGTTGAAGTTTGCCGGTTTAGTAGGTTCCGTTTTTTCCGTAGTATTAATAGCTGAAGTCATCAGTGGTATATCTTGCATAATGTTGGTGAGTGATGGAAGAAGAAAGATTTTTCATTAACTACCTTCCGTAGAACATGTTTGAAGTGAAAGAGTTTTCTAATTTGTTACAGAGAAGGGGGTTAAGGGGGCGGAAAGCCTCGCCCTTTAGGGCGGGGAGGAAGTCAGTGAAAACTGTCTATGTATAACCGTGTAATCCTTAGTCTACCTTGGTTCAGAAGGAGTATTTGTAGCGCAGGATTTCCCGTTAAATCTCTTGATTCGAATAAGGAGAATAATATTGATGTAGAGAAAATCCATGCTCAGTGTATCAAACAAGTGGCTACATCCTTTGATATTAAACAGGTTCAAGCATAAGAGTCTTCTACAAAATTGAGCAACTTCCCTCGTCAGAGAGAAATGTTTAGGTTTATCAACATGGTGAAAATTTTGATGTATTTTTATATTTATTAAAATTTTTTCACATAGTAGAAGGAAGTCAAAAATTCGGCAGTGAAAGGGAAAAGGAAATATGTTTTTCAAAACATATTAATTTTGACGTAAAACTCCCTCGGCAGTGAAAGGTAAGTTTAGGAGGCAGCTTCACTGCCGAATTCACAGAAACGTTTTTTAGGGAGATTTTACGTAATAGTAAGCAGGGTTTGTAGAGATCCTTAGAGGGCTTGAAACATAGGTCTGTGGACCCAGAGGTCCCGGGTTCAATCCCGTTTGTAGAGATCCTTAGAGGGCTTGAAACACTCAAACGAATCAGAATTCTGTAAGATTTCCATTGCGTTTGTAGAGATCCTTAGAGGGCTTGAAACGTCCCTTTTCTCCTCCGACTGAGGTCCTCCACCAGTGGAGTTTGTAGAGATCCTTAGAGGGCTTGAAACATTTTCTGCAAGACTAGTTGTAAATGTCTAGTTTGAGCGTTTGTAGAGATCCTTAGAGGGCTTGAAACCTTTTATCCACCTATAATCCAGCTCAGAAATTATGGTTTGTAGAGATCCTTAGAGGGCTTGAAACTTCATGTTTTTCCAGGTCAGAAAATGGACCTCAAGAGTTTGTAGAGATCCTTAGAGGGCTTGAAACACACAGAGGGCAGAGAGATGTTAGTCGTCTCTCTCTGGTTTGTAGAGATCCTTAGAGGGCTTGAAACGACATGAACCTTCCCAGTCGATTCATTGCTAGACTGGGTTTGTAGAGATCCTTAGAGGGCTTGAAACTCGGTCATCCAGAAATGGTGAGGGGGGCTATTCTCTCCGTTTGTAGAGATCCTTAGAGGGCTTGAAACACGTAATGAAGGGAAAATTTTCCTTGTCTCAACTAAGTTTGTAGAGATCCTTAGAGGGCTTGAAACTCTTCTCCGACTTTTTCTGTCGTTGTGTCAAGGTAGAGTTTGTAGAGATCCTTAGAGGGCTTGAAACCCACACTGCGTCTCTGCTTCTAAATGGAGCCTCATGTGTTTGTAGAGATCCTTAGAGGGCTTGAAACAAGATCGTCAAATACTCTAAGTATGATTCTGAATAATCGTTTGTAGAGATCCTTAGAGGGCTTGAAACTAGAAGATTTTATACAAAATCAGTTTTTAGAGGCTAAAGTTTGTAGAGATCCTTAGAGGGCTTGAAACGACGTAGCAGCATCATTTCTAAGACCAGCTGATGTCGGAGTTTGTAGAGATCCTTAGAGGGCTTGAAACAAATAAATTCAAGTTCTTTATTGCCTCCTTATATCGTTTGTAGAGATCCTTAGAGGGCTTGAAACCACAAGAAGAGGATAAGAGGGGAAGAAGGAAAAGAGGTTTGTAGAGATCCTTAGAGGGCTTGAAACTGAGAACCTTTCCCTCTTCGAGACGTATTGACAAGTTAAGTTTGTAGAGATCCTTAGAGGGCTTGAAACCAAACATAGACATGATAAGACAGCTCCTCCCAAGCGATGTTTGTAGAGATCCTTAGAGGGCTTGAAACCCTCTCTAGCAAATTTCTCCTTATCCATGTCATAGTCGTTTGTAGAGATCCTTAGAGGGCTTGAAACATTTTATTTCTTTGTGCTTCTCCAGTCAAACCACAGAGTTTGTAGAGATCCTTAGAGGGCTTGAAACACAAAGCGAAAATAATAGAAATAAGTGAAGAGGAACTAAGTTTGTAGAGATCCTTAGAGGGCTTGAAACTCATGTCTACTTATGAAAAATGGGATAGTATCACCAGAGATGTTTGTAGAGATCCTTAGAGGGCTTGAAACGGGAATCCCGTGATCACCTCTAATGGCAAATTCAAATGTTTGTAGAGATCCTTAGAGGGCTTGAAACTCGGTCATCCTGAGATGGTGAGGGGGGCTATTCTCTCGTTTGTAGAGATCCTTAGAGGGCTTGAAACGAAGCTGAAACATAAGCTATACCGTTAGCGTAAGAGAGTTTGTAGAGATCCTTAGAGGGCTTGAAACGAAAAGTATGGTAAGGAAGAGAGATTTCTAGAATGCTGTTTGTAGAGATCCTTAGAGGGCTTGAAACATTCTCCACAGGAGGACCAGTGGACCGCAGAAGCTCGTTTGTAGAGATCCTTAGAGGGCTTGAAACAGCCATCCTAGTGCTGAGTGGTCTACCGAGTCTCTCGTTTGTAGAGATCCTTAGAGGGCTTGAAACTCGAAACGATAAAAAGACCGGCATTTTTGGCGTATAAGGTTTGTAGAGATCCTTAGAGGGCTTGAAACTGCCTTTCCACGGCATTTTCGAATTTTTGGCATTCCTGGTTTGTAGAGATCCTTAGAGGGCTTGAAACTCCCCATGACCTCTATTTCAATACCGTGAGTGATCACTGTTTGTAGAGATCCTTAGAGGGCTTGAAACTAATCTCCTCATGGTTGAAGATAGACGCGGAAGCCGTTTGTAGAGATCCTTAGAGGGCTTGAAACGACGCCTTGTATGACCGTTTTTTGGTCAGGTACTTCGTGTTTGTAGAGATCCTTAGAGGGCTTGAAACGTTTCTATCAACCTGGTAGTTTCGTCTACATCTTTCGAGTTTGTAGAGATCCTTAGAGGGCTTGAAACTAGCCACCCTAAGAGGGAAACCCTGGGCGGGACGGACGCCCAGGGTTTGTAGAGATCCTTAGAGGGCTTGAAACTAAATGCCAGACAAGTTGTCATATTCCATTTTCTTCAGTTTGTAGAGATCCTTAGAGGGCTTGAAACCTTCCCGTGGGAACCATCACGGGATCCAGTGCCATAGGTTTGTAGAGATCCTTAGAGGGCTTGAAACTATCCTATAACGCAACCACAGAACACCACGGGACTGGTTTGTAGAGATCCTTAGAGGGCTTGAAACAGGAATTACAAATTATGCCTTATATGTGTGTACGTTAGTTTGTAGAGATCCTTAGAGGGCTTGAAACATGGACCAGATGTACCGAGTAACGTAGACCAGTTTGTTTGTAGAGATCCTTAGAGGGCTTGAAACGAATGGTTTTCTGGCGTCAACGTCATGTGGCACTTCATGTTTGTAGAGATCCTTAGAGGGCTTGAAACCCACTCTTCTCCTCACTTCTCACTTCTTCTTCTCACAGTTTGTAGAGATCCTTAGAGGGCTTGAAACACACTGTAAAAATGACAGTGATACGCCCTGTCACGGGCGTTTGTAGAGATCCTTAGAGGGCTTGAAACTCAATATTCATCATGATATATCCTTCTTTTTCATCCGGTTTGTAGAGATCCTTAGAGGGCTTGAAACTTTTTTGGTTTTGGATGTTTTGGGTGTTCATTTTTAGTTTGTAGAGATCCTTAGAGGGCTTGAAACTTGTACTCCTAGCGTGAGAAGTTAGTGGATTCGTTTGTGTTTGTAGAGATCCTTAGAGGGCTTGAAACAGATTTTTTTCTGCCCACGTTCCCCGCGGATTTCCGGTTTGTAGAGATCCTTAGAGGGCTTGAAACAATGCCTAAAAGAGTGGGGCCTTTAATAGCCTATTCGAGTTTGTAGAGATCCTTAGAGGGCTTGAAACTTGTACTCCTAGCGTGAGAAGTTAGTGGATTCGTTTGTGTTTGTAGAGATCCTTAGAGGGCTTGAAACAGATTTTTTTCTGCCCACGTTCCCCGCGGATTTCCGGTTTGTAGAGATCCTTAGAGGGCTTGAAACAATGCCTAAAAGAGTGGGGCCTTTAATAGCCTATTCGAGTTTGTAGAGATCCTTAGAGGGCTTGAAACGCCTGGAATCGAATATAATGGGTGGTAGGAATGTATGTTTGTAGAGATCCTTAGAGGGCTTGAAACATTCTGTGATAATTCCAATGGGGAAGAGAAGTAGTAAGTTTGTAGAGATCCTTAGAGGGCTTGAAACAAAATGACAGGGTTCGGGGCATTATGGGAACCCGAAGTTTGTAGAGATCCTTAGAGGGCTTGAAACGTTGAGCCGAAAAGATATACCTCGTTTTTTCATTTTTCGTTTGTAGAGATCCTTAGAGGGCTTGAAACTGGCTCACACACGGAAAACGGATGGGCTGAAATATGTTTGTAGAGATCCTTAGAGGGCTTGAAACTGATAATGGGACCTGGCATAGGTACAGCATCACACCGTTTGTAGAGATCCTTAGAGGGCTTGAAACATCAAGCCGAACGCCAGTGGTATAAACGCTATGTAGAATGTTTGTAGAGATCCTTAGAGGGCTTGAAACAAAAACTTTTCTATCTTTAGTAATACTTCTTCTTTTTCGTTTGTAGAGATCCTTAGAGGGCTTGAAACCCATCGCTAAGGGCAAGATAACAGAAGGGGTAGAATGTTTGTAGAGATCCTTAGAGGGCTTGAAACTAATCAAAGTTGTCCGCCAATTAAACCACCTAGAGTTGGTTTGTAGAGATCCTTAGAGGGCTTGAAACACTTTGACCGGAGGACTCTCACCCTTCGTAGAGTCCTTGTTTGTAGAGATCCTTAGAGGGCTTGAAACGATGAAGTCATAGATGTAAATGAAGAAGAGCCAATTGTTTGTAGAGATCCTTAGAGGGCTTGAAACCAAGTCCTTCTAGGACTTCTTCAAAATATTTACCTAGAGTTTGTAGAGATCCTTAGAGGGCTTGAAACACGCGGGAAAGGTAGCAAAGGGAGATGTCATTAAACGTTTGTAGAGATCCTTAGAGGGCTTGAAACTCGAGACTATCGACGTCAAGATACCCCAAACTTTCCGTTTGTAGAGATCCTTAGAGGGCTTGAAACTTTCCTTTCACGACTGAAAGTAGCTTCATCTTGATTATGTTTGTAGAGATCCTTAGAGGGCTTGAAACAATTCCTCATGATGAAGGAATATGGGCTCAGAGCGAGGGTTTGTAGAGATCCTTAGAGGGCTTGAAACTAGGCAACGAAACACCGTTTATTGTGTATTTTGTCGTAGTGTTTGTAGAGATCCTTAGAGGGCTTGAAACACACTGTAAAAATGACAGTGATACGCCCTGTCACGGGCGTTTGTAGAGATCCTTAGAGGGCTTGAAACGATGAAGTCATAGATGTAAATGAAGAAGAGCCAATTGTTTGTAGAGATCCTTAGAGGGCTTGAAACAAACCGTCTTCAGTTTGCCTAATTACCGTTTTCTTCTGTTTGTAGAGATCCTTAGAGGGCTTGAAACTAAGGAAATAGCAGACGATTTAGCCAAAGCCTACAAAAGTTTGTAGAGATCCTTAGAGGGCTTGAAACAAGTATCATATCTTCCCCCTCCATCATTACCAATCACGTTTGTAGAGATCCTTAGAGGGCTTGAAACCGACGAGTGGGAAAGGGGCGTCATTTGCGACGACCTGAGTTTGTAGAGATCCTTAGAGGGCTTGAAACAACTCAGTCCCGTTGTCTATTTGTCCATATGTAAATGTTTGTAGAGATCCTTAGAGGGCTTGAAACACTGCACGGGGGTAAAGGGGGTAGAAGTCCCCTCCCGTAAGGGCGGGGTAGTTTACAAGAGAATGCTAAGATCAGGATGAGTCGGAACAACACCCTCTTTTTATCTATTTCATTCTACAAACGTTCTCTGTTTCCCATCAGCTAGGTTTTCATCATCTCAACTAACTTTATCTTCTAGTTTTGTCGAATTTCACTTGTTTGTTGAGAATATATTTTGTTTATTTGTAATAGTTATGAAACTTCTCATCTCTTCAATTCTTATCACTATCTGTTTCTTCTGACTTTCCCGCTTCAGTAGACCAAAATTGCTTTAGAAGAATAGTTTTGTTGGACATGCTATTCTATCTTAATGAGATTAAGGGAAGTGAAGGTTTGCTATTTAACGGTAGACCAGAAATCATCTTCATAAAGGTGAACTTACCTGCCATTATGACGGGACATCTCCACTGTGTATGGAGATTTCCTGCTTTCAAAACTGCCTTAATAATCCTTCACATATAAGGGACGTTCTGAGGAAGAAACCTTTCTTTGATACCCATTAACAGGAGCACAGAGGATTTACTCTCCACAACCTTGAGTTCACCCATTCCTAAGGGTGTTGACCTAGCTATTTCAGCCTAGCTCTAAGAATTATTTCCTTATTTTTTATCGTTAACAATCTTTTATAAGAAGATTATTAATTCTCTTTTTCACGAAAAGCTACTTTCAACTCATTAACTCAAGTCAATTCAAAAATAGATCACGTTTTTTATACTTAACTTCCAGATAACGAAAAAATTTCTATTTTCTTTCAAATTAGGCAATAAATTTTTGCACATCCTCCTCCTTCATTCCTTTGAATTTCTTGATTACGAAGAAAGACGGAATTCCCATTAAAATTCCAAAGACGCCTACTGCAAAAAGCACGTTAATTATGCCAAATAAGGTAGCCAGAATTCCGTAAAGGGTAGCCATCACAGGAGAAGAACTCAAAAGGAAGATTTGAATTATTGAGTTAGTTCTTCCCATCATCTTATTTGGAATTAGACTAGTCAGCAATGTATCTAAAGGTATGTTAACCAAGGAGGTCCCAATCCCCACAAGTAATGATAACAAAACGTCAACTAGGGGTTCCCTTGTTATTGATATAAGGATGAAGGACAAACCGAAGAGCGAAATTAATGATGAAACTAGTCCCTCCTTCAAAACTTTAATCCTTCCGCCAACTACTCCACCTAATAACTCACCGATAGAGAACGCCATCAAGAAGGCTGTGTAGTATATGGCATTCACGTGTAGTATTAAGTGAAACAGCCCTGAAGAATAAACGTCAATCGCTGTAAACGCCCCGTTTATGAGTAGGCCCATCAAAAGAAGGGGAAGGATCAGTTTGATTACCTTTGACACGTGGGAGAAGGAATAAATTGTGGAATCCTTGCTAGACACGGACTTGAATGGAAAAGAAAGGGAAGCTGCAACTAAGGCCATGACAACTAAGATGAAAGGTAAGGAAGCTGGATCAAAATATGCTACACTGCCTCCCAAAGCTGTACCTGCTATTCCACTTCCTGCCCTACCTACTGTATTTAGAGACATTGCGCCTGAAAGATCTTCACTTACAATTTCCTTTATGCTTGAGTAATAAGCGTCACCTGATCCCATGTAAAGCATAAATGAAAGGAAGTCCACCGCGTATATGTAGATCAAACTTTGAACGAAAATAAGCAAAAAGTAAACTAACACTGTCATTACAGAGAACAAGAAGATCACCTTGGACTTATTGACCTTGTCTAGAACGTAACCTATTGGTAAAGTTATTATCAAGTAACCAAGTAATGAGAAGGTTGGTATCAAACTAACTAAGAAGACTGAGTGGTACTTGACCACTATTTCCCACATAAAGAAAATGGAGAAACCCATGCTTGATGTTCTTAATAAGTTCCTAGACATCCAAAATCTAATGAACCTGAAATTAATCATTGTGGAAGATTTATAGATAAGACATAGGCTATATATAAGATTTTGTATGTTTACAACGCAATGATTTAAAAAGAAACTAAACATATTCATTTATAGGAGAAAGTTGATAAATAAAATAAACCAGAAATTTTATTTATAAAGACGTTTATCCACAAGAATACATATACATATATTAACTATTAAAAGAGTATTTTTCTAAATTATCCGTGTTAAAGGTTAATCCTCAAGGATAGCCCATAATTCAACTACATTTTTATATGTTGTGTTTATATGTTGTGAAGAAAAATAATTGAATGCAACAAAGAGAGATTTATTTTTTAAATTTTAGGAAGAGACGTAGAGAGCTATTTTTGTTCTAGTCAAGGTTTGCACAAATTTTTTTATATTTTATGAGTAGTAAAAATAAGATTATATAATTTCATTTCAAAGAAAACTTTATATCATATTTTCTCCTCTTGACTCTAAGGGCTCTACAACTTTACTTGATGAGCCTCACATTCACGCTCAAGTAAGGGTAAACGCCCTGGAGCCTCGCATCCCACCACATAACCGAATATCTTTCCTTGGATACGGCACTTGGTGAAAGGATTTTTTTCAAGGAATCAGCAATCCTAACCCTTCCGGCGATTCCGGCAAATTTACCTCCTTTATATACCATGACAGCATCCCTGCTAACGGTTGAGAAGATTCCTTCGCTGTAGTTGTTAAACCTTGTATACCACACGTTATTAATGAACACCACGTTTCCAGTTAACATGGATTCTAAGGAGGAGTCTCCTTCCTTCACTTCAAGGTTCCATGGCTTTGGAGTGATCCACCCAGCGTTACCCGTTGTTTCTCCCAATTCGTTGTTTGATAGTGGATTGATGAAGACTCCCTTGGATATTACTTCCTTATTGAACGTAGGTGTACCTTCGTCGTCGAATTCAGCTGACATTGGTCTATCCTCGCGGGGAGTGTCCATCAAGGTAATGTCCTCATTCCCCGTCATCTCTCCCTTTTCCCTAAACATAGAAGTTCCAGCCATAATGCTAAACTTTGATGCCATGTTAGCAACGTACATCATAAGGTTGCCCACTGCCTGAGGAGAGAGCACAACCTGATACTCACCGTCCTCTATTTCAGCCCTCCCCTGGAAGGAGGCGAAGTGTTCTGCCATCCCTACAGTCTCCTCAACCTTTTCCTTAGAGAAATTAACGTCAGAGAACGCCCATGAACCTGAGTAATCTCCGTTCTTAACTCTGAAGTACCCGTAGGTATATCCGTCCTTGTCAAGCCCGTGAAATCCGTTGGAGGTGATTAGCTCTCTCTCGACTTGTACTCCAACTAGCGTGCCGTAGGTAGGATATCTAGAGTCCAGCTCCACCACTTGGACAGGGACCCTCTCCTTCACTTTCCTCAATTCTCCTCCTTGTGAGAGTACCGGGACTA
This sequence comes from Sulfuracidifex metallicus DSM 6482 = JCM 9184, assembly GCA_032834875.1. Classification (NCBI taxonomy): domain Archaea; kingdom Thermoproteati; phylum Thermoproteota; class Thermoprotei; order Sulfolobales; family Sulfolobaceae; genus Sulfuracidifex; species Sulfuracidifex metallicus. Next base: position 1,051,036 of record CP135238.1, read on the forward strand.
TCTTCCCTGGGGAAAGTTCTCCATTGAACTCCAGTCTAGACGAGTGGGATATTCCGTATTTACCTTCCCTCTCTAGCATCACAGAAAACCTCTCATCTTCTATCTCTTGTACGTTCTCTATCTTGCTCTCAACGTACTTTATCACCTTCCTTCTCTCCTTCAACCTCAGCACCGCTACGTTGTATCCTTTCCCCTTATAGAGGTTCACAAACTCCTGAATAGATTTCATATTCTCCTCACCTTGTAGTTAAGCAACATGTCAGGACCTCCTAACCATACTGGGACTGGCTGATCTGGATCTCCCTTACCGCACGTTCCGGGAAAGAATTGGAGAGAGTCATCAACTTCCTCTACCGACTTTAGGAGTTGATCAGTGTTTCCCTCCAATACTGGAAAGAGGAGCGGGTCACCCAATTCCCCGTGCTTGATCTCGTACGCCTCTAAACCGACGTACCTCTGACCTAGCCTCATGTCATCTATATTCCACTCCATGTAACTCTTTATAAACACTCCCTTGCTAACATCTATTAAGTCTTGGAACTTTACCTTTCCGGGCTTGAAGAACGTGTTTGACATTCTCACTAAGGGTTCCCTGGAGTGGGATGAAGCCCTACCCGAACCATTACTTCTTATATCCATTCTGTAACCTGAGAACCTATCGTGAAGAAGCTCATTTATGTTTCCCTCCTTGATGAGGACTTTCTCCTTGGCTTTGACTCCCTCATCGTCAATCTCATAGTATCCGTTGCTCTTCTTGATGGTAGGATCGTCTATTACGGTTACCGCGTCGCTACCTATCTTTCCCTTCATGAAGGTAAGGTAACTTAAGCCGGCTTGGGCGAACTCCCTACCAAGAATCCTGTCAGCCTCGAAGGGATGTCCAACAGACTCATGAGCCATAATTCCAGATATGTTTCCGCTCACCACCACGTTTGTGGATCCAGGCTCAACTGACTTTCCCTTAACTAGTAGATCATCTAACGCTTTCACCTTTTCCTTTAAATCAACTTCTCTCAAATGCTCAAGTCCTCCGCTACCGCCGTACTCGAATCTTCCGTTAACTGTCATCCTCTCGTTTTTCATGACTATCATCGCCGACAAAAGCACTCTGGGAACGTAACTACTGAAAGATATCCCGTTAATTGTGACATCCTTTTCCTCCACCCTCTCTACGTAGTCCAGATTCAGTGATTTTAACTTGGAGTGGAGGAGTTGTGATGACGCTTCTTGGTAAAGGTTCTTAAGTATTTCCACTTTCTCATGGATTGACTTTGATGAGATAGGCACCTCTTCCTCTGCTCTAAAGTTTCCAGAGGAAGGACTCTGATCGTCGAACCCTTTCTCCCATCCTTGGATTCTCTCTGGTTTCACGCCCAAGTTCTCTGGATTATTGGAAGAGGAAAAGTATAGTGAACCATCATTAAAGAACCTAACGGAGTAACCCTCGTCTAAGACGCTGGTAATGGATACAACTTCTCCGTTAATAGTCCTTATTAAACGGTAGGAATCCGCTTGTTTTCTGACTTCAACGTAGCTGAAGGAGGAAAACTTCTTGTTGTATATGTCTTCTGATGACATTGTAAGTAATGATCATAAGGAATCTTAAAGCTTCACATCTGGTTTTCTAGAAAATTAAGATGATAGAATAAAAATAATAATAATAATGATAGTAAAATATCAATTTAACATGGAGAGAGAACGCAAGGGAATGAGAGAAACATATCTTAACTAAATTATCTTCTCTCCTAAACGACTTAGTTTTTTATGGAGACTGCAATAATATAAGATATACATGAAGGTAGATTTCGGCGTTTATCATCATTCAACTCCTGAGGAGTCTAACGCGTTTAGAGAGAGACTGGAAAGGGTTTTGATGCCACTCCTTAAATCTGCCTTTAATAGAGAAGCGAGAATTAACGCGTTGGACGTAGGATGTGGGCTTGGTTTCCTATCTTGGCTTATAGCGAGAACTTTTCCTCAAGGTAAGGTGACTTGCATGGATACTTTCAAGGGAGATAGCCTATCTGACGTTTCCGTAGAGAGAGCGATCCTCAACTTTCGTGCTCTGAAGGTGGAAGACAGAGTTACGGTTATTCAACACGACTTAAGAGAACCTATTGATGGGTCTTACGATTTGATAGCGTCAAACTTGTTTTTCCATAACTTAGGAAAGGAGAGATTTAAGGTATACGAGAACGTAATTTTCGCCCTGAAACAGGGTGGATATTTTGTAATCTCAGATATGTTTAGTGAAGAAGAGGACATGAAAATATTGGAAAAACAACTAGATTTGATAGTAACAAGAACTCTTTTTGATGATGATTGGAGGTTTAGAGTTATGATATTGAAAAAGGAAAAACAGTATTAGAATGGTGAGAATTGAGCGAATATGGATGGCATATGCATTACTATATTACTATGCGGTCAATGCATAGAACATGTTAGCAGATAACGCTTCTATAACTTCGAGTGATTGTATATAAGCGAATTCATTTTACAGAGAAGGGGGTTAAGGGGGCGGAAAGCCTCGCCTTTTAAGGCGGGGATGGATAGCCCACTTATATTTAAATAATTCTTTTTCTTAAATTCCATTAATGGCTAGGAGGGTTAAAGCGATCAGAGCTACTGTTTCGATGAAGATCGCCGTATCAGACTCCCTCCTAGCCCTCGTTAATAACTACGTTAAAGCACTCCGTTTTTCGTTGTTTTGGTTAAAGGAAAATGTGAAAAACCCAAATGAGAAGGGAGTGTTAGGGAAAGTCCACAAGGAGTTATACAAGAAGTTAAGAGAGGAGTACAATCTACCGTCAAAGGTTGCTGAGGACTGTTATAGGGATGCCCTTTCAATATACAAGGGTTGGTACAACAACCCGAGGAGGGGGCGTTTTCCGATAGTGTACAAACCTACGGTATGGTTAACTCCTAAAGCGAGTTATAGCGTGAACTTCGAGAGGATGACTGTTAGGATAGCAAGTGTTGGTGAACTACCAATCTTGGGTTACCCTAGAAACCTCAAGGACTACTTGAGTTGGAGGATTAAGGAGGCTAGGTTAGTGGTTAAGGACGGGAAGACCTTCCTCAAAATTGTTTTTGAGACAGAAGGAGAGAAGGTTGAGCCAAAGGAAAGTATTGCAGTAGACATTAACATGAGTGAGATAGTAGTTGGCAAAGACGACAGAAACTACGTTAGGATTCCAACTCGTCTCGAAGAGGTTCATCACTGGAAGTCTTTAGCTGAAAACCTTCAAATGAAATACCCAAGGAGGTGGAGGGAGAATAAGAGGATCCTTCACAGGATTCGTTCTTCTCATCAAAAAGCTAGGAGGGTTATGGAGGATTTCGCTAGAAAAGTGGGGAAGTGGGTTGTTGAGATTGCTAAGGATTTTGGTTCCAACATCATTAAGTTGGAGAGTCTTAAGAACCTCCTCAAGAATGTTAACAAACTACCTAAGGAGTTTCACGACAAACTGTATCTGATGCAGTATCGTCGTTTACAGTATTGGATTTCTTGGCAGGCTAAGAAACACGGAATGATTGTTGAGTTTGTTAATCTAGTTATTCATCAGTCTCATGCCCTAAGTGTGGTAGAAGGATGGAGGAGAAAGGATATCGTTGGTTTAAGTGCTCATGTGGTTATGAGAACGACCGTGATGTAATTGCAATCATGAATTTAAATGGGAGGGGTTCTCTGAGCCTCTCGACTGCCCCTCAAATGAGAGATGTAATCCCGAATCGATGAGGGGAACCCTCGCCCTTCAGGGCGGGGAGGAAGTCAGTCTGTTCCGCTTCATGAATGAAATTATGCAGTGTACATTCATACCTTTATCAAGACGATGTGTATGTTTCAAACGTTGGACTTCCCTCATTTGTAGTTTAATTTGACGTATATTCATGGAAGCTATTTCTCTTGTGTATTTTATATATATAGATTAAGTTTTTCAATAACCAGAAAAATATGGAATAAGAAAACAGGAAAGAGGAGAGGAAAAGGAAAAAAAGAAAAGAAAGAAATAATACCTTTTCTTCTTTTCTTTAAACCCTTTCTTTTGTCTCTTTATAACCTGAACCTATAGTTGGGAATTCCTGATACCTCAGCCTTTCCTGTGAAGATGTAACCGCTCAACGGCTCTTCTCCCTTTGCGGTGGTTATGAAAACCTCGTTCATGTCCTCTCCGCCGAATGTTATTGATGTTACCTTTGAGACCTGAACCTTAATTTCTCCCTTCTTTTCTCCTCTTGGAGACCATCTACTAACCTTACCTCCTCCCCAATGGGCAACCCACAGAAATCCTTCCTCATCTACAGCCATTCCGTCTGGGTTACCAGGCTCATGACCGAAGTCTACAGCTACGCTCATATTATATATTTCACCCTTGCTCAGGTCAAAGTCAAAAGCGAAGACTTTCCTCTTTGGTGTGTCTATCAAATACATTATTTCGTTGTCTGGATCCCATCCCAGTCCGTTTGATATAGTAAGACCGTCAAAGACCTCTACCGGTGACTTGAAAAACTTGTACAAGGAGCCGGTGGGGTTCCTTTCCTTCATATCCATAGTTCCAGCCCAGTACCTTCCTAACTTGTCGCATTTTCCATCGTTGAATCTATTGTTCTCCTTGTCTTCCTCCACCCTCGCAAGCTCCTTAAGAGAGCCGTCCTTTAGGTTTAATAAAGAGAAAGAGTGCCTCATTGTCAGGATAATTGTTTCCTCATTTACAACACACAACGACGAAACCATATCTGGGAGCCTTAGGATTGTCTCCAGACCGGTCTCCAGGTTTTTCCTCATTATCTTCATTCCAAGGATATCCACCCAGAAGACTGACTTTAGCCTCACATCGTATACTGGTCCTTCTCCAAGCGTTAACCGAGTATTACTGAAAAGTTGAAGCTCCATTTAATAGTTAAGGAGAAATCGCTTTTAAAATTCTCCTAGTTTTAATGAAAGAGCTATCAAGCAAAGAGAAAATAAAGATGGTGATCAAAAGGTTATATTCTTAATTAGCTAAAGTAAACATCGTTGGGAAAGGGAGAAAGTAACTTTTTCCTTACTTTTGTTTCTTCAAGAACATGATTTAATGTGATTCTCACGTTCCACATATTTCTGCGTTTTTTTTTCTTTCTTTCTCTTTTTCTCTTTCTCTTTCCCTTCCCCTCCACTTCTTTATCTTAACAGGGGTTAAGGGGCGGAAGACCACTTGCGTAAGGGAGGAGTAGTTCACGCTTGTCCTTGTCTTTCCACTTCCTGTGATGTCTCCTCTATTGGTACCAAGTTGGTGTCATATCCCTTAAAGAACCACATCACTGATGCGAAAGCACCTAAACTCCAGAGGATTAAGTTGAAAAGCACGAATTGGACCTCGGTGAAAGTACTGGTTAGCTCAAGTGATGCAGCATAAGATAACATGGGAGCAATTCTCACACTACCTATCAAGAAAGCCCTAGCCTTAATTGGCATTAATGTAGGCTCTAAAATAGTCCTAACAGCCCATCCAAACTCGCTGAAGAACATGTTAGCCATAAGGAGAATATAAAATGCAATCAAAGTAAATGGAATCACTGAGGTTACTAGTGCCAAGATAGGCAGCATTGTTAATGTACCCCCAACGAAGGAGAACAGAGCGAAGGTTCTAGACCCCAGTCTACTTGATATCATCGCGGCTATGAAACCTGCTAAGGAAGCACCGACGTTTGCCACCAAGTATATTAAATCAACGGTAACTCCCTTGAAGTAATAATCAGCTATCGTGCTTGCCATTAGACCATAGGTTAGGTACTGGGATACACTAATCACGACAAGAAACGCGAACCTGAAGGCTAAAGAAACTCTCTTGTTCACGTGTTTCTCTTGTACGATAGACGTGGGTTTAAAGTCTCTCTCAATTTCCTTCTTGGCCTCGTTGTTTCTCCCAGCCTTGATTAACCACCTTACACTCTCGGGAGTTCTTCTCCTAAGGAAAAGTGCGATGCCAACCAATACCAAGGAAAGTAGACCTAAGACTCTTAATTGAAGTATGTAGGAATTCGATAAAGAATACGTTAAATAGGAGACTAGTGCAGCTACCATTGCACCTACGTTATTGAAGTTGGGCAATATGACCAACATCTTTTCCCTCAACTTTATGGGCATGGTTTCCGACGCGTAGGAAAGGGCAGTAGGAACCTCGCCTTCTATTCCCATATCTGCAGCAACTATCCCCAATACGATCAGGATCAGAAAAAGGGGAGATGAAGACGAAATGATGGACATGGACGCAGTGGTGGAAGACGCAAAAATTATCATGGATCCTGTGCCGTATAATCCCATTGTGAGGAAGAAGGTCCCTCTTCTACCTAACTTGAAGTCAGAAAGTGCAGATATTCCTAAGTCTCCTGCAAGCTGAGCTAGAATCGGAACAACAAGGAACCAAACAGCGTTCACAGAAGGGTAAAAGAGGGGAGCTATACTGGCAATTACCCCCCACATGAAGAAACCTACCATGATTGAGACGAAAAGAGACCAATGAGAAGCGTTCCATCCAGAGAAGTCAACGTCCTTCCTATAATCCATGATTTATACATGTATATTAAGTAACTTATAAATTCACTTATATTCCATTATTTACCAGCAAAAATTTTATTTTATATATATAAGAAAAATAATCCCGTTATACAACGTATTAACTTTGATCAAAGTCCCTCATTACGTCGAGGCATCCTTTCACCTTATCTGTACCCTTCTCCGTTATCCTTATGAAAGTCCTGGGACCAGACACCGTAAATCTCCTCTTAACAGCTACGAGACCGGCGTCCTGTAGTACTTGAATGTGAAAGAAGAGGGAGCTCTTAGGTAGCTCAGTGATCCTGAGTAGATCAGTAAAAAGAGTTTAAGAAAGAAGAAAAAATTACAAGACAAGGTTAACGTCATGGTGTAATATTGAGACAGATCGTCGAGAGAAGAAAGTAATGAAGTTGTGTCTCTATCTACATGTCTTTTAAACTATTTAAAATCATTTGTATAATTTAGTAAATATTTTATAATAACAAGGCAATTGCTTATTAATTTATTAAGATTTATGAAATAACTCTACATACATTTTAAAAATTATTCATATAAGTTACTTAAAGATCCTAAAAATCGATAAGATAGAAATATTTAAATTATAGGGAGATGAGATATGAAGTGGGAAAATGTTCAGGAAGATTTTAGTTGGATTTGATGGTTCTAGGCATTCAATTAAGGCATTAGAGACTGCGATTACGCTAGCTAAGCTACATGGGGCTAGAGTGAAAGTAGTTGAGGCATTGCCAAGGAGTTACCCTGTAGAGCTATATCTGGAGGAAGAGATAAGGGACAAGGAAAGAGTTATTAAACATAAGGAGATGATAAGGGAGATTTCCCGGGATAAAGGAGTTGAAGTTGAGTACGAACCAGTGAGAGGAGATCCAGCCGCAGTGATTTCCGATGTGGCTGAAAGGGAGAACTTCGATCTAGTAGTTGTAGGAAACAGAGGGTTAAGAGGGTTTAGAAAGTTGGTGTCTTATAGTGTATCATCAAAGGTGGTTGAAAGTTCTAGGAGGCTCGTTTTAGTTGTAAAAGAGTAGTTCAATTTGTATCTTTTTGCGGAAAGGGTTACCTGATTTTCAAACCCTCCTTGAGGGATATGTAAAAGACCGATTCGTGCTAGCTATCCTACTCTAAAAGATATGACTTACTGCTTCAATCATTATCTTGACCACGACTGAGGAAAAGCTCTACATTAGCATGGTTTCTATACTAATTCAACTTAACGTTCATGATATATCAGACGGAATTATTGGAGATGAGACGTAATACATAGTCTTTAGATTTGATGTATCTTGTTAACGCTCACTCAACAATTTTTATTAAAGTGATCTCTACCTACAATTTAAGCAAACATGTATACGCTGACCTAGACTCACGAAGTCCAGATGCTCTATTAAATATCTGCAACGCTTTATTAAGTTCTATCGCGCAGAGCTCTATACTACACTGAGCTCATCTTATACTAGTTTTACGAAACAACAAAGAAGTATATTGGATTAAGATTAACCATATAATTTCTTTTTTCTATGTCATTTTCTATATAAAATTAACTATGATCTACTTTTACTTGTTAAAAAGGAGAAAAGCTAAACATTAACTAAAGTATAAGCGTAAAGAATTTAATAATTATAGATTACTTAGCTGAATTAACGTGCGTAAAATAAACAGCTTTCAGAGATTACATGAGAAAGAGAATTAAATTATGAATGAGAGTATGGAATGAGAATGAAAAGTTGTAAACCAATAGTTAAAAGTCAAATCGAAGGGTTGCCCTTCACCAATGGTAGAGGTGGTGAGCCATGTACCTGATGAGGTGGAGGTAATATAAGTTAGGTTATTTTCTTGGTATAGCATCCACTCCGTCAAGAGGTGATATAAAAGGGTGAAAAATATATTGTATTTAAAAGAATGTAAAATTCGTAAATCTTTATACTAATAAAAATATTTATGTTTTCATAGAGTTTTTTGTGTTTCTGGTTCTTATAGATCTTAAATAAAAATTAATTTGAGGTTCATATGACGTGAATTTTTTTTCATGCGTTAGTAGATTAAGTATATAACTATAAATGCTCATAAATGGAGGATCTTACATAATTAAAAACTAATAAAAGGAAAAAGCTAGAGGAATGGTTATTGTAATAGGAGAAATTAAAAGAAGATAAACAGGAAAAATATAACATATATTTATAAAATAAAATATATCACATGTTTTAATAAACTACTTCACCATTTTATCTTCTGCAGCGATGTACAAGAAAGTAGAACCCTGGGGTGTCAACGTTCCATTCATTTACCTTTCCATTTTCTACTGGGTTTTTGGAGTTATCTCTCTATTCACTCATCAAGTCTATGATCAACACCCTTACTTTATGATGATAGGCGCATATTCCCTATTCTTCGGCATGATGCAAAGACTCTTCTTCCCCGCTAAGAAGTACTTTCCCCTACAAGTTGCAGTTCTTGTATTCACTGCGATTCCTATTCATTATTCCCAGGTTGTTGCGTCATTTTTTCTATCCATAGAGGAAATCGTAGCGTTGAAGGATGTAATAGGTTACGGAAGTAGATTTCCAGTTAACCTCATGGTTCTATCCTCTCCTCCTCTGTCAATCATAGCTTGGACAACGTATCCTGATTTTAACGTCTTAATTGTCCCGCTGCTTATGTACGTACTGGGGATCAATATCGGCGTTTTCAGAGCAACTATGGGAACTAGAGTGATAATGGGTATTAAACAAATACCTATCATGGCGTTGGTGCTCATGGTAGCGTTCTTCCCATATCTCTTTATGATAGTTGGAGTTCTTTACTCCCTAGCTTTGATTAACTCTAAGGTAAAGTTTAACTTGTCAGCGTTAACTACCCTCTTTTCCGTGGGCCTCATTCCTTTGTTTTCCTTTCATCATGAGATTCATGCCTTCACTTTGGGGGTAATGTCCCCTCTATTCTTTTCATGCATTACTTTTTCCTTAGCTAGAGAAAAATATGACAGAGTTTTCTTAATGTCTTTGCTTTCCGCCTTATCCTTTCTCTTGAGATTCCTCTTTCTTTTACCTTCTGGTATACCTTGGCTGATGGCCTTGATGACTTTCCTGCTGACTATAGGAAGTCGCCTCGGACCTAAGAACGTAAAAGGGTAGTAACTTGGATAGACATGAGAAGATAAGAAAAAAGAAAATATATTATAATAATATAAATTAATTTACGTCTTCACTATGAATTTTCTTGTAGACCTTGATTGCTTGGAAAGAGAGCATGTATACAAACAACAATCCATTATCATGGTATAAATATTGCTGCAATAGAGGAAGATCGTTGAGAATATAAAGATTGAGACAATACGTGTTAATATGTACTTGAGATAACCTTTTCATCTTCCATCATCAGAGACCCTGTCCGTAAGGGCGGGGTAGTTTACTTACGATATTTAGAAGGTCTAATGTAGAAGCCATTACGACATTTTTAATATGAAGAAGAACACTTCATTTCAGAAAGAAATTCATTATTTATAAAAATTTTACTAAATTTATATATAAATAGCTTTGCCGTTCACACAATCTTTACACATCAACTTAATTTCTCCACTCTAATTCTAGTCGTGAAGATAGGTTACGTTTCAACTAACCGTTCCCTATGCAAAGCTGACTCCACCGTGAGGCTTGATCACTTAGAAAAGGTGAGAGAGGTATCTGAGAGAAACCTCAATTGTTTAAAACGTACACTTATCTGGAACATGGATCATGATATTCTCTTCTTTAGGATAAGCTCCAACACGATTCCTTTCGCCTCTCATCCTAAAATGTCCCTAAATTGGAGAGATGAACTTGGAGATCAACTGAGAAGCGTGGGAGACGTAATTATGGGAAGGATTAGAATTTCAATGCATCCGGGTCAATACGTAGTATTGAACTCCAATAGAAGGGAGGTTGTGGAGAGCTCTGTAGCGGAGCTTAAGTATCACGCAGATTTGTTGGACTCTATGGGCGTTGATGGATACATTCAAATACATGTGGGAAGTTCTCAGGGAGGCAAAAAGGAGGGGCTACGAAGGTTTCAAGAGAACTTCTATCTTTTACCTGAAAACGTGATGAAACGATTGGCTATAGAGAACGACGATAGAGTATATACGGTGAATGACTGTCTGGATTTATGGGACGTATTGCGAACTCCAGTGGTGTTTGATAACCTTCATCACGATTTGAATAATAACGGAGAATCACTCGAAGATGCGTTAAGAATGGTGAGGAATACTTGGAAAGGAAATAGGCCAATGACGGATTACAGTTCCCAAGAAAAGGGGGAGAGACCGGGCGTCCACGCATCTACTTTGTCTATTTCTCACTTTTTAGATTATGTAAAAAGGGTAGACAACGTTGATGTGATGTTGGAAATAAAGGATAAGGAGAAGAGCGCATTACGAGCTGTAGAAATATTAAAAGAAATAGGTAAGTTAGACTAATTAAAAAATTATTTTTAGAGATATAAGGAAAAAAATTGTCTCTTTTTTATATGCATATTTATTATTTTTGTATTCATTAAGAGATTTCGCTTAAGCTTCTTCCCTTTCCAGTTTCAATCCCCTTAGTGAACCACAATATTGCTGCAATCAGTCCTATGAACCACACGCTAAAGTTAAACAGCATATACTGATAAATAGAAAGTCCTGCAGTTAGGAAGATCACTGGTATATAAGCTCCTATGGAAACAAACCTCACTATAGCGGTATAAGTTCCCCTCTTAGTAGTGGGCCACAGTTCTCCTTTTAGAGTATCCTCGGTGAGGTAACCTATGCTGGTGAATACGTTAAGTACCACCAGGAGGAACCAGAATAGAATTAAGTTTGAAGACCATAGAGGGATTGTCAAATATATAGCCGCAGTAGAGGAGGCTGTTCCAACAAAGGATATAAGGAGAATTAACTTCCTGGATATTCTATCTGCGAAGGGAGAAATTCCAAGTCCAGCCGCGAACTCAGCTATGCTTGCAACAAGTATAATAGTAGCAGTCAATTGAGGGAAAAAGTAAGGCCCTGCAACATACGTCATTAAACCGAAGCCTATTGTGTTAGCTCCTGCCATTATTGTGGAAACGGCGAGTCTCAGCGGGATAGAGGGTAGTTTCTTATCCTTTTTAATTTCCTCAACTTTGACTTCTTCTCCCTCCTTGAAGTATTTCTTCACTTCTCTTTCAGCCCCTTCAATATCTCCCTTTTCCTCTAACCATCTGATTGACTCTGGTATCTTTAATCTAGCGTAAGCTAGCACCAGTAGTATGACAATTGCCGTAGCCCCTATCATCAACCTCTGAAAGGACACGCTAGCATAAGCGCTGCTCAAAGCCACAGCTGCAAGGAGAAGACCTCCAAAGTTAATGAAATTGATCTCGAAGAACATGGTTTTGCTTCTGTGCCTATTTGGCATTATCTCATGGTTCATAACCATTATAGTGTTCATCTCTCCACCCGCCGCGAACAATAGCATTGCTAAGAAGAGAAGTATCAGATAATACTCGTAAGCGAAGGTTATTCCCACTGCCCCTAGAGCGTAAAGGGACATTGTGAGGTAGAACATCCTCTTTCTACCTAACTTGTCGGAGAGGGGACCGGTGAATGCAATTCCTATTATCAACCATAGTGGTGCCCAGGCTAGGAGCAGGCTTTCAAGAAACTTAGGCATTGGGACCCAGTTAGTTGCTATGGAGGACATTCCAAAAATATAAGCCTCTAAAGTCATTCCCAGAGAGAACGCTATGAAGGATCAGTTATGTACAGAAGACCACTTCGCGTTTTCCAGAATTTTATATAAATTTCTTCTCATATGAGACAAAGAAAACTATAGATATATTCAATATTTAAACTTTTCTTCGAATCAATGGTCAATTCAGTTTGAACTTCGTTTTAAAAGTAGGAATCTAATTGGAAATTCGAACAAGAGAACTCCTCACTTTATTAGTAAGAAGGAGAAAAGAGATTCCATGAAGTACCTGGGGCTGAGCTGGACTGCCACATTCTTACAGTTAGCCTTAAGACTCAGCTGGGGAGTTATAGCTGTCACATTCGCATATACTCTACATTTAAACTCCGTAGAAATAGGAACGGTTCTCTTCTTGTTCTATGCTGGATATGTGGCAAGCTCAATTCCATGGGGCACACTTATTGACAAGGTTGGACCAAACAAGGTAATCACGTTGTCTGCAATTACATCTGGAGTTCTCTTGCTTCCTATTTTACTTATTAACAACATATTTCAACTTTATGCAATTTATTTGGCTGAGGGAGTTCTCACTGCGGGACTCTTTCCGTCATCTGTAAAGATTGTTTCATCCCTTGAAAGACCGCTAACTCCTTACTTAGCCTTGTTGGAAAGCGCAGCTCCGATAGTTCTACTCGTGATCGCGTTGGCTTCAGGCATCATCATAAATTACTGGAGAGAGTTCTACGTGGTCTTGTTCATTGCTTTAATTATAACAGGACTGTCCTCACATTTGGTGAGGGTGAACGCTAGGAAGGGAAAGAACGTGAGAAGGGTCTTCAATAGAGATATGGCAAAAGTTTCCTTAATCAGGGGAGGGGAGCTTTGGGGGACTTGGGGTGCATCATCATGGCTGTTTCCTTTCCTGGTGTTGTATGATGGTATTCCCAAGAATGAGTCGGAGGTTCTGTTCGTGCTTTACGCCGTTGGTCAAGTTTTATCAATAATAATCAATAACAAGATATCAACCAGAGTAAGGGACCTTACCTTAGTTAGAACATCATTAATAGTTTTCATTTTGTCAGTGATCTTGGTATCTTTCCTAAGGTACTTTTCATTTTTATACGGCTTAAGCTTATTGCTCGGGATATCATCGTTCCTTTACAGACCTCCGACGGACTCGGTGATAGTGAAGATGAACAAGGAGAACGCTGGAACGTCCATGGGTTTAGCGAACGCTGTTTCTCAGGTAGGATCAATGACAGCTCCTCTCATAGTAGGTCTTCTCATATCACTTGGAGATCCAACCTTTGCAATTGCGAGCTTATCCTTGGGTCCTTTAACGTCTCTCATTCTAGTCTCTACGATTAAAAGTGACGAAAATTTAGATGGGAAAGGTACGCTAAGCTGATCTCTCCTTTTATTCTGTAGATAAGGAGGCTCCACAAATGAGAAGAAAATCGTAAAAGTAAACGTAAAGTTCACAAAGTCAACACATTAAGAAGAGATCTTTCATTACGGTTTCCACAAATATCTACATGATCTTCATCATTATTGTTAACATGAAATGTATCTTGAAGAAATCATGATAATGAATCAAGAAGGCATAATATTTTTATAGTGAAATATTACAAATTTAAGACTTACTTCCCATTTTTGAGATGAGAATTAGAATATATGAGTCTCACGAGATACTATCTTTTTTTGTTTGTTTATTTTTCTATTGATGTTCTATGATATTAATGTGTAGAGATAGGAGTGAACATAATAATATATATATATAATATCATCTTTCCTATCTTTTCAGTTCTCTTAAACTCTTATAAATGTGTACATACCTCATTTGAAACCATGAGGCTATTCCTCTTAAACACGCTCATAATCCCATTTCAGGACGACGAAGCTTGTTTCAAGGTTACAAGAGTTGATGCGAAAAAAGCATCTGATATCATCAAGGAAAACAACAACGTAATTAGCGCAGTAGGTCACGATGTAACTGCTAAACTGATGAGCAATCTTCTAGGTTACGATGTGAAGACAAATAGATTGGAGGTCTTCTTTGAGGAAGGAGATCAGGCAATAGCATTTACCCTGAGGAAGAGGCTAAAGGAGGGTGAAGTGTTAACAACCGTCCAAGAACTTGAAAGGATAGGCTATCAACTCTTTTGGATAGTGAGAAACCCTTGTAAATAACCATTCAAAGCCCTATCTAGCTTTCTTTTCATAGAAGAGGATTTTCTTATTCGTCAACTTCATCTAGCGTGTGAGATCTTACTATAATTTTCTCCTTTTAGATCGCGATCTCCTAACTCAAGAACTTCTGCAATTGTACAGCAGTTTTAAAGATCTCTTTAAAAATTACTACCGATGGAAACCCTTTCCTTGGCATCGAAGAAGGTCGTTGCTACTCTAATAAGGAGAGTGATAAACCAAGGAGAAACCTTAACTATAAGCGAACTCTTACGCTCTTTCAAGATAAGCAGGCTTAAGCTTTTGTCCACGTTAGAAATGATGACTTCCATCGGTTTAATAGAAATTCAAGATGATCGAATTATAAGAAATGGTAAAGCTTCAGATTATAACTTGTTATTTACCTCCTTAGAAAAGAAGTGCCAATTCTCCCCTCGAGGAGATAGAGCAATGAGGCTCACAGCAGAGTTCACACCCTTAAAGGACGGAATTAGGGAAAAGGTTCACGAGTCCAACCGGTTCGACGTGGAAAGGTTCGCCAAAGTAGTAAGGGAGAACAAGATCATAAGGAGGAACGTGATAGAAAACAGGAAAAACGGATCAGCAAAATGGGAGATGGATATTGAGAGTCCTACCCTAATAAAGCTACGAACCGTCTTCGACCCTCCTCTTATTGTGGGGGAGTTTGTAAAGTACAGCTTCTACACTTGGGACGAAGGTATATATGCCCTCACCATGAAAGAACTACATGAGCGATATCATCTAGACTATACCATGGAGGGATTAGTGGTGGCGCAGCCAACACATCACATAAGGATTATCGCTGATCTTCCATGGAAACCTGCCACCATTGAAGGAATGAAGGGAGGACTGAGCATGGAAAGAGGATTCAGTGAACTGGAGAAGATTAAGGAGGTGCATGATCTCCGTTATGTTAACAATAGACTCTCCTTAGAGGTGTGGAATCCCAGTATCGGAATTTATTATCTCATGTGGAGACCTCCTTCCTGACTTGTTTAGAAGAACGTGGAATAATATCAGGATCAATAAGAAGTGGACTGTAGAAACGGCTTCTGATTTCTTTAATGCCCTTAAGGAAGAGTCTTTCCGCTACTTTATCCCCCATCTTTGTAAACGTTTCAATCAGATAGGATTAATTGGATGTGACCATATTTCTGTCACGTTTCCTTAAAACCAAACGATACTGTCTTTTACTTTTCTTCTTCTCAGACACAATTTCTTCATTAGACTTTGATCAGCTCAATATTTATTTCAATATCATCTTTTATTTCAATATCATCTTTTAACCCCATTAGCAATGAGGCAACACTCAAAAGGGAGTACATCCTTTCATGCTCCCTTTCCCTTATCTTATTGTCCAACTTAACAAACTTGACCGTTGCATACCTACTTAACGAGGAATTGCTCCACACCTTGAAAGCTCTCCTATCTCCAGTGAGAATTAGTCCATCCTTTAACAGATCCGGATCCATTTTCGGTACGGACGGATCGCAATAAGTCATCTCGGAGGGAAGCACCCTAGCTCTTAATAATATGGCATCGTAAATTGAGTACAGCGTTTCGTAAAACGAGGATATCCTCTTCTCCTCGTAAAGTTTTGTTTCCATCTCGAAATTAACACAATAAGGTATTGATAACCCTCTGATTTCGTAAGAGTGAATTCCGTAGTATATAAGGTTGGTATCAATTACCACGAAGTCAAAATCGTTAACTACTTCGCTCAAATCTCTCTTAGAACTTTCATTCTTGTCTCCTTCGTCGTATACCATAATCCTGTGGATTCCTGAGATATTCTCTATTATCTCTGCAACATATGATGGCTCAACTTTGAGGTCTCTTAGGTGATCCCCTAGGACGCTCTGCAGCTTCTCCTTTATTTTTTCCATATCGTTAACCTTTAGGGTAAGTGATGATCCTGAGGAAGGGGGTTTCTTGGTTTTTTCCTCCTTGTTTCCCTTCTGCGTAGACGACGCAGGAGATTTTATGGGAGGTAACGTTATCTTCAACGCGTTTACGCCTTCCTTTCTTGTATTCATTTCATAAACTAGCTTGAACATGTTTCCTAAGAAGGTGTTCTTCTTAGACGTTTCTCCGATTCGTCCTTGAAAGTAATTGTCAAGTTTTTTCAGCCTTTGGATCTGTTGCTCTATGGGGATAATAGGACCTTGAGACTGGGTAATACTTACTGGAGGATCTACAATAACCATTTCCGTCCCCCTAGGCGTAAACGGATAATAAAAGGAGATCCAAGGACCGAAGGAGAACAAGTAATTTACAAGAAAATAGTTCTTGTCCCTGTTCTTCTGGTAAAGCAAACCCAAGGCACTGGAAACGATGCTAGCTCCAGACGTAGGTACAAGGTAAACCTTCTCGCAATCCTGAAGTAAGTTCTCAATACCATCGGCTATTTCCTCAGTGCTTTTCATGGCAGAAAACATCTCGTTTAAGTTCTTCTTCTCTACTTTAATTCCGTTCATTTCCAGCTGTTCAAACAGAGGATTTAATCTATTTATTAAGTTTTTGTTAAAATTTGCATATAATATAAATAATATCTTAGGATCAAAGTTCTCAAACGACCTCACTATGGAAGAGAATGAACTGTTGAAGGATACGTCAGACCTATTCACTGGGATTATCACGCAATTTCGGCTTTCGGTCTCCATAAAAGATGTATAGGCGATGCTCTATTAAAGCTAAAACTTTACCTTTAGCTCTTAAAATTATTAGATAACTTCACTTAAAAGAGACAAATACCTAAGGTTAGTTTCTCTCACGTTTTAAAGAGAGTGAATATAACAAGAGAATAAGGTTATGAGAGAGGTTTTTCCTCCACCCCCTCCCTTTACTTACATTTGCTCTACTTTTTTCTTCAAGTTGTGGTTGAATTACATTTAGAATCTTCATCTTACATGAACCCTGATCATATTTAAGCTATGAATTTAGGATTTCGTTATGTCTCTTGTAAAGCTGGAAGACAAAGGAAAATGGTCCTTAATTGTTATGAGGGGACCAAAACTCAATGCATTAAGCAGGGAAATGAGAGATGAATTGTTGTCGGCTTTAAGGTCTGCAAAGCCGGTTACAGTCCTTACCGGCGAGAGTGCATATTGTGTTGGAGCTGACGTGACATCTCTATCAGATATTAGGAAAGAGCTGGAAGAGTCTTTCCATCCCTTATTAAGGGAGATTAGATCCGATAGAATAGTTATCTCAGTTGCAGATAAGATAGTAGCCGGTGCATGTTTAGGTATGTTTCTAGCTTCCGACGTGAGAATAGCCTCACCAGGAACAAGATTCGTTACCGGATTTCAGGGAATAGGATTGGCTCCAGATACAGGGGTTGCCCTCTTCCTGAGAGGTTACAAGGGGATGAAAATGGCGGTTTTAGGGGGCGAGTTCACCGCAGAGGAAGGAGAGAAAATGGACCTACTAGAAGTATCTCAAGATCCCATGAAGGAAGCTGAGAGATTGGCCGAGGAAATTTCCCGTGGACCTCTGATGGCTTATTTGGCAGGTAAAAAGATGATAAATGTTTCATTGGGTCTGGAGAACTTCTTGAGGGTGGAATTGGAGGAACAATCAAAGTTAGCTTATACAGAGGACTTCAGGGAAGGGGTATCTGCATTTAAGGAAAAGAGAAGGCTCCAGTTTAAGGGAAAGTGAACTGTAAAGAGGAGAAGAAAAGGAGAGCGTACTGATTCAGCTAAACAATTAAATTAAATATAATCACATTCCTTCATTCAACGTTGTGAAGTAATAAGTTGGATGTTCTCAACGACGTTAATATGAAAAGGCATAGTTTTATGGAAAAAGAATCTTTCTTCCATCGCTTTGATTTCCTTAAAAAAATTTATTACATCCTCTTTTATTTTTCAATTAACATACGACGCAAGTTTAGCAGCTGTCGTTTGGTTTATTGATGGTAAGCCTTGCAATAACACTATATACCCAGTCTTAAGGTTGAAGATTAGCTCGTTTCCGTAAAAGGTATATACGTAGGCGTAGTACACGTCTCCGTTCTGGCTAACGTTCTGAAGACCGAAAGATGAGAACAGTATCGAAACATTTGATTTTAGCTTATCATAGTAAGGGGATCCAATTGTGGCAACCCTCACAATCTCAATTACGTGATATCCAGAGGAGCTGTTCATGTTTATTTCATACAACTTCTCTACATTATCTTGATACAAGTATTTAGCTCCATCACAAATGAAATAATCATCGCTGGAGTTTAGATTTACCTTCTGGACAGTTCCATTAAAGTAATTTAGCTCCGCTGTATCGTTTGAGAACGTTGCCTTTATACTGATAGAGGGAACTTCATTCCATGAACCTCCGAATACTGAGGACATATCAGAAGCTGTTACGTATCCTGGAGATGAAAGATATGGAAGTACTATTACCAAAATTGCTACTGCCAATACTGCAACTATTCCCACGGCTACTATAGCCTTCTTAGGGAACTTTGATCCGTTGGATGGAGCAGGAACAGGTGGGCTTCCATTTGGCTCAAGGTTTAGAGGAGCCCCACAGTTTAAACAGAAGTCAGCGTTATCCGGGTTTTCTACTCCACAAGAATTACACTTCTTTGTCATGTTAATAAATAGACGTAACATAACAATAATAAAATTTGTCAAAGTACTTTTTCTTGCTTCACCTATCTAGATTTGCCACGATGGTTTAACTAATGCCAAAATGAAAGGCAATCATATCCTAAAATATATCATTAATTTATTGGAAAAAGATTTCGTAGAAAATATTTATTGGCAAACATGTTATGGAAATGAGTCCTTGAAATGCTAAAGATCCTCCGGAACAGTAAACTACCCCGCCCTTACGGACGGGGTCTCTGGTGATGGAAGATGAATTCTTGTCTTAACTAGGGTTAAGGAGACTAAAGTCGGCCATCAGGACTTCTTTGCTGATCTTTTCTTCCGAAGAGTTAAGGCACTAAGATGAAGAGCTAACTTTAGAATAATCTAGGAAAAATGATGAATATTCAGGTTATTCAATTATTCTCTATAGATTAGCTTTTTGAACCCCTAAAATGTGTTTGAAAAACGTGGGTTCAACCCGTTTTGTGTAAGTTATTCTCTAGAACGGTAAGAAGTGAATTTGTACGGATACACATAGTAAATGTAAGGCTTCATTTTTCCTCCTCTATAAATCCCTTTAGAGGTAAACAAGTCAGGCTTGAAATAAATACCCTTCTTTACTTGAAACTCCTCCATCACCTTGGCTATTAAATCCTTTACCTTCAAGATCTTCTTGAAGTCTAAAGAAGATTCTATGTAAACAATCAAAGGAAGTTCCTCTCCCGTCAAGCTCGTGTCAACCTTAGCTTCATAGGCCAACCTTTCTTTTTCTAGTTGTTTTATCACCGTTGAGAAGAAGGAGCCGTAAACTTCCCTTTTCACGAAGACCATCCACTTGCCTATCAGATCTTCCTCAATTTCATAAAGTGGAGCATCTAACTTTTTCCTCAACTCTTTTACGAACAAAATGAACTCCTTTTCCATGACATTTACTTCGCCTTTCATCTCCTCCTTTGCTATAGATAACATTTCCTCGTCAGTCTTCTTCCTTAGCAAAGTCGAGTTGTCCTCAATAGAACCAGAAGGTTCCCTTGAGATGTAGAAGAGCCATCCTCCATCAGGTTTCAGCCCACGGGAATATGCCGCATTAAGAATATTCTCCGCCTTACTCCTTAGAGGCTCCCTCAATGCGTCCAAAGAGAATTTCCAGTCCTTCACTTGACTCAAGTTAAAGTGAATGGAGAAAGCTCTAGATACAAGAAATCCAACGTCTTTCACGCCGTTTATTTTCGCCAGATGTTTCATAGCTTTTTCACTCTCACCTATCACCTTGGCATATCCCTGATGTTTAGCCAAGTGACATGAAGGACAGAGAGTTCTTATTGAGGTTAACGAGGCCCTTCCTTTTCCGCCTTCAACAAAATAATTCCAATCCTCGTCAATTTCGTTCCCTACACCGTTACATATGACACATCGTTCTCTTGAAAGTGAGAACCAAAAGTCATGAAGTTCCTTTAACGTTTGTTCGCAGCCTTCACAGAAGACTTCACCTAGTCCAGGATCAACTCGAGAAAACGAAGCCAAACTGTAACCCCAAAGGGGAGAGGGAACCAGTCTGGGACAAAGTTTCTTCAGGTTAGAACATATCTCCTCATAAGCCTCCATATCAAGATAATTTAAGCTACATTAACATTAATTAGGATTTCGTTCTCTAAATGAAAATAGATTCTAAGATAAAAATGAAAACCCACTTTAGAAGGAGGTCTCTATTACACACTATTCTTTAAGGTTATACCTTGATTGCTATTTCTTAGGCTTTTACCTAAGTTAATTATTCTCCTATATTAACTTTAATATAATAAAATATACTTGATTATTATATATAAAAATAATTAGAACCTTTTATCTTAATAAAAAGTAGAAGAAATAAGTTATTATTTATCTATTTATTTTTTATAAGTTTTCTTTTTTCTAATATCTTTGTAAATAAAATGTAGCCAATGATCACAGGAACAAATATCCATAAGGCGACGTCTATAACTTCTAATGGAGCGTTATAGTAAAAACTGGTAAATATTGAACTTAGTGACTTTCCGGCTAAGTTTTCCATAAAAGCTAACGGTGCAGCGAAAGAGAAGTAATCTTCATATTTAAGTATATGAATCCCGTTTAAATCCAGCACAAAGAACAAGGACGGCTCGATAAATAGGAAGAACACATATGCAAAGATGGATAGACCGAGAAATGTACCTGAGCTCTTTACAGCCCCGCCTATTAAGAACATTAATGAGTAAAACGCCACAAGGCTCAGCGAGAGTCCAATGAATATATAAAGAGTTGGTAAGATTCCTACGAAGGTTCCAGTGATGGATAACAACGCAATAGAAAGTATAATCATGAAGACTCCGGAGGAGACAAAAGCTGTTATTGCTCCGCCCAGGAACCTATTTATGAATATCTCCTCTCTGGTGATGGGCTTTGACAGCAGAAATTCTAAAGCCCCCGTTCCCCTAGGTTTGGCAAGAAGGGAATAAGCTAGGTATAAGAAGATTATAGGGAAGAATTCAGCATACAGGGAGAAGGAACTCTCAAAGCCTGTAAGTTCGTCTATTGAAATCGGTGACCCAGAAGTTACTTCATAGTTCGTTATAGAGTTCGTGTATTGACTAGAGTTAATTGGTTTAGCTAAGAAGTAAAAGAGCAAAGTTGAAGGGTGATGTCTCACGTTTATCATGTAGCTTCTTATTCCTAGACTTTGATTAGCAATGAAATGAGAGTTTTTCAAGGAAAAATTACCGAATCCTCGAGTTGCTGACAAGCTCACCTTATCTGTTACGTTGTAGTACAAGGAAACTGGTAATAAGGTCGAAACGTAAAGCTTTACACTCCCATTAGGAAAGTAATTAGATACAAGGAATGATGAAAACGAGTTAATATTTACACCAGGACTGAAGAAGGGCTCATTTGTATACGGGGATGAGTAATAGAATGTTTCGTTTTGTAAATGTAGGAATTCGCTAATATTTAACCCGTTTTCTTGATAGACAATCAGCGCTAATGGTATAATCTTTTGTTGAAGAGGCAAGTTAAAAGAAATCTCTCCAGAAGAATTAGTAGTTCCTGAAGCCATTTCAGTATTATTGCTGTTTAAAACTGATACTTTTACCCCTGAGGCAGGATCTCCGTTAGGTCCAATAGTCATTGCAGTTACTCTAAGATGATTTCCATTGACCTCGGAATATCCTATTACTGAATACTTAATATCCACCTGATTTCCGATACCATGATCTATAGTATAGGCTATCCCTATCCCAGCTACGGCAAAGACTATCAAGAAAAGCAGAGTGGATATCCTGAGAAAGCTCCTCTTGAAGTCAAATATGAACGGTCTCATTATTGACACCTATTATCTTGAAGAAGACCTCCTCTAATGAGGAGTACTCCATCTTCATTTCATATATCTTGTACTCTGATGAAAGTATAGAGTTAACTTTTGAAGGGTCGTCTTTAAAGTCTCTTACCATCACTTGGTTTCCGTTAACTAGGGGTTCTCCGAACTTTGAAAGCTTATCCAATAACTTATTATCAACCTTGTCTACTCTCAGGACCAAGGAAGGAGTTGCAAATTTCCTTATTTCATCAATAGTCATAATTTTAACTATTTTTCCCTTATGAATGAAAACAACCCTGTCAGCCAAGCTCTCCACTTCACTAAGTATATGAGACGAGAAGAGGATTGCCTTCCCTTCCTTCTTGAGGCTAGCAGCCAAGTTGCGAAAGTACATTATTCCTTGGGCATCAAGGCCGTTGAGTACCTCGTCAAAAAGGTAATTCTTAGGGTTAGAGATAAGGCAAACTGCAAGGGCGAACCTCCTCTTCATACCCTGCGAATAGTTCTCCAGCTTTCTTTTTTCGAAGCCCTTCAAACCTACCTTCTCTAGCATTTCCATACCCATTTTTCTGGCTTCTGAAGTGGAATATCCGTAATAACCGGCTATATAAACGAAGTAGTCAATTGCTTTCACGTCCAACTCGAAGATGGGAAGCTCTGGAACCCAAGCCAGCCTTTCAGAAGCCTTCTTCTTATCCTTTACTATGCTATACCCATCAACTAATACGTCTCCAGAATTAGGGAAGATGACCCCTGATGCTATTCTCATGGTTGTCGTCTTCCCTGCACCGTTCAGACCGACGAAGCCTGTGATCTCCCCGTCTGGCACGCTAAAAGTTTCATCTTCCAAGACTTTGAAACGACCAAAAGTTTTAGTCACGTGTTGAATCTCAAGCATTAGCTACAAATATGAAAAGGATGGTTAAATCTCTTTTGCAAAGTCATATAAGATATGATAAAAAATGAGAATGATTATAAATGAAGAAAAATGAGAGAAATGAACCTCGAAAAAGAGTGGAGATCTGAACGTTATCTCTTTATAGTTGTAGAATATTCTTCTCTATTATTGCACTAAATATCGTTTACCGATAATGCATCATTAGGCCTTGTTTTTCTATAATGTTAGTGCATTCAGCGCTTAACTGCTTTTATCGTTAAACTTTTTCTTGTGGTACCTTTGTAAGAATCTACCTTAAACAAAAAAGTTAAATTTCATCCCATTAATTTCAAACGTGGAACTCAGAAGCGAAAACGTTATGGTGATCTCTGACCTTCATTACCCTTATTGCGATGTGGACGAGGTGAGGAGAATCGTAAAGGAAGAGAGTCCAGAGACGGTGATTTTGTTGGGTGATGCAGTGGAAGAGGTTAAAGGCTTTCATGACTTTAAGTCTTCCTTAGGTAATGTAGTTCACGTTAACGGTGATGAGGACGTAATTAAGGGAGATGACGACGTGGTTTCGCTGTTTAACGGAGGAAAGAAGTTCACCATGCTCCACGGTCATCAGTTGATGAATGAGGAGGGCGAGAAATGGCTAGCTAAAATCCTGATGAAGGTGAATAGAGAAATTCCTCCGTTTCTCTTCTGTTTAGGTTTCAGAGTTAAAATGAGCGGATTCCTAGTGCTTGGACACTCCCACGCTATGAGCTACTTTCCCTCACTCCAATGCGTGAACGCTGGAACCATGTCATTAAAGAGTAACTTGTATAATGATAGAGGATATCTACTGATTAGGAAAGGAAAAGTGAACATGAAAAGGATATAATCTCCAGGAGGTAGTATACCAACAAATTGGAAGTCGTAATTTTTGTATTTTAGAACTTAAAAATGTTCAGACGAAAAAATAATATATTATTAAAAAAGAAATATAACTATTAAATTATTTCTATTTTACTTACCTCGCAAGAACCCTTTCAACCCGTCCCACTTTACATTGACCCCGTCAACCTCCCCTACTTTGCTTTCTTCCACGTCTAGAGTAAGATGACCTAGTCCCCTGCTCTTAGAGCCTCCCACAGCTATTCCCATCTTCTCTACATACCTTAAGGTATATCTCCATAGTTGAACGTCGCCTTCTGGTCTAAGCACTACCTTCAAGGTAATGTTGGAAGGCTCCACCACTTCTTCCTCGAATAGCCGTTTCTCCTTTTGAGCGCCAAAATTTCTATCCAACACTACATGGGGCTGGATAGAGGTATTTCCTTCAACTAGCGAATCGGAGAAAGATATGGAGGACGCGAAAAGCTTGGAACCGTAAAGTCTATCCACTGGGCACATGTAGTAGTAAACCGCCCTCGTAGTGATCTCCTCTAAGTCTTCCCATGTAACATCGTCTGCAGAAACGTTAGATCTGACTATTGTCCAAACCTCGTCATCTATGTCAATCCCCTTCAGTTGAGTTCCCTTCACTTTCGTCCCTTTACCTACCTCACTCTTAACGTGTTCTAAAATGCTCTGAACCCTCTTATTTGCCTCCTCGTTGTTTCTTTTCTCCTTAGGGTGGTCATCGTTATTATGCGAAGATGCTGTCCCAATTCCTTTACCTTTTGCTATTCCCTCACTTATCCTCTTGAACACTCCCTTCCAAGAAGAGCTTGGGATGACCGGGATTTCCCTTCCTTTCACGGTGTACTTTAACTGGTAAACAGTGGAACCCTCCCTTTCTCCTCCTACTCTGAAGGAGTCTCCTTTGAAGCTTAGCTTGAATAGACGTATCACTTTGTCGGTCATAATCTCACCTTGGATAAAAGTTCTCCCAGGGAACTGAGGGAGAAGGCGAAATTTAGTCCAGCAGTCTTGAGGGGATACATCTCCCCCTTTATTTTTAGCAGTGACCCCTGCATAGCCACCTTCATGAAAGGCTTCGTTCCCCTCAGATCGTCGGAAGTGAACCAACCCGTGTAATTCGTTACCTTCCCGATTCCGGTTTCCACGTCTGTGTAGCAAGGCGAGAGACAGTAAGCCCATCCGTTCTTGGCGTCTGCAAGTTCCAGTTCTCCCTTCCTAGTCAATAGGGCTTCGCCAAACCCTCTATTCTTGGACCTACCAAGCGTGATCCTGATCTCTTCCTTTGGTAATGTGTTGCTTGACAGCGCCCAGAAAGTGGTGGGCATCTTATACTCGTAGTGGTAAAGCATCCCAGACTCCTTGTTCATTGTAACCTTATTAATTGCAACATGGCCTTGAATAATGGAAGGTATCTTTACTTCGCTGTACTCGAATGAGCCATTTCCTAAAGTATTATTAAGGCGAACCACAGTACCCGTCTTAGACTTCAATGAGTCAGTGTCTTTCGTAATTTCCTCGATTTCTCTCCTCTTCCTGTTGATTATGTCCTCAACGTCTCCTTCTATAACAAGGGAGTCTTTCCTCTCAACAAACTCATTTGACTTCCTTCCCTTGGCGAAAACGAAGGGATGAGCCGGAGCTGAATTACTAGGATAGCCGGGAGAAACGAAAATTTCCTCAAGTTCATGGACATCATACCCCTCCTTAATGAGGGCGTCAATCACGGCTCCCCTTAACGTCTGGGACGGGATAAAGTCCTCCGTAGAAAGGAAGTAACTCTTCACGTTTCTGGTGTGTAGAAGTGCAGGAGACATAAGTTTTATCTCAAGGAGTGCATATTTCATTTGAATCACCAAACCCACTTCAATTCTAAGGGAATCTTCTGTGCATCAATCTCCTTCCCGTCCTTAATCACTTTGTCCACGTTAACGTCAACCATTCCTCCTCTACCTAGCCTTAGGAAACGTAAATAATGAAGGGAAGCCAAAGCGAGGCAAAGCTCCTCTTCTCCGCCTACCACCTGAACCGTGAAGGGAAACTCCTCTTCGGGCGGTACAACTTCCTGCTTGAAAAGGGCTGTCTTCTTTGCCGTGCCAGTTTCATCATTTATGTTAACATGAGTAATCACGTGTGTCTTTGGCTTCATTTTTCCGTCTTTATTTGGACCTGAATATACCCTGAGCTTACCTTCGTGATCGGGATACCCAAATAGAGAGCATACGTCGCATGGCTTACCTTGGTGCACTTTCGCTATTCTGGAAGGCTCTATCTCATCACAAGAGGTTCCCCTTACCATTCCGTTTCTGATAGCCCAAGAGATAGAAGTTCTCATTGCTCCTTTCAGAGCGGAAGGAGTTAGTCCTAACTCGTTGAACTGAACGTCGATAAAGTACCCATCAGTACCTATGGTGAACGAACTAACAGTTTTAATTGTTCCTTTAATTAAAAACATGAATCTACCCGTGTTTTTTATTCCTTCACATAACGTATTTAATCACCTTCTTGAAAGAGTTTTATCAGGAAACGCGGAAATTGCGCATAAAGGAAAAACATGTAAGCGCGTAAATGAGACAGAAAAAAGAGAAATGAAGTTAACATTAGGGGGCTTGACTCGCTCTTTTCTCCAAGGTGGAGTTTAGGTTCAATAAGGCTGGTTATTACGTGCATTGCAGTTGTTTTATGGTTTTTTAATGTAGGTCTAACTGTGGTGTTGCTCAACACGATTTGCCCATTCAAGGAATTACTATCCTTGACCTTACTTCTTATCAAGAGCTTTCACCTCTGTCTCCTGCTTCGACTAGCGCAGCCTTGAACATGTAAAACGCGTCAACTAGAGGTATCTGTCCCTCTTTATCCCACCCTTTCAGTAAGGTTAACATCAGCTTGGAAGCTTCTTTATGTCTCGTTGCTTGCCTCATCATGTATATTACAGTATAGTAAGGATCCTTGGTTCTATGGAAGGTCTCCACTATATCCTCCATGACTCTCACGTAGTCCTTGAACGATTTGACCCTCTTTTCGTAATCATCAGGGAAGCTCTTCAGCACTAACTTGAGGTCATCCGACAAGGCCATAATGTCCTTCCAGAAGGAGAAGTTTGTCTTCATCTTGTACATTGCCCTTACCTTTTCTTCCTCTTTTTGATTATGGGTGGAAGATAGGGGGTCAGCGCTCCATTCCCTCTTAATTTCCTCCACTGACGACCGCGTTACCAGCGACGAGGCAAAGAGGAACGTGAGAGTGTTCCTTTCCTGTTCGCTTTTTACTCCTTCTTTATTAGTTGTGCCCATTACGGTCTCTTTTTCTATCTTTCCATCTTCCATTAGCTTGTCAGCTGCATCTATGGCGAACTGAATGGGAGTATCGCTCTTCACCGTTGCAACGCCAACTTTGAAGGACATCCCCAACTTACTCGTCGCTTTCTCCAATGCGTTCATTGTAAGTATCGGTGCAGTCATTGCAGGGCCTATGAGAAGTATATCATCTCCTCCCATGTATTGGACTCCAAGGAGAGTCCTCATTATCATACCCTTGTTTAGTACGCCATCTTTCTCGGCCTCGTCTGCGGCCTCCACAAAGCTCTTCTTAACCCAGTAGTCCACCTTGAAGCTCTTGTCAATGTATTCGCCGAAGTTAAGGGAGCTGCCGAAGTACTCTCCGGCGTCGTTCCCGTCGCTTTTTACAACGGATAAGTAACCTCTAGGAGCCTTAACAGGCTCGTATTTCTTCCCTTCGCCTTCATCTATTATATCTCCAGACAAGTAACTCATAGGAGCGTCCAAGGCTTCCTCTAGAGGGGATATATCAACGGATCCTATCTTAAACGACGCTTTAAGCTTTGAGCTAAATCCCTTGCTCTTTGATATTTCGTGAACTGTTAAACACCTACGACATAGACGCTTCCCTCTATCATCTTTTTTAACAGCAGGATATACTCCACAGCTTTCGCAGACCGCATGTAGACCTGGCGACACAATCTTGAAGGAGGAGGGAGATATCTTTAACCCTTTCACTCCGTCTTTCCCGAAAAGTTCGCTGACCGCTTTATATCCTCTCATCCTGTAGGGATTGTTTCCAATAATTAGGGGGTAGATGAAACTGTTAGACTCACGTCGAGGTCATGCAACAAGGTTACCTTCCTCAATTCCTCCTCTATCCTACTCTCGTTCACGTTAGATGAATCCCTTCTGGTCACGATGAAGGAGTGACCTCCACTACTGACAAGCAAGGAATCCAAGGGGAGATAAGTCTTGTCATACATGCTGTCTATGACCACGAAAGGTATTGTAGTTACACTCATATCAACTAAAGTACTTGCAGCAGACATGTCCCTTAAGTCAGAGAAGAACTTTATAAAGGACTGAACGCCTGGGAAGTTGAACATGTTGAGGTCGGCTATCACGTTCTGAGATGGATTAATATCGTCCTGCCTATTTGACCTCTGTCTCTCCTGTAATTTCTTATAAACTTGTTTGGAACATTCTTCATATTTGTTCTTTAGAAATTTATCTTTCTTCTCTAGTTCGTTAATATAATCCTCAGCTTCACTTGCTTTCTTGTGAAGTGTTTCACGGAAAGGAGAACAATCTTGGATTGAAGAGTATAATTGCTCCAGGTCGCTCCTCTCTATCCTTCCTTCCCCTGACGAGATTAGGTCGCCCTCTATGTTCACCAAGTGATGTTTCCTAGCCCTCTCTTCAGCCTTGCGTAGCACGTCCACTAATCCAGACCTCAACTTTGGGTTAACATCAGTGTTTTTTTGGATCTCGTCAATTAGACCGTCAAAGAAATCTGTTGATGATTCCCAATGCCTCCCGAAATCTGTTAGTTTCCCTATGTCGTGCAGTACTGTCGCTAACCTCAGGAATGGAAGATCCTGGGAGTCAGGGAAGATCGTCCACTCGGCCATGGAGGAAATGGAAAGGTGGGCTGATAACGAGCCTATGTTATTTCCCGGTCTACTGTCTGCTGGAACTGTTATGAGAGCTTCGTACACTGAGTAGATTTTGTCCTGAAATAGAGAAATGAAGCGTAAGAACGGATTTTTATTAGAATTTCCCTTAGCTCCCCAATCTCCTTTCACTACTTCCGTTACCTTGTCAGGGCTTACCTTTCCTTTTATATGCCTCTGCAAGACGTAATTCGCTAACGTTTCAAAGTTGTTGGCATTTTTTGGTACATCTCTTTTATAACGTTCATTTTCTGGTACAACATCTACTGTATAACGTAAAGGAGGAAGCAACATCGGTGCTTTCAACACCAAGGAGATCAGGTCTGACATCGCCAACGCTGCTTCTCTCTCATCTACGTTAAAGTCCTCAAGCATTATACTACTTCCTTTGGAGATTACGTCCTTGAAATTGTTGAAAGCAGTCCTAGTCTTGTTTTCGTCTACCATATCCACTTTTCCAGTGTCAGGATTGTAAACTCCTCTAATCATGTTTATCACCTAATAAAGATCTTGACAGTATGTGAATCAGAAACTCCGAGTTTTCCTCTGTCCACACCATCCTGTCTCCCTGAACTTCCACATTAACTAACTTGAAGCAGTTCCCCTTATCTTCGAGGGTAACGCTTAAATCATTTCTTATACAGAGTTTCAAAATCTCACCTTTCCTCAACTACTCTCACGTGTCCCTTGTGGGCTTCTAGAAATGCCTTCACGTATTTCCCCGTATCCACGTTAGGGACGTTGAACTTAACCCTCCCCCAACTTTGGTTGGTGAACTTGAACCTTCCCATGAGAACTATGCCGTTTCCTCTACCTATCCCTAAGGCGAAGAGTATTGCCCCAACGTCTGCGTCATCATAGTTTCTAACCGTGAAGGATCCAAGAAACTTTGATCCTTTCTCCACGGTTTCATAAGTGGACCCAGTCATGGGAACGAGGTTCACCTTTCCGTCCTGAAACGTTAAATCTGTGAAGGAAACCCTGCTGGCCAATCCCATATTTCCCATTAGATCACACACGAAGCACATCTCACTGTTGTCCTCAAATCTCTCGCTAAATTTCCTCTGGGGACGAAATATGGATTGATAAACCCTAGACACCGTCCTAGATGGCTTAGTGGCGAGGAAGGTGTAACAAGCACAGTCAACCAAGAGCTCTAGCCTAGATCTCACAAGTCCCTTCACCGTACCACCAGGAATGGCTAACCCTTGAGTAGTCTGCATGAACTTCACGAACTCCCTAGCTGCATGAGCTTCCTTTGGCAGAGATCCTGTCTTGAGGAACATTTCCACGTCACTGTCGTTAATGGCAGTGACTTGTTCAAACTGGCTTTTCCCTGATGATACGTGGAGATGATCGCTCATAACACTCATCTCCAGCTTGAAGCTAGCTGTCTTTCCGCCGTTTCTGTCCTTAACGCTCACTTTATGGTTTAACATGCTTGAACACCTCCAAGAACTTATTGTCATTCATGGGGTCCATGGGGAATGTAACCTCTACCTTTTCGTCTTTTGGATCCATGTCTGGCAGCTCATAGGGAACGTACTCCTTCATTTCTAGTTTCAAATTTTGGAACTTTACAACTCCGAAGCCGCGACTTTTATTTCCTCCAACTTGCGTAAACCCTTGGTCTATTTCTTTCATTATTGAAAGAATATACCCTATCACATAGTTGGTTGGGTTTATCATGTTTATCCTAAATGTAAACACGGAATCAGGCTCCACGTAGTCCATAGTGACTAGCGCACGTCCGGATACGCTTCCCGTCTCCCTGTTTATGGCTATCATAGGCCTTGTGCCTATTTCATATGAAGTAGGCGTCTTTGGATATGAGTCGAAAAAGGAAACAGAAGCCCTCATATGGGGGGCGCCGAAGACCTTACAGTTGATGCATGTATCACTCCAAACTAGCTTCACGGCTTCATCGTAGTTTCCGTTCTTTAGCAATTCCTCAAGTTTGTTCTCTATCCTATCCACGCAAGTCTGCTTAGTGAGTCCAGTGCAAACGTTAACGCCCTTACCCCTCATTAACCTCTCTCCAGTGGAACGAAAGACGCCCTTCCAGGAAGAGCCAGGGATCACCGGAACTCTATCTTCACCCATCCTTACCCTCAGCAGACCTTGGTTCGCGGTTGACAGTACGTCCACGTTATCCCTTCCAATCCCTACCCTCAATGGAGTTACGTTTACTACTTCCCCGCTAATTACTGCCTCCCTTACCAGAATATCCTTCCTTATCAGGATGTATTGATTTGATAAGTTCTGAGCCATAACCTTACACCTCAAGATCTGAAAGTCCGAACTTGGTACACTTAACCTCGGTTAACCTCATCAGTCCTAATCCAGTGCTCTTCTTTCCGCCTATCTGAAATCCCGACTTCATAGTTTCAATTACCTGAGCTATAATCTCACCTTTTTCATCGTTCCCCTTACAGTCCTCACTCAACTCGATCCCCCACAGTATCGCAGTAAACTTGAACTTATTCCCTACATCAACCATATCAAGGGAGAACAAGTTAGACGGATATTGTCCATTAAAAACCCTGTCTATTGTTACCATTGTCCTAGTGTGAACTGTAGGCCTATCAACCGGCATTGCGTCCATCACTTCCACTGCAGAGGCGTTGGACTGAGAACCGAAAAGCTGCGAGGTGATGTCATCAGGTTTCTTATTTTCTTCACCAGTTTTTCCATTATCCTCTTTATCGTCGTAGGGATAGACGACTTTTCCTCCCCTTGCCTTAATCATACTCTCAACAAGACTCCTCATGAACCCCTTCAACGTCGAACCTGGTATAAAAGGAACTCCCTTCCTCATTATCATAGCTGAGTCTGTAGTCTGCTGAAATGCGCTCTTTGACACACTTGTTTTCCCTCCCCCTATCCTGAGAGGAGTATCGTTGACTAGGATACCTTGTACTCTGGTTCCATCTATCATGGACGACTACCCCTTCCCTGGTTTGGTCCTCCGTGATGTTCGTAACTTACTCTACCTGAACCGCTAGATCCAGTATAATTTGCGTTTGTAGAGCTTATGAATGAACTCACCATGGAGCCGAAGTTATCGAAGCTAGACTGCACGTTACTAAGTGCCTCGAATGACCACTTGAATAAGCCAAGGAATTCCCTTGCCTTCATTATGTCCTTGTCCTTCAAGTATTTAACCAGGATTTTTGCAGTCTCAGTGAAATGATTTCTAGACGCTTGTCTCATAATGAAGATGAGGAGATCATTAACGTTGTCTGTAGACTGAGAGAACTCAAGCATGTTGTTTATCTGTGTAGGATTCAATCCTTCTCTCTTTGCCTGAGAAACAGCTTTCGCTACAATATCATATAAAGATGACGTAGATTGGGACATTTTGATCTACCTGCCCATCTGGGCATTTAATATAAAGTCTAAACACATTAAAATATGTTACGAAACGTAAAAATTAGGCTAAACAATAGGTTTATTCGGTGTTATATTTTGCAGTAGGAAAAACCTAGAGTTGTATTAAGTTAGAGCCTCTATACTAACCCTTCAAAGCGAGTATATAAGATCGAGTATATAAGATAAAGACAGTTAGTCTCATGATCAGTTACGCATTTATCTCAATAGCATTCGTATAATATTTTACTTTTTAAATCACGGAACACGTATTTCTCCTTGTGTCTTCTTTTGTCTAGTTCAAGTTTTTATTATTTATATTTTTTAATATAAAAATTAATAATAGATTAGCCATAACCTTTAGAAGTTTATAAAAAAATTCTCATATGGGAAACGTATCCAAAAATAATACTAAATAAACTGTAGGTTATCTATCAATTCATAAAGGATAGACGCTTTAACTTTTTTGTAAGACTATAAAAGTCTTTTGTAGTGATTAAGAACGTTTATTTTAGGACGATTTAGGATGAGTAAAATTTAATTAAAATTTAATCTAGTGTAAGGTAGTTGGCTTACTATTATTTTATATACCAGAGTAAAGTTTTTTAACTACTTTTGACAGAAATAATCTTGTCCTAAAATGAGACTGAATAACCTTGGTTTAAAGCAGTTGATTCTATTTAGACGTTTTTTTAAAGTAAATATTTACAGCATAGCTTCAGAGACTCCAACGGGCTGGAAAAGACAAATAATTATCTCCATTTCCACGGGGTGTTCTAATGATGGCCAGTAACCTCATTGAAGTATATGAAGTAAACTTTGTCACAAATCCCAAACTAGAGATACCCTACCGTCGTGCCTTATCAATTTCAGATAATATAGCTGGCAAATTCACGTCTAATACGAAAAGGACTTACAGCGTTAAAGACTTGGTGAACTTAAGCTTCAACGTCCACGAAACCCCCCATGAAACTTTCTCAGTAGAAAACGCAGCGGTTCCCATAGTAGAAGAGCTAATAGGCTACGGCCAAAGACACGAGAAACTCCAGCTTACCCTTCCTTTTGATGGAGAAGAAATAACGGTAATAGGAAAACCGGACCTTACAATTAAAATGAGGGATTTCAACGTAGTCGTAGAACATAAGGGAATTCACGTCGATATGATAGAAAGAGAATTTCAAGCTAAATCTAGGTGCAAGTCTTGGTGGGAGAGCCTCATATCTTCAACAAAATTCGAGCGTCATGTACTTCAATCGTTAATATACGCTTCTATGGAATCCTCATTAAAGAAAGCGCCCACAATCCCGGTCATAGCTTACACTCCATACACGATAGTTAATTGTAAGGCAATAATCTACGCCGTAATGTTAGTATATCCTGGTTCATCATTTTCTCCATGCCTTGACCTGCCCAGTAGTCTACCAAGTCTTTTCAGGAAAGAGAGTATGGAATGGCTTTCGCCTGAAGGATACCTTCTGAGCGTCCTAAGGAAATCGCTAAAGGGAAGAGCTAGATGAAGGTCATCTGTAGGGTGAAAGTAACTCCCTCCACAGATGCTATTATTCCTCCTTTTTCCTCCAAAGTTGGAAAAACGTTGTTGGGAGGGACCAAGTTGAACGTCTCAATATCGCCTTTATGGGACGGAAAAAAATACCTCTTCAAGGCTGGTGATGTCCCCCTGCCCATGACAGTATATGCAGGAGATGATTACTGGTTCAGGATTGGTGGAGATGAAAAAGACGTAGCTAGAGCTATAACAAGTCTGAGGGAAACCAAGGTATTCAACACTTGGTGGCATGTTCGAGACGTGGAAGTGAACCAAGTGGAGAACGTACCTTCAGACGCCAAGAAGATGGTAGTGGAAACAATGACCCCTGCTATACTTCCCGATCCGTTTAACCCAAAAAAGAGAAAGAGGTTCTCCAACGAATTCGTAACGGTTTTTGCCGTTAACTTTATGGACGAACTAAAGTTCACAAGAGAGGATGTGAAGGAGAAGCTGGCAACCATAGAGGAAGTAGTAACTGAAGAGCCGTCGTGGATGAGGTGGGAAACCGTGAATTACGCAGGAAAGAGAGTGGTTGGGGTCACAGGAAAGTTCACTTATTCCTCAGAGAGGTTAGGCGAGATCATGCCAGTACTGGAGAACGCTATAGCGAAGGGAATAGGAAGCTCAAGGAGGAACGGATTTGGAATCGTGAAGATTACCTTAGAGAGCAAGAACGTAAAAGTAACATTTTATTAAAAAATCATTAAAAAGAGCGGTAAAAGTTCTGCTGAGGAAAAAAATGGATATGCATTTATAATGTGATAAGATTTTCCTTAGTTTCTTTTTTCTCAAGTATATCCATATAAATAAGCGTCACAACGTAGGATACAGTGTAGTCTGTCTTTTTTCTTTTCCGAATTCTAGTTTTTGACATCAACTATTACATTGAATTTTCTTTTTTTCTCTACTATAATCTTCAATCCTCTAATAAGAGGATAGTAGATACTTAAACACCTCCAAACATAAAAGTTATTGCATCGATTTAATCCCATTCTCTTTTTAATTAGCAAAATCAAAGTTTTAATTATGAAGGAATGATATCCTCAGATTCTCTCTGTTCATCTCTTTCTGTTGAAGGAATGAGGTGCTATTACAACTCAGAAAAAACACGGGTTATAGAGACGGTTGGTGGAGTGTTGTAGCAGGACACGTTGAAGCGAAGGAATCCGCTACTTCAGCTATGATAAGAGAGGCAAAGGAAGAAGCTGGGATTGCTTTGAGACCTGAAGATTTGATCCTTGTGCATCTGACTTCCTCCCCGCCCTAAAGGGCGAGGCTTTCCGCCCCCCTTAACCCCCTTCTCTGTAAAATACAAGATGAAACAATAAGTAAGGATATTTCTACCCTTCCTGTAAGCATTTATGTTAGCAATAAAGAAAGTATAATAGATCTTAATATAAATAAATTAATAATAATAATTATACAATAAAATTCTATAAGATAAATCTATGGTAGGCACTAGTTATAAGTAATGAATCTACAAATAGTATCATCAGTAATAGCTCCTCTTCTGATTCTGCAACCATACACGCTGGAATCATCTGCAGCTTACAACCCCATACCTTACCCAGGATCAGGAGGGGTGCTAACAGCAAAAATGTATACTTCATAGGGCTTACAATTGATAAGCTTGACGCATGCGGTAACACAAAGTACTATGAAGTAGCGTTGTCTTGGAATGGTACTAATGCTACACTTGTACTGGAAATCTTGAATTCTTCAATGTATCCTCAAATCGTGAATTATACTCTACTAGTATATAACTCATGCTTTACGCAAAAGTGTGAAAATAACGCTACAATAGTAGCAGAGTGAAGAAATTGGATGATAAGTGAATTAGACAATTACTTGTACATAGAAGGCTACAATAATTGTAGAATAGCATTATCCTTTGGTGTATAAATACTACAACTAATGGTGTAGAGCTGTATCAAACTGATCCTATTGATTTGCAGATATACGTTTACCATGAGTGAAATAATGTTTACGTTTATGGTTGTTCGTATTTTGCTGGGCCATTATATGAAGAAGATGGTGAGCAATTCATAAATATCGAATCTCTTACTGGGTTCGGTAATCAATATGAATTTGATTACGTTCTGAAACAAGTCGCCTTTTTCTCTAGGCTTCGAAACTTATTTATAGTATAGACACCAGTCCCGAAAACTTATTTCGTTTAGTTTTTGGAGTAAAACACAAAGAAATGGACTATTTGACCAAATTAATTAGCTGAAGATAGCGGTGCCGACTATGATCCTACATGGGTCACAATTTCATCTGATTCGTCTTTCGAGACATTAATTAATGGACTTGCGGACAGTTTAAGTGCAACAATGGTTGCAGGGATATAACCGCCATAACCTATCCCTCCATACTTGGAATCAGCTCCTCCGTCGCCTCCGTTGGTGAAAGTTACGTTCACGGCTGTAGCAGACGAAGAGATAGAAAGGGAAGCGTTGTTCTGAGTGTATTCCGTCGCGGACAGTATTTGCAGCTCTGTGCCTGAGACATATCCGGGGCAAAGCCAAGACAGAGAGTCCAAGTCTTCGCCCGGATACGACGTGAAAGTAGTCTCAGTAGTGGGTTGGGTGAGGTTAATTTGTTCCGTGTATTTGAAGTAACCCGGGTTTCCGCCACCTCCAAGGCCAGGGGTCCTTATTGGCACAGCAGCGTTAGTTATCCCCATGACCCCAACTAAGACGAACACTAGTAAGAATAAGGAAAAGAAGATGGTCCTCTTCATGAGATGAAGAAAAACATATCACGTTTATATGTGAGAACTACTTGAGCCTCGTGCCGACGTATCCCTGGTACAAGTTCCACGCAGAGATGGAAAGCTCCAGGACCGTATCGCCCAAGATGAGGTAAGATATCAATGAAGGCGAGCCTAGGTACAAGTAAATGGAAACCATAAGCGTAGCTAGGGAAAGCTTGTACAGGAGCAACCTCCACGTCGAAGAGGCTACCTTCTTGAGAAAGAAGTTACCCTCGTAAGCTTCCCCCACCCTTGAGAGCGCCATCCTGGTGGTGAGGAAGTCGTCGAAGTGGGCGAAGTAGAAAGCGAAGATTTCGGCCCACAATTACCTCCTCCTGTAAACCAGGAATACCCCTATCAGGATTGAGATACCAACGCCTATCAAGGCTAGGTTGATGTCTGTACTTGTTATGAGAGCATGGGATGAAGTTATCGTATGAGAAATGGCAGAATTTGAAGTAGAGTTATCAACAAGCGGTTTTTGCATAAAGAATCATAGATAGCAGTAAAGTTTACGTGAGTCTCAAGAAATTCAGCTATTTGAGCCGGCGTTGTTAAGTTTCCAGGTATAGGAGGAACACCGGTTACAGGAGCCGTTAAAGCAGCCTGACAAGTCATATTAAATAGAAATAAAGAAGACTTCGATTAAAAAATTTTTTAGTTATACATCTATCCGACTTCCTCCGCAATTTGATATGGGTTAGTTTGGGTGTAACCGAAATCTATTAGGATCTCTACAAACTAGAAAGTGATGAATTCAGAAGGCAGGTGGTACATGGTTTCAAGCCCTCTAAGGATCTCTACAAACTAACTCAGCCTTTGCTTTCCTAGACCCTAATTTGGCTGTTTCAAGCCCTCTAAGGATCTCTACAAACAAGTAAAGCTGGCCAAGATCTCGGTACAATAATCTAAGTTTCAAGCCCTCTAAGGGTTTCTACAAACTCCAGCCTTCAAGCCCCGTGTATTCCCTGTTAACTATGAGTGTTTCAAGCCCTCTAAGGATCTCTACAAACCGGGGGCTAGAAATAGTAAATTTTTGTCAGAAGAAGAGTTTCAAGCCCTCTAAGGATCTCTACAAACAAGAGAATATGTTTCACTTTTACAGAAGTTAGCTGGAGTCATCTCGATAGCGTCCATAATTGCCTAATCTACTAGCTAGCATTATAACTGAAATTAATAATATGTACAATAATCTTAAGCCTTTAAATTTTATAATTTTCTAATTATACTCATTACTTCATCCTCATTTAAGTATGGTTCACCTACTTTTATATAATCATTTATAATTTCGCGGTCTTGTGTATCTAAAATACTAACTCTAGCTAAATTTTTGGTGCCGTAAACTTCCCCATAATAATGAGGATCTAAAGCTTCTTTATATTTATGAGCTTGAGAAAACATAGACGGAGTGTACACTGATTTAAATTCTAAAACCAATAAAGGTTTATTAGAGTTTCCGTTAAATACCACTAGGTCCGGTCTAATAATACTATTTTCACGAGCATAAATTACAGAATACTCAGATTTAGGAATAAGGTTATTATTAGCGTTATTATTAGCTAAAATTCTAAAAAATTCTGCTCTTAAAAATCTCTCATATGTAGGAGCCCTAAATATTTCCTTAATTAGAGATTTTTTATTGACTGATTTGGAAGGATGATAAGTAGATATGCTATTTTCAAAAAATTCCCAGAAAGCGTCAATCATCTCATCATTAGAGAAAAACATCTTAAATTCGTCTTGTTTAGTCAGTTCGTCTATTATATTAAGGCTATAATAAATATTACTATAATAAACAATTACAGTATATTGTGGTTTTATAACATTAGAATACCTCAAAGACTGAGTATATGCTTTAGATCGACGTCCAGACGGTTTTTTCTTAAATTCTATTAGTAAGAAAGGACTGCAATATCCGTTCTCACAAATATAAGTAACTAAATCAGGTCTTTGATTATTTTGTAAAACTAATTCTGGTATCGTAACATTATCAATATTCTCGTCAAGTAGATATTCCACTATATCGGAATACCACGCATCTCTTATAGTGCTTTCACTAACTATAGTACTCATAATATCTTTTTATTATTGAAGTTTATAAACAAATCATCTAGAACGGATCAGTGTTTCTAGGAAATTTTTTGATTTAAGTCTTTTAGTACTTTACACATTTAACCAGGATTTAAATCATGAAATTCTCTTAAGGTTTCAAGCCCTCTAAGGATCTCTACAAACCGGCTTTCCAGGAAACGTATGGCGACGTTATACCTGGTTTCAAGCCCTCTAAGGATCTCTACAAACTAGGGGAAAATATGAAAAGAGAAGTAGAAATTGAGATATGTTTCAAGCCCTCTAAGGATCTCTACAAACAGAGTTCGGGGACGATGTCCTCCCCGTGATCATAGGTTTCAAGCCCTCTAAGGATCTCTACAAACGTATATAGACTGGAATCTTTGATATTCACAAAGATAGTTTCAAGCCCTCTAAGGATCTCTACAAACGTTTGCCATTATTTGCCAGGATTGTGCCTATGACAGTTTCAAGCCCTCTAAGGATCTCTACAAACTCGAAAATTTTCTGCATCAGATCAAGCGTATTAGTAAGTTTCAAGCCCTCTAAGGATCTCTACAAACTCTAATGTGGACAGAATTTCCAAAAAAGAAAACTGAGTTTCAAGCCCTCTAAGGATCTCTACAAACGAGAAAGTATATCTCAAGATGAAGACGCTATCTACGGTTTCAAGCCCTCTAAGGATCTCTACAAACTCTTATCGCCACTCTATTGACCGAAAGGTTTGAATTGGTTTCAAGCCCTCTAAGGATCTCTACAAACTTCGGCTGAAGGTTTGAAATCCCCATTAGTGTTCCTCTGTTTCAAGCCCTCTAAGGATCTCTACAAACACTACTTTGCATTATACTATATTCTTTCAGTATTTTAGTTTCAAGCCCTCTAAGGATCTCTACAAACAGAGTATGATGTAGCTCTTCAAAATGCTGACCAAGGTTTCAAGCCCTCTAAGGATCTCTACAAACATGTCAGCTCTTTCTATTCCCGTGATGGCTCTGAATGTGTTTCAAGCCCTCTAAGGATCTCTACAAACTATACCTGCTACGTTATCATCATGTGGTGCACTTTTGGTTTCAAGCCCTCTAAGGATCTCTACAAACAATGGAGAGGTTAGCTACCCCGCCCGATCAGTTACTCGTTTCAAGCCCTCTAAGGATCTCTACAAACAAATAATACCTGTACCTTATTTCCTTTATTTTACCATGTTTCAAGCCCTCTAAGGATCTCTACAAACTATAATCAGGTGCAAAAAATGGCGGAAGTAAAAGGTGTTTCAAGCCCTCTAAGGATCTCTACAAACCAGCAAGGAATGTCTAATAGTATACCGTTTTCCTGGCGTTTCAAGCCCTCTAAGGATCTCTACAAACCAATTCATATATCATCCATATTATTGTTATTACTGTGTTTCAAGCCCTCTAAGGATCTCTACAAACAGAAGTAGAATTCCCTTTACCTTCATACAATATCGAGTTTCAAGCCCTCTAAGGATCTCTACAAACCAATTCATATATCATCCATATTATTGTTATTACTGTGTTTCAAGCCCTCTAAGGATCTCTACAAACAGAAGTAGAATTCCCTTTAC
Organism: Sulfuracidifex metallicus DSM 6482 = JCM 9184; assembly: GCA_032834875.1. Classification (NCBI taxonomy): domain Archaea; kingdom Thermoproteati; phylum Thermoproteota; class Thermoprotei; order Sulfolobales; family Sulfolobaceae; genus Sulfuracidifex; species Sulfuracidifex metallicus. The sequence goes on from CP135238.1 coordinate 1,091,472, forward strand.
CTTCATACAATATCGAGTTTCAAGCCCTCTAAGGATCTCTACAAACCACTTTTATCAACTAGTGAAAGCCATTTACCTATCCGTTTCAAGCCCTCTAAGGATCTCTACAAACACGTTTGTTGCAAATAAAAATTGAAGATGAATGGAGTTTCAAGCCCTCTAAGGATCTCTACAAACACTCCAGGAGTTCCTGGAGGTGCTCCGCCAACGCCACCCGTTTCAAGCCCTCTAAGGATCTCTACAAACTACTACGTAAGTGTGGAAACCCGTGAGGGGCGTGAAAGTTTCAAGCCCTCTAAGGATCTCTACAAACCAGGACAGTGCAGAAGTCTACTTCATCGATACCAGGTTGTTTCAAGCCCTCTAAGGATCTCTACAAACCTAGAGAGGTCTCTTGTGTATACCATCGTTGGTTTGAGTTTCAAGCCCTCTAAGGATCTCTACAAACAAGAGCTTAGCCTCCTGATGACCGAAGGGAGGCTAGCGTTTCAAGCCCTCTAAGGATCTCTACAAACCATCGATACCACTAGTGGCGAAATTAGTCATACTAGTTTCAAGCCCTCTAAGGATCTCTACAAACTATACCTGCTACATTGTCATCATGTGGTGCACTTTTGGTTTCAAGCCCTCTAAGGATCTCTACAAACAACCTGAATGGACCTTCGCTTTACGGGACTCCATCGGAAGTTTCAAGCCCTCTAAGGATCTCTACAAACAAACAAATCCTTGAATTGTAGAAACTGCAGTTTGTAGTTTCAAGCCCTCTAAGGATCTCTACAAACAATCGGGGTGCGTTTCATGTCCCACATAAGTCAACTGTTTCAAGCCCTCTAAGGATCTCTACAAACATTCACGAGAGGCTCTATTTGTCCCTTAGAATTCATCAGGTTTCAAGCCCTCTAAGGATCTCTACAAACAGGAACCATGACATGTTCTCATACATATCATTGAGCTCTGTTTCAAGCCCTCTAAGGATCTCTACAAACAGAGCGTGGAGACGTCGAGAAGATTTACGAGAAGAGTTTCAAGCCCTCTAAGGATCTCTACAAACCGGAGCTGCAGCTTTCTTCATCCTTTTGTTGCTGGCAGGTTTCAAGCCCTCTAAGGATCTCTACAAACACCACGCTGTTGTGTACAAATTATCTGGAGCCATATACAGTTTCAAGCCCTCTAAGGATCTCTACAAACAGGGGGTCTGGGGGTCTCCCCCAGTGGGGGTGCACCAGTTTCAAGCCCTCTAAGGATCTCTACAAACAGAAGGAAATGAAATACTGGCAGGGATGACCATGAAGTTTCAAGCCCTCTAAGGATCTCTACAAACATGAGAGTAGAGACATGAGACGAGCGTAGTTAGTTAGAGTTTCAAGCCCTCTAAGGATCTCTACAAACCTCTCTGTCGTTTGGCGTAGCTTACGCTATACTTGAGGGTTTCAAGCCCTCTAAGGATCTCTACAAACAGAACTACCGCGTCCAATTGTAGAAACCCTTGGAGGGGGTTTCAAGCCCTCTAAGGATCTCTACAAACATTGAATGGGCAATTATACATGAACAGTGCTAGTAGTTGTTTCAAGCCCTCTAAGGATCTCTACAAACCCTGCTATACATTCAAGGTAAACCTTTTCGTCATCGTGTTTCAAGCCCTCTAAGGATCTCTACAAACACCTTTCTGCCTCTTTCTCCTTCCTCTTCTTCTTTCCAGTTTCAAGCCCTCTAAGGATCTCTACAAACCGGATTCTTTTGTTACGCCTTTGCCTGCGTTAGCTCTCAGTTTCAAGCCCTCTAAGGATCTCTACAAACTTTATTTTTCTCCTGATATTTCGGAACCGAAATATTGTTTCAAGCCCTCTAAGGATCTCTACAAACCCGCAATCCAAAGACGAATACCCTAATGTCGAATATGGGTTTCAAGCCCTCTAAGGATCTCTACAAACGGGTTAACATGCCCTTTTCTTCCTCGCTTAACCTCAAGTTTCAAGCCCTCTAAGGATCTCTACAAACTATTATATTTATCCACAACATCATGACGTTTCTTTGTTTCAAGCCCTCTAAGGATCTCTACAAACGAGTTAATTGGTAATGACAGTTGAAAAATTGAATTTGTTTCAAGCCCTCTAAGGATCTCTACAAACCCTGCTTACTATTACGTAAAATCTCCCTAAAAAACGTTTCTGTGAATTCGGCAGTGAAGCTGCCTCCTAAACTTACCTTTCACTGCCGAGGGAGTTTTACGTCAAAATTAATATGTTTTGAAAAACATATTTCCTTTTCCCTTTCACTGCCGAATTTTTGACTTCCTTCTACTATGTGAAAAAATTACTATATATTATAATATTTAAATAATTAACTAAAGTTAAAATTTACTTTTATTTACTCCCTTTAATCTCATAAAGATAGTTAATCTTGACATTTAGCTGGAGAAAGTTTGTGTCTAATATATAATAAAAATTTTTAAAATTAAATATATAACATATAAGAATATATCTATTATATTTTATAAATTTAAAACTTAAAAAAGAATTCTTATTTTAATTTAAACTTTATTAGATAAAAGGCTTAAAATTTTCTTTAAAAATTTTATTAAATGTATTTTCCTACCAGATGAGTGACTCATCAACGTCTTTAACGCGGTATCCAGTTAGCTTATCGTACTTTTCTTTAGGTGCTATATATAGCTCAAGCCTTTTATCAAAATCTAATTCAGGTTTTTCCCAAACTTTCACCGTGAACTCCTCCACTAAAGCTCTAGCTCTCTTTACCTCAGCTCTTCTTTTGTATCCTTCAAGTCCTAACGCATCTCTCAATTGCTTAAGTCTACTTTCAGCTTCGGAATTTTCCAAAACCAAAATTGAGTATTTAGGCTCTTCCTGAATTAGGGAAAAATTAACCTCATCGTAGTCTAGGAGTTTTATCCAATCCTTCCACTTTGTAAACTGATTAGGTAGATCCCTGGTTATCTCAAGCTCTTCATAATACATTTCCAATAATGATCTAAAGTCTTTTTCCTCTATTTGATTTCCTTTTTTGGAAGTTGTTATCATATATTTACTTAGGACTTTCTCAGCCACTTCCTCAGTTACATTTCCATACACTAAAGAGAAATCGCTTCTTTGCCTATCCTCTCTTTTAACCTTGACTACTGTGACCTTTCCTCCCAACTCTCCCAACTCTCCATTTCTATTACATCTTCCTGATGCCTGTATGACTGAATCTAGAGGTCCAAAGTCCCTATAAACTATGGGGAAACTAACGTCCACTCCTGCTTCCACAACTTGAGTTGTCACTAGAATGAAGTTTTCTTTCCTCTCCAACATTTCCTTAACTTCTTTTATCCTTTGAGCTCTGTCCCAAGGTGTAACATGAGTAGAAAGGAAGATTATTTTTCTCTTGTTTCGTTCTTCTTTTCCTTCCTTTATCTTCTCTTCTTTTTTCCGGCTTTTTCTATCTTTTTTATTCTCTTCTATCTCATTACTGGCTTCTCTCTGAAGTTCGCTCAACCTTTTAGCTACTTTTTCAGCTGATGCTATAGTGTTTAGCTCCACCATCACCGGCGTCGAGGCTGAGACTTGAAATATCTCCTCTGCAAGCTCCTCAGGTGTGACGAAGTTTTCTCTAAATTCTACCTTTACTCTGTTAGGCTCTTTTCCCCTTAATGGATCCATTACCTCTTGAGGCTGAATTAGTCGTGGCATTGTGGCTGTCATAAGGATGAAAGTGACGTTTAAGTTATCTGATACGTTTTTCAACGTCTCTTTTACTGCATGCCACTTTTCAGCAGGTATTGCTTGAACCTCGTCTAGGATCACCACCGAACTCACCAAACTGTGAAGCCTCTTCAAGTTAACGTTTCTATGGGAAAGCAACGTACTCATGAGGCCCTCGAATGTAGTTACTACCATTGGATAGTCCCAAGATTCTGCCATCATTAACTTGTCTTCAGCACTTCTATTCTCGTCGTCATCCTCAGGGAAGGCCATATGATGGAATTTCAGTATGTCTACTCCTGGGAAAACTTTGGTTGCAACCTCGTAGTTCTGTTCTACTATACTTATGAAAGGTAAGGAGTAAATTATCCTTTTACCTTCCTTTACGGCTTCCAAGATACCTGAGAGAGTTTTCCCAGTGCCGGTAGGGGAAATTATAGCCTTAATCTTACCTTTTGCGTCCCATCCCTTTACTGCATTATAAAGGTCATCCCTGAGAGATGCCATAGGAGAGGATCTTGAAAGACCAGCTCGAAATCTCTCAACATTTGACAGTGAGAGTAAGGAAAAGGAGGAAGAAGAGGAGAACACATTTCCCGATGCGCTGTGCTTATCTGCGTCTATTAAACAGGAGAAGAGAAGCTCCCCCTTGAGGAACTCCTCCCACGATCTTTCCTTGTCCATAATACGTCTTGTGACTTTCCAGGCTTCTTGGACCATTGAGATTACGTCTTTTAAAGCGTCCATATCAGGAGGATACTTCAGGGAAGACACTTCTCTCCGTACTTCGTCCACAAGGAGGGATTTAGCTTGTGGCTCCAGGCACTGGTTATCTCCATCTTTGAGAGAATCCCTCAATGTTCTCAACCATCTGCTCATATATTGTAACCCCACGAGTTTACCGTGATGGGACTTCACAGACGTCATTACAAGAAAAGATGAAAGGTCATCTAGTCCAAGCTTCCTTGCTGTGCTAAAGGCTATTAGAGCCGATATTGTAGAATGATCAGAACACTGGACTCTCTTACCTTGGAGATGTTGCTGAAAAAATGGGGTATACTTCCCAAGATCGTGGTGAGAGCCTGCAACGTATGCCTCAGTCTTCAGGTATTCTGGAGCTAGCTTTTCTGCTCCTTCCCCTACTTCTTTTAAGTGATCTATCAGGAACTTGTCTGGATGAGACTTAAATTTGGACATGTGATTAAGGGTTTAATTAGTATACATATATATGAATATTACGTTTACATGATCAACCTTGCATAAGTTTACGTCTTTTGTCCATTTTTATCTCACATATATATAAAAAAGTTATACATACATAAGCTGATATTATAAAGCTAAGACTTTTCCCTTTAGGTCCTTCATCGGCATAAAGACGATAGACTCCTCTAAAAACTGCAACACAATTCAAGAATTCATCATAATAATATTTTCTTATATCTATGTAGTTATATTCTAACTAAAACTTTTTCTCTCATTGTTAAACGATAGAATAGTTCAATTCCTTTTATAGTATATTTCTTCCTTCTTCCTTAGATTTTCCCATGGTTTTCCTCTTAAAGTTCTTCTTTGTAGGAGTAATGTAGAACATAACGCTATCCTCATCTTTTATTAACCTTCCTAGTTCAGCTTGTAAGAGCTCTAAGTTTCCATCGGTAATCTCACCCTCAAATACAGAACGTTGTACCCATATTAGATACTTCCTGCAAATTTTAAGGACTTTGGCTACTCTACTCTCATCAATGTCGTAAACTAATATTACATATACCACAATTAGTCTCTATCAAGTAAAATAAAAAAAGCATCTTATCGATGTGATTAATGAACCGATTTGAGAGCTACAAGAGAACGAATAAGAGAAAGAAAAAGCATACCCTTCGAATTTTAGAAAAAGAAAAGAACGCTTACAGCTGCTAAAGCTTAAAGAAAAACGAAGTTCTCCCCGTTACATGATATTCCTCTAACCTTCCCTTTGACCTTTAATTTTCCACCATCAATTTCCACCAAATACGAAGAAAGCTTTCCTGTGTGTCTACCCTCGTCGAATCTTCTAGGGACTAACTCTTCTATAGCTATCCTCATGTTTCTCAGCTCTGGCTTCATTTCAGAGGGGATCACTGACGATACTTCTCCATCAATTTCTTCCATTTCCTGGCACTCCAATTCCCTAAGTTCCTCCACCCAACCTAGCATGTTTGACGCGCCTAAAGCTATAGGAAATGCAGGTGATTTCAATGCATTTTTTATTTTCTCTATTTGTTTCTTCATTTCCTCAACGTTCTCTTTCATCAAGTTATTAGACGGAGATATTACTACACGATATCCGAGAAAGTCATCTCCAGACGGAAGGACGAACTCTCTCCCTGTTGGAACTCCTTGTTTGAGTCTTCTAAGGGACTTTTCGCTTACCTCGTCAGTGTCAAGATATGTCTCGCCGAACATTACCTTTCTAAGGCCGGTGATTGGGCTTACTGCAAAGTCGAACTTGTCCATGAATGAATAGTATGAGTCCCTTTCCATTCCCATTGTAGCCGCTATAATTCCCATAAGCGTAGTTCTAGGAGGGAAATAATATGATAGAGAGGTCGAATTAGTGAACACTTTCCTGAAGTGAGCCATTGCCCCCCTTAAATTGAAGGAGAGCGCCATCATCACTTATTACCTTGGTGGGGAAGTTTTTGTACCTTCGAAGGTAAACCTTCACAGAAGTTCTTAAACTCCTCGGAACACCTCACATAGGCTTTAACTACGTGCTCTGACCCCAATAGCTCCTTCAGTTTAGAAGTGTCAACATCTAGGTCTGAGAAGTCCCTCACCGCCTCTCCCTTTTCCTTTACGTGAACGAAACGTCTCAAATCTCCAGACATGAACTCGGGCTTAGAGTACTCAACCCTTACGTAGAGCAAGGGTCTCTGGCCAAGCTTGCTCCTGGTGACAGTCTCAGTTGTAATTGCGTTCCAAAGACCATCATCTAGAGTCTTCAAGTCCTCTTGAGTTGCTCCAGTAAATTCTGCTCTCTTGGCGCTAACTGCACCGTGAAACGCTATCATAGAGTAATAGACTCTGTAATCCTTTCCGATGTTACCATATCCAGTATCCCTGCCTGAGAAGAGGGAGGTAATGGAGCGTGAGTCAACCATATCAACTTTGTGCAAAGAATAACCCCAAGTGAACTGAACTGGACCGGTATAGGAAACAGAATCGCCTCTGCTTTTGTCCTTTCCCTTCAGGGGAATGGTGGCACCAAACAATCTAGCGTCTATGCATTGTTCTAATACGTTCTCTGGCTTTCCTCCTCTGATGCTATCAATCCTTGTTGTGGCATCGACGTTCTTACCCTCAATCTTAGTTACCCAGATAGCTTGCTCTCCTTCGTTAGCTATTATGTAATCCCTAAAGTACCTCTTCAATCTTACGTCAGTTACTAAGTTCCTCTTTGTCTTAGGATCCATCCTTGGCCTGTTCTCGTCGTCTGGATCTCCGTTAGGATTAGTTAGTTTAGCTTCATATATAAATAAAATCTCGGAATTATTCTGTATGTCAGTCTTCTTTTTGATTATATCTGCTTTTTCACTCATTTTCTATCTCCTCTTCTTTTATCTTACCTTGCTTTATAAAGTTAAGTGTTTTCCAAGAGTAGCCGGAAAGTAACCAAAAAACGTTCTCTTGAGGGGACGAAAGGGAGTCCCTGTCCTCATTGATTAAAGATAAAGCTTCTGCCAAAGTTGCCTCATTGTACTTGAGTATGCCGTAGTCCCTCAAGGATTCCATGAGACGATTAGCGTATACCTTCACGTCGGATTCGTCCATGCCTTCAAAGTCGATCCTGTCTAGGATTGCCTTCTTCTTGTCTCCTTTGCTGTACTGCGCAAGACCTACGGAAGCTGTCACAACGCCCAGGAGGAAAACTCCCTTTAAGCCCTTAGAAAGGCCTAATTTATCAACATATTCTTTAGCATCTAGCTCCAATTTACTGGACTCCATAACATTTAGTATCTTGAACATCATTATAAATCCTGTGGATAATGTAACAGCACTTTCAAACGGAATTCTAGAAAGTGCATTCTGACAAGTATTCGTCCTTATACACTTCAATTCCTGAAGGAAGTTGGAGAAAATATATCTTCTATCTAGAGAGTATCCTTCCATCAATGCACTAAAGACGTCCAGAAATGGAGTGGCTATGACTCCCCTAGTTGTTTCCTTTACAGGGGATAAAGCGTACAAGCTACGGACGTCGAGGTTCCTATCTGTCAGTTTTTGAGCGCTTATCAATTCTTTAATTTGCAATTTTTCCTCTACCTTATTTGAGGTTCTTTTAACCTCGTAAAGTCTGGGCATAGTTACATCGTAATTTACCTTGTAAACCATGAACTTTGACTGTTGCTTGTCACCCCATACCATGGAGACGCTGTAAACATAATCTCTGGCCTCGGCTTCATCCATTATCTCCTCTTCGGCTTTCTCCATGTCGTTTATTGAAACTATCCATCCACTTCCGTCCACCTTTATTCTATCTAGAATAATGGCGGGAGAGTCTGGAGAAAGGTTGGGAACAATGAAAACTGAGAGTTTTCCAACCCTTGCCTTAAGGTCGTTGGAGACGAAGCTTTCCCCAAGTTGCATCAGGTTCTTACAGTCGTTACAGACTGCGTGGGTCTTCAGCCTGAATTCATCTGAGTCCGTTATTCCGGAAGTGAAGCCCTTCTTGTCAGTGATGTACATCTTCAGTATGGTACCTCCAGGGTAATCTGGATTAGGCAGAGCCTCTTCATTACCGCACACCTGACATTTAACGCCTGAATTTACCTCGTGAGAACTCCCAAGAAGATAGTTGGTGTATTCGTCAAATTTCGCCAACTCGTGTCTTTTCCCACCTTCAACTACTACAATGGAGTATAGACCGCCGTCAAAGTATCCCTCTTTTTTCCACTCTTCAATTTTCTCTTGCTTCCATTTAGATGGATCGTACCATTGATCCACTTTTTTCAGGAGGTCTCCTACCTTAGGAATTGACTGTGCTGAATTGATGATCCTTTTATTTTCACGTGTTAGGTTACCGTCCTTATCGAAGCCAATTACATATTCTAAGTTGGTAGTTGTAACCCTATCCATAGGCTTATTTGCACTAGCGTTTCCTATGAACTTCCATTCATCAAAGGAGTTTTGAGTAATTTCCTTTTTCTCAAATTTAACATCCTTTTTATCATTATCAAAAATTACTAAATACATCTCTTTCGACTTAGTTTTAGGTCTTTTTATGGGAAGAGATGAGCTAGGATTATCGCTAGAGTTTCTTTTCAATTCACCGATTTTCTTGAGGGAATCAAACATGTATATATACCAATTTAACTGGTATGGTTTACATTAATAAGAATATACGTTCTATTTCCCTCTCTTCTATTCTGCATATCTCCATTTCATGCCCTCACTCTCTACATATATTCCATTGAAAACGTGGTGTCTTAATAATCCTTATCCTACCAAGGGAGAAGTAATGCCAACACCGGTGTTCTTAGACTGAAATGTAATAGCTGCTACAGGAGGATACGTATGTTCCGTCAATCTGATGACAGAGGAAACAGTATGGTATCTTAATAATCTAGCATGAGAAAGAGATCTCCACTGCCCGTCTTTTTATGTTAAGTTTCTTCATGTCCAAGTCTTTCATAATGATAAAGCTTTATTATTTCTAACTTGTAAACACGTTTAGCTAACTCGCTGCTATTGACATTTCCTTTACGTTTTCTATTGAGAGACATTCTTAATATATAATCTGGCCTAAATTCGTAAAATTCGAATTATTTCTTCATGTTTACTAACCGTCTACACCATATTTTTCATAAGTTAACGGGTATAGAGACTTTCCTAAGATAATCCATGCCAGCGTTCTAGTCCCTGGAAATGAGAAAAAGGGAAAAAGCAAAAAAGACCAGCAAGAATAACAAATAATAAGATAAATCTCAAATTCTCAGTTGATAAAATCATAAATAGCTAAATTCTCTATAAACAAATTTTCTGAATTATATTTTTATGAACTTAATAAACAAGATATTAGAACCAACTATGGCTTCATAATTGAGAGTTTAATCAAGGTAGACTTAAAACTACCTGATAAGAAACGGAGAATATTCCACATCTCCTGACAAATGCCTTTCAACCTTGTACAGTTCAGTTCTTATTACTCGAGAGTAAGACATCTTTTTCCTACCTACTGTAATCGTTGAGGAAAGCCTCTTATCCATTGATGAAATTACCTTTTTCAACCCTCCCTGAGTGAGCTTAAGTCCCCTAGTCATATCCTCGAAATCCTCCTTACCCATCTCCCTCCTCTTTGTCATGGATATCAACAGTCTATCCACAATTACTGGCCTGAAAATCTCCGCCACGTCCAAGTTAAGGGAAAATCTTCGAAAGTTTGTAGAGTGAAGGAAACCTATCCTTGGGTCCAAGTGTGTTTGGTAAACCTCGTCAAGCACTGAAGCGTAAAGTATGCTATTCATGAGACTCATTAAGGAGTTACCCATGTTCTCAGGAGGTCTTCTACTTCTCCTTATGAGCTTAAAGTCTTTTGGTAGAACGGAATCCAAACACGAGAAGTAGTAATTTCTGGCGTTACCCTCAACTCCCATAACTTCGTCTACGCTTTCAGCCTTTCCGAGCATATCATCCCTTAAGTACTCCCTTAACTTGGATGCTTCATCACCTCTTCCGTTCTCCCTTAACACAGTTGCCATGTTCTTCACAGCTCCCTCAACGAACTTCCTTGCCAGGGAGACCCTCTTGATAGGATCGTTGTAAGCCTCAGCTTGTTTTAGTAGCATGAAGCCTGAAGCGTTGAATAGGCGCGGGTAGAAAGTCCCTAGATAGCGCTTCCCGAAGAAATGAATTGGTATATGATTCTTTCCAAGAAACTGTAAAAATCTCTTGTTCATTCTCACCTCACCGAAAACATAAATCGAATTGATAGAAGTAATGGGTGAATACTTTGTTCCCTCTTTAGTCTCTAAAGCCAACGTGTTTTGTTTTCGCCTAAGGGTACCGTTGCTTGTAATGAATAATCTCTTCATGTAAAAAAGATGAGATTAGGAAGATAAAAAATATTATTATCATTATTAAAGAAGTGTTCATCTTACTACCTTTTTGCCGAATGATTGTAAGGAAATGATGCATGAATATAAAACGGACTAATACCTTCGAATAAGAAAATAAAAAAGTTTAGGAAAGACAAGGTGAAGGATTTAAAGAAATTAAGGAAGATAGATGAGAGTGAACTAAAATTGAAGTTGATATTTTATCACATTTAATTTAAGAGAAAGTAAGATATAGGTCATAATAAAGACTTCCTTTATTCGCAAACGGGTTTAAAAAAGGTTCAGACGCTACATTTATGAATTTGATGTTTAGATTAAGTTATTAATGTTAGTCTTCATTAAATACCTAATCAAGAAGACAATTTTTATAAAAATGATATTGAAGAATATTCAAAGTCGTAGCTTTTGCGAGAAATAAGAAGGTTCTTAAATTTATATGAAGGACGTGTTTAGTAAAAAATTTTCTCTTTCTTTCTTTTTTTTATATTATTGAAATATGGATGTTCTTTTCACTGTTTTGAGTTGAGACGTAAACGTCCACTCCTTTTAGTGTGAGGAAGTTGTTAAAGCCTCGTGAAATGAAGGTAATCTCTTATTTTAATCAAACTTTATAGAGAAAAAAATAGTCTATTTAACCCCAGCACAAATCCTTATAAGCACATTTCTTGCAGAACCTTATCCTCACTCTTTGAGGGGGAACTTCAGATGTTGCTATTCTTCTTACTTCTTCCAAGTCCTTTTTCACTTGATCCTCGTCCAACCTTACAATATACCTCTCATCCTTTTCAGGTACGAATACTTGTCCCTCACACTCTAATCCTACCTCCTTTAATCTAAATAAGTAATAATTTGTCTGTGCCATAGCTGACTCCAGATGCCTTGATGACGATTTGATCTCTACAACTGTCCTGTTTTCCTTTTTGTATGCATCAATTTTCATTCCTTCTAAGGAGAGAGGGATCTCATCACCGTAGATTTTATGTATAGCCCTGCCTTTCTCCAGTCTACGATGCCCCTCGAAGGGAGTCACGTGTCTCGCCATGTACCACACTTCTCTGGGACAAACTTTCAGATACCAAATTAAAGTTCCTGTGATTACAACATCTTGTTTCAGATAAATGGACATGTTAAAGCTCTGTTATTTTGTGATTTTAAATTTTTTCACATAGTAGAAGGAAGTCAAAAATTCGGCAGTGAAAGGGAAAAGGAAATATGTTTTTCAAAACATATTAATTTTGACGTAAAACTCCCTCGGCAGTGAAAGGTAAGTTTAGGAGGCAGCTTCACTGCCGAATTCACAGAAACGTTTTTTAGGGAGATTTTACGTAATAGTAAGCAGGGTTTGTAGAGATCCTTAGAGGGCTTGAAACGTCGTAAGTCTGTTTATGTTCAAGTTGTCTAAGTGTTTGTAGAGATCCTTAGAGGGCTTGAAACTCAGCTAACTCAGTTGAATGACGCTAACGTTTGTAGAGATCCTTAGAGGGCTTGAAACTACGTGACACGTAGCTGTTTGCATATGCTCATTATAGTGTTTGTAGAGATCCTTAGAGGGCTTGAAACCTCCCCAGTTTGTCGTTCTTTTGGCAGAGAATTCTAGTTTGTAGAGATCCTTAGAGGGCTTGAAACCTCTCGGTTTTTTCAGAAATATCTCTGAAGGAGATGGTTTGTAGAGATCCTTAGAGGGCTTGAAACGACGAAGATGAGATAGAAGTTTTGAGAGTGCTTTATGAGTTTGTAGAGATCCTTAGAGGGCTTGAAACCTTTTTTTCCTTCGTCCATAACCATTCATATTATTGTGTTTGTAGAGATCCTTAGAGGGCTTGAAACCCATTCAGTCGTTCCGTTTCGTTGAGGGTTGTGGACTGTTTGTAGAGATCCTTAGAGGGCTTGAAACCCAGATACATTTTTCCTTCCATTTTTGAACCCTCTAATGTTTGTAGAGATCCTTAGAGGGCTTGAAACTTAGACCGCTGGGTAATTTTCAGCATCTAAGCTTTTTGTTTGTAGAGATCCTTAGAGGGCTTGAAACATCGAAAAATATTCGAAAAAGATAATTTGGCATGAAGTTTGTAGAGATCCTTAGAGGGCTTGAAACACGACGTCCCCAGCCACAAGTTTAACCCAGTCTTCGTTTGTAGAGATCCTTAGAGGGCTTGAAACAATTGGGATTTTCCGGGGATCCCGCGGGTACTTTATTGTTTGTAGAGATCCTTAGAGGGCTTGAAACAAAATAAATGAAGCTCTGCAACTTCAACCTCTAATTCTGTTTGTAGAGATCCTTAGAGGGCTTGGAACATAGATAGGAACTAACTGAATCGGAAGGTGGATAACTTTTTGTAGAGATCCTTAGAGGGCTTGAAACTACCTACTGGACTGACAGGACAAGCTCTACGTATAGAGTTTGTAGAGATCCTTAGAGGGCTTGAAACAATAGTAACTTCAGATAATTCTACAGACGGTCTATTTGGTTTGTAGAGATCCTTAGAGGGCTTGAAACATTTTCCATTTTTTTCCTCATCTCATAACGACTTTTAGTTTGTAGAGATCCTTAGAGGGCTTGAAACTTTCTGCAGCAATGAAAAAAATTGAATTTTCTTTAGGGTTTGTAGAGATCCTTAGAGGGCTTGAAACACGAGCCCAGGATTTTGGACTGGGAGCTCACAGAGGGTGTTTGTAGAGATCCTTAGAGGGCTTGAAACACATATATTCTACCTATTTTACTAGGTAGAACCACAGAGTTTGTAGAGATCCTTAGAGGGCTTGAAACTAAGAGACGACGACCTCCTCACCCGAGGGGGGAAGGTTTGTAGAGATCCTTAGAGGGCTTGAACCTGGAATCCCTCTCCTGACCCTCTGTGAGCTCCCAGTCGTTTGTAGAGATCCTTAGAGGGCTTGAAACACAAACTCTCTTGGCAGTCATTGTTAGCAGAGAACCAAGCAGAGGTTTGTAGAGATCCTTAGAGGGCTTGAAACTACACTGTACAGCAAGACGATGCAAATCAACACACTGTTTGTAGAGATCCTTAGAGGGCTTGAAACTGGAGGTGCCAAAGATAGTCGAGTTTCAGGGCGAGAGTTTGTAGAGATCCTTAGAGGGCTTGAAACCCCTAGACTCCAGAGTCTCCCAGGCGGGGTGTGTTTTCGTTTGTAGAGATCCTTAGAGGGCTTGAAACGTTCTAGGTTTCTCAGACCACACCAAATGATCGCAGGTTTGTAGAGATCCTTAGAGGGCTTGAAACCGTAAAAAACAGTCGATATTCTCCCCTCCCCTGCAGTTTGTAGAGATCCTTAGAGGGCTTGAAACCCAGGGGACTTTAGCCTCTGATAGGTCAGCCAGGTGTGTTGTAGAGATCCAGAGGGCGCGTACAGTTATTAAAAATATTAGGATCCTTAGAGGGCTGAAAAAGAAAGATGTATTTAAAAGTGATGTTTGTAGAGATCCTTAGAGGGCTTGAAAATAGTTTATAATCAGTGTGTTTTTTGTTTGTCTTTGGTGCGTGTTGGTTGTAGTGAGGGCTTGAGAGACGCTAGAGGTGGCCTGTAGAGGAATATTGTTTTTTTATTTATATAAGTTTTAGTAGGAGATTGAGTCCAGCTGGATTTCATTCAGGGCGGGGCCTAATCGGTTGAGAAAAATAGAGATTTTAGATCCTAGAGGGCGAAGTTCCTGGGGTTCAAAAATATAAAGTCAGAGGGCCTAAAATTAGGAATGGTCCTTAGAGGGCTTGAAACTAAATCTTTCTCTGTGTCTCTACCCTGGTATCACTATGTTTGTAGAGATCCTTAGAGGGCTTGAAACTCATGTTCCGTATCGATGTAACAACTCCCATTACGGAGAGTTTGTAGAGATCCTTAGAGGGCTTGAAACCAATTTGTTTCAGTTGTTCCTCGTTTATCTCTATCTCGTTTAAGATCTAAGGGCAACTTTTTTTATTTCCTTGATTACCTAATTTGTAGAGATCCTTAGAGGGCTTGAAAACTTGAATAACCGATAAGAAACTCTAAATTTTGTAGAGATCCTAGAGGCTTAATTGGCTCTTCCCTCCCTTCCAGAGTCAGAGTTGTTTGATTAAAGAATAAAGAGCTTCCCATATGATTTGTTTGTAGAGATCCTTAGAGGGCTTGAAACACGCCCCAACGGGGACGGGGAAAACAATGATGGCACTTGTTTGTAGAGATCCTTAGAGGGCTTGAAACGCTTTTTAGCTCCGTCGCATAAGGATCATCGGTCTAAGCGCATATTCAAACCAATCTAAGTTAGAGATCCTAGAGGGCGAATATATGATATACTCCCCCCCAAAAAACAAGACTATCTTTTGAGATCCTAGAGGGGAACCCCCAAA
Source organism: Sulfuracidifex metallicus DSM 6482 = JCM 9184 (assembly GCA_032834875.1). Classification (NCBI taxonomy): domain Archaea; kingdom Thermoproteati; phylum Thermoproteota; class Thermoprotei; order Sulfolobales; family Sulfolobaceae; genus Sulfuracidifex; species Sulfuracidifex metallicus. Next base: position 1,106,610 of record CP135238.1, read on the forward strand.
TATAAAGAAAAACCAGAGTAGATCCTAAAAATTACTTTGTAGAGATCCTTAGAGGGCTTGAAACTCTCCGTTGCCGTCATCAGAGAGAAGAAAGACGTCGACGTTTGTAGAGATCCTTAGAGGGCTTGAAACATAAGGACATGAAAGAACGTGAACTACCCCGTCCGTGTTTGTAGAGATCCTTAGAGGGCTTGAAACACCCCCTAAGATAAAAGAGATAGCTTTCTTGTATCCAGTTTGTAGAAATCCTTAGAGGGCTTGAAACCGGTGATACCAACGCAAAATCGAGGAGAAAGTTTTAGTTTGTAGAAATCCTTAGAGGGCTTGAAACCCAGTATCAAGTTCTTATTATATCCGGTTTTCTCCAGTTTGTAGAAATCCTTAGAGGGCTTGAAACTAGAAGATCCTCCGTTGAAACTACCGATTGGGTTCGGTTTGTAGAAATCCTTAGAGGGCTTGAAACCTAGGATCCCTACTCTCTTCCCTTTCTGAAAAGTTTGTAGAGATCCTTAGAGGGCTTGAAACTGTATTTTTCTTTTTTCTCATCTAGTTTTCCTTTCATGTTTGTAGAAATCCTTAGAGGGCTTGAAACGTATATAAAGAGAAATACTACGTTACACTTAAAATCTGGTTTGTAGAAATCCTTAGAGGGCTTGAAACAAGCCACCACGAAAGTGGTGGCTACAGCCAAAATTTCGTTTGTAGAAATCCTTAGAGGGCTTGAAACTATTCAAAGTCCTTACGGTAATCCCCAGGCTCTCTGAGATGTTTGTAGAAATCCTTAGAGGGCTTGAAACGGTGAGACAGAATGAGTGATCTAGAATATATCAAACAGTTTGTAGAGATCCTTAGAGGGCTTGAAACTTTAATACTTTGGCATAAGGCTTTGTTCTAATACTAGTTTGTAGAGATCCTTAGAGGGCTTGAAACGAAAAGGAAAAGAACCAGAAACCTCTCCTTCTCGAAAGTTTGTAGAGATCCTTAGAGGGCTTGAAACAATTTCATGTTTTTCATTCTTGCCTCACCTTAGACAAGTTTGTAGAGATCCTTAGAGGGCTTGAAACGAACATGTACCCACATACTCATTTTTGAAATACCCATGTTTGTAGAGATCCTTAGAGGGCTTGAAACAAACCAATTCAATTCTAATATCTGCGTGTTTAGGCATGTTTGTAGAGATCCTTAGAGGGCTTGAAACCTGCTTATGTTCGTATGGGCGATGTACCTAGCTGAGTTTGTAGACATCCTTAGAGGGCTTGAAACAAATTTTCAGGCAAAGAAAGGAGATAATTTAAAGCTGTTTGTAGAGATCCTTAGAGGGCTTGAAACACCCACTTTTCAGGATAAAAACTGCGAGTTTCAACTTGTTTGTAGAGATCCTTAGAGGGCTTGAAACTGAATATGCAGTTCAGAGAATTGTTAGACAGTTCTGTTTGTAGAGATCCTTAGAGGGCTTGAAACACGCTCAAGCTTGTTCCGCAGAGAGTGTTCACTAAATGTTTGTAGAGATCCTTAGAGGGCTTGAAACTTTAAAATGGTGTCGTCAATAATATCAACATCGCGAAGTTTGTAGAGATCCTTAGAGGGCTTGAAACTTTCATCGTCCCTTTCTTCGTGAACGCCCTACCACGTTTGTAGAGATCCTTAGAGGGCTTGAAACGGAAATTCTTCCCATTTCATATGTTGACAGTCCTTTAGTTTGTAGAGATCCTTAGAGGGCTTGAAACTATGATCTAAAAGAAAAGAAAATGGTTGTATCGATAAGTTTGTAGAGATCCTTAGAGGGCTTGAAACCAAATCATTTTTTCATCGTCATACACAATAATCTGCCCAGTTTGTAGAGATCCTTAGAGGGCTTGAAACATAAAAAAATAGAAATAACTTTACCAACAGTCTTCTAGTTTGTAGAGATCCTTAGAGGGCTTGAAACCAAATCATTTTTTCATCGTCATACACAATAATCTGCCCAGTTTGTAGAGATCCTTAGAGGGCTTGAAACATAAAAAAATAGAAATAACTTTACCAACAGTCTTCTAGTTTGTAGAGATCCTTAGAGGGCTTGAAACAGTTTCCTAGGGGGAAGCCTATCTAGTGCTCTTCTTCTGTTTGTAGAGATCCTTAGAGGGCTTGAAACGCCTACATACATTACCAACTCTCTGTCGAAGGACCTAGTTTGTAGAGATCCTTAGAGGGCTTGAAACAGAAGCTCTGGAAATTCAATGTTTCCGTCGTTAGTGGTTTGTAGAGATCCTTAGAGGGCTTGAAACAGAGAAATCTATCTCTATCGGGACTACGTCCTCATCGTTTGTAGAGATCCTTAGAGGGCTTGAAACTCGAAATATTTCATAAATAAAAAATAGAAAGAAGAAAAGGGTTTGTAGAAATCCTTAGAGGGCTTGAAACTCAGAAAAGGACCAGGGAATGAGATAGGCCTCTAAGATGGGTTTGTAGAAATCCTTAGAGGGCTTGAAACTGAGAAAGGGGCGAAGGATAGAGAAAGAACCGCCAAGTTTGTAGAAATCCTTAGAGGGCTTGAAACAAGAATCTGTATTTGTAATTGCGGGGGCAATACCCCCAGTTTGTAGAAATCCTTAGAGGGCTTGAAACACGTAGTCGTCGCTGAACATCGTCCCGCTCATCATCGTTTGTAGAAATCCTTAGAGGGCTTGAAACGAGACCTCCTCCATGATTTGCGGGATCTCCAATTCCATACTATTGCTCAGGAATACGACTACTGCATCTCCCTTCCAGAAGCCTTGCTTTACCTGAGTAAATGATGATATTTCCTGTCCATTCACATAAATAGGATATCCCTTATCATAATGACTGAAGGAGTAACCGGAAAGTATAGTACCGGTGTAGTTAACTTCAGTATAAACTACGCTCATGTTAGATTGTCCTTCATAAGTGAGAACCCAATATTCCCCCTTCACGTTAACTTTAGTATGTATTGAGGCTGAATTTAAGGCTGTCCCATTAACGAAAAGAATACCGGATGGATAGAATCCCTTCACCGCTGGAGCTAAAGATAAATTGTACTCCTCCTGCATAGGTAAAGAAAGTGCGTGTAACGCTCCTTCGTAAAGGATACCCGTTCCTTTGTAAACTGAAATACATAAGTTAGTAGAACCTGGTAAATACTGAAAAGCAACTCCATATCCGTCTAAGATACCGAAGGTTGTAGAGAAGTTCGAAGTGAAGTTTTCGAAAAGTACGAGTCCGCTCTGTAATTCCTTAAAAGTTGGGCCGAAACCTGACGTTGTGTTAACAACTATTTTACCTGAGATCTGGCTTCCATTCTCTACTACCATGATCTCAGTGGAGCCTAGCTTGGAAGAGAACTGCGAGAAGAGAGCTCCTGCAATCCCCGAGTTCAGCTCATTAAGGGGGAGCCCTTGTATCACAGTCCCTAGCTGGTAAAAAGCTTGGGTGAAATTATTGAATTGACCCTCGGCTATTACAGGAATCTGGACCATCTTCTGAGGGACTACGTTATTAACAGTGGTTGAAGAAGGAGAAGACACGTAAGCTAAAGAGGCTGTAACTACAAACAATATGATGATCACAGCCACATCAATTGGCTTTATTGGCATATTGAAGATAATGCAGTCACGTTTTAAAAAAAGGTGATAAAACGCATATCACACGAAGACATGGAAAAAGTAACTCGTGTAAGTTAAGAAAAAAAGATAAGCCTAAATAACTGTAAAAATGCGTCCAATTAAGAAAGTCAGGTAACCTTCTTTGGAATGTCTCTTCGAAGGAATGAGATGTAACCGATGGCTGCAGGTATTGAAGAGTAACCGAAGATAGACACTGCAGCTTGTGCAGTTGTACCTTGGCCTATGGGGAAAACCGATAGGAAGTTAAGAAGGAGGTAAACGTTAGGTATATGCTGTGCTATGAAGAAGGGTAACTCTTCAGCTCCCCAGCTGGGTAAGTATTGTGCGTAGCCGTAGTAAGTTGGGTCTTTCAGAATGGTAGCCACGAAAATGAGGATTGTGGTAACCAGTATTGATCCTATTAGGATGGAGCTAGAAAGTAGGAAAGCTAGGGAGCTTTTCCTCAACATCTCTCCCAGAGCGAACGCTATAGAGTAGAAAGTCACAGCAGAGAGTATTACACTACCCACTACAAGGGGAATGAAGTTAACATATTCCTGAGCCCCGAAAAAGGAGTATGAGAAACCTATTGAAAGTGCTACCATGAGTAAATAGATGAGGAGTACGAGAATAAACCCACCAATGAACTTTCCTGTAATGAAGGTCATCCTAGTGATTGGCTTCGTCATAAAGAAGTCTACAGTACCTTGTTCATACTCTTCACTCATTGAACCAGAAGATATAGAGATAGCTATAAAGTGAAGCAACAAGGACTGTGGGAGAAGAATTCCCACCAACCAGAGGTAAGGATGAAATGGATCAAGAAGCGATGCTACCCTTGATGTACCAGCGTACTCCAGAAGCAAGTAGATCCCTACTTCGAATACCAGCGTAATAGAAACTAGGGATATAACCTTCCTCCTGGCTACTGCCCTCTTTATTTCATAGACTATAACCTTGTCCAGGAGTGCCATGGATAGAGTAGTTAAAACATGGATTAAAAATATCTGTCGCGTTGATCTTAACAAACGAAAGAGAAGGCACTGAGAGACAAGGGAATTAGGAAAAAAAGAATAGAAGTCCCTCGTGCAGTCTATTTCGGAATAAGTTGCAAAGCTATGATGGCAGTATACACGAACTCAAAATGAACTTTTGGTAGCTTACCCAATGCTGTGAGAACTACCCCGCCCTTACGGAAGGGGTTTTCTCCCCCCCTTAACCCTCGTTAAGATAAACAATATGCTATATATATCTACACGTAAGGGAAAGATGTGGAAATAGATATAACGTTGCATTTATTTTTCAAAACATGAATTTGCACGAAACTCCTGCTCAGAACTACTTCAAGAAGCTCGACTTGTACTGCTCCACTTTCCCTTTGAATCCGTCAAATATTGTCTTAGCCTCAGGTTTAATTTTGTGGCACTTTATGAACTTCTCTACTTCCTCCTTCATTGAATTTGCCTTTATGAAGAGCTCTTTATCGTTGAGTGTTATCGCGTTTTGAAGATAAGAGATTCCCAAGACAGAAGCCAAATGAACGTATCGCTCTGGTTCCTTCTCCTTATCAACTTTTGATATCTTTCCCTCCAATTCCCTAAGGAAGGACTGAGGAATTATTGTTTGTTTCTCCAAGGTAAGTGAGGAGCTTATTGAAGGAGTTAGCATTCCCTTAGTTATGAGGACTTTCCTCATTAAAGCAGACAAGGCTGAGAATGAAATTATCAAGGACAAGGTATAGGTAGCTACGTTTTCTACTCCAGACAGTCCTAACATGGACGATAATTCCTCAACTCCAAGGGAAATTAGAAGGGATGGTATTGCTACTATAATAAGGGTATAGCTGAACCACTTGCTCCATGATATATTCCTCATGCTCATTGATGAACTTTTATTCACAAATAATATATGCTGATTGAAGTCTTTAAAACTGTCTTTCTCTATTATTCTTGAAAAAGTTAATTTTTAGACAAATAAAAGAGTGCAATAATAATTTACAGGATAAGTGGAAAGTACTGGTATCAGGTTTGAGGTACAACAGAGAGATTTTTACATGTAAACTATGGTTGATCAGAACGATTTCATGGTTAGCCATAGATCATAACTTTCCATTGAACGTACGAGAATCGAGAAATTTGAGGTATTTACTTTCCGTGAGATGTAGAGTTTTATGAGGGTCCTCCAAGGTTTTACCAGTCATGTCAGATACCTTATTTTCTATTTGTGTTACAATCGCATTTACCTTCCTCCTCTCTTCCATGAACTAATAGCCACCTTGGGCTCTCTGGTAAGTACCTTCTTATGAGGAGAACGGCTAAACCAAGGGTCGCGCCTATGGCGAAGGATAGACGCCAGCCTAGATCTATTGGAAATATTGCTGGATTCAGCAAGAAGAGAGATAGAGCTGATCCGACCATTGTTCCTACCCACTAACTTCCGTTAATAGCCAGATCTACCCATCCCCTTACACGTGCAGGTATAAGCTCGTCTATTGCTGAGTTTATGGCTGAGTATTCCCCTCCTATTCCCAATCCAGTTATCACCCTGAAATTACTAAACTATATTATATATATTCGGAAGTTTTGTTTCAGTTTACTTAATATTTAGAAAAAGTGAAATAGACACGAAATTTCGAGGGATACTAATCGAGTTCGTAAAAAGATGATAAAAAATAGGGAAGTTACATGACAAATCTTAAGCAAAATCCTTTTAATATATGAAAAGTAGTATATGTATATGGCAAACAAAGTAAAAGATAAGATAAAGGATACAACGAAATCAGTGGAAAAGAAAGCTGAAAAAGCAGGAGAGAAAGTAAAGGAAGAAACGAAAAAAGCAGGAGAGAAAGTAAAGGAAGAAACGAAAAAAGCAGTACCTAAGAGAGATGATAGAAAATAGTTATGCCTCTAATTAAATTGAATTAATTTTTTATTACATTAAATTTTTGTTAAATAATTTAGATCTATTCTATATTGATAGCTTTTATCTATTTTAGAGCTAATGTTTTTTATGGTAATTCATTCTTCTTTGCAACTAGATAAAAATCATAAAGTATATTTTATTTATGACTTTCTAGGAACCAATAGATAAGGTAGCCTATAATTCCGTAAAATACGTGGCCAAGAACGTAGGTAATATCTATCTTAACTGGAAACACTAGGAGATGTATGGGAAGGCTAAACAGTGCTAAGGTTGAGGATCCTACCATAATACCTAAAATCAGGTTAGAGGTAAAGGATACTGTGAAAATAATAGTTGATGCTATCAAGTGTAGAACTATACCCAAAGGGATTGAAGATATCCTCGTTATATGATAGGAAATTACCGCAAACACGTTAAGAGAGTTTAGGTAGAAAATTACGTCAAACAGACCAGCCAGAAACCCTGAAACCAAAAGTCTTAGCATGAGGAGATATGATAGATATTGGTTAAACCCTTTTCTATTCTCTATTTCGTTAACTTTACAGTTTCATCAATACAGGATAATTTAGGATTATATATATAAAAAGTTTACTTTAAAATAGTAGCTAATATTATTAAGAATAACAAACAAAAGTGAATATATATGTATATGTTAAAGATGAAGATAACTATAAAATATCTATTAAAATTTTTAAAAAATTAATTTAAGAATTTATTCTTATACACAAAATAGTATTTTAACCCCAGCTGTATCCTCCCGAAGATCCTGAAGAAGTACTAGAACTGGAAGAGGTTGATGTAGATGAACTACTCTGGCTATTAGAAGCGCTGCTAGAACTGGAACCTACAGTACTAGAACCTCCATATGAAGGAGAAGTCTGCATTTGAGACGTAGAGTGGGATATTCCCGCTATCACTACTATACCTATTGCAATTAGTGCAATAGCTACTAACCCTCCTATTAAGACTTTCTTATCAAGCTTCATTAATCCTCTTTACTGACGGTAATTATATATTGTTTTTCCCAAATTTCTTTCAAAATGTAATATAAAGGTTCATCTATAGCAAGATGATTCTGACCTATTCTCCAACGAGGAGGTGGTTTTCCCTCATCAGTTCATTATTACATCTTTTAGCGAGACAGTGGAGAGGTTCAGGGAATTCCTTCATTTAGATTCGTCATAGCAATAACGTCAGGATAGCTCTTACAAAACTGCATTTAGAACAGGAAAATCTCTATGTAATGTCTCTATCAGCTTTACACTACACTTAGGACAAGACGTGAAACTATACGCTAGATTAATATGTTCTATTAAAATTTCTTATTAGATATTATCTCTTTGAGTATGATTGTAGTAAAGGTATTAAAATTGCTATAAGTGGAGGGATTACAGAATCGTAAAAGTATATGCCGTGAAATGAGCTAGTAACTTCATAGACTCCATAAACCATTAAACCTGAATTTATGATAGAAAGAATATATCCTATTCCTCTCTTATAAAATGGAAATATTATAGAGGGAATTAATACACTTATAAATAAGGCAGTAAATGAAGGTGCAGTAGTTATAGAATAAAATAATTTATAATTGATAATACTAATAGATGTAAATAAAATAACAAGAAGTGGAATTATATAGTTTCTTATGATTTGTCTAACTCCTATAAAATTAAAAAGGTTATGTAAAGCCTTGTATTCTACTAAAATTAAGGAAAAGTCAGATATCGCAGAAAGTTCTAGAACGATATTTGAAGGCATAAAGAATCCTCCTACAACTAATAGAAATGAAGAAATAAGGAAGGCATAAATTACCACGTTTGCGTATTTTCTTTCACCTTTTAAATAAGTGGTAAGGGTAAGGCATATGAGAAGGAGCGAGGAGGACAGAATATTGGAAAAAAGATAACTGGGTTCTTCAGAATTAAAGTTTACAGAAAAGTTCCATGTTATAGGTATAGAAAGTAATAACTGGACAGCAGCTGTACCAATTAGTACGAGATATACAAAATCAGTTAGTACAAGAATAGATGTTATAATAGGCAATAAAATAGTGAGTAAATAACTATAAAGGATAGGCAGATTTAAAACATAAAAGCTAATATAATCTGCTGTATACACTATATAAAGAAAATAGCTAAGTACCCAAGTATAGATTTGAATCTTTCCAAGAGTTGGAGATATCTTGAAAGAATATGAATAAAGACCACCTTCATTCCAATCGAACTTTATATAATAATATATCATTGCCGTCAAACTTGCCATAGGAACTATTGATATTACAGAAACCAAAGGATTCTCATGGGAAACTTCAAGAATCAAAGGGGCAGATGAGTTAATTGCAAAAGCCATCAGCATAATTCTATTAACTTTTAGCATTTTATATATTATATTTCAGAATGACTTTTAAAAATTTTTCCAAAATCTTTTGTAGAGATAGCAGTTTAACAATGCTTCACTTAAGGAGGGTAATACGAATTGATTGTTTAGTATATATCTAACTCTTTAGATGTAAAGCCATAATCCTAACAAGGAAACATCGTGGAGATTATCCATGATAGCCTAAACTACTATAAAGGAAATTCTCATTACTTCAAAGGTTGCCACTCACTCCCATGATATGACGTTGTAGTGTTCAAGGTATATATCACAAGATCAGAAGGGTCAGCCTTCCTTAGCATTATAATATCTCATATCATGATTAACGCCGTCTACACAACTGGACGTGGTCTTAGGTGGGAAATATGATCCTCAAGCGAATTTTATCTCGATCCTCATTATTCATCTACTTACCGTTTCGGATACGGTACAAAGACAGTTTGGAAGTTAAACAATATATATCATCTATTCATGTTTCTTGCTATAATAAGTAAAATACAACAAGAAGAATCTCTGTATAAAAACTAAAATGTATAGTTTATATCAAATGTCTTTCACACTTCAAGTGAACTCATTAACTTTTCCAGTTCCTCAATGCTTTTCATCTTCTGTTCCAAACTATTACAAAATGAAGTTCCATCTCGCATTTACGATCCTTTTAATATTAACGCCGCTGACATATGTATCTCTTCTACAAGGTGAAGTGATGTCCAGTAGTTACGATTACGGATACGAATTCGGTTACGTCCATGCTGACGGTGTAGAAGCTTTAATAACGTTTTACAACACTTCCTTGGCTTACGTATCCCCATATTTCTCAGTCCAGGAAAACGTATGTCTTAATTTGGGGGTACCAGCTTTCGTTCAGAACGTGATAAGTTGCTCGTATACCATTGAGCAATACCCCAATTACAGCGTGAACAAAACTTTCACATGGGAGACGAGCATCTTCTTTGACGGTGAATATCACATTACCTCTCATCAAGTGGAAGGAAATCGCTTCAATTTGACCACTACATGGATCAACACTAACAATGGAACATTGATTACCTTCTGCGAGTCCAACTTCACTGACTCAAACAAGGTAACTTGTCTGGTTCCTCTTCACTTCTTGGCGATTATATACCCTGGATATTACGCTGGAACAGTAATCTCGGGATACGGTAATTCAGCTACTGCTTATCTTGGTAAAGGGTTCAACGTATCCATACAACAATTCTACAGATACCACGGTGAATGGTTTGTCCCTCCCGTTGCATTCAGCGGATATCCAAACACGGGGGAGAGCGCAGTTAATGGATCAGCCCACTTCTATGACGGCAAGGTATGGGTAACTTGGGGAAATGAGGGAATTCAGGAGCTTTATAATTACAGCGTGGTCATAGTCAACGATAGCGTTTACACCTTCCCTCAGAATAGCCTTTGGTTCCAGAACGGAAAGCCGTTTATAAATAACACAAATGATTGTGGAGAGATCGCTCCTTTCTTTTACTTCAATCATTCGTTCTCACCGCAGAAGAGGATCCAGTTGCGTTTCGCAAGACCCACCGTAGTAGACGGGGTAAAAGGCGAAACTTTCTATTTACCTTTTCCCGAGTACGTTTATGAAAGGGAAAATGGCTCGTGTATACCCTTGTACGTTTCATCAAATATGACTTTCCAGTCATGCCAATCATCTTTTTTAAATAAAGCTACTTCATCCACAAGCTCATCCACAAGTCTAACCCAAGAATCTAACGGGTTGAAATTGATTAAATTTAGTATTCTAATAGCATTCTTTATTTTCAACATAGTTGCAATTGTCCTTCTGAAGAGGAAAAAAGTCTAATTTTTATCCTTTATAATTTTTAGATATCTAATGTTTTTATATGAAAATATTATCTTGTATAAACATAATAATAAACAATAATCTTTATTTAAATAAAAAATCTACAAATAAATCTTTGGCTTTTCCTTTAGTTTTAAAAGGGTCATTCAAACTATCTTAACTCTCTTTTCGCCTTCGTATACGAAAATTCCGTCTTCGTCTAAAGTCCTCTTGTGACTTCCGTCGCAGAACGGTTTATTTTTTGAGAGACCGCAGCCGCAAACGTAAAAAACTTCTCCGCTAGAGGCTTTAATCTGGTACGGACCCTTTTCCTCATGTTTTACGAATCTTGCCATGCATCTAGTGTATAAAGTAAAGTATTTAAGTTACTTGTATAGTTTAATAAATGAGATGGAATTTAGTCAAGGTAGTGAAGACGGAGAAATCTGCCCTGTAGTCTCGGCCATAGAGTCAGTCGGTACTGAGGCGAGACTTTTGGTGCTTCATTACTTGTTCGATGGAGAGAAGGGATTTAACGAGTTACTTAGAGTAACGAAGTTGAGCTCAAAAACCCTTTCACTTACGTTAAAGTTCTTGGAATCCAAGGGAATAGTAGAAAGGGAGGTAGTGAGCACTAGACCTTTTAAGGTGATCTATAGGTTAACTGAGAAGGGTTACGACCTCAAGCCAGTCTTCGACGAACTTGGAAGGTGGGGAAAGAAGTGGAACGATTCCCTCGTCGAGATGAGGGAAGAGAAATGATTAGGAGATTGTAATGAGACTTTGTATGGGAATGAAGTACATTAAAGGAACTATTCCTCAACACTATAACCATTACGTGCAGGCAGCGTTCTACAACAAGTTACCTACAGTCATTGCAGAGTCCTTGCATGAGAGAGGCTTTCAAGAGGGACCGAGAAAGTTCAAACTTTTCACCTTCTCGAGGTTAATGGGGGATTTCGAGAGAGAGAATGATGGTTTAAAGTTCGACCCTAAGTCTAACGTATACCTTTGCTTTTCTTCACCAATGGAAATCATAGTCAAGGAAATGGCTAAGACTATCATGGAGGATCCCGTATTTAGAATAGGTAAGGGAGAGTTTTACGTAGATAGCATGAAGGTTAGGGACGAGACGGTAAGCGAGGGACAGTTTTACACTCTGTCCCCTGTAACCATATACAAGCATGTAGAAGATGGAGTTAGATATATTTCTCCATACGAGGCTGAATTTCAACACTTAGCGTCACTCAATGCTGAGAGGAAACTGATGGCCATAATTGGAAGGAAACCTACAACTCCCCTTAGAGTAGTCCCATTGCAGGTCAGGAGCGTTGGAGTAAGATATAAGAAAAATTACATAATAGCATGGAAAGGAAAATTCACGATAACTGGACCATCATCCTTGATCAAGGTAATTTATGAGGCTGGATTAGGCAGCAAGAATAGTCAAGGGTTTGGCATGCTTGAGGTTGAAGGAAAAAGCGTAAGGGATTAACATATTAATCTGAAATCATCATGAGAATATTCTCGTCCTTTGAACCACGTAAACTACCCCGCCCTAACTGACGGGGCTTTGGGGTTTCCAGTGGACTTCACGTCGCACCTTCATTTCCCCTTAGGGGTGTTTACGTACCCCCGACCCGTACCTCTCGTTAAGGCACGGGCTATGTTTATGGATGCATTCAAATCACGGTTGTAAGTCAGACCACACTTGGGGCAGTGATATTCCCTACCGTCAGTTTGGGTAATGTACCCACACCTATGGCAAGTCCTAGATGTGTTCTTAGGATTGATGTACGCTACCTCGATCCCTTGTATCTTGGCTTTGTACTCCACCATCTTCTGTAGCGTCCTAAAAGGTAGTGAGTGAAACCTCCTGTTTAGCTTCTTACCCTTCTTAAAGCTCCCTCTAATCCCAGTGAGTTTCTCCATAACTATCACAGGGGAGGGAAACTGTTTTGCATATTCCACGATGTCCTTAGCGATCTTGTGAAGCTCATGGTTCACTATCCTCTTCTCTTTACCTCTTAATCTCTTGATCACGTCCAGCCTCTTCTTTTCTTGCAGTTCCCTCCTAATGTTGAAGTACTTGTGTCTAACTTCCTTAATCTTCGACCCTTTGAAGAAAGTTCCTTTCGTGGGCTTTCCGTTCACCAGTGCAACAACTGTGGCTAAGTTTCTTTCACCTAAATCAATCCCTATAGGTGTTTTTGGCTCGTAATTCTTGAATGGCTTTTCTAGAGTGAAGTAGACGTACCACTCTTTGTCCCTCTTCACGAGTTCAATTTGTTGTAAAGACCATTCGCCATCATCGGAGAGAGCATTATCTATCATCTCTTTCTGTTTATCACCGAACTGTATTGGATACCACACACCTTCACCATCAAGCTTGAGGTACAACCAGTAAGGGGTTAGTTTAGCGTTCCTCTTCACTTGAATGCACGGTAGTTCACCCTTATTGATACTTGATGTATGTGGAACTCTCTATCATCATTAGCCTTAACCAGTTCGACACCTTTGTCCCTAGCTGTCTCAGTGAGAGTAGAAGATAGACCGAACTTGACTCTAGCCTCCTTGTATGCTTTCTGTTGGAGGAGTTTCTTATCCTTCATCTTGAAGGAAGCGAAGAACTTCAGTGTTTTCATGTACTTCTCTAAAACAACGTTTAGCTTATGTCTCTTCTCCTTGTTAGGGTTCACAATTTTTCCCTGTACTGCTACTTTAACCTCTGCTTTCAGGGAACATCCTCAAAGCTTTCAATTTCTAGATTCGTATTTATACTTAACTCCCCGCCCTTACGGACGGGGTCTCTGGTGATGGAAGATGAAGGTAGAAAGTCATGTCCTTTAGGTTATAGTATTTCACTACCTATGAAGTCGAAGCTTTTATAAATACAAAGTTTTATATACAAGCGAAATGTCCGAGATCCAGGATTTGAGGAAGGTTACCAAAGAAAAGGCCAGCATACATAGCCATGTTTCTGGTCTTGGCTTAGACGAGAAGGGAAAACCTATCTTCAAGTCAGATGGTCTCGTAGGTCAGGTGGAGGCAAGGGAGGCAGCAGGCGTAATTGTGAAGTTAGTAAACGAGGGTAAAATGGCTGGAAAGGGTATTCTTCTAGTAGGTCCGCCTGGCACTGGGAAGACAGCGTTAGCTGTCGCTATTGCTAGAGAATTAGGCGAAGATACACCGTTTAATTCATTGAATGGATCAGAAATATATTCTACTGAACTTAAAAAAACTGAGATATTGACACAAGCCGTAAGGAAGTCTATAGGAGTCAGAATAAGGCAGAGAAGGACAGTCTACGAAGGAGTAGTGAAGGAGATTAGGCTCAAGGTAGCTAAGAACAGACTTAACCCTTACTCACAAGTTCCACGTGAGGCTGAGATCAAAATAGGCACTAAGGATGAGGAGACTACCCTTAGGGTAGGAGAGAGCATAGCAGAACAAGTAGTAGGTAAGGGGATTAGGAAGGGCGACGTAATATGGATAGATGCAGAAACTGGTGAGGTATTCAAGGAGGGTAAAGCTAAAGGTGAGGGGACAACATTAGACATCGCAGGAACCAGGACGGTGGAGATACCGTCGGGTCCAATTAAGAAGGAAAAAGAATTGACCACGACTCTTTCCCTTCACGATTTAGACCTTAACCTAGCTGCTAGGAACCTTTCAATCTCAGCTATATTCTCCTTGTGGTCAGAGAGGGAAATAACTCAGGACGTTAGGAAGGAAGTAGACAGGATAGTGAAGGACATGGTAAGTAAGGGAACTGCTGAGCTCTTGCCAGGAGTTCTTTTCATAGATGACGCCCACATGCTTGACATGGAGGCTTTCTCCTTCCTGACAAGAGCACTTGAAAGTGATCTATCCCCAATCCTGATCTTAGCTACCAACAGAGGAGTCACGAAGATAAGGGGAACCGAAATAGAGTCTCCCCACGGCATGCCGTTGGACTTGCTGGACAGGCTCCTAATAATTCCAACCAAGCCTTATACCGCAGACGAGATAAGAGAAATACTGAAAATAAGGGCTGAGGAACTTGACGTGATGCTGGAGCCAGAAGCGCTAGAGATACTAACCAAGCTAGGAGTGGAGAATAGCATGAGGTACGCAGTAGAATTGATAGAGCCTTCGCTGGTTATAGCACAGAGGGAAGGCAGGTCCACAATAAAACCAGAGGACGTGGAAAGGGCATCCTCGTTGTTCAGCGACGTTAAGAGAAGCGTTAAATACGTAAAAGAGTATGAAAATATATTACTGAAGTGATGACTGGCAAACGGCTCTGATAGATGATTTATCGTTGCCTGGCTGAATCACATTTACGTGATGCATTGCCTTTGTTAGAAAGGCATAGAAGAAAAGAAAAAACGTGGTTACGAAGAGGAAAGGGAAGAATAGAAAAAGGAAAAAAAAGCGAAAGAAATTTTCCTTTTCCATAAAAACATGGGTTTGTTATGTTACGTCACATTCATCTTTTTTACTTACGTTAATAACCTACTAGAGTGAACGATCCGGATTCTCTAGCGGAGTACGTATATCTTCTTGTTAAGGAAGTGTACAGAAAGGTCGAAGACTATGCTCAGACAGGAGATGACATAACTTCTCAGGTTATGGAGTCCTTCCTTTCCAACTATCCTCCTGAGGAAAGGCTCATGGCCATGAAACATGTATACAAGATAAGGATAGACAGAAGGGAAATTCCATTTAGGATCAGACAACTCTCAGTTAAGGGAATTGAAAGGGATTTCTCCGAGATCTCTTCTCCTTTGCCAATTAGTTTTATAGATGCACTCAAACTTCTGAGGGAGATTGATAAGTCCGTCACCTCCATGATGAAGTTGGATAACGTTTACAATTCCATTTTAGGAAGGGACGTTTACGGAGGTGTGTTAATGACAGAGGAGGCTATAGTTAAGTTCCTTTCTTCCATGAGGTTTTCAAGGGAAAAAATTGAGGATTTCATCAAGTTCCTTAACGGGACTAACTTTTCCATCAAATTCAAGGTAGGGCACAAAACCTTCTTTTATTTTCTTCCTCTGACGCTTGATGATAGCAAATTTAAGGTATTTTTGAATAGGGAAAAGACAAGTTGGGATCCATCTTATTGGATAGGCAAAAGAATTGGAGGTCTGTACGAAGTTGAAGATGTTATAGCTAAGGGAGGTAACTCTTATGTGCTAAAGGGAAGGGCTGAGTCGTTTAAGGTGGCTTTGAAAATTCCAGTCATAGTTCACGATCCGGGCAGGACAGTTCTAATCACAGGGAACACTCTAATGGATATGTTCAAGGAAGTTGCAGTAGTTAAGGGAATCTCGGAAAAGAGAAAAGAGTATCTCGTGGAAATAACAGGAGTTAACTTCTCAAGGGAACACATAATAAAATGTCTTAGAGACCCAAGTTTCTATTACGAGAATCCTCCTTACATTGCTATGGAGTACATGGAAGGAGGTACCCTCAGGTCAATTATTCAAGAGAGGTACATCCTTTCTAATGTGTGGGAAGAGGTCGTTTCCATAGTTGCACTTTCCATAGCTAAGGGGATAGCCTCCCTCCACGAGGAAGGTTTAGTTCATCTAGACGTAAAGCCATCAAACGTTCTCTTAACTTCTCCCGTAAGAGGTGGAGGAGAAGAATTGCTTGCTGACCTAAAGTCAGGCAAATTGCGAGCTAAACTCAGCGATTTAGGTTCTGTGACTCGCGTAGGAGAAAAGGTAGTTCACGCGACTCCTTGTTATGCACCGGGAGATCAGGTAATCTCTGGGTTAAAGGGTCTAGGCTCCCACGAATCCATGGACGTTTACGCTTTTGGTGCAACGATTTACGAGATGCTCACTGGTAAGATGCTAAACTTCTCAATCACCGAAAAAATGAACGACGCAATAACCCTTCACGACGTGAGCTTGGCAGAAGAGGCTTGGAATAACTTCAATCCAGACAAAATAGAGGGAAAAATGGGAGAGATAATCTCAAGTTGCGTTTCCAAGGACCCTTCAAGGAGACCCTCCATCAAGGACGTAGTGAAGGAATTAGAAAAAATAGTTTAGATAAAGAAGGGAAAACTTCTATGACTTGATGAAAATTTTCGTGTTCTAAAAATTCAGTTTTGATTAAGCATAAACTGGTGTTGGAGTCCTCTTAGGCCAGGTAAATATTGATATGAATATTACGGTTGCAGATATTCCTTCAAGGCCGTCTATGAAGAAGGGAAGAACTGACATTCCGAACAGTTGTATAACAACCCCTAAAACTGCAGATACTACACCTCCCCATACTGCTCCTAAGTTGTAAGAAGTCCCAGTAATGAAAGCTCTAACTTCTGGAGGTACGGAGGAAACCACAAGCCCAGATATCAAGGGCCAGAAACCTATGGAGAAAGCGTAAAGCATAACTCCACTGGACATTATCGGAACCGTCCTCATAGGGGAAATAAGGGGCAGAGATAGAACAGCAGCTACCATAATACCTATTAAGCCCATGTATATTAGCCTGAATGGACTTACAAAGGACGTTAATCTAGCGAATAAAACATAGGAAAAGCCTTGAATGCCGTTGGCCACTGCCATAACTAGCCCTAGATCAGTGGAGGAAAACCCGTTAAGGGACGCGTAATCAGGGTAAATGCTGAAAACTGCCATGTAAGCCACAAACAATCCAGACATTGCTAAGGAAGCCTTTATTAAGTAACCGTAATAGTCTTTTACGTTAACTTTAACGAATGAGCTAGAGGATGGTACAAATCTCTCCTTTACCATAAAAGCTATATAAGGAACCACTAAAAGTGGCAACGATCCAGTTAACATGAACACTTCGTATTGCTGTATCGTTGACAATTGCCCTACTATAGCGAAGGTAACTCCGGTTAACGCATAGCCTACAGCGTAACCTGCCTGAACTACGCTGTTTACAAGCTGCAACTTTTTGGGAGGAGCGCTCTCTATAGCCAAGACAGTTCCAGAGGTCCATTGAGCCCCCATAAAAACTCCCTCAATTAGCCTAAGCATCAGCATGAATGGTAGGAACAACGTAAACGCGAATGCCGTCTGAGCTACAGCATAGCCTGCAGTTCCCATCATAGCGACGATTTTCCTACCCTTTCTGTCGGCTAGCCTACCAAAGTAAAGTGCCCCTACTGCTCTACCCAATAGCCCAAGGGCAAAGAGAAGGGTCAAGTAAATGTAGGATATATGAAGATAGCTGTGAAGGAACGTATATGCGTAAGTGATTAATACTAGGTCGTAAATGTTGCCGGCCCATCCAAGGGTGGAAGACAAGGTCGCATGAATATAATTACGCATACTTAGAAGTTTAAGTAAGTTAAAAAAAGTTTAGTCTAATTTTCTTTGTATAAGTGTTCATTAGTTCTTCTAAAGATTACTATGAGAGAGACGTAAAAGTGTTATTTAACTTAAAAAATAGGTGAACTCTTTTCATAATGCGGTATAAAAAAGAAGTGGAGCGTAAAGATTTGTCTCAGATCGTTCTCGAGTCGCTTTGTACTGTCCTTTTAGGTAAAAGCGGAGTCATTAGGAGAGAGACGAACGCAATTATAATTAGGGCTATGAATGACGTAATCAATGGTATATTGTACCCTAGAAATGCGGTAATTAATGCGTCTCCAGCTGCACCACCAACAGTTACACCTATTCCCCAAACATAGGAGTTGGCAACCGTGACGAAGCTCTTTGGAAAAACTTGGTTCACGTAACCCAATAGAACTGGAAATGAGCTGAACGCTGAGAACGTAAATAAGGTATAGACTAAGGAAGAAAGGGTAAACTGTTTTATCTCGAGAAATCCAAGGAAGAAGGCTATAGACATGACGCTTGATAATATGAAAGCGAACTTTCCGCCCTTTCTTTCAGTGATAATTCCGAAGACTGGCTGTCCGAACACCGATCCTATAAAACCTACTGTAAGGAATATTCCAGCCAGGAAGGCCGAATGATAAATTGAGAAGACGTACTTTCCAGTAAAGGTTGTTACACCAGTTATGAACATGCTTCTTAGAAACACCATGACACCTAGCAGAAGAAGGAACTTCTTGAACTTGTTCTCTAATTTCTCCTTAGCTTTCCTTATTGTAGACGTCTTGGCGTATCCAGTTAAGCCAAGTCTAATGATAGTTGATGCTATCAGCATAATGATTCCGAACACAAGTAATCCATACAATGCAGATAAGATCAATATAAGAAATGCAACAACAGAAGGCATTATTGACCTTCCGATGCTCCCCATGGATCCGTTAATTCCTAAAGCTCTACCAGAAGATTTGCCGAAAACGTTGGCAAGTACACTACCTCCTATTGGATGGTAAAACGCTTGACCTATTCCGAGGATCGTAGCTGCAATTATCATAAAGATTTCGGTAAATAGCTTAAATGATAACGCAAACAAGATCATGGAAAAACCCTCCAAGGCTATGCCTATCATTATCAATAAGGAGTCATGTTGATGCTTGTCTGCGAAGTCGCCTATAGGTGGCGAGAGAAGGCCTGAGATAAGAGTATAAAGTACTGCAACCGAGCCCAATAAGACGTCGCTAACATGCAACTCCTCGTAGTATACTATGAGTAACGGGAATATTAGGAAAGTCCCGTCATTGAAGAAGTGTGCAACAGAGGTGAAAAACAACGCTCTAAACTTTGAGATCATAGGTATTTTAGTGATCTATAAGATTAAAGAGTTAAGTAAAAATGGTCATCTAGAGTCTGCACTGGAAAAATCTTCTTGTTGTTATTTTCTATATTTATCTAGCTTTTTAGAACTTCAGCGAGTCACTAATGAACTAGGTCATTAAGCAATAATCGTCATCTAAAATTGATATAAAAGTTGAGATAAAGTTTTTAATTGTCCGAACACATGTTCGGCTATGGTTCTAATTATAGGAACTGGGGTTGCAGGCTTATCCGCAGCTTTATCCTTGAAGGAGAAAGGATACTCAGTTAAAATAGTGACTAAGAAAATAACTGGAGGTTCGACCTACATAGCTAAAGGAGGTGCTGCAGCGTCGCTCAGCGATGATGATTCGCCTTCCCTACACGCTCAGGATACAATTAAGGTAGGAGACGGTATGTGTGACTTGAGGGCTGTGGACTACGTGACCAGCGAAGCTCCAGCAGCAATCAGGAAGTTAGAGCAATGGGGTTTTCAATTCGACCCAGATCTAAGATTAGAGGGAGGACATTCAAGGAGAAGAGTTGCACATAAAACCGATGAGACGGGAAGGGAATTCTATAATTTTCTGTTTAAGAAGGTTATCGAATCCGGTATAAGTGTTAAGGAGACAAGGGTAACTTCCTTAATAGTTAAAGATCATGAGGTAAAAGGAGTTTTAACTGAGAATGGAGAAATTGACGACAACAAGGTAGTCTTGGCTAGCGGAGGTTATGCTTACCTTTACAAGTTCTCCTCGACCCAGTCCACCAATGTCGGAGACGGAATGGGAATCGCCTTTAAGGCCGGAGCTATCCTTGGAGACATGGAGTTCGTTCAGTTTCACCCAACCGTTACATCTTTAGATGGAGAAGTATTTCTCCTGACCGAGACTTTAAGAGGAGAGGGGGCGATTCTTATAAACGATAAGGGAGAGAGATTTGCCTTTGATTATGACAAAAGGGGAGAGTTAGCTCCCAGGGATGTGCTTTCTAGGGCTATTTACGATCAATACAAACAAGGAAGGAAGGTCTTTATGGACTTAAAGGAAATTAACAACTTGGAAAGTAAGTTCCCAGTTCTAATGAAATTTTTGAGCAGACATGGAAAGTCGGTGAAGGAATTAATACCTATCTTTCCGGCAGCTCACTTCGTAGACGGAGGAGTGAGGGTAAACATAAGAGGAGAAACTAACGTGAAAGGTCTATACGCTATAGGTGAGGTTAGCGACAGTGGTCTTCACGGTGCAAACAGATTAGCAAGTAACTCTCTGATAGAAGGCTTAGTTTTCGGCATCAATCTCTATCGTTACATAGACAGCTGGGAAGGAATGTACCCAGACGATGGAATAATGATAGGCGTGTCTACTTGGAAAGGAAGGTCTGTTTCATTGAATGAAATAAGGGAAGTTAACTGGAATAACATGGGTATAGTCAGGAACGCTGAGAGGCTACAGAAATCTCTGGAATTCTATAAGGGCGTTGACACCAGCAGTAATAGCGAGGAATCCTACGCCTCGTTAATTTCCTATCTAACTTCCTTGGCAGCATTGAAAAGGGACGAAAGTAGAGGTAATCACTTTAGGGAAGATTTTCCTTCAAAGAAGAAAGAATGGGAAGGTAAAAGGATATATTTTAAGGTTCACGAATAGACGTCGTGAAAAAGAGCTAGACGTCCAAGCCTCGTCCTCATATTTTACATCTTTTAAACAAGAGACTGCATCTATAAGGGAGAGAGTAGTTCGCTTTCCTTTTTAAAAACAGTCTCTTCCTTTTAATTACTTGTTTTTGAGGCATTCTCCATTGCCCTTCCATAAGCCTCGTCAAGTTCGTCATTTATGAAGAAGTCCTTAATTTTAACTCCTTGTGAGATTAAGATTTGAGACAACTCTTCCCTTCTATCTTCCTTAAGTGATAACAAAAATCTGTAGTCCTCTCCTCTTTTCCTCATTTCACTAACTTTCACGTAATCTATGCTCTTGATTACTTCCTGCAACTTCTCTGGGGTCGTAGTATCAACTATAACTATAATGCCTAAGAACTTCTTTACCATGTCTTCTACAGTTCCTTTGAAGAAGATCTTGCCTTTATATATTAAGTAAACAGTGTCCGCCAACTTCCTCACGTCGTCGAGCTGATGCGACGTCATGAAAACTGAAGTTCCACCCTTTTTAAGATCCTGTATAACCTCCCTTATTTTAAGGTTTATAATAGGATCAGTTCCTATATTAGGTTCATCCATAACTAATAATGAAGGGTTTCCTAACAAGGCTTCCGCTATTGCTATTCTCTGAGTCATACCCTTACTATACTTTGCTATTTTCCTGTCTGCGAATTCCTTCATTCCAACTATATCTAATACCTTACTCACCTCACCCTTATCTATGCCTTTCAGAGAACATGACATTTCTAAAACTTCCCTTCCGCTCATGAAAGGTGGAAGATTTGGCAGTTCTTGTACATAACCTACCTCCCTGAATACTTTCTTTGAAGAAAAAGGATCATCGCCTAATATGGAAACTTTTCCCTGGTTTGGAAATATGAGACCCATTATTATCCTTATGGAAGTTGTCTTTCCGCTGCCGTTTGGACCTAGAAGAGCAGTAACTGAGCCTCTTTCTGTCTCAAAGGATACTCCATTAAGTGCTGGCTTCTTACCCTTTTTGTCGTAAAACTTCTTTAAGTTTTCAGCTATGATAGCACTCATTATCATTAATCTGTAAGCGGGAGTTAAATCTTTTTTAAAAATTTATTGAAATAGCGTCGCTGAGAGGTTTACCTTACAGAGAAGGGGGTTAAGGGGGCGGAAAGCCTCGCCTCTCTGAGGCGGGGGATGGATAGCCCCCTTATAAATGGTTTAAATATTTCTTTTTTCAAAAATCTTTTAGTGACGCTAACGATGCTCCTCCCCAGCTCGATTGAGGGCTTAATGGGACTGTGGGAGGAGCAACCATCATCTTCCTTTTCCTTCAAGGGACTAGAGCTCAGCAATGAAAGTCCCCTACCCACTCTGTCCAAATGGGAGTGGTTCTCTGAGCCACTCGACTGCCCACCAAATGAGAGATGTAATCCCGAATCGATGGTGGGAACCCTCGCCCTTTAGGGCGGGGAGGAAGTCAGTTTGTTGCTTAATCTTTTTCCTCATCAATTTTTTCACATGATACTTTATCTCTTTTTGTGAATTTATTTTCGCAGATAAACCGAAACCTAAGGTAGGTTTTTATCCATCGGTTTCTCGTTATCTTTGTGATCTCTCCTATCATACTTATATTGATTGGAATAGCGGTTGGCATACTGACTGGAGTAACCGGATCTAGCGGAGTATTGATTGTAGTACCAGCCCTTTCTCTTCTTGGTCTTTCATTTCAAGAGTCAGTTGGGTCCAGCTTGTTAGTTGACGTAATAACTACAATCTCTGTTATTATAGCATATATGAAAAATAAAAACGTCGACGTTAGGTTAGCTCTACTTTTAGGAGTAGGTGCTGTAATAGGTGCTCAAGTTGGAACTAGACTTGCGTTAGCGGTTCCAGAAACACCTTTGGAGGCTGTTTTCGCTGTATTTGCAATCGTCATGGCCATAAGATCTTTTTCAAGGATAAAGAAAAGGGAGGACAAAAAAGTGGAGGATGGAGGTCAAGTTAGAACTTCACCGTCGTTGATAAGGAGGGTGATAGGTATTCCTTCTCTGAGCTTTTTGGTAGGCATAGTTACGGGCACCCTAGGTGCAAGCGGTGGAATAATGTTTATAGCAGTAATGATGATTCTCGAACCTGGGCTACCTATAAAGAGGATGATAGGCACAGCTACTCTAGGTATGTTGCTTTCAGCGATAAGCGGAGCTTCAGCCTATATTTATACCGGTGTGATAGATATCTATGCCTCAATAGTGATAGGAATCATAGCTTTAATTTCGGGATATTTCTTTGCTAAGCTGGCAAACAAGGCTGATCCGCGTTATATATACGCTTTCCTGGGTTCGATATTTGTAGTTACAGCCATGACTGAGGCAATAAAAATATTACATTAACGTTCAAATTATTCTTGTTTTACAGTTATTCCTTAGAGGGTTACATAAAATCTTAATAATCATTATATTTAAAAATTACTTAAATAAAAACATAAAGCCTTATAATTACTTAAATCTTCTTTTTTTTGGATGTTACTTACGTTATTATTTAACTCTTACGAAGTTTGTACCTAAAGGAACAGCAATGGACTGTTCTGTCTACCATTTATAGATAAAAATAACATGTATATAATTAAAAGAATTCTTAATTATAAATGGTTAAATTCAACAAAGACTAAATTAAATATTACGCTAAAAGTTATAAACGGGGTATTACTTTTCTATGTAGTGCCGCCGATGAATCGTAGAATTGGTATAGGTCTGTTAATATTAACAGTAGGAATGCTCATGACCGTAACTCCCTATTTAGCGGAGTTTTCTCAGAGTGGTTTTCATATATACTCGCCATCACAGGACAATCAGTCGTACAAGGATGGACAGACAGTTATATTGGACTTCTCTTCTGCCTACAAGAACAATCCGTTCACAATTATTGTAAATAAATACTGTTATAATAGCACTACTGGGAAAACCTCAATAAAGCTATACAATGAAATAGGAGAGATCACAAATTCAAGCGGAGGTTTCTATGGTCCTATAATTTCAGGACAGTACCCGATTGGAAAATATCAAATATTACTAGAGGATGCTTACTCAAACGCTTATGCCGAATTTAACTTAACAATAACTCCAGATTCTTACCCAGCATATCTTGCGGTTACAGTTCAATCACAAAACGGTACAATAATACCAGGGGCTACGGTAGAAGCTAAAGCACCAAACGGTACAATAGTAGCAATGAACAAGACGTCAAATAACGGAGTAGCTTACCTTCAAGTTCAATATCCATTATCTCCAATCAACTACACAGTCATAGCATATGCCGGCGGATTCGCAACGGAATCAAAGGTAGTTACTGTAAACTCCAATGCAACTTTCCCCGTTACTTTATCTCTACCTTATACTGGACTTCACATATACCTAGTGAAGGTCTTCGGTGTAAATGAAAGTTCGATGACCTTCCTTGAAGGTAAACCAATAACCTTAGAATATCAAGTAGAATATCAAGGAATGCCAGAGTCTAACGTTATAGTGTATCTCTACCTACAAGGTGGAACTTCCGTACTAAACAACGCCACTAATGCAAATGGTTTAACTAACTTTACTGTCGTTCCAAAATACACCGGGAAACCCTATGAGTTACTGACTAACGCTACAGTTATCTACAATAACCAAGTTGCTTTCAAGGTAACTCAGCTTAAAGTTGTGCCGAACACTAGCGTTACATTAGTACCGATCAACGTAAAAGTAAGCGAGACAAATGGCACTCCACTATTATCAAATGTGTCTCTAAAGTATCCCAATGGTACTATAGTTACAGCTAGAGGCTCTTCTGTAACGTTCAACGTTACTTACAACGGAACGCCTGAGTACCTTACAATTTACGCTAGCTCTCTAGGTTTTATGCAGAGAAACCAGACTATCTACGTTAACTCAACGTTACCTATCAATGTAACTTTAGCCTTACCAAAGGAGTTCATGAACGTTTCTATAGAGTT
This sequence comes from Sulfuracidifex metallicus DSM 6482 = JCM 9184, assembly GCA_032834875.1. NCBI lineage: Archaea > Thermoproteati > Thermoproteota > Thermoprotei > Sulfolobales > Sulfolobaceae > Sulfuracidifex > Sulfuracidifex metallicus. Next base: position 1,131,598 of record CP135238.1, read on the forward strand.
GGAACAAGATGGTAAGATATTAACATCGCCCTACACTGTCAAAGGTGGAATTCCAGTTTATGTTAATATTACGGCATCCATGAATAATATGCCTGTTCCCGCTACAGTAACCGAGGAGGTGAAATTAGCAAACGGAACTACAGCTTCTTATAACATGACGTTACCTTCCAATGGAAGCACAATGGAAGAGCTTACTTTACCTAAGACGAACGGGACAAACCAGATTTACTTGAAAATTAGTTATAACGGAGTAACCTACACTCACTCATTAACAATTACATCTCAAGTGCCTCCAGTTAGTACTTTGAATACATCTACTACAACAACCACATCAACTACACCTTCAACTGCAACCTCTAAACCTTCTGATATTCTCTATATCATCATCGGTATAATAGTGGTTATAGTTATAGTTGGAGTTGTTCTTCTGTTCAAGAGAGGTAAGCGAACTCAGTAATTTTAAACCAATTTAGTTTTTTAATATTCTATCTTTAGAGCATTTACCATTTTTAAATGAGACGGAGCTATACCTCTCATAGTTACCCCAGTGAACTACCCCGCCCTTTACGGAAGTGGTCTTCCGCCCACTTAACCCTAGATATGATAAAACTTATTCTACGATTTCCCTATTATTTAGTGTGAAGCGATGTCCTAGATGTGGAGAGGAAAACGAAGATGATGCCAATTTTTGTATAAGGTGTGGATATGGCTTTAAAACCTCCATGAGATACGTGATTCTTTCAGCCATAACTTATTTCATATATACGGCTTTAGATTTTTTTACTTTAACAGAAGTTGAAAGGATTCCTACTCTAATAAATCCAGAATCAGTCTTAATATTCCTTTATAGCTATTCTGGTGCTCAAATATATTTAATTTCAGTGCTTTCTTTAATTATATTTGACGTTTCCGTCTGGTCTCTTGCCAGAGCGTTAGAGGGTATAGGCACAAGTGCATATATTTTAGTTAATGTAGGATTCAAGTTACTTCTAATCGTGGAATTTGTAGGTTCTCTAATCCTTTTCCTGTTCCTTCAAGAACCCTTTTTAGGTTCCCTTTTGATAACACTGGCAACATTAGGAACATTAACCTTGCTGGTTTCCACGATAGGTCTTTCCTTCGGTACGTATAAAATAGGAACTTTTCTTCAAAACAATGCAATAAAACTGCTTTCAGTACTTTATTTGATTCCTCTGCTAGGTTTTCTTATAACTCTTTGATAACATGTGTAGGAAATGATATTGATGTACAATGCCGAAAAACCGATATAAGAGTGAAATCAGCTTTGTAAATAGATGGTAAAGTTCTGTCCTAGATGCAATTACCCTAACGATGATAACAATCAATTTTGCATGAGGTGCGGATATCCATTTAAGTATACCTTCATAGATGATGAGAAGAGGCGCCTCCTTAAGGGTTTTAGATCGTTTAGCATCATAAATATAATTTCCCTTATTTATCTATCCGTAGTTTTAGGACTAGCATATCTTTTAAACGGAGGTAGCTTCTTCAATAACTTCACTTCATTTTTAGGTTTCTTAGGAACTGGGATAATAGGATTAATAATTTTATTTTTATCTATATTCAAGCTAAAGGAAGCGTATGCTAAAGCTATGCAAAAGGATCCAAAATATAGGCTGCCTTACTTCGGTACACTACTTCTCTTGTTATCTTTCGTTTTAGTTGCTGTCTACTCTGTAGTTTTCCTATCCACGTCGGCGGTGGGCTTGTTAATTCCATCTACAAGTGTGCCATTCTTTACGTTATCCATAAGCGGAGTTTTCATATTAGGAGCTGTAATGTCTAACTTCCTTGGTGCTTTCAGAGCGTTTGAGGACTTCAGGGATAAGGTATTCCTAGTTTCCTCGTTTGGGTTCCTAGCCTCAGCTATACTTGCATGTATAACTCCCTTCGTTCCAATTCTCCTTATTCCACTTTGGCTATTGTATCTGGTTTCAGTCACGCTGTTATATGCAGCCAGCGACTATAATCTTTCTCTTTCAAAATAAAATAAGGATTGTAAATCTTGTTTTGCAAAGAAACTCAATCTATTTTTAATAATACACTCTAAAGGTTTAGTTCGAGATTCCATCATATAAGTTTCCGTACCTTACGAAAGTTTAACTCTAACTAAAATAAAAAATATTTCTAATTTTTGTAAAGAAAAATTATTATTATAATTAGTAAGAATGTTATAATTATACTAATAAGAATAAATATATTTATTAGTATTTTTTAATATTGAACTACAGACTAGAGGATAAACACTAAGGCATACGTTTCAGTGTTAAAAATAAAGTTTTGAAAAGGATCAGGAACTTATGGATGTAGAGTATCTCTTGAAACGCGGAGATTATGAAAAACTACTTGAAGGTGATCCAAAGGCAGTTTTTAATTCTTTATTAGATTTCTTATCGTCAAACGATAAGGAACTTAAGCATAGAGCGTGGGAGATTGTACAAGACATGATAGAAAAAGGACTCATTAAACATAAAGAGGAAGTTATTCCATTGCTCTGTTATCACGATGAGGGAACAAGATACAGAGTTTGGAATTTAGTTCCCAAGATGGTCACTTCGGGTTTGATTTCCATTGAAAACGTCATCGAGAAATTGGACTGTTTATTTTCAATGTTGAAGTCCAATAATCAAGAAATAAGGGCTCTATCATGGTATTCTACATTGCCGCCATTGTTAAGTTTATTAGGCAAAGACAGAGTTAAGCCACTCTTATCTTACTGTAGGTCCGTAAACGGAGAATGGAGAGACCTTGTGGAAGAGACATGTAGGGAAATTGAAGATAGATAATGATTTTTACATGTTAGAATGAGAATTGACTTCTCTTTTTCCTATATGACATATAAAAATATCCTTTTAATGAACCATTACAAGGTATTCAAATGAGATTTCCAGACGATTTCAAGTTCGGTTGGTCGCAATCAGGTTTTCAATTTGAAATGGGAGGTAAAAGTCCTTTGGATTCCAAGTCGGATTGGTTCGCATGGGTTCATGATAAAGAGAATATAATAGGAGGTCTTGTGAGCGGGGATCTTCCAGAGAAAGGTGTAGGTTATCTTTCCGATTATCATAAATATCATCTGAACGCTCAGGAAATGAGTCTAAACACAGTAAGAATAGGCATAGAGTGGTCTAGGCTAAATCCAGAGAAGAGAAAGGTTGATGAAAAAGCGGTACAAACTTACAGAGAGATTCTAAAGGACTTGAAAAACTTGGGTTTCCACGTAATTTTGAATCTCTATCATTGGTCCATGCCACTTTGGGTTCACGATCCCATATCAGTCAGAAAGGGAGAGAACGGTGAAAAGGGTGGGTGGCTTAACGAGTCAACAGTGGACCATTTTAAGAAATTCGTTGATGATTCCGTCAGGTATTTCGACGATTTAGTGGATGAATATGTAATTGTAAACGAACCTAACGTGATCTGGAAAGCGGGCTTTGTTCTCGTTAAAATGGGCTTTCCTCCATCATATTTAAGCCTTGAGAAGGCTAATATAGCCAGAAGGAACTTAATTTCTGCCACGAACGAAGCCTACAACACCATTAAATCGTTGACCAAAAAGAAGGTTGGAGTAGTATATGCAATGGCTGACATACAATGCCAAGATAGGCTAGTTCAGGATAAAGCTAAGATGGACGAGGAATACTATTTCCTAGATAGTACTAAGTGGGACTGGCTAGGAGTGAATTATTACACTAGAATAGTAGTAGAACCACTTGAAGATGGATTTTCAGTTAAGAGGGGATTAGGTATGTATGCCCAGGGCTTGCAATTGAGCCTTGAAGGAAGAGATGTATCAGATAACGGCTGGGAGTTCTATCCCGAAGGACTTTATAATGTGTTAGTGGATGCGTGGAGAAGATATGGTAAAGAAATTTACGTCACTGAGAACGGTGTTGCGGACTCTCAGGATAGGCTCAGACCTAAGTACATAGTCTCTCATCTTTATTACGTGAAGAAGGCAATAGACGAGGGAGTTCCAGTTAAAGGCTATTTACATTGGTCTCTGGTTGATAACTACGAGTGGTCTTCTGGCTTCTCCGCTAGGTTTGGTCTTATGGGGATGAACTTTAAGACTAGAGAGACTTGGTGGAGGCCTTCAGCTTTTGTTTATAGAGAAATTGCGAAGACGAAGGTAATCGATGAGAAAATAAGAAGCTACGTATTTGGCAAAGACAGTAATAACGTATAAAGAATGTTTATTGCTTACAAGAAAGAAAAATAAAACAAATTATAATAACTAATTTTTTATCTTTTTCTGTTTATATTTACTCTGTCTTAATGTTAGCCTTTATTTTGTCAACCAAGTCCTTGGGTGGGTTGTTAATGCCATGACTCATCTTAGCATGAAGTGCGATTTGTTGCATTAGTTCATCTTCATTTCCTGCATTCTTAATTTCAAACCCACAGTTTTGACCTATACTTGCACAAGAGAACGAATACTTGCCACTTTTCTTAATGTTAGCCTTTATTTTGTCAACCAAGTCCTTGGGTGGGTTGTTAATGCCGTGGCTACTTTTAGCGTGGACTGTTATCTGCTGTAATAATTCCTCCTCAGAGGAAGCATTAACTATTTCAAACCCACAGTTTTGACCTATACTTGCACAAGAGAACGAATATTTTGCCATATGATTGAATGTTCACTTGTTATATTAAGACTTCGTTAGAACTTTCCTAACGCACATTTAAGTTACAGTTTAATTAAATGAGGATATGCAACTCTTCGGAAAGAAAAAGAAGTATTATTTCTCATGTTCAAGTGTAGGTATGTCTTGTGGTTTCGAAGTTAAAGGGGCTTCAAGCGAAGCCGAGCTTATGGATATCTTAAAGATTCATGCAGCTAAGGCTCACGGTATGACTACAATACCAGATTCTACTGTAGATGCAATAAAGAAGAACATAGAGAAGAAGTAACAAAAAATGTTTTTTTATATATATAATAATTCATTAAAATAAGTGTTATTAAAGTTCTTGTTATAAAAATAAAGTGTATTTTCTGATAATTTTATACCAAAAATCCTTATTTACTATATTTGCCTCTGATCGTTCTTTCTTTGATCTCTACCTTTTAAAAAGGGTGTTGCCTATATTATCTATAAATGGAAGTAAGCGATTTTCTTAGAAGAATATCAATTAGTAGGGATAACGTTTACTCTACCTTTTTTGGACTAGCGCTAAATAGAGCTAGGTTAACATATATAGAGACCAACTGGAGGGAGTTGGTTAGATCTCTGGAAATAAAGGGAGGGACTGTTCCGGTAAATCTAGAGCTTGATTTCAACACTCCCCTAGGAAGGGTCAAGGGTATCTATACTTCTTATATTTCCATAAGGGAGGGATTTCCCCCAGAGGAAGGTCTCTTGGAAGTCATGGAAAGAGCTAAACGCCTGATAAGCATGGATGAGAGCTTCCTAAAGAACTTGGGCTTCAAGGACTACATCTAAAGTATAGTAACTATCAGTTAAGAATAGCTTTATTCTAGAAATGTTTATATATTAAGCTGCCTAATTATCTTAAGGATAAAAATGAAGAGTTTGAAAGGTTCACAAACTGAGAAGAACTTCAAAGAAGGATTCATAGGAGAATCAATGGCTAACAGGAGATACCTCTACTTCGCCAAGAGGGCAGATGAAGAAGGTTATCCAGAAGTGGCTGGACTATTGAGAAGCATATCAGAAGGTGAGACAGCTCACGCCTTTGGCCATTTGGACTTCATAAGACAAGGTGATTCAGTTGACCCAGCCACTGGGAAACCAATAAAGACAATAGAGGAAATGTTGGAATCTGCAGTGGCAGGAGAAACCTACGAGTTCACCCAGATGTATCCGGGTTTCGCCAAGACAGCCAGAGAGGAAGGATTCGACGAGGCTGCAGAATGGTTTGAGACTTTAGCAAGAGCCGAGAAGAGCCACGCTGAAAAGTTCACCAATATCCTCAAGCAAGTTAGAGGAGAGTAACCCTTGTATTCTCTAAATAAAGACAATCCAAATTTTTTTGATAAAAGTAGATTGCAATCTGAGTTCATCAGACAATCATCAGTTTGTCATGGGTGCAGGAGATGCTTCAATTATTGTCCTGCATTCCCTACGTTATTCAAACTAACAGATTCCAAAGGAGTTAAGGCATTAACGTTAAATGACCTTTACGATGTAGCTTCAGAGTGTTTCCACTGTAACATGTGCTACGTTAACTGTCCGTTTACGCCTCCAAACGAGCTCAACATGGACTTTCCTCACCTTTTAGAGTGGGGATGGCTCCTACTGAGAAGGGAGAAGGGAATACCTTTGAAGGAAAGGCTTTACGAAATGCTCGACATGGTAAACTTAGCTAGACCAATAGCTCCAGCAATGGTAAACTTCTTGGAGAGTCCAGACGCACCCAAGTTGAAGGTAGCTCCAAAGAGCTTCAAGTCAACATTCAAGAGGGTAAAAGTAGACAATCCGGTTGGTAAAGTAGTATTATTTCCAACATGTTTGGTTGACAACTTCTTCGTGGAGTTAGGAAATGACCTAGTAGACGTATATTCCAGGCTTGGAATACAAGTGGAGCTAGGAGATTTTGTATGCTGTGGAGCGCCGATGCTAGATGCTGGAGATGCGGATTCCCTGAAGAGGAATGCGGAGAAGAATTATTCCAAAATTCTAAAGTATATTAACGAAGGATACGACGTAGTGTCACCGATACCAACTTGCACTTTAATGCTAACTAAGGAATATCAATACGTCCTTGATAAGGAGCCAGTGAAAGTATATGACGCTATGGAATACCTTATGAAGCTCAAAAAGGAAGGCAAAATAAAAATGGACTACAAGATTCCTTTAAGTGCGTTCTATCACGCTCCTTGCCACTTAAAATATCTTGGAGTTGGATACCCTGGAGTTCAGACTATGAGGGGACTAAAAATTAAGGTAGAACTTGCGGACAAGGGCTGTTCCGGCATAGATGGAGGATGGGGATTAAGGAACTATGACAAGGCAAAGGTTGTTGGCTCCAAGATGATGGAAGCCTTCTCGGAGAACAAGGCTGATGTATTCGTCACGGAGTGTCCATTAGCCGGAATGCAAATCGAAAAAGCTTCAGGTAGAAAACCACTGCATCCAATACAACTCCTTAAGAAGGCGATGGAAAATGATCAAAAGTGAAGAAGTTTTACCTTGGAACGAATATGAGAAAATAAGGAAAGATAGAATAGCGAAGATAGTTGAATTGAAAAAGGAAAGACGTATAGAGTTGGGAGATAGAATGTCAATTCTTTTTGAAAACAAGGATACAGTACTGCACCAAATTCAGGAAATGGTATATCTAGATAGGCTCAGCAGTGAGAAGGACAGAGAGCACGAGATAGAGGTATACAAAAACTGGTTACCTTGTGGAGGCAAGGTTAAAGCTACCCTTTACATTTATGCTAAGGATAATTCTGACTTGTTAGAAGTTTTCAGAACGCTACCTAAGATATACGATTCAATTTTCCTAAAGGTAGGTAGTAAACTAATTCAAGGAGAACCAGAAAACGGGTACGATCAAGGAGAAGCTTTCAGCACACTTCAACCGTTAACCTTTGACCTTGCAGGTGAAAGATCATTTGATATGGAGATCAATGTTGTACACGAAAATTACAAGTTTAAGATGAAGATACCCGAGAGCCTAGCAAGGAAGATAATAGAGGAAGCCTACGAAGAATGCTAGAGGAGTGAATGAGGCTTTCTAGTCTTTACATCAAATTATAACGAAAAAAATGTATATGAGATACCTTTTCGTAAAAAGAGAAGGAGGATAATCTTTTTTCTTTTTTTTTAGTTCTAAACTTAGTAATATTTAAAACTCGATTCCCCTTGTTTTTAAGCATCATTCAGCATGTTAAAGAAAACATAGCTTCCTTCTTAATTCCCTGCTAACTGTTTTTATCATTTACTATCAATTAATTTTTAATTTTTAAACAAAAATTCTTCTTATTACACTCTATTGCTTTAAACATTCTACTTGTTATTCTGTGCCATGATGAAGTGGCATCTATTATGCCTTGTTTTTAACAAGACGTATCGTTCCGCTTTTATATTAAAAAGATATATCGAAAACCTTTTTTATAAGGGAGATGGAATTCCTTTATGGATCTAAGAACAAGGACCCTAATACTATTGTCTGCTATGCTGCTTATTGTAAATTATGTAGAGACGATGGTGGTGCCTGCTCTTCCTACAATCGAGAAGGATTTTTCCATATCTACAACCCTGGCAGGCTGGGTAACTTCTGCATATATGATCGTTGCAGCTGCTGCTTCTCCTCTAATGGGCAAGCTAGCTGATACTTATGGTAAGAAGAAAATTTACACTTTGGCTGTTGGCTTTTACATTCTAGCTGTAGCAATTGCAGGATTTTCTCCTAACATATGGGTTCTCTTAATCGCTAGAGGAATACAAGGAATAGGCTTTTCAATGTTCCCCATTGCTATAGCTTACATTACTGATTTATACCCTAGGGAAAGGGTAGCATTTGCTCAATCCCTCTTAAGTGCAATGATAGGGATAGGTCCAGCTTTAGGATTGCTCATAGGTTCATATGTAGTGGAGGACTTAGGATGGCCTTATGCATTTCACACTGCAGCCATTCTATCAGCTATACTTTTCGTTCTCTCGCTCGTTTACCTGCCTCATACTGGAGTAAGAAAACAGGAGAAGGTAGATTACATTGGTGCTTCATTAATAGGTTCAGGAACCGTCATGACTCTGGTCTACGTTACTGAGGGACCAACCTTGGGATGGTTATCGGCTGAGAATTTTATGTTCTTGGGAATAGGAGCCTTACTATACATAGCATTCGTTCTATTTGAGAGAAAGGTTAAGGAACCTCTATTACGATTGGATTTATTTAAGATCAGGAACTTCGCTGTAGCTAACTTGATAGGTCTAGTATCTGGAATAGGGATGTTCATGGTGTTCATCTTCTTGGTCTATTACGCTCAGATACCTTCTCCTTACGGGCTAGGGCTCAGTATAATACAGTCTGGTCTTTTGATGTCTCCAGTTGCATTAGGAATGATAATATTCGGTCCTCTATTTGGTAAGTTAATGCCTAAGGTGGGACCAAAACCAGTGATTATAGCTGGTTCGCTTCTGTCCATCTTGTCTTACTTCATGCTATTATCCTTTAGATCTACTCCAGTTGATGTCCTTATAGACGGCTTCATTTCTTCCGTGGGACTTGTTGCTGTGATACTTCCTCTAGTAAACATAGTTGCACTTTCACTTCCAGACGGATATAGAACTACTGGATTAGGAATGAACACATTACTAAGAACCTTAGGAGGATCAGTAGGTCCAGTTGTAGCTACAGCAATGATGGAGACTTACGAGGACCCTATAGTGATGATAATGAACGGACAACCGCTCGTTTTAGGCTTTGTACCCTCATCCCTAGCTTTTAATTATATTTCGCTCTTTGGCGTAGGTATTATGGTAACAACATTAATTATATCTCTGTTCCTTAAGAATTATACTTTCACAGCTAGGAAGGAAAAAACTAAGCAAACACAGGAAATTACTGAGAATGTTGCATAAAACTTATCATATTGATTTTACTAAAAGAAATAAGGAAGTATTTTTAATAAATATTTTGAATATAATAATATAGTATATATTCACGTATTAATTATGCAAATATGTGCTATATATATACTACAAAATATACCTCTTAAAAAATGCTGAAAGCATAATCGAGGAATAGAGGAGTCAGCTACCTATTCTTTTCACTTTAAAGTTTACTTATTTTCTTGTAAAACTCATCTTCTATGACTATTACCCTTTCATGGATTCCTTCGGCTATTTTTCTCTCCTTCCAGTAGACTGTCACAATAAATTTTATTTTTCTCTCTTTTATATCATCTATAATTGAAACTACTTTCACTTTCTCTCCTAACGGTACTGGAGCTAGGTGAAATACTTCTATATGAAAGCCTACAGTTGTCTTACCATTTTCCATGAATTTCTGGGCTAATTCAAAGGAAGTGTTTTCGATGAATGCAACAACTGAAGGTGTAGATAATACGTTGACTGCTCCGCTGGCTACTTTAGCTGCAGAATGCTGATTTTCCACGACGAATTCTTTTTCCAATGAAAGACCTTTCTCCATGTTCATAAGAGTTAAATGAGACAAATAGTATGTAAATTTTTATCAGCTTTAGACTATCTGTTCTGACGTTACTTCTCGTGGATCTTTAACTGGATCAACGAGAGCATTAAGAAAAATACATGAGAAGAGATTGGATAGTAGAAATAGTAATAAAATAAATAATATAAAAAATATATAAATATAATATCTATAGCAAAAAATCAATCTATTATAGAAACAATCGTTTTCAGAATTTATTTTAGTACAACCAGCAAGTCTCCTTTCTTTACTCCCTGCCCTGGTTTTACCGCAATTTTCTCTATAACTCCAGCTATTGGTGCAGATATTATGGTCTCAGATTTCATTGCTTCTACAGATAGAAGAGGCTGACCTTTAGTTACTGCGTCACCTTCCTTTACTCTTATAGCTACAACTCTACCTTGCAATGGCGATAATACTTCTCCTTCTTTTCCTTTCATTAATTCCTCTACTGATTGACCCTCCTTTACTGGAATTTCTGTTATCCTGTCTACCTTATACTCTTCTTCCTGATCTAATATTAGGAATCCCCTATCAATTGTAATGCTGTGTACTTCGTTTCCAACCTTGAACAAGTACTCGTTTTCTCTTGTACCTCTACCTAAGAATTCTACATTTAACTCTCCTTCTTCCATTTTCACTGTGTCCTTGTTATCCTTCTGGTCATAGCTTGCAATGTAGGTTTCTCCAGTTTCCATGTAAACTCTGAGGAGCTTCATTACCACATCACCCTTGCAGAGGCCTGAGCCTGAACTCCATATGTCTTCCATGCAGATCTAGGTTTGCCGTTATCTTGAGCTTGTACGTTTTTATTTCCGCTAGATCCTCTCAGCAATCCTCTATTGTAGACTGATGCAGCTAAAGCTGTCTTCAGCATTTCCTTCTCCCTGAGCTTCTTTGTGAATATCTCACTCTTATCCGCTATGTATGCGGTAGTGAAGTTTCCATTCTGGTAATCTTCGTCATCCATTATTAGCTTGTAGAGAGGTATTGTGGTCTTTATACCTCCTATCTGTAGGTCTCTCAATGCTCTCCTTCCTACTTCTATTGCCCTAGCTCTGTTCTCTCCGTATACCATGAGCTTAGCTACCAATGAATCATAGAATGGAGGTACATAGCTTCCTTCCATTATCCCTGTATCAAGCCTCACTCCAGGTCCGCTTGGTTCCTTATAATATGTTACAAAACCTGAACTACCGGTGAAGTTGTTTAACGGATCTTCAGCGTTTATCCTATATTCTATTGCGTGTCCTCTGAGTCTCTTCTTTAGTTCCTCCTGAGTGAAAGGCATATGTTCTCCTGCTACTAACCTTATTTGGAGTTTCACTAGATCGATCCCAGTTACAAGCTCAGTAATTCCATGCTCTACTTGTAATCTCTTGTTAAGCTCCAGGAAGTACAGATCCTTGGTCGTGTCAGAGTATGCGAATTCCATAGTTCCTAAAGCGAAGTAACCAATCTTCTTGCCGAACTTAACTGATGCATCAATGAACTCTTCCCTCTTTTCCCAAGTTAGGGCCGGAGACGGAGCCTCCTCTATAAGTTTCTGATTTCTCCTCTGGATTGTACACTCTCTTTCAAATGCAACTACATAAGTTCCGTATTTATCTCCAATAAGCTGAGTCTCGATGTGTCTCGGTCTAACCGCAGCTTTCTCTATATACAAGTCTGGCCTACCGAAGGCTTCCTTAGCTAACCTTTGGTTTCTACCCCATATGTCCATCAACTGATCAGGATTGTCGGCTCTTGTTATCCCTATACCTCCACCTCCATAAGCTGCTTTTACCATTACTGGGTATCCTATTTTCTCTGCAAGTTTCAATGCCTCATCCAACGATCCAACTGGTCCGTCAGATCCGGGGGCAATAGGCGTTCCTGCTTCTTTTGCAATTCTTTTTCCGTCTAGCTTACTCTTTACCCTGTTCATTACCTCAGATGAGGGTCCAATGAAAGTCATACCTGCCTTCTCTACGGCCTCAGCGAAGTCTGCTCTCTCCGACAGGAAACCGTAACCCGGATGTACTGCGTCTGCATGTGCTTTCTCCGCTGCATCTATAATCCTTTCAATGTTCAGATAACTCTCAATAGAAGGTGCAGGTCCTATGTAGTAGGCTTCGTCCGCATATTTTACGTGGAGGGCATATTTATCTGCCTCAGAGTAGACAGCTACTGCCTTCATTCCCATCTCTTTAATTCTCTTCATTACGCTTACGGCTATCTCTCCTCTATTTGAAACAAGTACTTTTCCAAATGGTGGCATCTCAACTTATAATGTTTAGTCTAGTTTAAAAAGCTTTTACATTTCAATAAATTTACTCAGCGTTCGAATTTGTCCTCACAGATCGGTTCCCGGATTCGTCATCACACGGGTTAACTGATTATCGTGTTTCTAATGTATTAACTTTAACGTGGCTAAATAAGACGGAGCTTTGATTACTTTTAAGAAAAAATCATCTTCTATGAAGAATTAATAAGATATAATGAATATAAAGTTTTTAAGCAAGTTACCTTACTCTCTATCGGGGATGAAATATTTCATATGAAAAGCCACCTATGGATAAGCTCATCGAGGAAATGAAGAGTTTAAAGGCAAAGGCGATAGCAGGAGGCGGAGAGGACAAGATTAAAGCTCAACATGAAAAGGGAAAGATGACTGCTAGGGAGAGAATTGCATTGCTATTCGACGAAGGTACCTTCAGCGAAATAATGACATTTGCAAGGACACAGTCCACAGAATTCGGTCTTGATAAAACGGATTTGTATGGGGATGGCGTAGTAACTGGTTGGGGTAAAATAGACGGAAGAACTGCTTTCGTGTATTCTCAAGACTTTACCTCACTTGGAGGAACTTTAGGAGAGATGCATGCAAGCAAGATAGGTAAGGTTTATGAATTAGCGCTGAAAGTTGGAGCTCCTGTAATAGGAATAAATGATTCTGGTGGTGCAAGAATACAAGAAGGTGCAGCATCGTTAGAGGGATACGGTCTGGTGTTCAAGAATAACGTAATGGCATCGGGAGTTATTCCTCAGATAACTATAATGGCTGGTCCAGCTGCAGGCGGTGCGGTTTATTCTCCAGCTCTAACAGATTTCCTGATTATGGTAAAGGGAGACGCTTACTACATGTTCGTAACTGGTCCTGAGATCACTAAGGTAGTCCTAGGAGAGGACGTCTCAATGCAGGATCTAGGAGGTGCAGTAGTTCACGCAAGCAAGTCTGGCGTAGTTCATTTCATGGTTGACAGCGAACAGGAGGCCATAAATACAGCTAAGAGGCTACTTTCATATCTTCCATCTAACAACATGGAGGAACCTCCTTACATGGACACAGGTGACACTAATGACAGAGAAGTTAAAGACGCAGAGAGTATAGTGCCCACTGACTCGGCTAAAACCTTCGATATTAGAGATTTGGTCTATGCAGTTGTTGACAACGGAGAGTTCCTCGAGGTACATAAGCACTGGGCTCAGAACATAACTGTAGGCTTCGCCAGGGTAGCAGGAAACGTTGTGGGAATAGTTGCCAACAACTCAGCATATGCCAGCGGTGCAATCGATATTGATGCAGCAGATAAAGCAGCTAGATTCATAAGGTTCTGTGATGCGTTTAATATTCCTCTAGTTAGCATAGTTGATACGCCCGGTTACATACCAGGTACTGACCAAGAATACAGAGGAATCATAAGGCACGGAGCTAAAATGTTATATGCCTTCGCAGAGGCCACAGTACCAAAGATAACAGTTGTCGTGAGGAGGTCCTACGGAGGAGCTCATATAGCCATGAGCATAAAGAGTCTAGGTGCAGACGTGATTTATGCATGGCCCTCAGCAGAAATAGCTGTAACTGGACCTGAGGGAGCAGTTAGGATACTTTATAAAAAGGAGCTTCAAGCAGCTTCAAATCCAGACGAGCTTCTTAAACAGAGAATAGCTGAATACAAGAAGCTGTTTGCTAATCCGTACTGGGCAGCAAAGAAGGGACTAATTGACGACGTAATAGAGCCTAAGGATACAAGAAAAGTGATAATGAGCGCTCTCTCCATGCTAAAGAATAAGAGAGAATATAGATATCCAAAGAAGCATGGGAATATGCCTCTCTAACCTAGTCTCCTTTTTATAATTGTTTTTCAAAAGGAAATTTTATATTCTTGATGTTAAATTGTTTCTGAGCTTTTTTACGAATTAGATTATTTAGTTATTTATTACTATATTACTATCTTTTTAAAAGCTAAGATAATTCTTATTGGAGATTTTGTACCACAATAATAGAAAAAATCGCTTTATATTGTCTACTTTATATTGTCTACTTTCTTCTTTTAGTTACTGTCAGCTTTTTTCCTTCTATAACTGGTTCTAGCCCTACGCACTTCAATAAAAGGGAAAGTTCCTTTAATGTTTCCACTTCATCAAAAAAGGTCAGTGTATCCCCCTCCTCAGCTAGGATTACCTTTGCTAAGTATTCTTGCAGCTTCATGTATAGTTCTCTCTCCTATTTTTTCACCTAAAATTCTTTTAACCTTGTCTGGTTCCATTACTACGTCTCCCAGAGATTTTATTCCTTCATTCCAGAGCTGTCTTGCCCTTTTCCTTCCTATTCCAGGAATTTGAACTAGCTCGACCAACTCTTCTTTTACTCCGTCTTTAACTCTCATGTTAAGCCTTCTAAGAATCTCCTCATGTCCTTCCTCCTTCATTACTTGAGCTAACTTGTATCCGCTATACGTTAACCAATCCATTGACTCAACCATGTTCCTTAGATCACCTGAGCCTATACCGTACTTTGCTAAAATAGCATCCTCATCCACTTCCTCAATCCAGTCCTGAATTATGAACGCAATTTTTAGGGCAGATAGATAGAGTGATAACTCTAACTCATCAGTTGGTTCTTCTAAGAACATTTTGCAGTCAACATCGTACAGAAGTGTTTCGTCTATGTTGGAAGTCCCTACTATAGGAGAATCAGGCGTGTATGCTAGAATGTGAAGGTAAGCTAACTCACAGGACGTTGGCTTTCCTTTCAACGCATCCTTTATTGTAACAGCGGTGAAAGGATTAACGTAAATGTCCGCTACCCTTTTGCCAAATTCAGTTAGCTTTACTACGTCTTCCTCAATTACGAAATTATGATCCTTAAGCCAGTCAACTCCATTGTCGAATTTACTTTCTATTATTTCATCGCTTAACAAAGTCTCCTCAACGTAAGTCCTGAGGGCATTTCTAGTCATTTCTCCCTCAGAGGATAGTGTACCAAGGAGGAATGAGTAGAAGGCATTCTCAGCGCCAAGTTTGGACTCTATTGGCTCCACATCAGAGCTCATGTATTTTTCAAATATTCTTTCAAAGTTCCTCTTGTCTCTCACAACTATTATTGCTTCACCCTCGCTGTCAAAACCCGGCCTTCCAGCCCTACCGCTCATTTGCTTATACTCCATGACTGGAATCTCCTCCCTGAATCCAGTAACCTTCCTATTATATCTAAAGATATCGCCTATTATTACGGTCCTTGCTGGCAGATTAACGCCAGCTGCAAGCGTTGGAGTAGCCACAATTACCTTTATTTTTCTTTCTCTAAAACCCCTCTCTATTATCTCCCTTAAACCCCTGGATAAACCCGCATGATGGTAAGCTACGCCTCTCTTAACTAAAGATGATAAATTCTCTTTCTCCATTGATCCGGCGTCCTCAACTTCCTCAATCTCTGAGGCTATCTCTCTGAGTTCTGAGGATTCCTTAAACTTCAGTGATAAACTCTTAGCAGTAGATTCAGCATTCCTCCTTGAATTCCTGAAAACTAACACTTGTCCTCCTCTAGAAATGCTGTCCATAGTATAAGCCTCAATTGGATCTTCTCCCTTGACCTTTTTGGTGGTTCCGTCCTTGAACGTGACAGAATAATATTTGCCAGCTGGATAAATTACCCCCTCAACCAGCTTTACGGGTCTCCAAGACGTAGCAATATACTCAGCCTTAAGCCAACGGGATATCTCATGGAAGTTAGAAATGGTTGCACTGAGGGCTAACATTCCTTTCCTCTTTGCCCTCACTGCCACAGTTTCCACTACGGGTCCTCTTGAAGGGTCGTTAAGGTAGTGTAACTCATCGAGGATAAAGTAATCAGCTTCCTCTAACCAAGCTGGTCTATGTCTCCAAAGCGAGTCCAATTTTTCGTAAGTTGTAACAATCACGTCATAATTTTTCAGGTAGTTATCCTCACTGTCGTATTCACCTGAAGTCATACCTACCTTTATGCCCAAAGGTTCCCATTCCTTGAATGTTGAATACTTTTCACTAGTTAAAGCCCTCAGAGGCGTTACATATATAACCTTACCTCCTCCGTCCTTTAGATGGCTTACTGCTCCTAATTCGGCTATCAAAGTTTTACCTGAAGCAGTAGGAGACGCTACAACTAGCCTTTTCCCCTCCAATAAGCCCTTCTTTATCGCCTCACTCTGTGGAGGATTAAGCTTGACAATTCCTCTGCGTTTCAGGATTTCCTTGGCGAAATCAAGAGGTAAATCCTCAATGTCCATGAAAGTATACTCCATAGAATCCTATCGTATTATTCAAGAACATTTAAAAGCCCTTTTGCCCGTACTTCCTATCATTTTTTAAGTCGGGTTTATGAAAAATCCCTGGTAATACCAACTGCCCTGTTAATATTACCTTTATAAGTCTATATAAATCATAATACTCTCTTCACACAGGAAGGTTTATCTACCTATCATCCCAAAATGACATGAGATAGCATGGAGGAAATTCGCAAATTGAATGATACGACCTATCTTCTAGACGTCACAGGAACCGTGACAGTCTCGTTTAAATTGGAAGACTCTTTTATAGGAGAAATAGATAAGATAGCCAAGAAATTAGGCTATTCTAATCGAAGTGACCTTATAAGGGAGGCAATAGAGACCTATCTTAAGTACCTGAAACAAAATGAACGGTCTCTCAATACTTGATCTATTCCTGTTTACAGTAGGATTAATAGCTGCATTCATAGTAAGCGGAAATAATAACGCTACGTCTCTGGGAGTCTTATTCGCTACCAACGCCGCAAGGAGAAGGAATTCCTATATAATAAATACAGTAGCTATGTTTCTAGGTGCTTCTGTAGGAAGCGTGACTATGTATGATAGCGTGTACTCAATCGTTCAAGGACCACAGGATTACGTTGAGGCTTCGGTTTTCTCGGTTCTATTCTCATCGGTTTTCTCCTTTTATTATCTAAATAAGATTGGAGTACCCTCTTCCCTTAGCCAGATGTTATATCCCTCTCTTGCAGTTCTGGTGCTAGTATCACACGGAGAAATACTGTTCAATTGGTTCAAGTTTTGGTTCACTGTAGGGTCTTGGATAATTTCTCCGTTGGTTGCAATAGTAGCTTCTCTCTTGATGTATAAAACGATGAAGTCAAGAATAAAAGGAGAGAGTAGACTAAGTAGACAGATGAAAATATATAGATACTTGATAATGACCTCATCAGCATTTACCTCATTCGTGGTGGGTGCTAACGCAGTTGGAATAATAATTTCTGCAGGTCTAACTGCAGCTCCGTTACTTTTAGTAGTTTTAGCCTACTCTGTCTCTGCTTCAATTGGAATATTTTTCTCTAAGAAGACTGCAATTACGGTTGGGTTTAGGTTAACCAAGCTAGGATACGTTGGTGCATCGTCGTCTATTATAGGAAGCAACGTAGTAAATCAAGTTTTTACTCTCTTTGGGATTCCTATATCTATAACTCAAACAATATTAGGTGGAATAATAGGGTTAAGCTTGCGCGCTATGACCAGGGATGTTGCCAAACAGATTAGACAAGTTGCTAAGGGCTGGTTAATCTCGCCTTTACTATCTATCATAATTTCATTAGCAGCTTATGGAATAGTGAAGAGCGTTTTAGGCATTTAACAGAAAAATTTCGCTAACTAGGAAGAGATATCACTGATGTTGCATTTCTCAAGATATATAGCTATGTTTTCTCTTTAACAAGATTTGCCTCTTCCTCCCCTCCCATCTTGACTGCAAATAATATGGAACCAGATAGGAAGAACGATTGATAGAAGGCCCAAAATAAATTAACGTAAATTGAATATACTAGTAACATATCCGATGTCGTGCTTAGTTCAAGCGTTCCCTTAACTATAGAAATTATTAAAAGGATTAGTATCGAAAGGTGAGGCATTATCACCCTTAAAGATACTCTGCCCTTTCTCTTAGGGGTCACCTTGAAAGGAACCTTTCTTCTAAGAACCCAAGCTAAAAAAGCCAATGTAATTCCGAAGAACTCCAAATATTCCACGAACTGATGATAAAGGAAACCTTTAATTCCGTAATCTTTTCCCTTCATTGCGTAAAAGAAGAAAGTCATGGAAAGTATGATATAAGGTGAGTAAGCTACCATGTAAATTATTGGGTTCAAAGTTATAAATGGTAAGCCAGAGAGGAGAAACACCGATGGAGCTATTAGCTCAATCAAGGCTAAAGGTCCCTCTTTAAGCCAATAAAAGAAGCCAGATACGAAATCAAAGAATACCTTAGCTTTAAGATTTGATCTTAACAAGTTTTTAAGTAGTTGAAAATATCCTAAAGCCCACCTTGTTTGTTGTGATATGAAACCGGAAGCATCTTTTGGAGGCTCTCCGTACCATATGAGAGGAGTATCAACGTAGACTACCTTGTATCCTCTTTGATAGAGCCTAATGGTGGTTGCAGCATCCTCTGTGATGCTTTCCTCGTCAAAGAAGTTTACTTCTCTAAGTGCACTTAACCTGAAGACCGATCCTGAACCTAAGGAAAATGCAGACCTTCTATTCCTACCACGCATAATAAGCCTTAGGAACGGCTCTTGTTTATAAGTAGAACCTTTAGCTACCAAAGTGGGACTTTCGCTATATGTCTGCGGAACTTGTACCATCGCTACATCTGGATCCGAGAAATACTGTAACACATCGTCAAAGAAGTTTCTCTTAGGTCTCTGATCCGCATCGAATATGGCTATAACGTCATATCCTCTAAGGGATCTCAATACATTGTTTATAGCTCCTGCCTTAAATCCCTTTCTGTCTTCCCTGTGAACATACGTCACATTGTGAGTATAACAAAAACTTCTAAGTTCCCGAGATATATTTATATTAGTTGAGTCATCAAGTAGATAAACGTCCCCTCTTCCTCTTGTAGCCTCTATTACAGAAATGAGAGTGGTTTCAACCATCTCTGGATCTTCATTAAACGATGTAACTAAGCTAGCTACTCTCAGATCCCTAGCTTCAGATGTAAGGTACATCTCTTCGTCGCGACCCCTAGAAAGGCTCATGAAGTTCAGAAAAATGAATCCGCCAGCAAAAGTTGCTAACCATACTAGAAAGTTTAACCAAAATAAGTAAGAGACTCCAAGGGTGAGCCAAGTTAAAATCGCGGATGCTATGAAAGGTGAGGCAAAAAGCAACAAGTTAATAGCTCGCATTCGAATTCACGAGCTGATTACCTGATATCCATCCTGATCTGTCTTTACTGAAATGTCAACAAGTGGGACCAACGCAGTGCACTCTCCCTCCTGTACCTCGTCGCATATTAAGGCAACCCTCGCCATATCCCTCAAAGATCCTAAAAAGGTGTTCCAGAACTCGTATTTTTGGCTAGAGATCTCGCAACAGTTTGATGCAGGAGATATATCATTTACTCTATACACTATTACCGTTGGTTGTTCTTCCTCATTCTTATCTTTCTTCTCTATTCTTTTCAACACCTCAGCGGAGAGAGACTTAGCAAGTTTCATGACGTCCTTTATGTCCTTTAGCGTAAATCTCTTTTCCCTGAACTTCTCCGTGACAGCTACCTTCTTGAATTCTCCTTTTGCAACATTTAGTATCTTATCATTCGTGTAGAGCAATATGGCTTTTCCCTTTATCAAACGTAGAGCCATTTCCACTTTTCTAGTGTTAGGTTTTCCTGATATCAATATAGTGTTACTTTCAATCTTCTCCAATGAATCATAAGTTGGTAAAATGACTCCGCCATCTAATTGTTCATTCTTAACTTTGTCCCCAAGGACCTTAATAGGAGAGGGAACTGGAAGCTCCAGTAAAGACCCAGAGAAATCTTCAAGAGAAAGCTCTTTGTTGACTAAAACTCCATATCTTACGTTGAATCTATTGATAACGTCCTGAACTTTGTCTCTTATGTAAAGAAACTTATCGCTTTCCTTTGGAACTTTGTTCGCTATAAAAGCTAACGGTATGCCAGGGACTCCAGACGTCATCTCTGAATTCACAAGATAATTCAACGTGTTTTCAAAGTTGATCTTTAACGTATCTGTAACGTAAATCCTCAGGGATTTTGTATTCGGAATTACGCTGTAGAATACCTCAGATTCATGTCTAACGATATCTGTAGAATAACTAATTCCCGGAGGATTATCTACAATGAAGAAGTCATATTTGCTTTCGAGCAATATCTTGGAATAAACTTTCCTGAAATCTTGCATTAACGTGGGATCGGTGTGAATTTTTGATAATAATTCCCCCGTTCTTTCTTTACTGAATAACTTAACGACTGTCATTCTACCCTTTACTGTATCTATTCTCTTAATGTTCTCACACGGATTAGTCCTTTCAACTATCGAGTTTAGCAATCCCTTACCTTTTATATTTGCGAGGTCTGAGGCATAACCCGAGGTATCTCTATCTATAAAAATGACGTTATGATCCCTTGACAAATATTTAGCTAGCGCAAGTCCCAACGTTGATTTTCCTACGCCGCCCTTTATTCCAAGTAGAACTATCTTGTAGCGATTTTCCATGTTTCACAGGAAATATGCTATACAACAGTTAATAAACTACTTTCTACATAATTTTATTAATCCTCTTTACGTGAGTTTTCCTTTTATACCAAGTATAAAGTAATTACATTATCATTTAGAAATCTAATTTAATAAATTGAATAAAATTCAGTTTAATTAAAAGGAAGCTTTAGCTAATATTCCTTGCTTTTAAATAAATATTTTCTTTGTTTCATCTTTAGTTTATATCATGTTATCCTAATAATGTGAGATATACGGGCAATACGCTCATCTTCACTTAGTCTTTAACTGTCCATTTCGTAACTGAAGTTTAGTCTTTCCATTAATGTTATCTTAAAGTGTTCATGCTATTAGTTAACTTTAAAAACAATGTATCTTCTAAGTGTTCGGGTAACCCTAATGAGCAAGGCAGAAAGTGTGCCAAGATTAAAGCGTGGCGTAGTCGGAACCTTAGAGGCAGTAGGTCAGGAGATAGCCGCAATGGCTCCAGCATGCGATACGGTAGCATTCATAACCTCTGCAGCTGCGTTTGCCTTCGTGTTGACCCCTCTAGCTTTCCTGATAGCAATGTTAACCATGTACTTAGAGGTCAACACGCTATATCATTTGTCTAGAAGACATGCCAGTGCAGGGGGATACTATGGTTACATATCTACAGCTTTCAATCCGATTCCTGCAGCAGTTTCAGGCTTCCTTTATGTCCTTTATCAAGTAGCTAGCACTGCAGCGATACCAGTATATGTGGCTGGCGTTGTTCTCCCTGGAGTTCTGAAGTACTTCTTTGGAATTACCCTACCGGGCTGGGTTTGGATACCATTTATTCTTACTTTCATAATAGTTCCAATATTGCTAGCAATGGTGGGAATAAGACCTCAGATGAAATACATAAGGTACGCTGCACTGGGAGAGGTTGCCTTCTTAGGGATAACCGCATTAATAATTATTCTTAAGATACCTCACAATACACTTCAGGTATTTAATCCATTTGCATGGCCCCAATTCGCTAGTTTGTTTGCCCCCAACGGAGGTGCCATAGGTTCTCTGGGTCTGGGAATGATATTCGGAATAACTAGCTTCATAGGTTACGGTGGTTCAGCACCATTAGGAGAGGAAGCTAAGAGCAGTAAGAGCATAACCAAAGCTTTGATATTCGGAGTATTAATTGTAGGTATAGTTCTAGTAGAAGAGGCATATGTTAGCGTAGTTGGATGGCCTGGCGGACTTACGCCAGCTGGAATGGAGTCGTTTGTAAATAACCCAATTCCAGGAATAGTGGTTTACTCCACCTATCTAACACTGGCTGGAGGATTCATTTTGGCCCTCTTCGCTTTCAACTCTGCCTTCTCAGATTCAGTTGCTATGCAGTCAAATGCTGGTAGAGTTTACTTCGCAATGGCAAGAGATGGATTACTCCCTAAGTCATTCTCTGAAGTTCATCCAAAATACGTAACTCCAATTAAGTCCTTAGCGTTCATCGCAATAACCGCGTCAATCTTTTCTATAGTTGGAGGATTTACTATAGCGTACTTTGCAGGTGTAAGTCCAAGTCAAATGTTGACCTTACCTGCAACTTCTCCCCAAGTTTATGGAGCTCTCAGTGATGCATTCGACTTTCTCACAACAATAGCTTTAGTAGGACTGGTAGTAACTCATTTGATGCTTAACACCGCAGTCATAACTCTCTATAGAAAACTTAAGGAGAGACATTATGGGTTTAATTTACTTCTACATCCACTACAGCACTACGTTTTACCAGCTATAGCTACTGGGATCTTCATTTACGTACTTTATGCCTCAATATGGCCTCCAGTTTACCCAGTTACCCAAGCTGTGATATTTACCTTTGTTTATATAGGAATAATGTTGGCATATACCTTAAACGTTTGGAAGAAAAGGCCTGACATATTAAAGAAAGCTGGTACAAGAGTAAACATAGTGGAGGAAGAATTGCAAGAAGCTGCAAGGAAGAATAATGACAGTAAAAAATGAGATATGAACCAAAAAAGTAAGACAGTCGCGTTCCAGATGTTATTTAAATGGTAAAGGAAAAATGTGTGATGCCTCATTATAGAAAGTAATTTCATCAGTTTTTGATTTACACGTTCCGACCACGTAAACATGTCTTTTTAATTTTTTAATCTATTTATGTTTTCATGATATGTACAACCGTAGATAAAGAAATGAAGATTCAAATTTTCAGCAAGGGTGAGATCATGATTCTATATGATCCTGAAAAGAAGGAAGTGGTATATAAGGAGGAAAACGTAGCCCTAAAAACCCCAGCCAGAAGACCTGAAGCTACAAAGGAATGTATAAAATTAAAGGCAGACGAAATTCTTGGAGCTCATGGCTCATTCTGCATGCCCTCATACTTGATAGGAAAGAAGGCGGGAAAGAAGTTGCTTTTCGCCGAACCAGGCATTAAGATATTTGACGTTAAGCCTAAGGAGGTTACCTTATCTGAGGTCGCCTATTCGTCCTTCATAGCTATGAAGGAAAGAATTACAGAACATCATACATGAAAGACTTGAAACAAATGTTTCATGTATATATTTTTACATAAAAATTATTATTTTGTTTATAAATAATCTTTATATATACTTTTTTGTTTACGACTTATTGAAAACACTATCTTAATATATTGAAATTATGACATTTGATCACATAATATATGTTTCAAAACTCTTTTCTCTAACATAAATCTCAAGATAGGGAATAAACCTTATAGAAGCGGAGGAACGATTTTATTTTCTATCTCCAATTTCCATGTAGAGATGAAATACACAGAACATGCACCAAAACTTTTCATGAACACTGGCACTCGTTTTCCCAGGGAAATAATATGGGGAATAGGGGCAGTCAAATGGGCTTGTGCAAAGGCCAATTTTTCTCTGGGTTTATTGGACAAAGATAGAGCCGATGCCATCATGAGGGCTTCAAAGGAGCTCATGGAAGGAAAACATGATGACAAGATAATACTTGACGTGTTTCAAACCGGTTCTGGAACGGGACTCAACATGAACGTTAATGAAGTAATTGCGGAGCTTGCAACCTCCTATGCTAGCGTTAAGGTTCACCCTAACGACCATGTTAACATGGGCCAATCATCAAACGATGTCGTACCCACCACCATAAGGGTTGCGGCTGTCAATCACATAATTAATTCTCTTCTTCCTTCTATGGATAAAACAATATCAATCATAACCCAAAAATCCAGGGAATACGCAGATTACGTGAAAGCAGGCAGAACACATCTAAGGGATGCCCTTCCAGTTACTTTCGGTCAAGAGTTAGGCGCGTATGCAGACGCCTTAATTAACGATAAGAATTTAGTGCTTTCAACCTTGGACTACGTAAAAGAGCTCCCCATAGGAGGTACTGCAACAGGAACTGGTCTTAACGCTCATCCGGACTTTCAAAACAAAGTGATAACCGAGCTAAACGGGCTTACCGGCATTGGATTTAAACCAGCAAATACTTTCAGGGGACTTAGACTTCTCACGGATATGTTGTCACTTAGCGCGTCTATGAGAACTATTGCAGTTGACTTATACAGAATGGCTCAAGACTTTAGGCTCATGTTCTCTGGTCCCTTCACGTCAATTGGTGAGATAGACATTCCTTCTCAGGAAGAGATAGCTGGCTCCTCAATAATGCCTGGAAAGACTAACCCTGTTACCGCTGAGGCTACGATGTTGATATCGGCTCAGATCATAGGATTGGATCATGCAGTTCAATTCGCTTCTATGCTAGGAGAGTTTGAACTCGCCATGGGTGTTCCCCTAGTTGGGTATGATGTAGTGACTGAGATATCCCTTCTGTCGGAAGGATTAAGGAAGTTCTCAGAATTAGTAGTTGCGGGCACTGTACCTAACAAGGAAAAAATGTTGAGATATGCCGAGTCTTCGCCTTCGCTCATAACAGTTTTATCCCCTGTGATTGGTTATGATAAGGCAACAGAGATAGGTAAGAAACTAAACAAAGGATTGTCTATAAGGGAGGCGCTAAGAGAACTGGGTTACACTGATCAGGATATAGATAAGATATTAGACATGAAGAAATTGATAAAGCCAGGAATAAACAAGTAAGTATTTTTTCTAACTCTATATATTGTTTGTTTTTCTTTATAGAAAAGTTTCTTAAAATATTTGCTATCTCTTCCTTTACTTCATTCAATAAATAGAGAAAATCTAAACTTTTCCATTTTCCTCTCATCAATGATGTAATCTAAACTTAACTCCATCAATTGTAGTAGTAATATCCACGTTAAGCCCGTTAATTATTGAGAGAGCAGTCCTTTCATTCATTATGATGGAGGTAGGAGAAATCTCTTCTACCTTCTTTCCCATCCCTTCCATAACTTTTACCACCACTTGCTGAGAGGTAACCCAATCGCTCAGACTATCCTTAACGCGATTCACAAGTTTTTGTCCGTAGTTTATATTAAATTCTATTAAATCTAGCATCTTCCTTTTGTCGTATAATGGGCCGTGCGAAATAACGATCCCTTCCACCGAGTTTGATATCTCCTTTATCTTGGCCAAGGACTCCATAGCTTTCCAGAAATCCACGTAAAAAGGAAAAACGAAGCCCTCCAAAACTCTCTGTCCAAAGAAGGCATCTCCCGCATAAAGCACGTCTCCTATAACATAACTTACATGTCCTGGAGTATGGCCTGGAGTACTAATAACTTGTACCTCAGGGTCCTTGAATGTTGCTTGTAAGTCTTCCTTTATTAGATCATAGGTAAAGAGAGAGGATTCATTGCACGAGAATCCATACACTGCCATCCTTCTACCCAATAACGATATACCCCATCTATCCTCAGGCGGTAGAAATTTGCTTTTCGCTTCTCTAAACAATCCAGCTATATGGTCTGCGTGTCCATGTGTAGCAAGTTGAATTTCTCCTTGTATTGGTAGTTCTGAGTTCTTTCCTCCTAAGTCCACAACAATTCCGTCGTAAAGAAGAGTGTTAGGACTACCCGGAACAACATCAGCCTTCCCGATTTTCAAAGTTTTCATGAATTTAAAGAGAAACTTCAATTTAAAAACTCACATAAAAAGTCCTATATTTATCTTATGTGAATGTTAGAATCCTCAAGGTACCTAACGCTCTTAAATCTAAAAACTTACTTCATGCATTATTATTTTCCTTTAAAGAGGATGTAAGTCCTTCCATGTTTATCTTGTAATGTTTCTTCAATATTTCCCCTTTTTCTCCTCCTAGATCCAGATCTTCCTCATTCACCTTGAAATCTGCCTTTTCCAACGCCTCCAAGTAGTCAGATAAGAAATTTCCATCCACTATTCCTCCATGAGCCAAGGCTACAGAGAAAGGTGCAAGAGATATCTGCTTCTTTATGCTTTCCTTGTACTTTTGTAAATCTAACGGAGGAGGAGTAGAAGGTAGCATGACTCCGTTAAGCATCACCCCTGTGGAATCGCCTGAAAATAACATTCCCTCATAAAAGAGGGATATATGATGTTTTGCATGACCAGGGGTGTAAACTACCTTTATTGACTTTCCTCCTAGATCTATAACGTCTCCATCATTAACCTCTATTACATCATCCCTTGATGGTTCGACCTCGCCATATATGTCCACCAAATCTCCAAGAACTTCCCTTGCAGTTTCGTTAAGTCTCTTTACACCGTCCTCCGTCACCATGTATCTCTTGAATCCAGACTTGATCACCAGTTTAGCTTCCTTGTATCTTTCCATTACTTCCTTAACTAAACCAACGTGATCTATATGAAGGTGGGTAAGTACAACATAACTTGCTGTATCAACGAAACCCAGATCAACCACTGAATTTGCCGGACCCGGGTCAATTATCGCAGTTTTGTCACCGCAGACAACGTAAGTGGTCATGATTTCCGGGAATTGGGGTGGCCCGGAAGGTATAGCGTGAATTCCCTTGCAAGGCATTTCAATCATGTTAATCTCTTTCTAAAGCTTAAAACGTCAACGCTTCATTTTGTTAAAAATGACATCATAATTAGATAAATTCTGTAGACGAACTACCGTAAAGGTTATAACAATCTTCCTGTTTATTTATACTTCGATGGCTTCGGAAACAGAGGTCAAAAATTCAGATAAGCTCTTAAGGAAACAATTGAACCTCCTCGATCTCACGTTTTTATCTATGGGAGGCATAATAGGTTCTGGATGGCTCTTTGCATCATTAGACGCTGCGTCAACTGCAGGACCATCTGCTATACTTTCCTGGTTAATTGCAGGATTTCTAATAATCTTTGTTGGTTTAGCATATTCTGAAATAGCAAGCGCTATCCCTAAAACTGGAGGAATAGTAAGATATCCACACTATACTCATGGTAGCTATACTGGATATATCCTAGGCTTTCTATATCTCCTTTCGGCAATTACTTTGCCTGCCATTGAGGCAGAAGGAGCCATAGAATATATTTCTAGCGTAAACCCTAATTTTATACTTTCTTACACAACCACTATAAACGGTAGCACAGTTACAGTGCTTAATTACGAAGGATTAGGTTTAGCATTCCTGTTGATGTTGTTCTTCTTCTTCCTAAACTACGGGGGAATAAAGGTTCTAGGAAAGTCCAACACCGGAATAACGGCATGGAAAGTTGTAATACCCACCATTACTTTCATTCTATTATTTGCAGTTTACCATTCAGCTAACTTTAGTTCTTATGGAGGCTTATTTCCATCAAACGTAACTGACGCTTCTTCTGGAATCATAGGACCTGCAGCTATGCTTTACGCTATTCCAAGCTCTGGAATAATATTTTCCTATTTAGGATTTAGACAAGCGGTAGAGTACTCAGGAGAAGCAAGAAACCCTCAAAAAGACGTAGGTAGAGCAGTCATACTCTCCTTAATATTAGGAATAACAATATACACAATGTTACAAGTTTCTTTCATAGGGGCTTTAGATTGGGGTAAAGCAGGAATAACTCCAGGAGACTGGGGAGCGTTATTGAGTAGTAACTTTGCTTCCTCGCCATTCTACTCTGAATTTACTTCTACTGGAATAGCTCTGTTTGGGGCTTGGGGAACTATCCTTCTGATAGACGCAATAATATCTCCAACTGGAACAGGTTTGGTATATACTGGAACCTCTACCAGAACTATATACGGTCTTGCGATGGACTCATATTTCCCTAATATATTCGCTAAAGTAGGTAGGACTGGAATTCCATTCTTTGCACTTCTAGCATCATTGATAGTAGGGAGCATATTCCTTGCTCCATTCCCAAGCTGGTACCTATTGGTAGGTTTCATTTCCTCGGCTACTGTCTTTACTTATATAATGGGAGGAATAGGTTTAGAGTCACTAAGGAGAAATGCATCTGACCTAAAAAGACCTTATAGAGTACCTGCAGCTAGAATAATTGCCCCTATAGCTACCATTGCTGCTATATTGATAGTTTATTGGTCCGGCTTCACTACATTATTTTACATATTGAGCGGCCTTACTATAGGCGTGCCTCTATTCTGGTTATACTACGCTGTAAACCACATAAAAATGAATAGAACTCTAGCTTACCTATTAGGTATAGGACAACTCCTAGCGTCGTTAGGCTTGATATCCTTCGGGTATTATAACGTAATATTAAATTCCTCACCCAGCTTAGAATCCTCCTTTATTCTGTACTATCTAGGCTTCATAGGTATGCTTGTAGTACCAACAATAATAGGCTACTCCTTCTCTAATGAGGAGGGTAGGAGAGAGATAAAGAGTGGTTTCTGGCTCATAGGTCTAATATTGGTACTATACGCGACAAGTTTCTTCGGAGGCTTCGGTCCTTTGAGTTCTCCTCTAATACCATTCCCTGAGGATACTATAGTAGCTGCAATAGTAGGTCTTATTTTCCACTTTGCAGCAGTGAGGAGCGCATTTAGGACTGAAGAAATAGAAAGGATAATAGAGGAACAGGAAGGTTAATATATTTTAATTACTTTTTTAACTTATATACTAAAGTATAATTATGCTTATAATGATTTTCTGTAAATTGTCTTATTTTTATCCTATGTGGTTTCCATGTTCGTATGTTCTGTGTATATATTCAACGTTAATAATTAAAAACGAGCTAATCTTTAACCATGTTCCAGATTGCTATAGCTGCACATAGCTCTCCTCCTTCAGAGGATTTGTCAAAAAAGGCTAGAGAGTTCGTGCAGTTCATAAAGGGAAATGAAGTGGCAATTTTGTTGGGAGGATATTGGGGTCTCATGAAGGTTGTTGCAGACGAAGCTATAAAGGATGATATCCCAGTGATCATGATCTTACCGATAGAGAGGAATATTGAAGTACCGAAGGAAGTCATGAGAATCGATAGTGGAATGGAGTACAGAGCAAGGTCTGTTCCTCTAATTAGATCAGCCGATGCTGTTGTAGCCCTAGGAGGAGGTGCTGGAACTATCATAGAGATTTTGTTAGCTTACGCAATGGGAAAACCCACATTTATCTTGAAGGGAAATGGAATGAGCTCAGACTTGTTAGAGAAGGCCTTTCCCCAATATGTGGACGAGAGAAATGTAGCGAAGCTTAACTTCTTCAATGATGTAAAGGAACTTGCAAAACATGTCTTATCAGTGAATGGAAATAAGGGCGTGGAAGAGAGGTTCGGTTAATCAGTTTAAATATTTATTTTTAAGATGGAAAGAAAAAAATAAAACTAAATTAAAGCAAAGAGAGGATTTGTCTAGATCTAATTATTATAAACCCATTCATCTCTTTATTGAATTATAAAATAACATAAGCTATTTTCATCCTCTTACCGTGCTCATAACTTCCCTTACTAATTCCTCCACCTCCTTGGTCACCTTAAATCCTTTTATGTTAGATAACTTAGTCAGAGCTTCTTTAGTTGTCCTTACCTCTCCCTTGTCTATCCATTCACATAAGGCTTCTAAAGCCACCTTACTGGTTAAGCATGGCATTCCTGAATACCTTACGGCCAACTTGTCCCTTTCCTTAATCCATAACACTTGTATAATTTCCCTTTTAGTCCTTATCGTTTTAATATTATATCCTTCTATCTTACTTGTCTTATACATTGGCTTCATAAGGAAGTCAGATGCAGTTTTCCTAGTCATGTTGCAACAATCATGCCCAATTTTGCTCATTTTAGGGTTACACTAATTCATTTAGGATAGAACTTTATTAAAGTTGTCGTTTTCCTTGAGCCTTTAAGATGAAGATTTAAAAAATTATGACATATTTTAACCAATGTTAGGAAAGATAGGTAAGGATACATTCGATAACATCATCTATCCAAATCTAGGGGAAAGGAGAAATGAGGTTATTGTTCCTCCAATGAATGGAGTTGACGTGGGAGTAGTTGACCTAATGGACGGGAGGGTACTCGTAACTAAAACTGATCCAGTTTTCATAGTAAAGGAGTACGGTCTTAGAAAGGCAGCATGGTTCGCGGTTCATATACTTGCGAGCGACCTAATGACTTCTGGGATATCACCTCAATACGCCTTGATAGACCTTAACTTGCCGCCTTCAATGACAGATCAGGAATTTGAGGAAATGTGGAAGGGAATAAGTGACTCATTAAAGGAAATAGGAGTAATGGTCATAGGCGGTCATACAGGTAGATATGAGGGAGTTAACTATCCAATGTTAGGAGGTTTCACAATGCTTGGGATAGGGGAGAAGAAAAAGCTGGCTAATCCATCTAAGGTAGAGGTTGGAGACCAAGTTGTAGTTACTAAAGGTCCAGCAATAGAAGCTACAGCGCTGTTGGTAAACACGTTCCCAACGGTTTTTCAAGACGAACTTGATAACGACGTAATGAAGGAAGCTTTGGATATGTATTGGAAGATGTCGTGCTGGAAGGACGGTTTAATAGCGTCCAACGTAGGCGTTAAGGCTATGCATGACGCTACTGAAGGAGGATTATGGAACGCTTTAGTCGAGATGAGCGAGGCAAGTGGTAAAGGAATAGAGGTTAGGAAAAGTGAGATCCCGATGCCAAGGGCTGTGAAGGAAGTAACTTCCCTAGTGGGAATAGATCCTTACACCTCAATAAGCGAGGGAACCATGGTCATAATTACATCGGACGGAGATGGCGTTGTAAGCTCACTCACGAAGGAAGGGATAGAGGCTGGAGTTGTGGGTAAAGTCGTGGAAGGAGACGGAGTTGAGGTAGATGGAAAGAAAATAGGTAGGCCTGACCACGATCCGTTCTGGGTTGCGTTCTCGGAGATAGGTAGTAAGGGCAAATCAGCCCTCAAGTCGTGAAGACATTGCATATTAACAGTTTTTATCCATAGAAAGAGGACATGCCATTAATATCACATTATGTTGATTTATTATCTACAAGGCTAAATGATAATATGATGGACTATTCTAAAGCAACTCTTGATGAAGTATTCTCTTTACTTTCCACTTCACGTTCAGGCCTAACTTCAGAGGAAGCGAAACTACGTTTGGAGAAGTATGGATACAACGAAGTAAAGGAAAAGAAGGAAAGTCCTTTGAGGAAGTTCTTATCAAAGTTCTCCGCCCCTGTTCCATGGATGTTAGAAGTAACAGCAGTAGTTACCTTCCTATTGAGGAAATATGATGATATGGGCATAATACTTTTTCTTCTAATATTTAACGCAATAGTTAGCTTCGTGCAAGAATCCCGTGCAGAGAGTGCGGTAGAGCTTTTGAGGAAAAAACTTTCAGTTCAAGCTTCAGTTCTAAGGAATGGAGAGTGGAAAAGTATTCCAGCAAGAGAGCTTGTACCGGGCGACATAATTCACGTTAGGCTGGGCGACATAGTGCCAGCTGACGTAAAGGTGATAGATGGAGAAGTTGAAGTTGACCAGTCAGCCCTTACTGGAGAGTCTATAAGTGTAGAGAGAAAGGTAGGTTCTCTTCTTTACTCAGGTTCGGTAATTAAAAGGGGAGAAGCTTACGGGGTAGTTGTAAATACCGGTGTAAACACTTACTTCGGTAAGACTACAGAGTTAGTTCAAAGTGCGAAGGTACAATCTCACATCGAGTCCTTAATTCTTGGAATAGTGAAGTATTTAATTACAATTGACGTAGCCTTGGTTCTCTTGATGTCACTTTACTCCTTCCTAACTGGTGTTCCTCTGACTAACGTCTTACCTTTCGCCTTGGTAGTTCTGATAGCATCAATACCAGTAGCCTTACCAGCTACCTTTACCATTGCAATGGCAATAGGAGCACTGGAAATGTCTAAGAAGGGAGTTCTGGTGACCAGACTTAATGCAATTGAGGACGCGTCGTCTATGGATGTACTTTGTATGGACAAGACTGGCACTATTACTGAAAATAAGCTCTACGTTATAGATCCAATAGTTATCCAAGGAAAGGAAGATGATCTCATAAGATATGCTGTGCTCGCGTCAGAGGAGGTAGGAGAGGACCCAATAGACAAAGCTATAATAAATTACGCTAAAGAAAAGGGAATAAAAGTAGATTTCTCTAAAAGGAAGAGTTTCACTCCATTCGATCCTTCCACAAAGAGAAGTGAGGGAATAGTTGAGGAAAACGGTAAAGAAATTAAAGTGGTTAAAGGTGCACCTCAGGTAGTAGGATCTCTATGTGGAATGACGGATCAAATTAAGGATGTAGTAGATAAACTTGCTTTGAGGGGTTTTAGAGTAATTGCAGTAGGCAAGGGAGAGGAAGAAAAGCTCAACTTAGTTGGTCTACTTCCACTCTTGGATAGACCTAGAAAGGACTCTCCAATCTTGATTCACGAATTGAAAGATCTAGGTGTCTCCGTTAAGATGATAACCGGAGACAACAAAGCAATAGCGGGAGAGATAGCTAAAGAGGTTGGAATTACTGACCGTCCATGTGCAATTTCCGACGTCAAGGAAGGAAAAGAAAAGGTTGACGAGTGCGGAGTCTTTGCTGAAGTATTCCCTGAGGACAAGTTCTTCGTTGTAAAGAGCCTTCAATCAGAAGGTCATGTTACAGGTATGACTGGAGACGGTGTAAATGATGCTCCCGCCCTAAAGCAAGCCGAAGTAGGCATAGCAGTTAGTAATGCCACTGACGTGGCAAAGGCAGCTGCTAGCATAGTTCTAACCCACGAGGGAATAACTGACATAGTTGACGCAGTGAAAAGCGGTAGGAAGATCTATCAGAGGATGCTAACCTATACTTTGAACAAGATAATGAAGACTATTCAAGTAGTTATATTTCTGACTACGTCGTTTTTCGTATTTAGGTTCTTCGTTACAACGCCTTTTGATATAATTCTTCTTCTTTTTGCCAACGACTTCGTTACCATGTCAATAGCAACGGATAATGTAAGATACTCGAAGTCTCCTGAAAAGTGGAGCGTCAAACCTCTAATTACGAGTTCCGCGATCCTTTCGTCGATGTTGGTTCTAGAGGGATTTGTAGGAATTTTCATTTCTTTTTATCTTGGACTAAATCACATTCAGATACAGACCTTCGTGTTTGACCTTCTGGTTTTCTCCGGTCTTTTCACAGTCCTTATGATAAGGGAAAGAAAGAGGTTCTGGCATTCCTCTCCCAGCAAGTGGCTGTCCCTCTCCATAGCTGGTGACATTTTGGTGATAAGCTTAATCTCAGTGTTAGGTATACTCGTAACTCCTGTTCCTTTTGACGCAGTGTTATTTGCTCTGGGGTTAGCCTTCACTTGGATGATAGCTATGGATACAGTGAAGAACTTCGTCTTTAGGAAATATAACTTATAAAAGAAGAGAAATAGAAATAAAATAATTTTTAAATCTTTTTCTTTAACTACCTCACTCAGATCCTATTCCTTTCTTAATTATGTTCACGAGTTAAGCTTGAAAAACGTCTCACTTTTAACTCTTGTCCTTATATGTTAAAACGTGAAAGTTAACCTTCCTATAGCTTCGTCATGGTTTCTATGGGGTGCATCATACTACTTGTATTATCCATATCTTTCAATTTATCTAGAGAACATCATAGGCAGTGGATTCTCCCTAGCTTTTGTTGTGTTTACAATTTCTGCAATTCCATTTTCTCTTTTTGGAGGTCAAATTCATCGAAGGTTAGGAGTTAATTTATCAGCGTTTATAGGGATGGTAGTTAGTGGTACTGGTTTATTTTTAATCCAAATATCATCATCTACTTTTACGGTAATCTTAGCAGGGATTATGGCTTATGCCTTCTTCATTTCCCTTCCGAACTTTTACTCCATGATGATGGCATTGGACAGTAAGTGCATAGCTAGGATATGGTCCCTTTCTATCGTTCCATCCCTATTTATGCCATTTATTGGAGGACTAATTTCAACCTATTACGGAATTAATTGGGTTTTCATTTTAGCATCTGTTTTAGCTTTGGCTTCCTCGATACCTATTCTGGGAGTCCACGTTAAGCCCAAAGCTAAAGGAGGCAAATCCAATGTATTTATACCCTTCCTTTCTATGATACCTATAGCCATAGTTTTTCCCTTTGTATATCTCTACTTGAAAGTTCATTTCGGCTTCTCTTTGGAAGACATAGGCATTATTTCAACCATAGTAGAAATGATTGGCTTTGTAACTTCATATCTTTCAACCAGAATGCCTAACTGGCTGGCTTTGTCCCTTTACTTGTTTATCTTCTCTCTAGTTGGCGGGGAAACCTTCTTCCCATATTTTTCCTTGTCGTTCGGATTATGGGAAGCAATCATTCCAGTTTCATTGGAGGGAAGTCAATCTTATTCTCCAGAAGAGTTCGGTAGAGTTAACGCTTTTCAACAAATTGGATGGCTTGTGGGCTTTGTTATATCTTACCTTGCCGGGAGTACGTCCTTGATAGTTTCATCACTCTTCTCGGCTTTAGTAATGTTCTATGTGCTTCTTTCTCATTTAAGGGCAATAAAGCGTAGCATTTATCCCTTTTAATCAACTAATTAATTTAAAAATATATAAATTTAAATATTTATTATGAACAAATATATTTTCTTACAAACTAACTTAAAGTAGGTTTTTTAATTTTAGTTTAAAGCTCTTCCTTGCTTTCATTAGGGTTTTTCTATACGCTAAAACTGGACAATAACGTGATAGTTTCCTTTCTTGAAAGTCTCATTTTTAAAAAGGATAGAAACATAATATATGTATATGAATTTATATAAAAACAAAAAGAGAGAGAAGTTGATATACCTTTTCAAACGTTCTTGTGAAATTTCAGTTTTATTAGAGTTTACAACCAACTGCTTAATGGCTTTACGTTCTTAGCTTCGTTAAGATCAACTATTGAATATCCTGTCATATCTTTCAGGTATTTTATTACACCCTCTCTATCAGTCAAGATATACTCAGTTCTCACTGCGTCCTTCTCCGGTAACCTAAGTTCTATGGTATATCCAGTCTTAGATTTCCTTATAACTATGGAACTATATTTACCCTTTAGGCACAGTAATCCTTTATCTAGAAGTTCCTGCATCTTACTATCTATTTCCATGGTATTTAATAATGTACAGGCTGTTTTATGCTGGTTTTCCTCTTGAAAAGAGGTACTACTAAATGCTAAACCACTTTTACATCTATTTTAGATTATCGTTAACTTAGGTCGTTTTCACTTTTAAGCAAATTCAGTTAAAAGACGGACTTATGAATCATGATTACCATTAAAGATTATGGTCGATTGGAGAGATGTACCTTTAAGGCCTGGAAATCCGTACCCATTAGGCTCGACTTGGCTAGAAGAGGAGGATGGAGTCAATTTCTCTCTATTTTCGGAGAATGCAACCAAGGTAGAGATATTGTTGTTCTCAAGGAACAAGAAATATCCCAAGGAAGTAATAGAAGTTCGAAACAGGATGGCAGACATATGGCATACATTCGTCCCAGGGATAAGACCAGGGCATCTTTACGCTTATAGAGTCCACGGGCCTTATAAGCCGGAGGAGGGATTACGTTTTAATCCAAACAAGGCATTGATAGATCCCTACGCTAAGGCAATATCAGGATCAGTAGAATGGGACGACTCGCTTTTCGCTTATAAAATAGGAGATCAAAGGGAGGATCTCTCCTTCGACGAACGTGATTCTTCTCCCTTCATACCTAAAAGTGTAGTAATTGATCCTAACTTCAATTGGGATGATCACCATTTCAAGAGGTTCGCCTGGAATAGGACAGTGATTTATGAGCTTCACGTAAAGGGCTTTACGAAGCTTAGAGAAGATCTAGATGAAAACATAAGGGGATCTTACAAGGCTTTGGCTTCAGACAAAGTAACGGAGTATCTAAAGGATCTTGGAATAACAAGCGTAGAGCTAATGCCAGTCCATCACTTCGTTGACGATCGTTTCCTAGTGGAGAAAGGGCTAAAGAACTATTGGGGGTACAACACAATTGGTTTCTTTGCACCGGAGTGCAGATACTCTAGCTCAGGCTGTGGAGGAGAGCAAGTTAAGGAATTCAAGGAAATGGTTAACGCACTTCACAATGCAGGACTGGAAGTAATACTAGATGTTGTGTTTAACCATACGGCTGAAGGTAACCATATGGGTCCAACCCTTTCCTTCAAGGGCATTGACAACCTTTCTTATTACATGCTTAGCCCTGAGAACAGGAGGTATTACCTAGATTATACTGGAGTAGGTAATACGCTAAACATGAGCCATCCAAGGGTTCTACAGATGGTTCTCGACAGTCTCAGGTATTGGGTGACCGAAATGCACGTAGACGGTTTCAGGTTCGATTTGGCAGCAGCCTTAGCCAGGGAACTTTATAGCGTTAACATGTTATCCACTTTCTTCATAGCGATACAACAGGATCCTGTTCTCTCTATGGTGAAGCTGATAGCTGAGCCTTGGGACGTGGGTCCAGGCGGATATCAGGTGGGTAATTTTCCCCCTTTTTGGGCAGAATGGAACGGTAAGTATAGGGACACAGTAAGGAAGTTCTGGAGAGGAGATTCATTGCCATACCAAGAGATAGCTAACAGAATAATGGGATCTCCCGACATTTACCTAGGTACTGGAAAGACGCCTTATGCCTCGGTCAATTACGTAACATCTCACGATGGATTTACCCTGCAGGATCTAGTGAGCTATAACTCTAAACACAACGAAGCCAACGGTCTAAACAATCAGGACGGAACAAACGAGAACTTTAGCTGGAACTGCGGTTTTGAAGGTGAGACTAACGATCCTAACGTGATAGCATGTAGGGAAAGAATGAAAAGGAACTTCATCATCACGTTGTTCATAAGTGAGGGAATACCTATGTTGTTAGGAGGTGACGAGCTTAGCAGGACCCAACGTGGTAACAACAACGCCTTCTGTCAGGACAACGAAATCTCATGGGTCAGGTGGAACTTAAGTGACGGCGAGTACGACTTCTTAAATTTCGTCAGGAGAGCTGTAAAGTTCTATGACGCACATCCTATCTTCAGGAGAGCTAAATATTTCCAAGGTAAGAAGTTGTTGGGAATGCCCTTTAAGGACGTTACTTGGTATAAGGTAAACGGTGAGGAAGTGGATGAGAACACGTGGAGCTCTCCTACTAAGATTTTGGTTTTGGTTCTAGAAGGAGGAGTAATCGACGAGCATGACGAGTTAGGTAACAGAATAGCCGACGATACTTTCCTGATCATAATGAACTCTGACCAAGGTCACATTAAGGTAAAGATCCCTGGTCATGGAAAGTGGAACATTGTTCTTTACTCTTACATGAGACATCTATCTGATAAAGAGAAAGAGGTCAACAGCGGAGAGGAACTTGAAGTTGAAGGAAAGTCTGTTTTAGTTTACAGGAGAGTGTCCTCATGAACATGATATCAACTTACAGGATTCAGCTTAGGGAAGACGGTCCTACCTTCAAGGACGTTGAAGAAATTTCAGATTATTTGTCGTGGTTAGGCATTTCTCATGTATATTTATCTCCGGTTTTCAAAGCTAGGAAAGGTAGCACTCACGGTTATGACGTGGTAGACTACGTCATAAGCGATAGACTAGGAGGCAGGGAAGGATATGAGAGAATGAGTATATCATTGAAGGAAAAAGGAATAGGGATTCTACAGGACGTTGTTCCAAATCACATGGCTGTCAGCACAGAGAATTGGCGTCTAATGGACGTGCTAAGGAAAGGAAGGAACAGCAAATGGAGTTCCATGTTCGATTGGTGGGGGGACGTAATCACTTTACCGATACTCGAGGACAAGTTAGAGAAAGTTAAGCATCTGATCAGTATAGACAAAGAAAAGAGAGAACTGATCTACAGGGATTGGAGACTTCCTCTATGCGATGACGTTAGCACAGTTGATGAGACTTTAAGGAGATGCTACCACTTGACATGGTGGATTGAAGGTCCGTCTTATAGACGCTTCTTTTACGTTAATTGTCTGATAGGTGTTAATGTAGAGAGGGAAGAAGTTTTACAAGAACAAATCAGGAATTTACCTAAGGTAGATGGGATAAGAATAGATCATATTGATGGACTTTTCGATCCTGTAAATTACGTAAAGAGAATGAAGACTCTTTACCCCCTAGTTTTAGTTGAAAAGATATTAACTTGGGGGGAGAAACTGGAGATTCCAGCAGATGGAACTACAGGATATGACTTCATGAATTACGTAAATCACCTCCTCATAGATGGAGATAACCATGATGAAATAGAGAGACTATACGAGGAGTTTACCGGCAAGCACGACAATTTAGATTCCATGATAAGGGAGAGCAAGAGGGCAGTAATCAGAAACTACATGAAGAACGAGTTCTCTCATGTAGCTAAGCTGGCTTCCTCTTCTCTGGGGAGGGACGTATCAGAGGACATTTATAACTTCGCTGAGTGCCTGCCAGTATACAGGGTTTACAGCGGAGAATATGACCAATGCGATCCTCATGGAGTTGTAAGAGAACTTCGTGAAAAGGATACATACACATATAATAAGCTCCAGCAGATACTCCCTGGCG
This sequence comes from Sulfuracidifex metallicus DSM 6482 = JCM 9184, assembly GCA_032834875.1. Lineage (NCBI taxonomy): Archaea > Thermoproteati > Thermoproteota > Thermoprotei > Sulfolobales > Sulfolobaceae > Sulfuracidifex > Sulfuracidifex metallicus. The sequence continues at coordinate 1,170,427 of CP135238.1, forward strand.
CTTACGCCAAAGGTATAGAAGATACGGTGTTTTATCGCTTTATCAAGCTTCTCTCAATAAACGAGGTAGGCGGATTCTTAGAAAGGTTTGGAATCACGCAGGATCAGTTTCATTCATTCATTTCATCGAGGCAAGAAACCACAATGAACTCTACGTCAACTCATGATACGAAGGTAAGCGAGGATGTTAGGGCTAGGATAGATTACTTGTCCGAGATACCTGACATGTGGAGTTCTAAAATAAAGGAATGGAGGAGTTTGCTTCGTCCTAAGGCAGACCCTATAGACGAATATAGATTTTATCAGGTTCTAGTGGGTTCCCTAGAGAACTTCACTGAGGAATATAAAGAAAGGCTTAAGGCATACATGATCAAAGCAATGAGAGAAAGCAAAGAGAAGACCACGTGGGAGAAACCTAATCTGGAGTATGAAGAGAAGGTGATTCAGATGGTTGAGGATGGATTCTCCAACGACGGGTTCAGGAATGACGTCTCTTCCTTTGTAAAGGAAGTGGATCTGAAAGGAAAAGAGAAATCGCTTGCAATGATAACGTTAAAGATAATGACTCCCGGAATAGCTGATTTTTATCAAGGAACAGAGACTTGGCGTTACCTTCTGGTGGATCCGGACAATAGACTTAAGGTAGACTTTCGTTGGTTGAATTCCCTTAGGGACGAAACCCCATCATTAGATTTAGGCAAACATTCGACGAAAACTAACTTAATAAGGAAATTATTGAAAGTAAAAAGAGAAATATATGGAACTGAGTATAAGCCTTTAAAGGTGGATAAAGGTTACCTAGCTTTCAAACGTGGAAGTTACACCGTTATTGTGAGGACTCTCTCTAGGGCGGGGAAGTTAAACCTTCAAATTTCGGGCTTCGATGTAGTTAGAGGAACCGAGGTTGGAGATATGAATGAGGAGCTTTCTAAGTTCCCCGTGATTGTGATGAAGAATTAGCGTGAAGCGTGAAAGAGGGACGAAATTAGAAAGGGGATAAAGTAGTCAATAAGTCTTTTCTTGCTGTCCTTGATCTGGATTACTCTTTATTTAGCGTTTTGCTATTTTCTTTTAATGTCAATTTCTGAGGCTATGGAACTATTAAAAATAGGAGAGGCTATCCATGGAAGCCAGAAAGAAAAGGAAGTGCTAAACTTCATAAAGCATCACGCTAAAGGAAGGGAAATTCATGTTAACACAAAGGAATGGATATATTCGTGCAAGGTAACCTTGAACGGAAGAGACGTTGGAGCTACGCTTATGCCTTATTCCAAGGGTTCGGTTAAAGGTAAAATAGGAGGCAATATTCACGCATTTAGGTTTCCAGATCATCCATTCAAGATTAAGGACCTCTACGCGGTGGCTAAGGATAACGGTGCAGATGCAGTGATTTTCTACGAAGAAGGTAAAACGAGAAGAATAGGGATATCAGGGGATCTACCTGCGTTAAGTATGTCCTTTAGACCAGAAGGGGAAATTGAAATCGATGCACAGTCGTCTTTCAAAGACTCGCAGTCCACTATTTACGAGGTTACCCTTCAAGAGGGAGACGAGTACGTTGTAGTTTCAGCACATTATGACCATTGGCTCACAGGCTTCCATGATAACTTGTTTTCCGTTGCAGTTCTTCTCTCCTTGAAGAAAAACCTTTCTAGTATTAAGGGCAAGAGAGGCTTAAAGTTAGTATTTTTCCCTTCAGAGGAAGGACCTAGATGTTGTACTGGATCCCTACAATATGACGTGGGGAACGTTAGTTCAGCCATAGTCTTGGATTCCCTATTTCCCAAGAGAGTGGTCTTTTCCTCTGTGCCTGAGCTTTGGAGCCTTTCCTTCGAGTCCGAAATACCTTTAAAGAGAATAGAAATGCCGACTCCATTCTCTGACGGATGGTCCTTCATTTCAAGAGGCGTTCCAGCCATAACCCTCTACAATGACGACATGATTCCTCTATACCATAGTGACGCGGATTTACCGGTACAAGGGGACCAGGAGTACTTTGACCTAGTTGTGAAAGAAGTAACTAGGCTGGTTAAACATCTGATCAACTATGACGTGAAAATGGAGAACAAGCTAATACCTGACTACGTTAACTTAACCTCCCAGTTCGCTTAGAACAACGATATTCCCAAGTAAACTGATGAGCCTTTACCTCGATTACGATGAAGCGTGATGCTTCTATGTAACCTACTATCTTTTTAGGGTCAGGTCCTCCCATGCTTTTATCCCTTAAGAACAACCTAAGCGTACCCTTATCCTTAATTATCCTGTTTACTTCCTTAAGTATACCTAGATCTAAAATGTCAACAACGCTTACCTCCTTGAATACGTTATCCCTAATGGGTAGAAGATGACCTATCTTAACGCAAGAACCTTCAACGCAAAGTCCGAACTTGCCTATTTCAACGTTACTTGTTTCAACGTTGATTTCCTTTAACGGCTCTAAGTCGATTAGTAACTCGGTAAAATTCCTGAGTATTCCCTTCTCTCCGTCTAATAAACCCCTAGCTATGAGAAGGTCTGTCCTCTTTAAGCTCTCAATCTTCTCATAGGTCAGCATTATATCCTCTCGTTTTCCGTTAGAGGTGGAAATTGAAACGGCATTAACTAGATTTGTTATGTCCCCATTCTTTCCCCTTAGAACTCCTATCTTCACAGAAATAATTCTACCCGTTCCTTTTTAAGAGTTGTTTAATATAACGTGAATTTTAGCTATATTTAAAAAGAAAATAAAATAAATCTAAGTAAAATGTAGAAAAGAAAAAGGGAAAGTATGGAGTAAATGGTATTTTATAAACTGGAGAGCACCTTGGATATGTCGGTAATTGCAAACATACCTACTATGTTACCATCCTTGTCCTTAACAGGTAGATGCCTTATCTTGTTCTTGGTCATGAGGCTTATTGCCTCGAATACGTCAGTATCTTCGCTAACTGTCAATAGTTCACCTAAGGTAGAGGCTAACCTGACTGCGTCGTTTGGGCTTAGTCCAATTGAGATGGCTTTAGTAGCATCTCTATCTGTGAATATTCCCTTTGGAACTCCATTTTCAGTTATTATTATCGATCCTACACCTCTTTCAACCATTAACTTGCATGCTTCCATAAGGGATGTATTAGCTTCAACTTGAAATATGGGGCTCGACATGGCTTCTTTTACTTTCTTCATAAATATTTTATTCTCTTTATAGTTCTTAAGTCTGATTCTCCCCTTACTTCTCCCAGTAAGCCTTAAGTTTAGTTTCCTTAGGCTCACCATTCTTCAATATGTCCTCTATAACGGCCCTTATTTTATCCTCCTCAGGAACTCCCCTTATAAGCCAATGATCATTTACTAGAATTGCCGGAACTCCCCTTAATCCCATAGCGTGAGCTTCCTCCTCATCCTCTATAACTTCGAGCTTAGCCTTCTTGGATTTATAGTCCTCCTTAAATTTCTTCATGTCAAGACCTAAAGATTCGGCGGTTGAAAGTAAAACCTCGTCTTGAGTTACATCCTCTCCCTCCATGAAGAATTTGTCTTGAAGCTTGTCAAAGTACTTCCAATGAACTTCGTTTCCACCTTGGTGTTCAGCTGCCTTGCATGCCATGAGTGGAGGAAGGGACCAAACCCACTTAATTTTACCTTTCGATAATACCTTGTCAGGATCGTAATCCTTGATGTAGTTTTTCAAGATAGAAAATTCACCGCGAAACAAGTTTACGGCGCTTTCTTCGTCTGGAGCTGCAGCTTTCAAGTCATCTAAAGATGATATTATCATGAACGCCTTATGTACTACGGTTACCTCCTTGCCGTATTCCTTGACCACTTTCATGAGTCTCTTTGAGGTTATATAGCAGAACGGGCAAAGTACATCGTGAAAGAACGTGAACTTTACGGTTATCATGACCACCTCTCATAAAGAATTACATCCTCTGGTTTAAGGTTTGTCTTTGGCTTAGGAGTATAATCCGGATATCCTATTGACATCAAGGTTACAAGGACCTTATTGGAAGGTATACCCAAGATTGACGACGCAGTCTTATTGTAGTACGAAGCGACCCATCCCACTCCAAGTCCCAAGCAGTGCGCAGCCAAAGCAAAATAGAGGGCAGCGTTAGGTACGTCTACCATCCAAGTATTCGGATTCCTATCTGGTTCAGCTACTACAGCCACAACAATCGGCGCGTCAGCTAAATGGGAAGCTCCCTTGTGTAGCTTTGAAAGCTCTTGCTTAGTTTTTTTATCTCTTATAAAAATAAATTTCCATGGCTCATTATTGTTGGAACTTGGTGCATTATTTGCAATCTCTACCAGCTTGATAAGAACTTCATTTGGCACGTCCTTATCCTGGAATTTCCTTATGCTTCTCCTACTCTTTAGGAACTCCTCACACATAGAGACAAATTTACATAGGTTCGTTAAAACGTTTATGTGATAGTGTTGAGATAGAAGCTTAATTTGAAAGTATTAGGTTGCCATTAAATCTCACCGCAACTTCTATATATGTCAATAACGGCCTTTAGATCCCTTAACGCTAAGGTGGGATTCATGGGCACATTCTTCCCTTCTATCAACGACTGTAGGAAACCCTTTATTTCCTCCTCCACGGTGTTTACCTTTTTCACCTCTATGGTTTCCGTTTCATCTCCATTCAACTGTAGGATAAGATTTCCATAGGGTTTCTCGGAAGTTCTCGACTTGTAATCCTCCACTATGCTACCATGTTCCCCATATATTTCAAATCTAGGAAAATAACGAGATTCAGTAGCCCAGGAATAGATCAGGGTACCAAGAAATCCACCAAAGTCGAAAATGGCTTCGGTCGTATCCTCCCCCTCTAGTCCAGCGAACGTGGACTTGCATAGACCTTCAATTCTTTTGTATTCACCCCCGAGGTTTAGTAGTGTATCAACGTAATGTATTCCACCATCTATTAAGGCTCCTCCTCCCATCATCGCTTTGTTCCTTCTCCAGCCTGAAGGAGAATTAAATCTGGTGTTCCTGACTATAATTGCAGAAATTCTTCCAAGTTTAGCCATGAGTTCTTTAGCTTTCCAAACGGATGGGTCAAAGTAATGGTTTTCCATAACCATGAACTTAACTTTGGTTTTATTTGACGTCTCTATCAAAGAGATTCCTTCCTCTTCAGTTCTCCCAATCGGCTTCTCCAACATCAGATGCTTCCCAGACTCCATGGCTGACCTTCCCATGGATTCGTGGGAGTCGTGGCTCACTATCAAGTCTACAACATCAACGTCAGAGCTAAGCACATCATCGTAAGATATGAAGTATCCGTTGGCTTCAAACTCATTCATGCATTGCTTAGCATTATTTATATCTCTGCTAAATACGTAGGTCTCAAGGTCTATCTCCTTTCTTATTTGTTGATATGCCTTAAGGTGAACGTTTCCGAATCCTCTACAACCTACTACGGCTATCTTCATGTGCTATTTGAAATACGACTAAGTTAATAAGTAATGCCATTTATATTATAATAAAAAGAAGATAAAGTTAATGTCTCATAATATAAATATAAGTTGATTAAAGCCAGAAAAATAAAGCAAAGAATTTGTTTAAAATGTTTATTCATCTTTCTTATTAGAGAATCCGTCCGTAAAGGCTAAGCACTTCACTAGATTTATAACCATATAAATAACAGCGAGTTCCATTTTCTTTATAGAAACCTTTATGGAAACTAAGATTCTGGAAACGAAAACTGAATCTATATGGTGACGTAGATGTAGCTTTCACTGCCTAGATAATTTCTATCCAATTCGACAAAATTAGAAAATGAAAAACATATATGATAATTGAATCTAATTAGGAAATAATAATAAGACATTATATTAACTATTTTCATCTACCAAATGATATCAGATCTATCAAAATCTTTCAAATTCCAATAGAATTCTCAACAGAGGAAGCTGTATCATAGGCAAATATTTTTAATTGTGTAATATAATCTCGTTAAACCTAGTTAATTAGATATAAATATAAAACTAAAAATTTTTAATCTAAAATATAGTCAATTAATAATTTTTATTTATTGCAAGAGTTACAAGAGTAGCACATAAAGGTATATACCTATTATGTAAATGCCAATAGTTAAACTTGGTATTATAATTTTAAATATTAACCAGTTCTTTATTCCTCTTCTAAGTAACATTGAGCCTATACCTGAAGCTGAATGTAGTACAAAGAAAAAAATTAAAGGACCAATTAATAATATATGAAGTTGTAAGCTATTTCCTCTATTTAATAGTCCAAAGGTTAAATCTGAAATTGTAGTTGATGTTTGAGGTCCAGCACCAAAACCTGTTATACCTTCAAACAAAGCTAGTACTAACAAAAACCATGCTGTAGATCTCTGAAATGACGGTGTGTAAATAGATTCCTTTAAATTGGGGCTAAAAGCCTTTTTAGACATAGCTACCATTATTAAACCTGGAAAAGCTAAAGGTAAATAATAAGGTGAAATTGAAGCTAGTAACGTACCTATAATTAGTGTTATTCTATTTCCTTGCAACATCTGGATACCCTCTTGATTCCCAATAACCTAAATAGTTTTTATCAGTTACATGAATTCTAACTAACCACTTTGTGTAACAATATCCCCACCATCTTGGAACAGTAAGTCTAACTGGATATCCATGAAACTGAGGTAAAGGTTTACCATCAGCCATATACGCAACTAACGTGTCCTCTTCCATAGCTTTATACAATGGTAGGTCTGCCGTATATCCATCAGCGCTGAAAGTTATTACTTTAGTTGCGTTGGGCTTGACTCCTGCCATATTTAGAATATATTTGAGAGGCACACCAGTCCACTCAACATTTGCCTTAAGAAAATATGGATCAGAGACGCATTGTATAGTATCTTTAATAGAAATAGAAGGCATTTTAATTAGGTCTTCATAAGTTAGCTGAAGTGGATTATTCACTTCTCCGTCTACTGTTAAAATGTAATTACTTAAGGAAAGATTAGGAGTGTAATTACTATATTGGACTACATACCATGAGGAAAAAGGAGTTAATGACTTGTTAGTGTGAGAAGTGAAAACTCCACTACTACCTAGTTTCCATATTGCAATTAGCGAAGTTGCGGCTAGCATCATTTTAAGGAAATTTCTTCTGCTTTCTAGCGAGGGCATAAGTAGCTGAAGTTAATTATCAAAAAAAGCCTTTACCAAAATTACGTAACAAATTAAAAGGATTTACATTATAAAGTGAACTAACCCCGCTCTTTGGGACGAGACTTCCTGCTTCCTAGCCTCATCTATCAACGCAGAGGACGAAGCTCCGCATTGAGGGTCGTACCGACCCCGATCTGCTCAGGATGTTGAGGGAAGCGTTGTAGCCACGAGCAACGACCCAACCACAATTAGGGCAACTAAACACAAGATCAGCCAACGTCAAATTCCTCTTAACGTATCCACATTTAGCATAAGTCATGGACGTGAATGCAGGATTAACGAAAAGAATCTCCTTACCGTATTTCCCAAGCTAATACTCCATGATGCTCTTAAGTTCATGAATAGCAACATCGTGCAGTCTCATCCTAAGCCTTCGAAGGGACTTACCAACAAGTTACCTCATGTGAATGTCCTCCTTTCCGTACCCTTAATCGCTTATTTGAAAAACAACTTGATATCTAGTTGATTATAATCTGTAAATTGTTAGTTTAAAATGCATTATATTTAATAATAACTTTTTTAAAAAGATTTTTGCTAATGAGGATAATTTAAAAATTAATAATCTACAGGATAAAAACTTATAATATATTTATTTAAGTTATACGAAATATCGTATTAACTTGACTATTTCCTCATAGCTTCTCTTCTGGCAATCAACGCCGTCAAAACCTTTTCTGTTAAGAACTGAGAAGAACCTACAACCTCCCATGCACATGGGAAGGAATGGACAATTGTCACACTTTCCCTTCCAAACTTCTCTGGCTACCTTGGAGGAAAACTTTCCATTTAGTTTTACTGTGCCGTCCTCATTTAACGTTCCCTTCACATATAGAGGATTCCCTGTGAAAGCCCAACATGGATATACGTTCCCGTAAGGATCAACTACAATGTCGTCCTCCACGTGAGCTACACAAATCCCTAACCTGAAGGCTTCATGTGGTACTTGGAAGCCCTCTTCTCTTGCAATCTCCCATACTTTAGCCAGAATATCACCTTCGTTTTCCTTAGCTATTAGATTATCCCAGTATTCATTTCTAAATATATTCTCGTGAACCAAATGGGGGTCAATTCTAACCCTTATAATGCCCCTCTCCTTTAAGGTTGACAACAACTCTCTAATTTCATCAACGTTTCTGTAGTCAACGTTAATCCTTAAAACTACGTTGGTTTTGTCCTGGGCATAAGCAAGGTGATCCAAGATCAAGTCAAAGGATCCTTTTCCCCCCACGAAGAACCTTCTCTTGTCGTGTACTTCCCTTGGACCGTCAAGAGTTATTTGAACGTGGGTAAGTCCTAAAGAGACCAATTTATCCAAGACGCTGGGGCTCAGCAAAGAGCCGTTAGTTATTACACTGAAGGAATAATCCAATCCAGACGAATCTATTTCCTTGGAGATATCTTCTATTTTCTTTAATTGAAGTAACGGCTCTCCTCCGAAATAAGATACCCTTACTTTTCTTCCCTTACTGTTTCTCTTAATGTAATTGATGAAACCTCTGATTACTTTGTCTTGTACTACATCCTTTCTTCTGTAGTCCTTTTGGAAACAGTATGGGCAATCGAAGTTGCAATTATACGTTAGAAGAATGGTAGGTTCGAGATATTTCTTGTTAAATATCATATATTCAGGGTCAAATTCTTGATCAACGAAACCGTCGATCACATCACTTAAACTATCTGGAATTTCTCCGCCAGAGAGAGCCTTCATTTCCTCATCAGAAACTTTCACAGCGTATCCAGTTAGGGTATTAAAAAGTATATTATAATTATAAAGAAAAATATTGAATTTAGATAGTTTCGTCCTCACTCACCTCACTGACCCCATGAAGGTGAGTAGTTACACCTACCCATTTTTCTCTCTATTTTTACTACTTTCCTTTTTTCCATGATAATACATATTCATACTCGGATAAAAATCTTCTTATAATATAAGCTATATATAGTTTAATTAACAGTATTAAAAATAAAGTGATAGTTGCTCCTATCTAGGGAAGGTTCAACTGCAATCATAGTCCTAAATATTTGGCTACCCATATTATGATAAACAGAATTTTTATTACAAAAATTTTTAAAAAGAAGTGTTTTATTATAAGTGAAAAAATAATTATGACAAAGTACCTAAATAAGTCAATCACCTTATAACGTTTGCTAGAAGTCCATTGCTTTATTAAGCGAGGAAGTTCCTTCTCTCCTTTTCTCATTTATTATAGATTAACTCTAGTTTTAATTAAGGAAATGTAATTGGACTGATTATATCCTTGCTAAGAAATGACAATGATTCAAAAAGCGAAATAAAAAAATTCTCTTAAAAATAAGGAGTGACCTTTCTATACTGACATTGCAGCTATAAGTTCCCTTTCGCTTACGCTACCTAGGAGTGTTCTTGGGTCCACTACCGGGAGAAAACCTATGTTATGTTCAACCATTATCCTTCTTGCAGTCTCCACTGTGGAATCTGGCGTCACCTTAAAAGGAGATAAGGACATGAAGCCGCCAACCTTCACGTCCAATCCCTTACTTAGGAGGGCTCTGGCTATGTCCCTAACTGAGACAATACCTACGGGAAGGCTGTCCTCAATAACTATGGCGTGTCTAACCCACTTCTTCTTCATAAATTCAAGTACCTCTTTTAAGGTAGCGTCCCTATTGGCTATCACTGGTTCAATGTTCATGATATCACCTACGTTAGATGGAGGTGATTTACAATACCTTAGGAGATCCCTCTCAGTAACTATGCCTTCTACGTCGTTGCCGTTTCCTACAATTAATGAACCTAAAGCCTGCGAGGTTATGATCATGCACGCCTCCTTTAAGGAAGCAGTAGGCATGACGAATTGTAGATCTCGAGATGCAAGCTCTCCTACTTTCCTCTCCAGATTTCCATCGTAAACTATATCCCTTATTGTCAATATTCCGGTTAGCTTTCCGTTCCTCACTAGGAGCCTTCTTATGTTCAATCTCAACATTATATCTAAAGCTACTCTAGCTTTAGTATCCTCAGAAACGCTGGCGACTTCCTTTGTCATTATCTCTGAAACTTTCATGGTTTCACTATTCGAAATCCTTTACACTTCTGAAGGCACTCAGTTACCGTAATCGTTTCAGCCCATGCTCCGTTCTTATTTACTAGACAATCTTGTAGGCAAGGATCCTCTATTTTAGCTTCTACCAACTTTCAATCACCAATTAATTAAGAGGTTTACAAAGGAAAAAATTTTTCTCATTCATTTTATAAAGATAAACGTGGACAGTGTTAAAGTGAAAGTCGGAAACCTTGAGTTGGAAGTGGCAGGAAAGATTAACATTGAAGGTGAGGAATATACAGTTGTTAACGTTCCAGACGCTGACGAGTATAGGGGATTTCCACCGTCATGGGAGTTCGTGAAATCTCACATGCTAACTTGGAGACCTTACTTTCGAGGTAAACTTTTGGAGGTGGGCGAGGATAGAATACCTATACTCGACAAATTCATCTTGAACCTTACCGAGGAGATGCATAACTTCTTGTTGGCAATCTATGACGTATTTAAGGCTGGTAGACCAAACGTAGAGACCAACATAAGCACAGTGATAACTGCACAGCTAAACGAGGTAGAAAGAAAGAAAGGAAGATCTCTTACATCACAGGAGAGAACTGACATGTACGTAAGGTATGGAATAGAGGCCGCAATTCTGAAGGATGTGGGTGTAATAAGTTGATCACGTTTACTGCTGACGGAAAGGTTGAGGGGGATCATGTAAATGTATGCGCTGGTGGCCAGGAGTTTCAGATCGGGTTAATGGGAGGGGAATATCCGACTCCAGAGGAGGTGTTGCTAGCTTCTTCTCTTTCTTGTTTAATGTTGACAGTTGTCTATATCGCAAGGGAGAAGGGAGTTGCGGTTGAAGACATTGAAGGTTGTATACAAGGAGACATGGATCCTAAAGGATTCCAAGGTGACCCTTCAATACCACCGGGTGTACTTGAAGTCAGGTACAACTTGACCGTGAGGAGTAAGGATCCAAGAATCAAGGAAATATTGGAAGAATCTGAAAAGAGATGTCCTATGAGGGATACCCTAGCAAGAAGTGTTAAGGTCGTGGTCAAGTGGGATATTGAAAGTTGATTTTTTAAATTAAATCATGAAAATATAATCAGGTGAAATTATGAGTGAAGAGTTAGTCAAACCTGGAGAGAGACAAGTAGAGGAAATGGAAGGTTACATTAGAGAGTTGTTAGACATCATGAACGACATTCTTACTAAAAATAAAAGAGCACTTGCTGATGCTGGTGTATCTTCCAGGCTCAGCGTTATTCTAGGAATTATGACCATGCACAGATACAATCCAGACTTATTCATGCAATATTGGAATGAATTCAAGTCATTAGTTGACAAATGCAGATCTGTACCCACTATCAAGGATAGGATAACAAACGAAGTGGATCCCCTAATATCTGAGATAGAATCCATTAAGTCCGCTGCTGGGCTATAATCGAAGGTAACTCTTTTTCAGCGTTCTTGAGATGTTTCTCCATCTCTCCCTTAGCTAAGGAGGAGAAGGGTCCAGTGTACCATTCCTTTATTTTGATCATGGACTTTCCTTGAGTCACTTCGAAGATGAGGAAGTCGAATCCAAACGATACCTTCAATAATGGTAACTTCTGGGACGCACTGAACTTGACAGTGAAGGAGGTCTCCTTTAGTGATAAGGCCTGAACCGAAAGTGGGGTATCCCAGCTGATTACCCATTTTATTCTTAACGAGTATGTGTCCTCTCCCAACTTGGAAACAGACTTTATTTGAGGTATGATAGCCATGAGAAGTGTAGGGTCCCTAATAATGTTGAACGCGATCTTGGGTTCGACGTCAACATCTATTAACGTAGACTTGGAAACTTCTTCCTTCCTTGAAGGATAAACAGTTATCTTTATTGTATTACCGTCCTTCATCACGTTCTTCTCCATGTCAAGTTCATCTGCTATATCCTCGACTATCTTTTCAAGTTTCTCATCAACTATGAAGGTTGCTCTTTCATTTTCATTTAATATCTTCATCACTGTGACCCTTGCTGCAGATTCGTTAAAGTTAAGTAGATTATAGTCTGTCATTACTATTCTCTTGGTTAATGAACTATTTAAGGTTAACATTAATTTTTACAAAAAATTTCCTTATAGCAATCAATTATCTAGACTTGAATAAGCTAGTCATCTTAAAACCTAAAATAGATTACAATAATGTATATATGAAATACTGACAAGAGAAAATACATATATAAACTATAAGAAAATAAGTTCAAATATTTAGTTTTTGACTTAAAACCTAAATTATTTCTTGTATCTCAGGCTTACTGATGAGCTCTTGGAAAGCCTTAATCAAATCCTCTTGAGTAAAGCCGAATATCACTGGTTTCTCTTTATCGAAGACTTCCTTTATTTTTCTGTCAACTTCTGACGGTGGAGTACCCTTTAATGCATCCTCAAGTCTCTCAAGGAATCCCTGAGGTGACATAACAAAGAAGTCTCCGGATATGGATACTTCATCTATGGTTTTGTTGAACACTCTAAGAGTAATCCTAAGTAGCTTCCTTGCCTTGTAATCCATGTGGCACAAGGCGAGGGAAGAGTTTATCTTCACGCATCTTTCGGTCTTCAAATCAGGATGTCTATTATCCTTAAAATATATCCATTCCTCGTCTATTTTCTCGTTTGCAAGCTTATCCCATTCCTCTATCTCCTCTGGAGTTAGGTTAGATTCCTCGAACTTTACGTTTAGCTCTTTTTCGAACTCTTCCTTAATCTTCTTATACAACTCTTCCTTTGAAGGGACGTAACCGATTTCGTCCTGAATTGACGTTAACCATCCTCTCATATCCTTCGCTACTTTATCCCTAAATTTCTCGGAGGGAACCTTTATGCACTTGCTCATCAATTCCACATCTAAGGTTAAGAGTATGTTGCCCGTGATTACTACTGCTTTACCTCTAGTCATGGCACCGTTTCCGCTTATCTTCTTTCCTTTTACAACTATATCTTGATCCTTTAATGTGGCGTCTATTCCATAGGATCTTATTACGTTAACTATGGGAGTCAGGAACTTCTGATACAGAGCAGAAGGAGATGACGGTGCATCCTCATGCCTTACAACTAGAAAGAAGTCCTGCTCCCCAGGGGTTATTACTACAGTTCCTCCTCCAAGATCTCTCCTAACTACTGGTATTCCCATTTTCTTGGTATATTCAAGGTCAACCTCTAACCATACTTCCTGATGAACGCCTACATTGACGAAAGGCTGTTTAACGTTAAAAAGAAGTAAAGTATTCTTACCTCCATTGGACACGTAATCGGCTACGGAAACAAAAGAAGTTACCATATGGTAGCCGTCTTGTGGAGGTAAGGTAATATACCTCCAGCTCATTTCAGAGCCTCTTGCATTGTAGTTTTTCTCCGTTTATTATCTCGCTCATTTTCGCTACTGCGTCTGAGCCAGTAAGGAGTTGCTTAATTTCCTCTGGATTATTGACCTTCATCTTCACTAGCCATCCTTTTCCGTACGGATCTTGATTCACCAGTACGGGGCTCTTCTCTACCTCAGTATTGGACTCTAATATCTCGCCCGTGACAGGTGATGGGACTGGACCAGCCCACTTTCCGCTCTCCATAGTTGAAACTGGTTTTCCTCTCTCTATCTTCATTCCCTTTTTCTTTATTCTTACCTTAACAACTTTTCCAGCCATGGTCTGGGCAACGTCAGTTATTCCTACTATTATTGTGTCCGAGCCTTCCATTTTAGCCCATACCGTATTTTTTCCCTCTATAAAATAATAGAGGTCTTCTGGGATTTCACAGTTTGAAACGTTTGCCAACTATATCCCCTCTTTCTCTATATCTAATAAAAAACTAAAAAACTTTCCTATGAAGATTCACAATATTAATTATTTCATGTTCCTCTGGAGCGTCAAAAGCGTTTTAATGTAAATTACCATGATACTGTGGACGGAGTCTCTAAGTTAGAAAGATGAACTCTTTGATTTTAATATAGTTTTAAAAGTAGAAATTTATATACTAAGACTTAAAAATATAACATATTATAATATCAAATAACGTAACAAAAATATTGATACACCATTTCGTTATTTTATGACTAGCTCAATCATTAAGAAGTTAGCATTATAATTAATGTTTGTACTGAAAAATACCATGCTAACAATTAAACCTTAGACACACTGTCTGTTCCATGTTGTTTACCAGATCTCTTAAGTACAAATAATACTTGTAAAGCTCCTCCATACCTTGATCTGTTATTCCTAAAACTATGTCATCTCCTATTAGTACCTTCTTTTCCACTAGTCCCTTGTCTTCCAGCGACTTTAGAGCTCGAAGCAGAGAACTTCTCCTCATTCCAGAGTAACGTCTAATCTCCTTTACGCTAAGCTCGCCTTCCGAGAGCAAAGTTAGCACGGTAAGTTCTGTTACGTCCATCATTTATCCTTATGTGGAGGGGAGTAATAAGCACCTAATTAATGAAGGATAAACCGAAAATTGTTTTAAAGTCAATAATAAAGAAATACCTTCCTTTTTAGTTTATCAGGGAACAAGCCACGGTAGCTGAGATACTCCTCTTTGAAAGTGATTCATGTTAAGCGTAAAGCCTATCAAATTATAAAGGAGCGAAAGCATTTTGCCACATTATGAGAAAGTCAGGATGTTCTTAAATTCCACTTGTTTAATAGATCATTATGCCTTTAGTTGGAGTCATAATGGGAAGTAAATCTGACTGGGAAACAATGAAGGGTGCATCGGAAGTATTGCAGCAATTCAACGTAGACCATGAAGTCAAAGTGGTGTCAGCACACAGAACTCCTGACTTCATGTTTCAGTACGCCAGGGAAGCACGTACAAGGGGCCTAGAAGTCATAATTGCTGGAGCTGGGGGTGCAGCCCATCTTCCAGGGATGGTAGCTTCCCTAACTACGTTACCCGTGATCGGAGTTCCAGTACAATCCAAGTCACTTAACGGTATAGATTCTCTTTTATCAATAGTCCAAATGCCCTACGGAGTTCCCGTAGCAACGGTTGCCATAGGTAATGCTAAAAACGCAGCTCTGTTGGCAATCAGAATTCTTTCCTTGAAACATGAAGAACTTAAAGAAAAACTTGAAAAGTTCTCGCAGGATATGAAGAACGATGTAATGAATACGGTGCTTTGAAATGGTATCCGTTGGAATTATGGGGGGAGGTCAGCTAGGTTTAATGATGATAATGGAGGGTAGACGTCTACCCTTTAAGTTCTTCGTAATGGACGACTCAGATTCTCCAGCGTGTATGATAGCTGATAAGTGTTTTTCCCCGTCTAATTACAAGGAATTTGTGGACTCCAGTGACGTTGTAACGTTTGAGTTTGAACATGTGAGCGAAGAGGCTCTGATTTACGCACATGACGAGAGAAAGCTTTATCCTTCACTAGATGCGGTAGAGCTAAAGAGGGAAAGGTATAAGGAAAAGGAATATTACCGTAATCACGGCTTGCCTACCCCTCGATTTACCGTAGTAAGGGGAGGTGACGAAGCCCTTAGGACCCTCAAAGATGAGTTCAACAATTACGGTGTTATTAAGAGGTCAAAGGGAGGATATGATGGTAAAGGACAATATTTCGTTAGGGGAGATCCAGCAGTTGCGTCCGAAGTGAAAGGTATGGATTGCTACTTTGTAGTTGAGGAATTTGTGGACTTTGACTTTGAGGCTTCAGTAATAGGAGTGAGATCTATAAGGGGAGAATTCTCAGCATATCCTCCAACGTTTAACTTGAATCTAAAGGGTATACTAGTTTACAACTATGGTCCTTATGGAGATCCTGCAATGCAGGAAATAGTAAGGAAACTAGCAGATTCCCTTAATTATGTAGGAGCAATGGGGGTAGAATTCTTTGTCAAAGGCTCAAAGGTAATGATAAACGAGTTTGCCCCAAGGGTTCACAACACAGGTCATTACACATTGGATGGAGCTCTGTTCTCTCAGTTTGATCAGCACGTTAACGTAATAACTGGCTCAAGTCCTCTTTCAACTGAAGTAACCACGCCTTCTGGGATGCTCAATTTATTGGGAGTAGAAAAGATCCCGCAAATTTCAGAAGGTAAAGTGTACTGGTACAACAAGAAGGAAGCCAGGAAGAGGAGAAAGATGGGTCACATAAACGTTGTGGGCAAGGATTTGGCTGAAGTAAAGGGAAAGATTGATAATTTAATGAAACAAATTTACATTAAAGGCTTAGATCTATGAGATTCAATTTCAAGTTATGGATTGAAACCGATGAAGGAAAGCCTATCCTCGGAAAAGGAGGGCTGGAGCTTCTTAAGGCTATACAAAAGACCGGATCTCTTACTAACGCTTCTAAGGAGACCGGTATGTCCTACAAGTTCGCTTGGGAATACGTTAAGAGGATTGATAGTTCAATAGATGGAGTTAATATGAGAAAGGGAGGAAGAAATGCTGGAGGTTCAGCTATAACACATGAGATGGAGGAATTGATGAAAATATATGAGGAGGTAGAGAAAGAAATACAGGGTATTTTAAAGAAATATGACGAGAAATTAAAGGAAATTAAAGGTAATCAGGATTCAAATAAGCAACAAGGAATCTAAACATTAACGCCTAAAATTTTTAATCTTTATAATCGTTCGAGTTAATTTATTAAAACTTTTTAGAGATTACGTCAGTTGGTAGTGATGAAAAGGCATAAAAGCTACCCATTCGATATTATAAACTAATTTAAACAGGTGTTAGTTTTGCGTAAACTTGATGACATGTTCGTTGACGTTTTCATGATAGCAGCCATAGCATTCACTGTGACTTTAGTGCTTTCAGGAGTAGAGAGCCTTATGCACTCTCCAATCCTTTCTTATTTAATTATAGCTCTGGAAGTTGAGGGAATAATACTCTTTGTTTCCTTCCTGGGTAATGCATTTACACCACTTAGAGATGAAAACGTAGATTTCTCAAAGAAGAATCAGGACTCTCCTCTTTCATCAGATGACAAAATTTCTATGAAGGAGAGAAGCTCACTATATTTTCATCAGGATGAGCCACAGTTGGATTCTGATCTCATTCCGATAGATAAATGGTACGATGAAGAAAAGGGAACTTGCATAAAAGCTATATCTAAGGATGGAGATAATTTCACTTTTTGCTACAAGCAATCTAATGAAATAAATGGAGAAAGAACTAGAAAGAACTAACATAATATAAAAATAACGCAAGTTAAGACTAAAAGCTTAAGACTTAAAATTCTATCTCCCAAATAATAGAAAACTTTTTGCGATACCTCTTTAATTAAAAGTATTTCCTTCTATGATTCTGACTCTGTAATACTCAAAATCCTCGGTATCCCTCTTAAAAATCTTCCTTGATAACTATATCTTCATGATAATGAGGCCGAAAGATGAGACAGAGGTTTCGCAGATTCTAAGCGAGTTCAGCAAGTCAGACAAGAAGATAAGGATTATAGGAACAGGAAATCATGACGCTAGATTGCTTCCTAGATATTCTGAGGACATCTTATCTACAAGTGAAATGACTGACTTTTCCATAAAGGACGGAATAGTGGAGGCGCAGGCTGGTGCCTTGGTTCCTAAAATAAGGGAGGAGGCGTCTAGTCAAGATCTACTACTTCCTCTAATATACGACGGTACTGTAGGTGGAGCCTTAGCCATGAACGTCATGAGCTCCTTGTCTACAGGATTCGGGACTCCTAGCAATTTCGCAGACTACGTTAGAGCAATAACGCCTAAGGGACCAATCTCATGGAAGGGTTTCATAGGTTCAAAGGGAGTGTTGGGAGCAATCAGCTTCGCTAAGATGAGAACCTTTAAGAGACCAGACCACGTATACATTTACGAAAGGACAACCCCTGATCCAGGATATTTCATGTTATACTCCTTCATAATAGCTAGGAATAAACCAATAGCGTTCGTGATGGAGTATGAAGGAGGAAAATACAGTGTACATGCTTCCTTTACAAAAAAGGACATACACGCAGAGGGATTCTCCATAGATGAGGGTATCCCTGCAGTAGAGGAGAGCGGAGGACCCAGTGCTGTGGTTGAAGTCCCCTCGTTGATAAGCGATTTCAGAAGGATAGCGGAGGAGACTAATCCGGCTTACGCTTACGCAATTTATGGCTACAATTACGTCTTCGTTTACACGAGTGAGATTGAACAAATAGCGGATATGGGCTACAAGGTCTTTCATCGAGGGTATATACATCCAGCCTACTTGAAAGTGAAAAGATTTATCGACTTCTCAAATACTATCATTTAGATTAACCTACATGAAAGAGAGAAACATTTCATTAAGCCTTCAAATACTTTAAGAAAAAGATTTAAGCTTCACTTCTATATAAAGTTTGATAGGGAACTAATGGGATTATTCAGCAGAACTAAATACGATAAGCATAAGGTAGCGCTTTACCTTATACTTAAGTCAACCTTTGGACTTTCTACTACTAATTTGCTTTACTTATTCTATATCCTAGATAAAGAATATAAAATTAAAACTGGAGTAAAATTCAAAAGATGGTTTCATGGCTTTTACTCCAGGGACGTGACGGACATACTTTTTGATTTGGAGGAGAGAGGTTTAATTGAGCAGACCCGACGTAAGAACGAATATCACGAGTGGCTTTACGCTGTTAAGGCTGAATACTTAGATCAAATAAAACATGAGGTGAAAGACATTTCGCAGTTCGACGAGCTATTCTCAAACCTAGCAAATATGCCCTTGATTATTATGATGGATAAGGTAGACAAGTTGAATCAGCGTAGATTAGGTTGGTTACATATTTAATCTCGCTGATAATAAAATTCTATTCATCCAATTAATTTCTGAAAAATAGAAAACTTTTTAATTTCTTTGTTACTGATACGTTACAAATGAAAGTAAAAGTATTTTCGGTTCTTTTGCTTCTGATTCCTTCCCTACTGTTTGCGTTCACAGTGAGCGGAAGTGAGGCTCAGACTACGCAGGTTAATTTCTCTGAATACAGTATTTCTTTTCATTCTATTAATTCAGTTTTGAATGTTGGTACTACTACAATGACCATATCCAATGCTACTTTTAACGGAACGGTATCAGGTCAGTTTAAGGTTATGAAACAGACTGCCACGTACTTAGTAAGCGAAGGTAAAACAACCCACGTGAATGGGACCTTAACAGTACATGTAAATCAGGACGGGTTTGTGAGCGTGAGATCTCCAATTCCTCTTACCGAAGTTGAGGTAAGCACGGATTCCCAAAATGAAGTAGTGTGGGCGGGTGCACCGTCTAGTGAAGTTCAAGGCTACGCTTACATTAACGGGACGGGAACTTTAACTGCTTATTTCCTAAACGGAACCTCTATGGATAAGATAGAACTTAACGTAAGTGCAGAAGGTAATTTCACTTTACCAATTAACTACACTGTGAACGAACCTTCGTTGACAATTAAGAGCACAAGTGAGAGTGAAATTACAGTAGAGTTGAACGGATTTGAGAGGTATCATTCTGGAAACTTCATGATGAATGGTTCCTCATATATTAACATAGGTGGCGTAAATTACTCACTCTCAACTTCCTACTTCGAAGGTAAATACGTACCTTCTATGATATGGAGGGCTATGACTACTGGCGTTATCGTGGGCAATGGTGCTGAGGTCAATTATATGAACGTAGAGTTCTTTGGAGTTAACGGCACTGAAGCTGGTTTCGTAAGATCAATGTTCGTATCCAACGAAGGTCAGATAGGTTTCGCGAGTAATTCATTCCAACATTCTCGTCTCCTCATTGTTAGATATGAGGGGGTTAGCCTATTAAGTGGACCTACTTTTACGATAGAGAGTAATGGAGTAAAGGTTATGGTAGTTTACAATCATGATAACGTTTCTACAACAGCCTACGTGAAAGGAATTCATAAGGTTCAACACGGACTGTTGGTCAAGATTTTCGTGAATTCCTCAAGCTACTTGTTCGTGAATTCTAGCAACGCAACTACTGTTCCTCAAGTTAAACCGCAGTTGACACATGTTAATATTAAGGTAAACTCCACAATTTATAACGCACTGGAAGCCGATATAAATGCTAGCGGATACGCTCTGTTTAACCTAACGGTACAAAACGGTTCATTCTTACTTTATAAGAACGTAAACGGGCAATTAATTCTGGTAAACCACGAGGACTACTTCATTTCGAATAACACCTTAATTGTGTTCTCTGACCCCGCACAACAATATTATTTAATTTACACTAATAACACGTCCCAAGTTTCTACTTCATCCTCGAGCTATACCTCAACTTCAAGTATGTCCTCTTCAAGTCCTCTTCAAGCTCATCGTCGCAATCAAGCTATACATCCTCCTCAACTTCGTCCTCAACAATTTCTCCTAGTATGTCAACTTCCACTCCATCTTCTTCGGCTTCATCTAACGTTCAAAACTACACTGTTTACATTATAGCTGTAATAGTTGTAATTCTGATAGCTGTAGGAATAGCCTTATTGTTAAGGAGGAAGTAACTTATAGAGGTAGAGAAGCTAAAAATTGTTTATGAAATTATTTTGAGCTTATAAATATTTTTTTCTCTTTTCCTTCATAGCGTTTTGGTAGAGTTGTTCATTTATCCTTCTTAAAAGTGGAAATGATAACGTCGTCGTAATCATCTTTCATGGCATTTCACGTTCTGGCTAAAATATTTATTTAATAAAATAAAGATAAACTGTAATTTATGATATAATTTAAAAAGGGACTGAACTCTATTATTCACCATGGATAAAGTTTTAATGCACGTAGGTCCAGTAACGATCAAGGACGACATCCTTCTGGCAGGAGTAAAAAACAACGTAGGCTTTACGTCAAAGGAGTTTGTTGACGCTTTCTCCACGTCCTTGAAAGGGTTAAGGGAGATAACCAATGCAAAGTCATATCAACCGTTTATAATCCCTGGGGGCGGAACGTCAGCAATGGAGAGTATAACTTCCTTATTAAAGAAGGGAGATAACGTTTTAGTGGTTTCCAATGGAGTCTTCGGCGATAGATGGGAGGCAATATTAAAGAGATACCAAGTTAATGTAGAAGTCCTAAGACCTAAGCCTGGATACTACGTTAAGCCTGATGAAGTGAAGGAAGCTACTGAGAAGAAACATTACAAGTTAGTGACTTTCACTCACGTAGAAACCAGCACTGGAGTCAGGGAACCCGTTGGGGAGGCTGTAAAGAAGGTTAGGAACGACGTTGACATCACTGTTGTTGATGGAGTATCAGGCATGGGAGCAGAGGAAGTTAACGCGGAAGAGTGGGGAGTAGATGTCTATATTTCCGCAAGTCAGAAGGCTTTGGGTTCCACCCCTGGGGCTGGACTCTTAGTTCTTTCAAATAAAGCTGTAGAAATGATATCCGACGATTCTGTAGCTGGATATTATTTAAACCTGAAGAATTGGTTACCAGTTATGCGCTCCATGGAGGAGGGAAAAGCCATGTATTTCGCCACGCCACCGGTGCACACAATTCTTCAGTTGGCACAAGCATTTGATGACGTAAGAAAGGAAGGTATCCATAATAGAGTTAAAAGACACTCCTTAGTGTCTGGTGCTATAAGAGCAGGCATTGAAAGTATGGGACTTAGAATAGTGGCTAAGGCTCCAGAGACTTATAGCAATAGCGTCACCGGGGTTGAATTAAGAAACGCAGATCCTAAGAAGGTAATGGAAGCTAGTATTACTGAGGGAATAGAGTTCGCTCCAGGAGTTCATCCTGCATTCAAGTACTTTAGAATAGGTCACATGGGATGGGTTACGATTAACGACGCTCTAATTACAATAGGCGTGTTGGAGAGGGTTCTGAAGTCCCTTGGCGAGGAAATTAGATTAGGAGAAGGTTTAAGGGCTGTTCAGGAGTACGTGGAAAATCACGACAATCATAACCCCAAATAGCCTTAAACCTTTTTTATAGCATTCAAGCGAC
Source organism: Sulfuracidifex metallicus DSM 6482 = JCM 9184 (assembly GCA_032834875.1). NCBI lineage: Archaea > Thermoproteati > Thermoproteota > Thermoprotei > Sulfolobales > Sulfolobaceae > Sulfuracidifex > Sulfuracidifex metallicus. The sequence continues at coordinate 1,192,562 of CP135238.1, forward strand.
ACATGAAAGGAGAAACGTTTCATAATATCTACTTTAAATCTACGACGTCATGAATGGAAAAAGCCTACCTTTAGATCAAAGCCATAGAAAAATATTTCAATTGAAGTAGAAGTATTACACATTAAACAGGAAATGGTTCAACTAAGGTTATGAAATGGCATATGCCTTATAGCATATACTGTGTAAGTATATATACATGACAGATTTTCGGGATGTATTAAATTTCTCAATTATGAGGAAGAGATTGGCTCAATTCGAGGACGAACTTAAGCTCAACAGGGAAAGCCCCAAGTCGCTCAAAGCTGTCGTGAGGGAATTCGTGGAATTTACAAGGGCAATTTACGGAGAGGTTACAGACCTCAGTTTCAGAGAACTTCTTACGAAACAATTGAAGGTTGCCAAGAGGATACTCTTAACCATCAATATGAGGTGGATAATTCTTTTCGTTTATAGGAGAATCTTAACTAACCTAGTTAACTCTTTAGTAAGCTTAATAAATGCCGTAATAAACCAGATGAAGTTATGAAGCTACTGTTTTCTTCTGGGACTTTCTTTTTTATAACAGGTAAGGCAAGGAAATACAGCAACACTGCTTACGCTTTACAGGACGGAGGGTGCCAAGGCAAATGCGCCTTTTGCTCGCAATCCACACTTTCATCAGCACCTAAGAATTTCCTTTCAAGGGTAAAATGGTACTCCGCCAACTTGGAGGATTTCAGCGATATAATATCCTCTAATTTTATGCGATTCTGCCTCCAAACCGTGTATAAGCCTAACTTCGACGAAGAAGCATTAGAGATCATGAAGACGGTGAAAACACGCGGGAAGTCAATTACGACTGTCCCAGTAGATGAGTTGAAGAGGTTCTTGAACGTTGGTGTGGACTACCTAGGCGTGGGTCTAGACACAACCGAGTCAATGTTCCCAAAGGTGGGTAAGCCCTTTTCCTTTTCCACTTACATGGACTTCATTAGGGAAGGAGTTAAGATATTCGGCAAGGGAAAGGTATTCGTACACCTAGTTTTCGGGTTGGGTGAGAGCTTAGATGAATTTCTTAACCTCATGCAGGAAATATACAATATTGGAGCAGAGGTAGCTCTCTTTGCCTTCACTCCGGTGAAGGGCACGCCGATGGAGAACAACTCTCCTCCAAGTTTACATCAATACCGCTTGGTTCAGACAGTAAGGTACTATCTTTCTAGAGGTATACCTCTCTCCAAGTTAATGAGGAACGGAGAGTTGACTTTACCCAGCGACTCGACCCATTACTTAACATCAGGCTGTCCCACATGTGATAGACCTTTCTATAACGAATCTCCCACTGCTCCTATTCCGTATAACTTCTCCGTGGTGATGAAGGATTAAGGGTTTCGTTCAGCTGCGGAAGTTCGCCACAATAAGCCTCACAGGAGGTTCTTGTGCTCTATCATGTTCCTACTGTTCCTCACACTATATTTCCTCTATGGAAGGTGCAATGTCTATAGATGAATTTGAAAAGGCAGTCAGAAGGATGAACTCAGTAGGTGTAAATGGATTTCTAGTGAGCGGTGGTTTCGATAGAGAGGGATCCCTTCACTTAAGTAAATACATTCCAGTCATGAGAAAGTTAAAGAGGGAATTGGGAGTGATCTTCAACGTTCATCCTGGGTTGCAGACAAAGGATGTAGTGGAGGATATGTCTGACGCGGTTGACATGGTTGACTTTGAGTTCACTTACACTGAGAAATCAATTAGGGAGAAGGGACTAAACAGGAAACCAGAAGATTACTTGAAAATGTTAGAGATCCTTATGGACAGAGGTCCAAAGTATGTTATACCTCACGTAATGGTAGGAATTCCGGGAGATGAACCTGAATCATCGATAAGGATTGCTTCATCATTTCATCCTTACTTAATTAACTTACTCGTGCTAATACCTACTAAGGGCACCCCTTCAGAAAGTTACGAAATGCCCAAGTTAGAAGACGTGGTAAAAGCGATGAAAATATCGTCATCATTGAACAAGACCTCACTTGGCTGCATGAGGCCTTATCCCATGAAAAAGGAATTGGACAAGATAGCAATGAACTACGTTGATAGGATTGCGAATCCACATCCTTCATTAAGAGACAACATGGAAATGTATGACGCTTGTTGTTCCCTACCAGAGGAATTCTTCGATCGTTTTAGAATGGGAGTTAGAAAATGAGGCTCATCATATCTGGTGGAGCGTCTGGAGAGGAGCAAATGGCGATGGATGAATCCATGCTCATTCTACTTTCAAACGGGTTATTGGAACCCACAGTTAGGATATGGAACTTCTTACCAACTACTCTTTCCATAGGAAGGTTTCTTGCATACGAAGATTGGGTAGACGAAGGTAAAAGATTAGAATTGTCAATTCCCGTAGTTAGGAGGTTTACCGGAGGAGGTCCAGCTCTTCACGACGAAAAAGGAGAAATAACATGGACCATCGTAGGGAATTTCTCCATGACTGAAGGATACGAAATTGCGGGGAAATCTATAGTCAACGCCGCAAGGGAGTTGGGTGTCTCAGCTACGTTTACTCCGATAAACGATGTAGAGGCAGAGGGAAAGAAAATATGCGGTATGGCCGGAGCGACCAGAAGGAGAGCTACCTTGATTCACGGTACTTTCATGTTCAACACCGACTTGTCAATGCTCTCCGTTATAAGGCTTCCCTCTGCAAAAGAGAGCGTAAGAGGTAGACCGTCATCTAGGGTAACTACTATCTCATTATTGCTGGGGAGAAGAGTAAGCAGAGAAGAAGCATTGACCGCAATAATAAATGGATTCTCATGGCTAGGTTTAAAGGAAGGAAATACGACCCAGATAGAGAGAGACCTAGCTAAGGAGTTAAGCTTCAAGTATAGCAATGAAAAGTGGACGAAGATCAGATAACCTCACATTAATGTGGAGTTCTTTAATTTTGATGCTGAAAAAGGTAGAAACGAAAAAGAAGGGGAAGAATAGAAGTTTGTCTTTCGCAATTCTAGAAAATTCTGTAAGAGTTTACTTGCAATCTACTTTTTGGCTGTAAACTGATAATCATTTCGCTTATCTAGATCCCTTATAAAAGATTATTACCTCTTCAGGCTATTATATCACATGTCTGGGATAGTCGTTACTGACATTGTAAAAATATATAGCACCCGCGGAAAGGAGGTTAAAGCCTTGGACGGTGTTTCCTTTGAGGCAAGGAAAGGCGAGATCACCTCCATTGTTGGGCATAACGGTGCTGGAAAGACTACAATGCTTAAGATTCTTTCAACCCTTGTAATTCCAACCTCTGGTACGGCAACAGTAAACGGTTACGACGTAGTAAAGGACGAAAAAAAGGTAAGAGAGAACATAGGGTTAGTTACGGTTAGTGATAGGCTCTTCTATTATAGGTTGACTGGCTTTGATAATTTAATCTTCTTCGGCGTCCTTCAAGGTCTATCATTATCTGACGCCAAAAGGAGAGCTAATGATGTACTCGAATTGGTGGATTTATACGAATGGAAGAACACGCAATATATGAAATATAGCACTGGGATGCAGAGGAAATTAGCTTTAGCTAGAGCTTTGTTAACTGATCCTCCTGTGATCCTCTTGGACGAGCCTACCTTAGGCTTAGATCCAGTGTCTGGCAGGGTTTTCAGGGAAAACCTTCAAAAACTCAAGAAAACCGTTCTCCTAACTTCACACTACCTTAAGGAAGTGGAGGACCTTTCAAAGAGAATAATAGTCTTCAAAAAGGGTCACGCTGTAGCCTCGGGTGAGCCTCAAGAGCTCAAGAGCTCCATAGGGAAGGTCTATGAGGGAAAGGTATACGAGGTTCCTAGTGGGATGGAGAGATATGTGGTTAAGATTGAAGGAAATTACGCGGTTATGAGGTTGCCCGAGAGGGAGATCCATAACGTTGAACTTTACGATCTCAGGGAAGTTACTCCTACAATGGACGATGTTTACGTTTACTTTGTTGAGGAAGGGGTAGACGTTACTAGGGAGGGAAGAAGGAGAGGTGGTGCAAGATGGAGAGATTGAAATTAAGAAATTGGTTAAGTATGGCAATGGTATTCATTTACCTAAGGGGATTTAAGGTATGGATATCATACAAGACTCAAGTTGTGTTAACTGTGCTTTCATGGACCTTACCAGTGTTTACTTATTACTTTGTAGGTACATCCCTTGGACAGCACGTAGTTTCAGCTGTGGGAGTTCATGATTATACGCAGTTTTTCGTTATAGGCCTAGCTTTTCAGGGTTATATGTCGTCAGTAATTACTACCATAAGCCAGAGACTTAGAAACGAGCAACTTTACGGAACTATAGAATATTACGTTATATCAAAGGCAGGTGTAACGGGCTTTCTCACGTATTCCGCGCTCTGGGGATTTCTTCTAAACACAATTAACGCTGTGGTAATTCTCTCCGTAGGTTACGCACTAGGAGTTCGGTACGACGTAAACTTCGTATCCACAGGATTAGTCTTGATAACATTGATTGTCTCAACGTTTGGGCTTGCCTCACTTTCAGGTGCGTTTACGATGATTATAAAACAAGGAAATCCAGTGTCGTTTTTCTTCTCCACTTTTACCACTTTAATGAGCGGTACGGTATTCCCCGTGACAGTCCTCCCGTTGGCATTAAGATACGTGAGCTATGCTTTACCGCTTACGTGGGCTCTAAATGGATTAAGGGATTCTATGTTGATGGATGCAAGTATCTCTAGCATCTGGAATATTGTGGCTGCTCTATTGATATTTGACGTAATTCTTGTTCCTTTAGGCATATTTAGCTTCAGGGTGGCTTTCAGACATGCAAGGGAGAAAGGGACTCTAGCGGAATATTAGGCATGAAAAAAAGGTAGCTTAACATTATCATACTTATCGGGAGAAAGAGTATCACACGACGTCTATAAAATTCTTCTGTTGCTGAAAATTTAATCTTAAGAATTAACAAACGTAATAAAACATGTTAATTGATATATTACTTATTTCTTAATAATGTCTTCTCATTTCTCGGAGTTTAACTGTTCATTGCCTCCCTTTCTTTTTCCTTCTTTACCTTTATTATTGCCATTTTAGTCTTGTTAGTCAGATATTGAACCTCATGTTTGTGTTTCGTAGCTATGTGCCTATCTACGTTATCTTCTTGTACTCTCTCACCGCAGATTGTACATACTCCACCCTTTACTATTGGGGTAACTTCGATTGAAGTTTCAGCTAGAAGCTTAGCCATGGCTCTGGCCTTCCTTTCTCCTCCAGACTTCTCTATGAACCTCACTATGTTTCCTCTTATCCTATGTTTTGTAACGTTGTACTCTGACGCTAACTCGCTTGGTCCCTTTCCTTCTACCAAGTATCTATAAACCGCGTCTACCACGTACTTTTTACCTGCAAGAAGCTTAATCACAACGTATCTTATTGCCTCTACTGAGGAAGAACTTAGGCTTGGTTTGTCCACATCTATCAATTAGCAATAAAGGTTAATATCCTTTTTCCATATTTCATCTATGAAGTTTTCCGAGTTAGAATTTAGGGCTATTCAGGTGTTAAGGAAGAACCCAAGGATAACCGTAAAGGAGCTTGCGCTTGAGCTTAACGTTAACAGAAACACCGCCTCAAGAGTTCTTAGATCTGTCCTTCAAAAGGGAGTTAAATTAAAGGTAACTCTTGACAATAGACCTACTATCTTCATTGTAGGAGAGTGTGCAAGCTGGTGCGAGGAATGCTATCCACTCATAGATGAAAACAACATGTGCGTGGCGAGGGCTGACGACGTGGACTCGCTATTAAGAAGGACCGCTGAAGTCAAGGCTAAACAAGTCTTCATTTCCATGAAGGGAAACATTAGTGACCCTCAGTTCACCATAACCCTCACTTGCGACTACTGTGGTAAGGAAATACACCAAGGGGAAAAATATTTTACGTATAATAGAAACAATCGGACTTATTACCTTTGTTGTACTTCATGCCTGAAGGGAATTAAATATCAATTAGAGAAACGAAGCGAAATACTTAAGTAGAAATTCTAAAGTTTTATATTTTTAAAAAAAAAGATAAGATATATCTATAATTAAGAATCTTAATAATTTTTTTGCTTAAAAAATAATATTAATAACATTTTTAAGGAAAAAACACATTCCAATTAAAAAATTCGTTAAAGTTGCATCTAAAAAGTGATAGATGTTTCCTAGTTAATAACGAGCGATCTTCATCTTTTTAGGTGCATAGTGCACGAAGAAAAAGTGATATTCTATGCATACAACTGAATGTCTATGGACAAATGTATTGTTTGTGGAATGGAAGTGGAGGAAACTACTAACCTCAAGACAATGTATAAAGGTAAGATCTATCGTTTTTGTTCCGAAGCTTGTAAGAAAGCTTTCCTATCAGACCCAGAGGGCTATATAAAAGGAGGACCTAAGGGAATGCCGGGGATGCAAGGTCATGGTCATCATCACGGCCATCATGAAGATCACTGTTGCTAAGGAATGATTTGAATGGGCGAAAATGATGGAATCCAACCAGACTGAGGGTGAGAAGAAGGAGAAAAAAGAGAAGGAAACTAAACTGAGAATTGGGGGGATGCATTGTGCCTCCTGCGTTAATACTGTTTCAGGTGCGTTGAAGAATGTTAAAGGAGTGAGCGAGGCCGAGGTTAACTTAGCTACATCATCAGCTAAGATAATAATGGATGGAAACGTACGTCTGAAGGAAGTAGTAAGGGCTGTAAGGAAGGCTGGATATGACGTAGTAACTTCTAGAGCTACTCTGAAGGTTAATGTTCTTCCTGAGGACATGTCCAAGGTGAGGACGTTTGTGGAGTCCTTACCTGGGGTCATTCAGGCTTTGGATAATCCAGGATTAGGTACGATAAACGTGGAGTTCAATCCGGAAGAGACATCAGCGACTGAAATAGCTGAAAAGTTAACATCCTCAGGTTACTCAGCTAAGGTAATAGAGAGCGGAAAGGAAGAGGACGTGGCTAGAAAGGACTTCAAAGACAGGGAGATTAGGTTGATAGTAGGTATAGTTCTGCTTCCCTTCATTCTTCTGACACACGGAATCTTGCAACTTATCCTGTCCATTCCTGTTCAATTCTTTTCAGGATCTACATTCCACAAGGGTTTCATAAGGGCTACACTCAACAAGAACGCCAACATGGACACCCTCATCTCTTTGGCTTCAAACATACTGTGGTTTTCAAGCCTCTATTTCTTAGCTTTAGGTAAGACTACCTTCTTTGACGTGTCTTCAATGCTGATAACTTTCGTGCTAATAGGAAAAACTCTAGAGTCCTATCTGAAATATAAGATATCAACCCAAGTCAAGGTTCCCGAGATGATAGCCATTAAGAAGGACGGAAGCAAAGTTAACGCTAAGGAACTGAAATCCGGTGACGTGGTTGTAATCAAGTCAGGGGAGAACATACCTGCTGATGGGATTGTG